>NZ_BCRO01000121.1 GCF_001552635.1 Actinomadura hibisca NBRC 15177 | reverse complement strand
TCAGCGGGCCTGATACCGGTGTTGCCGGTTTCGATGCGGCTGAGCTTGGATTCGGACCATCCCAGTGCACCACTCACCTCCGCGAGACTGCTCGCGTGCGCTTCGCGGAGCTGGCGCAGGGCTGTAGCCAGACGTCGCCGCCGGGCCGTTGGGCTGGAACGGGGTGCCATGGCCGCCTTCCCTCCTGGACCGATGTCCAAATCTGCAAGATGCTTGCAGAGTTGCAAGATGCCGTTTACGTTGCAAGAGCCGTAGACGTACAGCATGTCAGTCTCCGGCATCGGCCAGTGTCCAGACGGCACAAAAACACCGACTTGCGGTGGTGATCTCCCATGCATGGACAGCCCATCCCCTCAAACGTTTGCCCGGTGCTTGCGCACCCGGCTGACGATCTGCGGGTGCGGTGGCAGCCGGACGGAGATCTCTACGCGACGGGCCAGCGTTTGAATGCGCTGACGCGGTTGATGCGCGACCTCCGGTTGCTGGGTGTGGGGTCGTCGCTGTCCATGGCCGGGAGTGGTGAGGCGGTGCTGACGGTGCCGCGTCCGTCGGGCAAGCCGCTGGCGGTGTTGTGCGGGGACCACGGCGAGAAGTGGGTCTTCCACTGGGCACGGGACCGGGTGGCGTGGGTGGAGGACTCCATGTCCGTGGCGGCTGAGATCCGGGCGGCGCTGTCGTGAAGCGCTGCGAAGGCGGCGGCGGCTCGGTGTCGGCGCGGATCGTCTACACCCCTGGCGGCGCTCCGCGCCTGGGGGAAGCGCGGGCGTTCGTGCGTGAGTGCGCGGTGGCGTACCTGGGCGAGGGATCGCCGCTGGTGGATGACGTGGAGATCATGGCGGGCGAGGTTCTGGGCAACGCCGTTCGCTACTCGGCGTCGGGGTGGGTGAACGGCTCGCTGGGGGTGATGGTGCGGGCGTCGGCGGGGCGGCTGCGGGTGGATGTGCTGGACGACGGGTTCGCCGCGTCCGTCCCGCGCCTGGAGTCGCCCGACCTGGAGTCGCTGAGCGGGCGGGGGCTGCGGATGGTGGACGGGCTCTCGGACGCCTGGGGCGTGATGACCGGCCCGGAACCGCAGCGGCGGGTGACGGTCTGGTTCGAGGTGAAGACCCGATGCGGGGAGTGATCGTGCTGTCTCCGGATGAGCCCGTGCACCGGTTGGGGGTGTCGGCGCACGTGGCGCGGGCGCTGGCCTACCGGCTGGGGGTGGATGCGCGGCTGGGTGAGGTGGTGGAGCTGGTCGAGCGTGACGCGCTGCGGGAGGTGCGGGGCATCGGGGCGGACCGGGAGCAGGAGGTGTGCGCGGCGCTGCGTGCGGTGGGGCTGCTGGCGGAGGAGCCGGACGCGGTGCCCGCACGTTCCGTGGGCGATCACGCGGCGGAGCACGCGGAGATGGCCGCGCGGCTGGAGCGGTTCGCGGTGCTCCTGCGGGGTCGGGGCTGGCTGGTGGTGGAGGAGCTGACCAGGTGCCCGCCGCGCCTGCTGGTGTGGCTGCGCGGTGCGCAGAAGCGCGACGCGGTGTCGGTGGTGGAGGGGCGCGCGGGCTGGTGGATCGCCAGCGGCATGGGCGGGCTGCTGGCACCCGGCGACGCTCCCGCGACGGCGGCTGACCTGCTGGCTGAGGTGCACGGCGCACCTCGCAAGACCCACAAGGGAGACAACTGATGATCGCAAGTGTGACGGTGGACAGTGGCTTGCGGCGGCTGGGCCTGGGTGAGCGCATCACGTCGCGGCTGGTGTCGGAGCTGGGCCACTCGGCCACGGTGGGGGACCTGGTGGAGCTGGTGGAGTCCGGGAAGCTGCGCGATGTGCGGAACATCGGTGCCCTCTCGGAGATACGGATCATGCGGGCGCTGGAGACGGTGGACATGCCGGGGAACGGGGCGGCTCACGCGGCGGCGCATCTGGCGGCGGTGGATCTGCTGGAGCGGCTGCGCGTGGTGGCGGAGGCGCGGGGGTGGAGCGGGCGGTTGCTGGGCGCGCAGTGCCCGCCGGTGCTGTGGCTGGGGCGCGGTACGACGCAGGACGGCGGCAGCGTGGCCGGTGACTGGATCGAACTGGAAGCGCCACGGGTGCCCGGCGGAACCTGGTGTTTCAGCGGTGGCCGGGCCGGGCGGCTGGCTCCCAGCGACGACCCGGCGGCGGCGGTGGGGATGCTGGCGGGCTGGCTGCGGTGGGGCGAAGGGTGAAGGGCCGCGGCCCCACTGGTCGACTACGTAGAGGGGGCCGTCCACTGGCGTAGCCACCCCGGAGGGGCGATCGAAGATCGGTGGCCGGCGCGCTCCGGCCGCGCCTTGGTGGGGGCCGCTGCCCGGCGCATCGCCTAGGCGGGCGGGGCGGCGTGCACTCGGGTGTGGTCGGCGGGCCAGATGGACAGGGTGCAGTCGATGGGCTGGCCGGTGGTGGTGTGGGTGGTGGCGGCGCGGGTCAGGACCCATGCGTACGGGGGTAGGGCGAGCGCGCGCACCTCGCGCGGGTCGGCGGGCCGGGCGGTGATGACGCACTCGGGCGGGCTGAGGGGCTGGGGGGTGTGGTGGGCGAGCGCGGCGGGCCACGGTTCGCCGGTCGCGGCGGGCTGGGCGAGCGGGTGGTCAGGGCTGAGGTCGGGCAGGTAGGACGCGCGCAGTTCGACGGGGACGCGGCCGGTGGGGTCGGTGACCACGCGGCGGCGCACGTGGACCGGGGTGCCGGGGGTGATCGGCGCGAGCGCGGCGGCGATCTCCGGCGGGGCGGGCTCGACGGTGACGGTCACACGCTGCACGGTGGTCAGCTCGGCGGGCAGGTAGCCGTGGATGGGGACGGTGTGCAGGGGGCGCGGGATGGGGTGGCCGCTGCTGTCGGTGGGGCCGAGCGGAACGGCGGCCACCTGGCGGTGATCGTCGGGGATGGTGAGTTCGGCGGCGGAGATCTGGCGGCCGGAGGGTCCGGAGGCGGCGATGTAGCCGCGCGTGCCCGCTGAGGTCGCCCATCCGGCCTCTTCCAGCTCGGCCAGTACGCGGCGGCTGACGCGGCTGCTGACCTTCCATCGCTTCTGGATCTGCGCGTTGCTGGGCAGCAGGGCCCCGGACGGATACAAGCCCGCGCGGATCTCGTCAATCACCGTGTCCCGGATATCGGCGTACAGGGTCGGGTTGCTGCCGGTCGTGTTCTTCACGGGCTCGGCTGGCCTGCGGCCAAACTTCGGACCCTGTCCCATTCCGGCCACTCCGTCCTCTTGCGCACCCTGCGCCACCTGCGATCTTTGCCGTTCCGCAACACACCCTAGCGTACCGAACTTAGAACGTCAGGGTTTGCGCTCTGAGCAGGCATGGCACACCTATGCACACAACTGCACCAAGCTTGGTGCGCATCGGAGGTGCTGGATGGAGTTCAAGATCGACGCGGGGGCGCTGCGGTGGCTGGTGGCTGAGCCGCCGGAGCAGCGGAGGGACTTCGACACGGGTCAGCCCAAGACCGACCGGGAGACCGGCGCGCCCCTCTATCAGGTGCGGTTGCTGGCGATGGGTGAGACCGGGGCGGCCCCGATCCGGGTGGGGGTGATCGGCGACCCGGGGCAGCACGTGGCGCAGACCGCTTTCGTCCGGCCGGTGGGCTTGACGCTCAACGTCATGGAGAAGCGCGGCGACTCGATCATGTGGTGGACGGTGGAGCGGCTGGACCCGGACCCGGACATGCCGGGGGTGATCCCGGCTCCGGCTGTGGCTCCGGCGCAGGGTGAGGCCGGGAAGGGCGGCGGCAAGTGATCGGGCGGTTGGTGAGCGGGCGGCGGCCGGAGATCCCGGCGGATCTGGCGGTGGCGGTCGGGCTGCGGGAGACCGGGCCGGGCGGGGCCTGCGCGGTGGTGGTCAACGTGGCGGCGGCGGGGCTGGTGCGGGTGCACTACGCCATGACGGAGCCTGCCGGGCCGACGTGGATGCAGCAGGTGCGGGTGAGCGAGCGTGCGCGGCGGCGGGCGCTGGGGGCGGCGCTGGCGTGCGGGACGCTGGACGCGCCGGGGCCGCGCGGCGGGTCGGAGCGCCCAGCCCCGCACGGCTGGCTGCACGTGACGGCGGGCGGCCGGTCGGCGTGGACGCCGCTGGACGCGGCGGGCCGGGTGCCGGGGCGGGCGGTGCCGGTGCTGGGCCGGATCACGGGCCTGGTGCCGGGGCGGGTGTGGGCCGATCTGCACGCGCGCCGGGACTCGGCCTGGCGGGCGTGGGCCGCGCGTGAGGTCGAGGACCTGCGGGCGGCGGAGGAGGAGACGCTCCGCGCCGTGCCGGAAGCGGACATGACGCGGCCGGACGGGTCGGCCGGAACGTCCGGGTGGCCGGGGGTGCGGCACGGCGGCGGGCTCGGGGGCCACTGGTGAGCAGGGGCCGCTACTCCGGCGTTGAGGCTCCGGGGCACGTGGGTCTGCCCCCGGTGCGCCAGCGCCCGGACCTGCCGGTGCGGGCCCGGCTGACGCCGGGCTCGGCGGTGATGCTGTGGGTGGTCCGGCCGCTGTGGCTGTGGCGGCGTGAGGTGGTGGCGGCCTGGGTGCTGGCGGGGGTGGCGCTGGCGGGGTGGGGTCGGCTGGGCTGGCCGGGGGCGGCGGGTGCCCCGGTCGGCCTGGCCGGTGGCCTGGTGGCGGTGCCGTGGTCGCGGCGGTGGCTGGCGCGGTGCTGGCGGCGGGGACGGCTGCGGCGGCGCTGGGACCAGGCCGCGCGGTTCGCGGGGCTGACCACGGTCAATGACCGTATCCCGCGCATCGTGCGGCACCGGTCGGTGCCTGCGGGTGATCGGCTGCTGGTGCGGGTGCCGCGCGGCGCGGTGGTCGCTGAGCTGGACGACGAGCGGGGCCGGGTGGCGGCGGTGCTGCGGGTGCGTGAGGTCCGGGTGGCGCAAGACGTGGACCGCGCGGACCTGGCGCACGTGGACATCGTGAGAAGAGACCCGTTCGCCAACCCTGATGATCCGGCGGTCAGCCTGCCGATCCCTTGGCCGTGGGCCGGTGGCGCACAGCGCAACCTTCACCGTGACGGCGTGCCGCTGGGCGTGGACGACATGGGCGACCCGGTGACGGTGCGGCTGCCCGGCAAGAACCTGCTCATCGGCGGCGAACCGGAGGCGGGCAAGAGCGTGGCGCTCTCGCTGCTGCTGGCGGCGGCGGCCCTTGACCCCTACGCGCAGATCTGGGGGTGGGACGCCAAGCGCGTTGAGCTGGCGCTGTGGCGGCCGGTGCTGACCCGGATCGCCTACACCAACATTGACGAAGCGATCGCACAGAAAGAGGACCTGATCAAGGAGATGGACAGGCGCTATGACCTGCTGGCGTCGGCGGGGCGGCGGGTGCTGCGGCCGGAAGACGGTCCGGTGATCCTGGCGGCGACCGACGAACTTCGGTTCTACTCCGCTCACGAAAACAAGGCGGCTCGGGAGCACTTCAACGCGCTCGGTACGGACCTGGTGGCGCGGGGTCGGGCGGCGCGGATCGTGGCGGTGGAAGCGACGCAGCGCCCGTCGGGGGATGTGGTGCCGACCGGGTGGCGGGACCTGATGGCGGTGCGGTGGGCGATGCGGTGCACCACCCCGGACGCGAGCGACACCATTCTCGGCCGGGGTATGGCGTCGGCGGGCTACTCCGCGACCGATATCGATATCCGCACCCGGGGTGTGGGCTGGCTGCACGCTGAGGGCACGCATCCGCGCAAGATCAAATCCTTCTACCTGGACGATCACGACATCCGGTCGATCGTGGCGCGCGGGGCGGCGCTGCGGCGGCTGGTGGCCGGGGACGAGTGGATCTAGGTCCCTCTCTCTCCTCTCTTTCTTTTCTCTCCTTCTTCCTGGGGCCTCGCGTGGCGGGGCGGCGGCAGTGTGCCCGGCCGCGTGGGGCTCCTTCCTTCCTGAGGGGTGGACGCATGGCGAAAGTGACGGCGGAGCGGGTGTGCCCGTGCGCCGACGCGGCGGCGGGTCGGGTGTACCCGGTGGAGCGCCCGGCGGGCGGGCGTGACGACCGGTTCGGGCCGGAGGTGGTGCGTGAGGTCGGCGAAGTGCTGACGGCGGCGGGGTTCCCGGCGGTGGAGGACGACAGCCCGGACCACTACGCCTTGATGTGGTGCCTGTGGCGCTTCGTCTACGGGTACGCGGCGCGGGGTCGGCACGGCGCGGACGCGGCCCCGGGTGGGCCTGGGGGCGGTCGTGGCGAGTAGCGGTCGGCCGGTGGTGCCGGTGGCGTCCCGGCGGGTGAGCGGGGCGGCTGCGGCGGGTGCGGCGGCGGGTGCGGTCGGCGGGGTGCTGGCGGGCCTGGTGGCGCGGGTCGGGGACGCGGACGGCTGGCGGTCGTGGTCGCGTCAGGTGGAGCACACGCGGTACTGCTCGCGGCCGGTGCGGGTGGCCGGTGGCGCGGACGCGGTGCACGCGGGCACGGGTGAGGTGCTGGCGTCGTACTCCACGTCCGGTGAGGCGGACGGGGCGTTGCTGCTGGCGTGCGGGGATCGGCGGGCGGCGGTGTGCGCCTCGTGCGCGGAGACCTACCGGCGTGACACCTGGCATGTGATCGCGGCGGGCCTGCGGGGGCGCGTGCCGAGCGTGCCGGGGCTGGATGGGGTGCCGGTGAGCGTGGCGGCGCACCCGGTGCTGCTGGCCACGCTGACCGCGCCCAGTTTCGGGGCGGTGCACCGGGCGGCGGACGGGCCGTGCCGGGCGCGGGCGGTGCGGCGGCGCTGCCCGCACGGGGGGCCGCGCTGGTGCGACGCGCGGCACGGCGACGGGGATGCGGTGGTGGGTCGTCCGCTGTGCGTGTCCTGCTACGACTACACGGGTCACGTGCTGTGGCACGCGATGCTGCCTGAGCTGTGGCGGCGCACGGTGATCTACACCTACCGGGCGCTGGCTCGGCTGGCGGGCGCGCGCTGCGGGCGGCCGGTGACGGTGCGGGAAGTGCGGGGTCTGCTGCGGGTCTCCTACGTCAAGGTCGCGGAGTATCAACGGCGGGGGGCGGTGCACCTGCACGCGGTGCTGCGCCTGGACGGCGTGGACGCGGACGCGCCGAACGCGGTGGTGGCTCCTCCGGCGTGGGCTGACGCGGAGCTGCTGGCGGAGGCGCTGCGGGAGGCGGCCGGTCGGGTGCGGGTGCCGGTGCCGGTGGTGGGCATGGGGGCGCGGTCGGCGCGGTGGGGTGCACAGCTCGACGTCGCGCCGGTGGACGATCCGGAGCGGGCGGCGGCCTACCTGGCGAAGTACGCGACCAAGACCGCCGGTGATGTGCTGAGCGGGCTTCCGCCTCGGCGGTTCGGACGGGCGGACCTGCCGCGCATCTCCCGGCGGGTGAACAACGCGCACACGATGCTGCTGGTCGCGGAGTGCTTCTGGTTGTCGCGTCGGCCTGAGTTGGCGGCGCTCGGTCTGGAGCGGTGGCCGCACACGCTCGGTTTTCGGGGGCACTTCGCCTCCAAGAGCCGCCGGTACTCGGTGACGCTCGGGACGCTGCGGGGGGTGCGGCGGGCCTGGCGGGCGGAGCGGTCGCAGCGCCCGGACGGTGACCCGTGGGCGGCGGCACGAACGGCGGGCGGCTCGTCCGGCGGGGGTGCCGCGCCGGTGGTGGTCGGCGGGTGGCGCTACTTGGGGACGGGATGGGCGCTGCTGGGGGATGCGGACCTGGCGGCGGCGCTGGCGCGGGACCACAGGGCGGCGCGGGCGGCGGCGGACCTGGTGACGGTGGCGCGTGACGGCCTGGCCGGGTGGCTGGCCGGGCGCGCGGCGGGCTCGGGGGGTGGGCGCTGATGTGGGACCTGATCGGCACGGTGCTGGGTCTGTGGCTGCTGTGGCTGCTGGTCCGCTCGACCACCGGCGGCGGGCGCGGAAGCGGGCGGATCGTGATCCGGATGCGTGCGCCGCTGGGCTCGCGGTACCCCGGTCTGCTGCGGGCGGTGGTGCTGCTGGCGGTGGTGGCGCTGGTGCTGTCGGCCCCGGTGACGCTGATCGCCTGGGCGTTGGGGTGGCGGCCGTGAGCGGCCCGGGGCGGTCGCGCGGCCTGCTGTCCGGGCTGGCGGACCTCAGTTTTCGGCAGATGGTGACGCCCCGGCTGATCGGCTGCCTGTACGTGGCGCTGATGGGGTGCGCGGTGCTGGGCGCGGTGGCCGGGGTGCTGCTGGTGGCGGGCCTGGCGGGCTGGCTGGGCGCGGGATGGCTCGTCTTCGCGCCGGTGGTGGTGGCGGCGGGCGTGGTCGGCGTCCTGGCCGCGCGGGTCGCCTGCGAGTGGACGCTCATGAGCTTCACGCGGGGCCGCGCGCTCCGCGATCAGCAAGGGCGGCAGGGTCCGGCGGCGGGGCCGGACGGACGATGGTCGGAAGGCGGCGAACAGTGACCTGGACGGGACGGCGAACGGCGGGACGGGTGGCGGAGCGGCTGGGGGCGCGGGTGCCGGAGCGGGTGCGGCGGGCCGTGTCGGTGGTGGTGTCGGTGCTGGCGTCGGCGGGCGCGCTGGTGTGGGCGTGGGTGTGCGGCCGGGTGGTGCGGGCCGCGCGGGCGGTGGATGGGTGGCTGGCGGGGCTGGGTCCGGTGGGGCGGCGGGGGCTGCGCGCGGTGGGCACGGCGGCGGGCCTGGTGTCGTGGGCGGTGACGCTGGCGGCGGTGGCCGCGCCGACGATCACGCTTCCGATGGCGCTGGGCGGCGGAGGCGTGCAGCAGCGGGCGGAGCGGACCGGAGCGCGGACCACCGAGCGGCCCGGCGACCGGCGGGGGCTGGAACTGGTGCCCTCCCCGGTGCCGTCGCCGGTGCCGCGCCTGCCGGTGCTGGGTGAGGCGCAGGTACGGCGGGTGGTGGAGCGGCGGCCCGATCGGCTGCCCGGCATCGGACACAAGCCGATCCGGCTGCGGCGCTATCCGCTCGGCATGATCCGCGATTCGGTGGGCGTGCCCACCTGCGGGTGGCGGGGGCAGAGCATCCCGGGCCGGGTGCTGGAGCACATGTGGACGGGGTGGCGGCGGGACTCGGGCGCGCTGGCGCGGGACGGGTACGTGATCCACGCGGTGAGGTACACGACGGTGGACCAGGCGCGGGCGGCGTTCGGGCGGCTGGCGGCGCGGGCGGAGGCGTGCCCGACCAGAGCGCGGGTCCCCCGGCTGAGGATCACGGCGTGGTGGTACGCGCTGGAGCATCGCCAGGACTGGGCGATCACCGGTCAGGAGCGCGGGGAAGCCTGGGCGATGCTGCGCGCGGTCGAACGCTCGACCTACGCGCGGTCGCGGGGCGCGCGGCCGGTGGTGCACCGCACGATCGACTACATGCAGCGCGGCAACGTGCTGGTGATCCAGACCATGCACCGGTGGACGGTGTCCGGCGCGGATCTGGAGCCAAGCCGCCGCGAAGCTTCTCACGTCCTGGCCTCCACGATCGCGCGGCTGGGGGGTCCGCCGTGCGGCTGGGACGCGGAGTACCTGAGGTGTGCGGTAGAGGGGTAGCGCGGCGGCGGCTAGTCCGCGCTGGCCGGGTCGCCCAAGGAAAAGGGTGCCGCGTAGCGGCTCGATCGGGGCGGGGGGCGGGGGTTTGTGGGACGGAAGCGGCGCAGAGCTGCCGATGATCATGAACGGGCGGGGTGATGGACTCGGCGGACGGTGAGGCTCGGCAAGAGGGCGCGCAGACGGGGCACGAGGATGATGCGGCGTGGGCCGCGCGGGTGGCGGACGACTTGGGGCCGCTGGATGACCGGGACCGTGAGGTGCTGGCGTTGCTGCTCACGCGGCGTGAGGGGTGAATGATCAGCCGCCCCGCACTCCTGAACGGAGCGCGGGGCGGCTGCCTGCCGTCAGGCCGCGAGCGTGCGCGGTGCGGGGGGCGGGGTGGCGCGCTTGGCTCGGCGGATCTGGATCTTGCTTCGGTCGAAGTGGCGCACGCCTCGTCCGGGCGGGGGAAGCTTGACCTCCAGCAAGTAGCGGACGATCTCTCGCTGCCTGCCCAAGCTGAGACCCTCCCACGTGGCGCGTACGTCATCAGCGGCGGCGAACGCGGCAAGCGGGCTGTGGCTGACGGCGTTGTCGATCTCGGCGCGGATCTCAGCAAGCGCGGCGTTGGCGGCGTCGCGGATCTCGGCGTACTCCTCGGCGTCGTACTCCAGCCGTCCATAACGGCGGCTGGCGTCGGCCTTGCGCGCCTCCAACGCCCTGACCTGCTCGCGCAGCGCGGGAAGATCCACCTCTACGGCGGGGGTCATCAGGTCGGCGGCGTCGCGCCTGGACAGACGCTCTACGATCACATCGGTAACCGCGTTGTTGACCTCCTTGGCGGGCCACTGGCAGTGGCTGCGCTTCTGGCACTGGTAGACCGGGGTGCCCTGCTTGTTGCGCCGGACGGTCATGGTGGTGCCGTCGTCGCACTTGGCGCACTGGTAGATCAGGCTGCCCAACCACTTGGGCGTGTTGCCGGGGCTGGTCTTGCGCTTGGGGTCGGCGAACAGCGCGATCAACGCCTGCCGGGTGTCCTCGGGGATGATCGGCTCGAACGCGTTGCGCTTGATGATCTCCCCGTTGTAGACGCTGTGCCCGGAGGTGCGGGGGTGGGTGAGGATCTGCACGATGGTCCGGCTGTTCCATCCCTGGTGCTCGACCTCGCGGCCGTTGCGCTTGGGCGTGCGGCCCTGGGCCTGGCTCACCGTGAGGACCGCGCGTGCGGCAAGATCGGTGACCAACTGCTCTAGCGGCACTCCCACCAGGACATCGTCCGCCCACCGGCGGATCTCGGCGGCCTCGCGCGGGTTGTGCCGGGTCATGTCCAGCACGGGGCGGTCCTCATAGACCCGGTCCATCGTCGGGGCCTTGGGGTTGACGCACACCGACCGGACGCGGCCGGTGTCCACTCCCCACCCGTAGGGGCGCGGACCTCCGCCCCACTCGCCTCGGCGGGCCTGGCGCTTGCGCGCGATCGCCACGCGTTCGCCCCGGTGCTCGCTCTCGTACTCGGCGTCGCTGGTGTCGTCGCGCAGCGCCTTGCGCCCGGCGGCCTTCTCAAGGTCGTACTCGCCGTGCATGACGGTGACCACGCGCACGCGCTGCCTGCGGCATCGCTTGATGAACTGGTTGACTTCCTCTGAGCGGCGGTGCAGACGGTTGGCGTGCCACGCGGTGATGCTGGCGATGCCTCCCTGGTCCACGCGCGTCATCATCCGCTCATAGTCCGCGCGCCTGCGGTTCTCAGCGAACGCGGACGTGTCGTTGTCGGCGTAGTGCTGGGTGATCGGCATGCCCCGGTCTTCGGCGTCCTCGTCCACTTCGATCTCTTGGGAAGAGACGCCATCCCCGGTACCCGTGCGGTCGTCGCTGATCCGCTCGTACCCGACATGCGGTCGGTCGTCCAACTCGGTCGGCATCATGCCTCCTGGGGGGAAAGCCGTTCTACCTGCATATTTACCCACTACAAACCCCCCAAAGCGGTAGTCGGGAAGACGACCCTGCTGCGCATGATCGCCGGGGATCTCGCGCCGGAGGAGGGCACGGTCGCGCACAGCGGCGGGCTCGGGGTGATGCGGCAGTTCGTCGGGAACGTGCGCGACGCGTCGTCGGTGCACGACCTGCTGCTGACCACCGCCGCGCCGCGCGTGCGGGAGGCCGCGGCGGCGCTGGAGGCCGCCGAGCTGGCCATGATGGAGCACGACGACGAGCCCACCCAGATGCGCTACGCCACCGCGCTGGCCGGGTGGGGCGACGCGGGCGGCTACGAGGCCGAGGTGCTCTGGGACGCCTGCTGCGTGGCGGCGCTCGGCGTCGCCTATGACCGGTGCCGCTGGCGCGAGGCCGCGACGTTGTCGGGCGGCGAGCAGAAGCGCCTGGTCCTGGAGGCGCTGCTGCGCGGCTCCGACGAGGTCCTGCTGCTGGACGAGCCGGACAACTACCTGGACGTGCCGGGCAAGCAGTGGCTGGAGGAGCGGCTGCGGGAGACACCCAAGACCGTCCTGCTGGTGTCGCACGACCGGGAGCTGCTCGACCGCGCCGCCGACCGGATCGTCACCGTCGAGGCGGGCACGGTGTGGGTGCACGGCGACCGCTTCGCCACCTACGCCGCCGCCCGCCGCGACCGCAACGAGCGGCTGGAGGAGTTGCGCCGCCGCTGGGACGAGGAGCACGCCAAGCTCAAGCAGCTCGTCAACACGCTCAAGAACAAGGCCGCCTTCAACGACGGCCTCGCCTCCCGCTACCAGGCGGCCCAGACCCGGCTGCGGAAGTTCGAGGAAGCGGGGCCGCCGGAGGTGCCGCCGCGCGACCAGAGCCTGAAGATGCGGCTGCGCGGCGGCCGCACGGGCAAGCGCACGGTGATCTGCGAGGGCCTGGAGCTGACCGGGCTGATGAAGCCGTTCGACGCCGAGGTCTGGTACGGCGAGCGCGTCGCGGTGCTGGGCTCCAACGGCTCGGGCAAGTCGCACTTCCTGCGACTGCTGGCCGGGGTCGCCGACGAGCTGCCGCGCGGCGCGACGCCGGTGGAGCCGGTCGCGCACAGCGGCGTGGCGCGGCTGGGCGCGCGGGTGCTGCCGGGGCTGTTCGCGCAGACGCACGCGCGGCCGGATCTGGCCGGGCGCACGCCGTGCGAGATCGTGATGACCGAGCACGCGCGGCTGCGCGGCGACGCCATGAACGCGCTCGCCCGCTACGAGTTGCAGATGTGCGCCGAGCAGCCGTTCGAGACGTTGTCGGGCGGCCAGCAGGCGCGGTTGCAGATCCTGCTGCTGGAGCTGGGCGGCGCGACGTTGCTGCTGCTGGACGAGCCGACCGACAACCTCGACCTGGCCAGCGCGGAGGCGTTGCAGGAGGGGCTGGAGTCCTTCGAGGGCACGGTGCTGGCGGTCACGCACGACCGGTGGTTCGCGCGCACCTTCGACCGGTTCCTGGTGTTCGGGTCCGACGGGGCGGTCTACGAGCCGCCGGAGGCGGTCTGGGACGAGACGCGGGTGGTCCGTTCGCGGTGATCCGCGCGCGTGCCGGGGCGGGCAGCGGCGTGGGTAGGGTGCTCGCGTGCGGATCGTGGTGACGGGGGCTGCCGGTTTCCTGGGCAGCCATGTGGTGGACGCGCTGGCGGAGGCGGGGCACGAGGTGCTCGCGGCCGACGCGCCCGCGCGTGCGCTGAACCCGGCCGCGTCCCGGCGCAACTGGGCCGGGCTCGCCGACCGCGCCGCGCGCCTGGAGATCGATCTCGCCGTGGACGACCTGGCCCCGCTCGCCGCCGCCGACGCGGTGGTGCACCTGGCGGGACGGCCGGGCGTGCGGACCTCGTGGGGCGCGGGCCGAGCCCCGGCCGAGCGCGACAACGTCGTGGCCACCCGGCGGCTGCTCCAGGCGTGCGCCGCGCGCCGCCCGCGCGTGATCGTCGCGTCCAGCTCGTCGGTGTACGGGTCGCGCGACCTGCCGACGCGCGAGGACGACCCGCTCAGCCCGGCCAGCCCGTACGCGGCCGGGAAGGTCGAGGTGGAGCGGCTCGCGGCGGTGGCCGCGCGGGACGGCCTGCCGGTGACGGTGCTGCGCTACTTCTCGGTCTACGGGCCCCGGCAGCGGCCCGACATGGCCTTCCACCGGTTCATCGAGGCGGCGCTCGACGGGCGCCCGCTGCCGGTGTTCGGGGACGGGCGGCGGTCCCGGTCGTTCACGCACGTGGCCGACGTGGTGGACGCGACGTTGCGGGCGGCGGCGGCCGACCTGCCGGGCGGGACCGTGCTGAACGTGGGCCGTCCCGAGCCGGTCACCGTGCGGGCCGCGATCGACCTGCTCGGGGAGCTGCTGGGCGGCCGTCCGGCGGTGCGCGGGCAGGAGCCGGTGGCCGGGGACGCGACCCGCACGTGGGCCGACAGCGGGCGGGCGGCGCGGCTGCTGGGCTGGACGGCGGGCACGGGCCTGGCCGAGGGGCTGGCCGACCAGCTCGCCTGGCATCGCGGGCTCCGCGTCCGGGACCGGGTGGGCGCGGCATGACCGGCATGCATCAGGCCTACTCGGGCGAACACCGCGCGGCCTACTTTGCCTTCGACCGTTTCCCCTCCAGCAAGGGATCGGCCGTGCACATCGCGCAGATGGCCGACGAGCTGTTCGACCACTACGGCGGCGGGCTGCTGGGCGTGCTCGGCGGCGGTGGCCTGCCCCGCCACCAGCGCGAGGGCACGCGGGAGATCGTGCGGTTCGACGCGCAGATCCCCAACCTGATCGACCGCGCCGAGGCGTACTCCGCGTGGGTCGCCGCGCAGGTCGCGCCGCACCGGGACACCCTGAAGGTGATCCACGTGCGCGACCCGTGGAGCGCGCTGCCGATGCTGGACGGCCCGCACAGGCTGGTCTACGAGGCCAACGGGCTGCCGTCGATCGAGCTAGCGCACACCCGGCCGCTGGTCGCGCCCGGCACCCTCAAGAAGATCCACGAGCTGGAGCTGCGCTGCCTGGAGCGGGCCGACACGATCGTGGTGCCGTCGGCGGTGATCGGCTCGGCCGTGCGGGGCTTCGGCCTGTCCGCCGACAAGATCCACCTGGTGCCGAACGGCGCGGACCTCACACCCCGCCCGCCACGTCCGGCCGACGCCCCGGATCGCTACCTGATCTACGTCGGCGCGCTCCAGCCGTGGCAGGGCCTGGACGTGCTGCTGCGCGCGTTCGCCCGGCTGGCCGACCTGGACCTGCCGCTGGTCATCTGCTCGTCGGTGCCCGAGCGCCGCGCCCGGCCGCTGCGCCGCCTGGCCGAGCGCCTCGGCGTCGCCGACCGCGTCGAGTGGCGCTTCACCCTCCCCCACGAGCAGGTCGCGGCCTGGCTCGCGCACGCGGAGCTGTCGCTGGCCCCGCTCACCGGCTGCGCCCGCAACCTCGACCAGGGGTGCGCGCCGCTGAAGGTGATCGAGTCGATGGCGGCCGGGACGCCGGTGGTGGCCTCGGACCTGCCCGCCGTCCGCGAGCTGATGGACGACGGCGCGCACGGCCGCCTGGTCCCGGCCGACCGGCCCGCCGAGCTGGCCCGCGCCGTCCGCATCCTGCTGGAGTACCCGGCCGAGGCCGCCGCGATGGGCGCGCGCGCCCGCGACCGGATCGCCGGCCGGCTCACCTGGGCGCACTCGCGCGCGAGGCTGGCCGAGGTCTACCGTACGTTGACGCCGAGCTGACGGAGGGGTGGTCCGGAGGTGTTCTGGCGCAAGCAGCGCGCGGCGATGGAGGCGTTCCATCCGCTGCACCAGGCGCTGATCCACGAGCGGGCGTTCTCGGTGACGATGCCGCCCGCCGAATGGCGGCGGCTGCTCGACAGCCTGGCCGCGCAGCGGGAGACGGTGCGGCGGCGCAAGTGGCAGCCGCACGAGCGCGCCCACATCGTGCTGGTCCCGCTGCTGCGCGTGCTGCTGGCCGACATGCGGCCGGGCGGGCAGCTCGGGGTGACCGCCGACCTGCGCGGCCCGAACCTGCCCGAGAAGCGGAGCCAGAGCCACAAGTACCAGGGGCGGCGGCCGGTCCGGTCGGTCACCGAGTGGTACACCTTCGACCCGTGGTTGCGGCTGCGCGCCGAGCTGCGCGACGGCAGCGTGCTCGACATCGCGGTGGCCGAGCGCACCCGGCACCGCAAGATCCACAAGGTGAACGCGCGCGGCAAGCACAAGTGGAAGACCAAGACCAAGGCGGTGCACCGGGTCAGCGTCGTGCGGCGGCTGCCCCGGAACGCGGCGCCGCAGCGGCCCGCGACGCCGCCCCCGCCGTGGCTGGCGGTGCGGGTCAAGGACGGCGAGCGCATGGTGATCAAGGCCGGTGCGAAGATCGCCGTGGGACCGCGCTTCCGCGAACAGGACCTACCCGACCACATCCTGACGGTGGCCGCCGAGCCGTTCCGCTGGACCGCCCGCCCGACGAGGAGCGCCCCGTGAACCGCTGCGCCGTGACCGCCGGATTCTTCGTGCTGGGCCAGTGCGACCAGGCGGCGGCCCGCCCGTGCGCGCGGTGCGAGCGTCCGGTGTGCGCCGGGCACCTGCGGCCCGGCGACCTGTGCCCCGACTGCGCCGCCGCGCAGGGCCCCCAGTCCGACGACGCCTACGACCCGGCCTGGATCGACCGGTACCGGCGGCACTACTACGAGCACAGCTCGCGGGTCTACAACGACGCCGCCTGGTACTCCACGATCGACGCCCACGAGCGCGGCGCGTTCGACGCCGGGGACGACTGGTCCTACGGCGGCGGCGACTTCGAGGGCGACTCCGGCTTCGTGGACAGCTGATGCGCGTCCTCTGGGTAACCGAGCACCATCCGCCTAGTAAGGGCGGCATGGCCGAGTCGTGCGACCGCATCGTCCGGGGCCTGCGCGAGGCGGGCGTGGCGGTGGACGTGGCGCACCTGACGCGGCGCGACCGCCCGTCCCAGACGGCCTGGCGTGCGGAGCGCGTGCACGGCGGGCGGCTCCTGACTGCGCCGCTGGGCGAGGACCCCGAACACTCGCTGCGCCGCCTATGGACGGCGATCACCGCCGAGCGGCTGGCGTACACGCACGTCGTGGGCTTCGGCGGCACGTACGCGATGCTGGCCGCGCCGGTGCTGGCGGCCCTGCTGGACGCGCCGCTGGTCACGCTGCTGCGCGGCAACGACATCGACATCGGCGCGTTCTCGCTGCGGCGGCGCGGCCCGCTGGTGGACGCGCTGCGCGCCTCGTCGCGGGTGTGCGTGGTGGCCAGCTCGCACGCGCCGCTGGTGCGGGCGCTGGTGCCGGACGCGGCGGTGACGTTCGTGGCGAACAGCGTGGACACCGGGCACTGGCGCGTCCTGCCGTCCGAACGCGAGCGCGGGGCCGCGTGGCGGGCCGGGCACGTCGCCGAGGGGCGGCGCACGGTCGGCGTGATCGGGCAGCTCAAGAACAAGAAGGGCGTGGGCTTCTTCCTGGACGCGCTGGTGCGGTCCGGGCACGCCGAGCGGTTCCACCTGGTGCTGGTCGGCGAGGTCGAGGAGCAGGTGAAGGCGTGGCTGGCCGAGGGGCCGGTGGCGCACTCGTTCCTGCCGTTCCTGGAGCGCTACGAGCTGCCCGCCGTCTACGCCGCGTGCGATCTGGCGGCCCTGCCGTCGTTCTATGACGGGATGCCGAACGTGTCGCTGGAGGCGGCGGCGCTGGGCGTGCCGCTGCTGGCGTCCGACGCCGGCGGGCTGGGCGACGTGGCCGACGACCGGATCGGGTTCGTGTTCCCGGCGGGCGACGCGGACGCCTGCCGCGAGGCGATCGACCGGGCGGCGCGGGCGAGCGACGCCGACCTGGCGAAGCTGGGCGCGGCGGGCGCGGAACGGGTCCGGAGCGTCTTCACCCCGGCGGCCGAGACGGCAGGCTACCTCAAGGTGCTGGACGACGTCGCCCGGTGATCGTCTGCTACGCGCACGGGGACGGGCTCGGGCACCTGACGCGGCTCCGGGCGTTCCTGCACACCGTCGGCCGCACCGACGAGGTCGCGCTGTGGTCGCCGTCGCCGTTCGCCGCCGATCCGCGCGTGACCGGGGGCCTGCGCGCGGTCCCGGACGCGTCCGGCGCGGACGAGCTGATCGTGGACGCCTTCCCCGCCGGACTGAAAGGCGAGCTGCGCCGCACCACCACCCCCGCCGTCCACCTCGCGCGGCTGCTGCGCTGGGACCGCTACCTGCCGCTGCTGCCCGCCGACCCGCCCCGCTTCGGCCGCACCTATGTACTGGAGCCGCTGGCCGACGCGCACCGCGCCTACCTGGAAACGGTGTCCGACGAGATCGTCGAGCTGGAGCTGACCGACCCGCCCGCCCCCGAGCCCGAGCCGCTGACCGGCTGGCTGATCATGCACTCCGGGCCGGACGCCGAGCTCCTGGAGCTGGTCGCCTACGCCCGCGACATGGCCGCCATGGAGGGCGTGCGGCCCCGGTTCACGCTGGCCGCGCCACGCCGTCCGGCCGGGCTGCCCGCCGACGTCGGGCACCGCGCGGTGTACCCGGCGTGGCCGCTGGCCCGGCACGCCGACCGGACCGTCACGGCGGCGGGCTTCAACACCGTCCGGCAGCTCGCGCCCTGGCGCGACCGGCACCGGGTGTTGCCGTTCCCGCGCACGCTGGACGACCAGTACGCCCGCGCGGCCCGGCTCAGAAGTACTTCGGGTACAGGTCCCCGGTCGGCCAGGCCTTGACCCCGGCGGCGGCCTTGTGGAGCAGGCCGTCGATCTCGCCGAAGGAGGCGCCCGTGCCCTCCTGCCGCCGGTTGAACAGCACCGCCCAGGTCAGGCCGTCGAAGCGGCGCACCAGCAGCGACGTGGTGCCGGCCAGGCTGCCGTCGTGCCAGGTGTTCAGGCCGCCGGTGACCGGGCGGACCAGCCAGCCCGCGCCGTAGTAGTAGCCGCTGGCGTTGACGCCGGTGGCGGGCTTGGCGAACGCCTGCTTGATGGAGGCGGCGTTCAGCACGGTGGACGGCGCGTCGTAGATCCCGGCGAAGCGGACCAGGTCCACGGCGGTGGACAGCCAGCCGCCGTGCGCGTCCATGTTCTCCAGGTTGAACGCGCCGTTGGGGAGGGGGACCTGCTTGGCGGAGCCGTCGAAGACCGTCGGCCCCGTCTTGTCGGAGAGGTAGGTCACCTCGCCGGTGGCCCGGGTGAGGGTGCGGCCCAGCTTCATGCGCTTGATGCCGCGCGGGGTCAGCACCTTCTGCTGCACGTAGGCCCCGTAGCTCATGCCGCTGGCCTTCTCGATGATGCGGCCGAGCAGCAGGTAGCCGTAGTTGCTGTAGGCGGGGACCGTGCCGGGGGCGTGGTCGAGCTTGAGCGTGGAGGCGTACTTCATGACGTGCGCCCTGCTGATGGGCATCGGCACGCCGAGCTGGCGGCTGATGTGGAGGTCGCGGAACATGACGTCGGGCGTCACGTTCCGGTCCCAGCCGCCGAGGTGCTGGAGCAGCCGCAGGACGGTGACGTCCTTGAGCCGGGGGTCGGCGGCGGTGGACAGGCCGAGCAGCGTGGCCACGCGGTCGGTCAGCTTGAGCTTGCCGTCCTGCACCAGCTTGTGGATCGCGGTCGCGGTGACGGGCTTGGAGAGGCTGGCGACGCGGAACAGCGACGTCGGCTGCACCGACAACGACGCGTCGCCCAGGGTGTAGCCGTGCGCCAGCAGCAGCTTGCCCTTGCGGACGACGGCGAGCTGACCGGCGGTGATGCGGCGCTCCTGCATGAACTTCTGGATCGTCGCGTCGAAGCCGCCGAGCCCGGCCAGCGCCGTGCCGCTGACCCGCCAGGCCCGCACGGCGACCGGCCTGCCGGCCGTGGCCCCGACGGCACCGGCCTGCCGGGTGCCGTCCGCGCAGCCGCCGAGCAGGGCGGGCGCGGCCACGCCGAGACCGGCGACGCCCGCGAGTCTGGCGACGTCACGCCGGGTCGGGTGCAGATCCGTCATCACGTCTCCAAGGCCGCAGGCGAGAACATTCCCCGCACCCTAGTGCATGTTGATCTTCAGGCGGCGCCGAACTCGAACTCCACCCGGACCTCGTCGGCCAGCTTCAGCGCCCCGAACATCGCCGAGTAGGGCTTGATGCCCCAGGCGGTCTGCCGGATGACGGCGCTGCCGCGCGCCCGGTCGTCGGTGACCTCCAGGTGGAGGGTGACGGGCTCGGCGCGGTCCATGATCGTGAGCTGGCCGGTGGCGCGGTCGGGTCCCGTCTCGGTGCTGCGGAACACGATCTCGGGGTGCCGGTCGGCGCGCAGGACCTTACGCAGGTTCTTGACGATCTCGGTGCGGTCCTGCTCGGACAGCGGCAGCACGCCGCCGGTGCCCTCGCGGACCCGGATGCCGTCGACCTCGACCCGCACCTCGGCGACGGCCCCGGCGGGCGGCTCGCCGTCGCCCTCGGTCACGGTGCCCGACCAGCGCGTGGCCTCCAGCACCAGGTCGTGCCCGGCGCGGCGGCCCAGCCCGCTGCGCCCGGTCTTGATCAGCAGTCGTCCGTCCGCCGGTCCGATGGTGTGCTCGCGCGCTGCCATGCGCCCCACCCTAGGCACCCGCGCCGAGATCAACGACTCGCGCAGGTCGGAGCGTCCCCGTAGCCGTCAGCGGGCGCGAGCGCCTTCGCGGAGGCGTGCCGGGTCGATCTCACGATCGGGGTAGCGCCGCAGGTACTCCGCCTCCAGCCGGGCCGTGCGGTCGGTGTGCTCGGCGAGCGCGTCGTCGGAGGCGTGGCGCAGCGCGTCCATGCGGGTCTCGTACAGGTGCCCCAGCTCGCGGAACAGGTCGCTCTCGCTGAGCGCGCTCGGGTCGACTCCCATGGTCATCCGCTCTCCCCTCCGGTGGTGGCCTACGTCCGGCCCGTACCCGGTCGCACGTCCGCCAACCGGGCCCTTGCGGCACACGGCTTACCTACCTAGCGTTTGCTCCATGACCGAGACGCTGGGGCCGCTGGTCGGCCATGTGCACTCCGACGATCTCCCGTGGGTCAACGCCGGGCCGGTGGGCCTGCAGGTGTTGCGGGTCTCCGCCGAGTCCTGGGTGGTCCGCAACCGCTTCCAGGCCGGGTTCCGCCTGCCCCGCCACAAGCACACCGGGAGCGTGCACGCCTACACCTTCTCCGGGCGCTGGCGGTACGCCGAGTACGGCGTGGACTACGTGGCGGGCACCTTCATCCACGAGCCGCCCGGCTCGATCCACACCCTCACCATCGAGGAGGACAGCGACATCCTGTTCCTGATCGACGGGGTCTTCATCGAGTACGCCGAGGACGGCTCCATCAGCGGCATCGTGGACGGCGAGTCCACGCTCAACGCCTACTACGCGCTCTGCGACGCCGCCGGGATACCGCGCCCTGAGGGCGTCCTCCAGTGATCCTGCCGCAAGGCTTCCCGGACGGGTGCTTCGGCCAAGGCCATCCCCACGACCTGTACGCGCGGGTGCGGGCGGCCAAAGCACCCGTCCGGCACCCCGACCTGCCGCTCTGGGCGGTGGGGACGCACGCCCTGGTGCACCGCGTCGCCACCGACCCGGCGGCCTTCCGGTCCGGCGACGGCATCCTGGTCGCCGAGATCGGGCACTCCTACGACGCCCCGCCGACGATCATGCACACCGACCCGCCCGACCACACCCGCTACCGGGCGCTGGTCGCGCCCGCCTTCCGGCCCGCGGCCATGCGGCGGCTGGAAGGGGCCGTCCGGGAGCGGATCCGGGCGCTGCTCGCCCCGGTGGACGGGCCGTTCGACGCCGTCGCCGGGCTCGCGGTGCCGCTGCCGCTCCAGGTGATCTGCCTGCTGCTCGGCATCCCCGAGGACGACTGGCCGCGCTTCTTCCGCTGGTCGGAGGCCATCGTCCCGGACGCCGACCCGGACCTGCCCGGCCCCGAGCGCGACGCCCTGCGCATCGAGTGCGGCAGTTATCTCATCGAGACGGCGCACCGGCGGCGGGAGGCGCCCCGCGACGACGTGATCTCCCAGCTCGCGCTGGCCGAGCTGGACGGCGACCGGCTGACCGACCTGGAGCTGGTGATGTTCCTGATCCAGCTCCTGGTCGCCGGGAACGAGACCACCCGGCACTCGATCTCCGGCGGCCTGCGCGCGTTCGCCGAGCACCCCGGGCAGTGGACGGCGCTGCGGGAGCGGCCCGGGGAGCTGATGGGCACGGCGGTCGAGGAGATCCTGCGCTGGACCAGCCCCGTCGTCTACTTCCTGCGCACCGCCACGCGCCCGGTCACGCTGGCCGGGACCGAACTGGCCGAGGGCGACCGCGTGATGTTGTTGTACGGCGCGGCCAACCGCGATCCCGACGCGTTCGGCCCGGACGCCGACCGGTTCGACATCGCGCGGCGGCCGGACGCGGCGGGCCTGGCGTTCGGGTTCGGGCCGCACTTCTGCCTGGGCGCGGCCCTCGCGCGCCTGGAGATCCGCCTGCTACTGGAGGAGTTGCTCCCCCGCACCGCGCGGATCGGCGGCGCGGGCGAGCCCGTGCACAACGGTTCGTCGGTCGTGACCGGGCTGCGCCGCTGCGAGCTGACGTTCTAATGATCAGCGGGGCGGGGCGTGCGGGCAGAACACCGCCAGCGCCCCGGTCCGCTTGCCGAACCGCACCGCCGACGCCAGCGAGGACACCTCGCCGTCGCGGGCCAGCCGCAGCGGCCCGTCCTTGGAGATCAGCTCCAGCGCGCCGTCCTCCCAGTGCCGGTAGCCGGGCGTCAGGTGCAGGTGCCCGAGCATCACGGCCGCCAGCGCCCGCAGCCGGGGCACGCGCCGCGCGGCGGTCACCATGCGGATGTCGAGCTGCCCGTCGTCCAGGTGCTCGCGCCAGGTCGGCGCGGGGCCGCGCGAGCCGTAGGCGCAGTTGCCGACGAACGCGAGCCACACGCGGCGCGGCTCGCCGTCCACCAGCATCTCGACCGGTTCGGAGTGCCGGAAGGTGCGGACCGCGGCGACCGCGAGCGCGGGCCACTTGCCGAGCCGTCCCTCCAGCCGCTCGCGGCGGTCGACCAGCTCGGTGTAGGCGCCGAAGCTGGCGGTGTTCAGGAAGATCGAGTCGAGTTCGGCGTCCAGGCCGTGCCCGTCGACCTCGGGG
This sequence comes from Actinomadura hibisca NBRC 15177, assembly GCF_001552635.1. Taxonomy (GTDB): domain Bacteria; phylum Actinomycetota; class Actinomycetes; order Streptosporangiales; family Streptosporangiaceae; genus Spirillospora; species Spirillospora hibisca. The sequence goes on along the minus strand of NZ_BCRO01000121.1, from coordinate 9,622 downwards.
GTGACGAAGGCGACGTCCACGCGGCCGAGGCAACCGCTGCGGTAGGCGGCGATCGCGTCGGTCACCGTCTCCACGCCGAGCGCCCTCGCGAAGTGGTCGAAGGTGCCGCCGGGGACGGGCAGCAGCGGCACCCGGTGGCGCAGCGCGGCACGCGCCCCGGCGTTGACGGTGCCGTCGCCGCCGATCACCGCGAGCACCTGGGCGCGGGCGGCGGCCTCGGTCAGGGCCTTCTCCACGTCGGCGTCGGGCTCCAGCCGGACGACCTCGGCGGCGGGCAGCTCGCGTTCCAGCACCAGCAGGTCGCGCTCGGCGCGGCTCGGCAGGTGGATGCCGCCCTCCCCCGCGTTGCCGCCGGAGGAGACGTTGGCGACCGCGATCACGCCGCGCCCGTCGTCGGTGACGGTGACGCGCTCGGTGCCGGTGCGGGTGACGTGCGCGACCGGCGGCCGGGCCGGCCACACCAGCCGGGTGCCGAGCGCGGTGGCCGCGCCGATGCCGAGGCCCGCCAGCACGTCGCCGGGGTAGTGCGCGCCGGTGTAGACGCGGGAGAACGCCACCGCGCCCGCCGTCGCCATGACCGGCCCCCACACCGCGCGCGGCGCCTCCATCGCGATGCCCATCGCGAACGCGGCGGCCGAGGCCGAGTGCCCGGAGGGGAAGGCGTGCGAGGTCGGCAGCTTCCAGCGGATGCGGATCGGCGGCACCAGGTCCACCACCGGGCGCTTGCGGCGGAACGCCTGCTTGCCGATCACGTTCACCACCGGGCTGGCGACCGCGATCGCGATCGAGCCGCGCAGCGCGGCCCGGCGCAGGCTGGCGCGGCGGGTCAGCCCCAGGCCGCCGGCGATCGAGAACCAGAGCACGCCGTGGTCGGCCAGCCGCGACACCCGCGGCAGCACGTACTCCAGACCCGGCAGCTTGGCGGCCGCGACCCGGTCGAACGCCCACCGGTCCAGCCGGCCCATCCGGCGCAGCAGCACCGGAGGGGGAGGAGCGGGCGGGGCCGCCCGGTCGCACCGCCGCATCGTCAGGACCCGGCCCCGGGCCGGCCGCCGTGCGTGATTCTCATGCATGACGGGGGTATCCCCCGGGACGGGAACATGATTCCCGAAGATCTCAAATCGGGGTGCACATGCGGGCGAACGTCCCTGACACAAGGCGGACTGCAATAGGCTTCCCGGCATGAGTCACCCGGAACGGCTCGGCTCCTCGGGTGGCGAGACGGTCGGCACGATCGCGGAGTCTCCTCACATGAACGGGACAAGCGGTGAGTCACTGGCCGATTTCGCCGCGCGCAATGGGCTGAAGCAGAGCGCCGCGCGCCCCCCGCTGCGCAAGTACGTGCAGGACCTCTGGCAACGCCGTACCTTCATCTGGAACTTCGCCACCGCCAAGACCGCCGCCACCTACAGCGGCTCGCGGCTCGGGCAGCTGTGGCAGATCCTCACCCCGCTGCTCAACGCGGGCGTCTACTACCTGATCTTCGGTCTGCTGCTCGGGCAGAAGAAGGGGATCGACAACTACACCGCCTTCCTGATCACCGGCGTGTTCGTCTTCACCTTCACCCAGCGGTCGCTGACCGCCGGGGCCAAGTCGGTGGGCAACAACCTGTCGCTGATCCGCGCCCTGCACTTCCCCCGGGCCTCGCTGCCGTTCGCCCACGTGATCATGGAGTTGCAGCAGCTGCTGATCTCCATGGCCGTGCTGATGGTGATCGTGCTGGCCACCGGCGAGCCGCTGACCTGGTCGTGGCTGCTGCTGGTCCCGGCGCTGCTGCTCCAGCTGGTCTTCAACATCGGGATCAGCCTGGCGATCGCGCGCACCGGCGCGTTCGTGCGCGACATCCAGCAGCTGCTGCCGTTCATCACCCGGACCTGGCTGTACCTGTCGGGCGTGTTCTTCCTGATCCCCGAGAAGGTCGCCAGCCTGGACGAGAACGGCTACGGCTGGGTGGGCAAGATCCTGGAGATCAACCCCGGGGCGGTCTTCATCGAGCTGGTGCGCGGTGCGCTGATGGCCAGCTACGACAAGGACCTGGCCGGCGTCCACGGCGTCACCTCCCAGCCCACGCTGTGGTTGTACGCGCTGGTGTGGGCCGTGGTCGCGTTCGCCGGGGGTTTCTGGTACTTCTACCGCGCCGAGGAGAGGTATGGCCGTGGCTAAGGCGGTCAAGGAGAAGGAGCAGGCCCCGGTGGCCGCCGCGCAGCCCGCGGTGGTGATCGACCCCGCCCGCGAGCCCATCGTGGTCGTGGACGGCCTGCACATCATCTACCGGGTGTACAGCGGCGGCGGCAACAAGGGCACCGCCGCGACCGCGCTGCTGCGCATCATCAAGCGGGAGAACCGGCCGCAGATGAAGGAGGTGCACGCCGTCAAGGGCGTGTCCTTCGTGGCCTACCGCGGCGACGCGATCGGCGTGGTCGGCACCAACGGCTCGGGCAAGTCCACCCTGCTGAAGGCGATCGCCGGGCTGCTGCCGCCCGCGCGCGGCGGCGTCTTCACCGACGGCCAGCCGTCGCTGCTGGGCGTGAACGCCGCGCTGATGAAGGACCTCACCGGCTCGCGCAACATCACCCTGGGCTGCCTCGCGATGGGCATGTCCCAGGAGGAGACCCGCGCCAAGTACGACGAGGTCGTCAAGTTCGCCGACCTCAAGCCGGGCTTCATCGACTACCCGATGAGCACCTACTCCTCCGGGATGGGCGCGCGGTTGCGGTTCGCGATCGCGGCGGCGCGCACGCACGACGTGATGCTGATCGACGAGGCGCTGGCCACCGGCGACGCCAAGTTCAAGCGGCGCAGCAAGGCCAAGATCGACGAGCTGCGCAAGGACGCCGGCGCGGTGTTCCTGGTCGCGCACAACCTCGACGTCATCGAGGAGACCTGCAACCGCGTCATCTGGCTGGACGACGGCCGCATCAAGATGGACGGCGACCCGCAGCAGGTGTTGCGCGCCTACACCGACGCGACGGGCAAGTAGCACCGTAGAAGCACCGCCTCAGGGGCGGCGTCCCGGCCGGGACGCCGCCCCTCGCGCGTTACGGGAGTGACCGTCGCGACCGGAGCGGCCACGCTTGCATAGGGTTACCCGATCGCGTCTGGATGGGACGCCCCCGCCGACCTACCGTCGAGGGTGGACCGTCAGCGCGAGGGAGCTCCCCCATGGTCGGCACCGGCGACGATCGGCTCAGCAGACGAGGTTTCCTGACCGCCACCGCCCTCTCGGCGGGCGCGTACGGCCTGGCGGCCGGGTGCGCCAGCGAGAGCAGCGGCCCGCAGGCCAAGAACACCGGCAAGGCCCCGCAGGAGGTGTTCACCGCTCCCACCAGGAAACTGGGCGGCTCGTTGAGCGTGCTGATGTGGAGCCACTTCGTGCCCCGGCACGACAAGTGGTTCGACAAGTTCGCCGCAGACTGGGGCAAACGGGTCGGCGTGAACGTGCGCGTCGACCACATCAACACCGTGGACGTGCCGCGCCGCGCGGCCTCGGAGATCCAGGCGCGGCAGGGCCACGACGTCATCCAGCACATTGCGCCGTTCTCTCAGTACGAGCCCGCCGTGCTGGACATGACCGACCTCGTCCAGGAGGCCACCCGGCGCTGGGGCCAGCAGCTCGAACTGTGCCGCAGGTCGAGCTACAACCCCAACACCCGGCGCTTCTACGCCTACTGCCCCGGCTGGTCGCCCGACCCCGGCGACTACCGCAAGTCGATGTGGCAGAAGGTGGGGCTGCCGAACGGGCCCGGGAGCTGGGACGAGCTGCTGCGCGGCGCGACCGAGATCAAGCGCACCACCGGCGTGCCGTGCGGGCTGGGGTTGTCGCCCGAGACCGACTCCAACATGGCGGCGCGGGCGCTGCTGTGGTCGTTCGGCGCGTCCGAGCAGGACCGGGACGAGCGCGTGGTGCTGAACTCCGAGGAGGCCGTGGCCGCCGTCGAGTACATGACGCGGCTGTGGAAGCAGGCCGAGACCGACGAGGTGTTCTCCTGGGTCCCGGCGTCCAACAACCAGGCGCTGATCGCCGGGAAGTCGTCCTACATCCTCAACTCGATCTCGGCGTGGCGCACCGCGATGGGCACCAACCCCAAGATCGGCGACGACATCTTCTTCGTCCCGGCGCTACGCGGGCCGAAGGCGGCCATGGCGGCCCAGCACGTCATCCAGCAGTGGATCGTCCCCAAGCACGCCGCCAACGCCGACGCGGCCAAGGAGTTCCTGCTGCACTACACCGCCAACTTCCCGGCGGTGACCTACCACTCGGAGCTGTACGACCTGCCGGGCTGGCCGTCGCTGGTGCCGCAGCTCAACGGGTGGCTGGACGACGACCCGTACGGCGCGAAACCGGCGAACAAGCTGGCGCTGCTGAAGGGCGCGGCGTCGTGGAGCGCCAACATCGGCTACCCGGGGCCGTCCAACCCGGCGATCGGCGAGATCTTCAACACCAACGTGCTGCCGACGATGTTCGGCCGGGCCGCGCGCGGCCAGCTCACCGCGAAGCAGGCGGTGGCCGAGGCCGAGCAGCGCGTCAACGCGATCTTCAGGAGCTGGCGGGCCCGCGGGCTGGTCGGGGGCTGAGCGCCGGTGAAGACCGTCGAGGTCCGCGCGCTGGTCAAGACGTTCGACGGGCACCTGCGCAAACGACGCGGCAAGGCCGACACCGTGCGCGCGCTGGACGGGGTGGACCTCGCCGCCGGGCCGGGCGAGTACCTGGTGCTGCTGGGGCCGTCGGGATGCGGCAAGACCACGCTGCTGCGCACCATCGCGGGGCTGGAGCGGCCCACCGAGGGCGAGGTGCTGATCGACGGGCAGGTGGTGAACGGGCTGCCGCCGCGCGTGCGGCAGATCGCGATGGTGTTCCAGTCATACGCGCTGTACCCGCACAAGACCGTCATGGACAACATCGTGTTCCCGCTGCGCGCCGAGAAGGCCCCGAAGGAGACGCGCGAGCGCAAGGCGCGGTGGGCGGCCGGGCTGCTGGAGATCGAACCGCTGCTGGGCCGCAAGCCGCGCCAGCTGTCGGGCGGCGAGCGCCAGCGCGTCGCGCTCGCCCGCGCGCTGGTGCGCGACCCGGCGGTGTTCCTGCTGGACGAGCCGCTGTCGAACCTGGACGCCAAGATGCGCGCCACGGCCCGCGACGAGCTGAAACGGTTCCAGCAGCAGATCGGCACGACCACGATCTACGTGACCCACGACCAGGCCGAGGCGATGGGGCTGGGCGACCGGATCGCGGTGCTGGAACGCGGCCGGGTGCGGCAGGTCGGCACGCCGGTGGAGGTGTACGACGACCCGGCCGACACGTTCGTGGCGACGTTCATCGGTTCCCCGCCGATGAACCTGGTCCGGCGCGGCGACCGGCTGGTCGGGTTCCGGCCCGAGCACCTGCTGCCTGCGGAGAGCGTGCCGCAGGACGCGCGGATCACCATGACGCTCCAGGTGGAGCGGATGGAGTACCTGTCGGGCGACCGGCACGTCTACGGCACGGTGACCGGGCTCGGCGACGCCACGCGCGTGATCGCGCGGCTGCCCGCCACCCTGGACACCCCGATCACGCCGGGCGAGCCGCACGAGTTCGCGGTGCCCGCCGGACGGTTGCGGTTCTTCGACGCCGACGCGGGCACGCGCGCGCCGGCCGTCCCGATCGGCGACCGGTGAGCGCGCGGCGCGCGGGCCTCGCCGACCGCGACGGTTTCCTGGCGTGGGTGATGCTGCTGCCGTCGGTGATCTACATCCTGGCGCTGGTGGGGGTGCCGTTCCTGCTGGCGGTGGCGTTCGCGTTCTCGGACGTGACCACCGGCGACCCGTCGTACGACTTCGTCGGGTTCGGCAACTTCACGGCGGTCTTCGACGACGGGGTGTTCTGGCGCTCGCTCTGGAACACGCTGCTGTTCACCGGCTGCTCGATGGTGCTGATCGTGGTGTTCGGCAAGATCCTGGCCAACCTCCTGATCGCCGACTTCCACGGCAAGTGGCTGGTGCGCTTCCTGATCCTGCTGCCGTGGACGACGCCGGTGGCGCTGTCGACGATCTCGTGGTTGTGGTTCCTGGACTCGATCTACTCGCCGGTGGACTGGACGCTGCGCCACCTCGGGCTGATCGACCAGAACGTCGTCTGGCTGGGCGATCCCAACACCGCGATGCTCTCGGTCATCCTCGTGCAGACCTGGCGGCTGACACCCCTGGCCGCAGTGATCGTCATGGCCGGCCTGGTCGCGATCCCGCGCGACATCGACGAGGCCGCGCGCATCGACGGCGCAGGCTTCTGGCGGCGCATGTTCGAGGTGACGATCCCGCTCTCCCTGCCCGTCATCGCGGTGGCGGCCCTGTTCGGCGCGATCATGACGTTCACCGACATGACGGTGTCGTACGTGCTGACGCGGGGCGGCCCGACGCACGCGACCGACGTCCTGGCGTCGTGGGCCTACTTCCGGGGCATCGAGGGCGGCGACGTGGGGCAGGGCGCGGCGATCGCGCTGTTCCTGTTCCCGATCCTCCTCGCCGGGGTGGTGGCGATCCTGCGCGCGGTCCGCCGGCTGGAGGCGCGATGACGAACGAGGCCCTGCGCAGGCGTTACGCGCGCCGCCACGTCGCGGCCCGGTGCGGACTGTACGCGGCGGCGGTGCTGTCGGCGCTGGTGTGCGCGCTGCCGTTCCTGTGGAGCCTGGTGAGCGCGTTCAAGCAGAACCGCGACCTGTACGACCCGGAGAGCAACCCGTTCGCCTTCAACGAACCGGCGACGCCCGACCACGTGACGTTCCTGTTCGCCGACACGCCCTTCCCGACCTTCGTGCTGAACACGCTGCTGGTGGGCGGGGCCGTCGTGCTGCTCACCCTGGCGCTGGCGCTGCCCGCCGCGTACTCGCTGGCGCGCCTGAACCGCCCGTGGGGCACCCCGATGGGCATCGCGATCTTCCTGGTCTACCTGGTCCCGCCGTCCCTGCTGTTCCTGTCGCTGACCCGTGTGGTGGTGGCGCTGGGCCTGGAGGACAGCCTCTGGTCCATGATCGTCGTCTACCCGACCATCACGGTGCCCGTCTCGGTCTGGCTGCTGATCGGCTTCCTGAAGGCGGTACCGACCGACATCGAAGAGCAGGCGATGGTGGACGGCCACAGCCGCCTGGGCGCGTTCGTGCGCGCGGTGCTGCCGCTGGTGTTCCCCGGGCTGGTCGCCGTCGTCGTGTTCAGCTTCACCCTGACGGCGAGCGAGTTCGTGTACGCGCTGGCGTTCGTGTCGTCCAGCCCGGAGATGGTGGTGAGCACGGGCGTCCCGACCCAGCTGATCAGGGGCGACGTGTTCTTCTGGCAGTCCCTGCAGGCGGCGACGGTGGTGACGGCGGTCCCGATCGCGTTCCTGTTCAACCTGTTCCTGGACCGCTTCGTGACCGGCTTCACCATGGGCGCGGTGAAGACGTGACGCCCTGATAGGTATGAGAGGGACAGCAGATCGTCTGACGAGGAGGTCACCATGCCCGGAAAGCCGCCCCTGCCGTACGAGTTCCTGCCGCAGGTACCGTCGTTCACGCTGACCAGCACCGACATCGCCGAGGGCGAGACGCTCTCCGACGAGCACGTCTTCGACGACTGGGGCTTCTCGGGGCAGAACCTGTCGCCGCAGCTCGCCTGGTCGGGCTTTCCCGCCGAGACCAAGAGCTTCGCGGTGACCTGCTACGACCCCGACGCGCCGACCGGCAGCGGCTTCTGGCACTGGGTGCTGTTCGACGTGCCCGCCACCGTCACCGAACTGCCCACCGGGGCCGGGGGCGCGGACAACAAGATCGGCATCCAGGCGCGCACCGACTACGGGACCAAGGCGTACGGCGGGGCCGCGCCGCCGCCCGGAGACCCGCACCGCTACGTGTTCGCCGTGCACGCGCTGGACGTGGAGACGCTCGGCATCGACTCCGACGCCGCGCCCGCCGTGGTGGGGTTCAACGCCGTCGCGCACACCCTGGCACGGGCGACGCTGGTGCCCGTCTACGGGTCCTGACCGACCGATCGGCCCGTGACCATCCGGTCACGGGCCGAATTCCCCTCCCTACCGGGGCGTACACCGCGAGGATGGCCGCATGGCCTTCCCACTGATGCCCGGTTACGACCACATCCAGGTGGTCGCCGACCTCGATCCCGCGTCCGCCGTCCGCGACCAGGAGCTGGGCGAGCGCATCCGGGAGTACGGCAAGATCTTCCCGGCCGAGAACCCGGAGTTCGGCAGCGCCGTGCAGACCGGCGACCGGTGGCACCTGCTCACCGTCGGCTCGCTGGACCCGTCCGGCGCCCGCTACGACCTGGCCTCGCAGCTGCGCCGCGCCGCGCCCGAGGCCGCCCCCGAGACGGCCCGCGCGATGCTGGCGGCGGCCGGCCGGCTGGACCCCGAGGAGGGCGAGCAGCTCGCCAAGGACGAGTGGGAGATCGGCGACCGCCGCTACCGGATCATCCGCGTCGAGAAGTTCGGCCTGATCAACAAGACCGGCATGGAACCGCCCCGCCCCAGCGACGTCGACCGCCCCGACTCCGGCCTGGAGGGCCTCCCGCTCGACCCGCTCGCACCGGCCGGCCAGTGGGAGGCCCAGCTGCGCCTGAACCTGGCGGGCTACCTGCCGATCCCGGGCTCGGTCTCGGACCAGGTGATGCTGGAGGCCCGGCACGGTGCGCGGACCCACCCGGGCATCGTGCTGCTGCCGCCGAGCTTCCTGATGGTGGAGATCAAGAGCGACCGGGCCTGGCAACCGTTCGGCGGCGGCCACGGCCCGGACGACGCCCGGCGCTGGCTGGCGGCTTATTTCACGAGGCTGCTGCCCCGCAAGAGGGAGTACGAGGGGAATCCGGCGACGGCGGCGGAAGTGGCGGAGTGGAAGGAGGCGGCCGAACAGATCGAGGCGACGTCGGGTTATGAGTTCCATGTGCTGGGCCGCCGCTTCCGGACGGTGCGGGTGTCGCGGATGATGCGCTTGGGGGCCGACGGACCGGAACCGCCTCGCCCGTCGGATGAGGAGGAATACGGATACTTCCCGCCTTCCTGAGTACGAAGATTAACAAACGCTACGTGGCGATACTTTTACCTTCCGTAGCATCGCCTCATGGTCAAACCCCCTCATGAGGCGATGCACCAGATCTTCCGTGACGACGATCTGCTGATCACCGCCGCCCTGGCGTGCCTGAAGGGCGCCACCGTCGAGAAGGTCAGGCACGTCGACGAACTCCCCGGCGACATCACGACGCTGCCGCTGGAGGGCCGGGTCGACTCGGTGCTGATGGTGGAGCTGGACGGCGTTCCGTGCGTCCTGGCGGTGGAGGCACAGAACGAGAAGGACGACGACAAAGAGACGCAGTGGCCGCTCTATGTGGCCTACCTGTACGCCAAGTACCGGGCCCCGGTGGCCTTGCTGGTGGTCACCAACCGGGCGAGCACGGCCGCGTGGGCCCGTCGCCCCCTGAAGGTCGAGGTGCCGCATCTGTGCACCACGATGACGGTGCACACGTGCGCGGGTTGGGACTGGTGGTCGGGCGCGGGGCGCGGGGTTGAGGTAGATGGTCGGGTGTGGGAAACCCGCACGGGCTGGGGTCGCTGGGTATCTGGATCAACCCCGCGCGGGGCTGGGGGTTGTTGGTTGGGTGCGGGAAACCC
>NZ_BCRO01000120.1 GCF_001552635.1 Actinomadura hibisca NBRC 15177 | reverse complement strand
CCCCGGTGGCCGGGGTCGCCGTGATGGTTCGGGCACGGGGCTGGGGTTGTTGATCACGTGTGGCCCACCATCAGCCCCGCCTCTGCCGAGCCCGCAAACCGCCCCGACATGACTCAGCCCCTGGCGATCATGACCGCCGAGGGCTGAGAAATAAGAGCAGTAACTAACGCGAAGATCAGTTGTAGCAGTCCTGCTTCTTGGCGTTCAGCGACATCTCGCTGACCTTGCTCTTGCTGACGGTGAACTGGTACAGGACCTTCGAGTTCACCTTCACGTTGTAGTAGCCGTGGATGTCGCGCTTCACGCCGGGGTAGGCGCGCTTGAGCTGCTTGAACGTGGAGCCCGTGTGGATGCCGCGCGGGGTGGCGGCGCCCTTCGGGGCGGTGATCAGGGCGACGCCGTACTTCTTGGACACGTACACGCCCACCGCGTTCTTGCCGGTCGGGTGGCCCTTGAGGTCGTAGCCGCTGCAGATGCCGCCCTTGAACTTGCGGACCAGCTTGTGGGTCTTGGCGGCCTGCTTGGCGGACATCCCGATCTTCACTCCGGCGTAGCCGGTCGGGCCGAACGTGCCGTGGGTGGCGGCGTCGGCGGCGGTCCCGGTGACGGCCAGGGTTCCGGCGGCGAGGGTGGTGGCGAGGCCGGCGACGGTGAGCGCGCGCTTCATGGGTTCCCCGATCTGAGCTGCTGCTGAGCAGCTTGTTGTGCTGTTGGTGCCTTCTGTGATGGCGGGGGCGGGGGGTTGGTTCGAAGATCGTTGATCTTTTTTCGACCGGTTTCCCGACCGGCGCGCCACATCGCTCACCCCCACCCTGACCTGCGGCGGAACCCGCTGATGGCCGGGACTCCGCTCCCGCGCCAGAGCGTGCTCCGCCACGTCCCTCTCCGACGTGGTGCCCGGCTCGGACTCAGACTCCGACGCCCAGCCAAGGCAACTCGGCCGCCGAGTACCGGTACGCCCGGAACAGCGCGTTCCCCTCCGCCGGGAACAACCTGCCCACCTCGGCCTCCCGGTAGCCGCCGAAGTAGGGCACCACGTACTCCCAGCACAGGTAGCCCTCGGCCGTCACCTCGAAGATGCGGCCCCCTGGCGAGTCGGTGACCAGGGTGTTGCCGTTCGGCAGGCGTTGCGCCGCGCCCATGAACGGCGCGAAGAACGCCTCGCGGGACGGGTCGTGGTACTCCCAGACGACCTTCCCGCTGCTCCGCTCGACCTCGATCACCCGGGAGAACGGCACGTCCCGGTGCGGCCGGAACACCCCGTTGTCGAAGATCAGGATGTTGCCGTCGGCCAGCTCGGTCGGGCAGTGCTGCTGCGACACCACGCCCGGCTCGGTGCGCCACAGGATCTCGCCGGTCTCCCGGCTGATGACCACCACCGCCGACACGCTGCGCAGGCTCGCCAGGATGTTGCCGTCCGCCAGCGGGCGGACGCTGTTGATCAGGGGCCAGTGCTCGCGCGAGTACGCCTCGTGCAGCGCGTACTCGTCCCGGTCCAGGTGGTCGGCGACCCGCCAGGACCACACCAGGTTCCCGGCGGCGTCGACCTGCTTGACGGTGTCGGCCCAGACCGTGCCGTCGGCCTCCGAGCCGGGCACCCCGCCCCGCACGGCCGCCGCCTCCGCGCCGCGCAGCGGCTCCAGGGCGGCGTAGATGACCCCGCCGTCGCCCAGGTGGTGCGCGTCGTGGTGCTGCATCGGGTCGATGTGCTCGCGGACGATCTCACCGTCGGGGGTGACCTCCGCCATCGAGCCGCCCCGGTACTTGTCCCACATCGCGAACAGCGTCGGCTGGTCGGGGAGCGTCCCGTTGTAGGCCAGGTTCCCGTTGGGCAGGATCCGCGCGTGCCGTCCGGGCCGGTGGGGCATCTTCCAGCGGTGCACGACGGTGCCGTGCAGGTCGATCAGGTAGACCTCGCCGGTGCCGGTCAGCGGCGCGAACAGGGTGTACCCGTCGAACGCGCGGTCGGCGTCCAGCGCGATGAGGCCGGTGCCGCGGCGGCGGCGGGTGTTCTGGTCAACGGTGCTCAACTCTGCTCCTCCATCAAACTTTGTTTGATGACAGCAAAGCTAATCTAAGGAGAGGGGTATTGCCTACTGATCTGAGGGGAAAAGTGGCGAAATCGGTGAATGAGGGCGGTCCGCGCGTCGGGGCCAGCGTCCGGCGCCGCCGCCGCGCCCTGGACCTCACGCTGGCCGGCCTCGCCGACCGCACCGGCCTGTCGGCCCCGTTCCTCAGCCAGATCGAGAACGACCGCGCGCGGCCCAGCATGCGTTCGCTCCAGCGCATCGCCGACGCCCTCGACACCACGGCCGTGCAGTTGTTCGCCGCGGCGGGCGGCCGGAAGGCCGTGGACGTCGTCCGCGCCGGGCCGCCGGAGACCACCGAGGACGGCGACGGCGGCGTGCGCCCCCTCGTCCGCGGGCACCAGCGGCTGCACGCGCTGGAGTTCACCGGCTCCCACGACTGGGACCGGGCCTTCACCCACCGCAACGACGAGATCATGTACGTCGTCGCGGGCCGCGCCGAGGTCGAGGCGGGCGGCGAGCACCACGTCCTGGAAGCGGGCGACACCCTCTACTGCGCGGGCGGCGTGGCGCACCGCTGGCGGGTCCTGGACGCGGGGACGCGCGTGCTGCTCGTCGGGATCGCCGAGCACATCGAGGTCTCCCCGGACGCCTAGAACGCGGCGTGGCCGTGCCCCAGGCGCGCGTTCAGCGCCGTCAGGGCACGGCCATAGCAGCTCAGGAAAGCCCTAGAACTCCTGAGATGTCCGCCTTCAGCGCCTCCAGCGCCTCGGCCGCCTTCTCTCGCACCGGGGCCACCTCGCCGCCCTCCGGCACCGGCAGCACCACCTCCAGGTAGCACTTCAGCTTCGGCTCGGTCCCCGACGGCCGCACCACCACCCGCGCCGACCCGCCGTCCGCGCCCGCCGCCAGCCGGAACCGCAACCCGTCGGTCGGCGGCAACCCCGCGCCGCCCTTCGCCAGGTCGTCGAACGCCTCCACCGCGCGCCCGCCCAGCTCGGCGGGCGGCTCGGCGCGCAGCCGGGCCATCGCCTCGGTGATCAGCGACAGGTCCGCCACCCGCATCGACACCTGCGCCGTCGCGTGCAGCCCGTACCGGCGCGCCTGGTCGTCCAGCAGGTCGAGCAGCGTGCGGCCCTCGCGCGCCGCCTCCACCGCCAGGCCCGCCGCCGCCAGCGCCGCGCCGATCCCGTCCTTGTCGTTGACGGCCACGCCCTCGTCGCCGCCGACGCTGTAGCCGAGGGCCTCCTCGTAGCCGAAGACCATCCGGTCGCCGGGACCGCCCGCCTTCATGATCCACTTGAAGCCGGTCAGCGACTCGGCGAACCGCACCCCGTGCGCCCGCGCGACCGCCCCCAGCAGCGACGACGACACGATCGTCGTCACCACCAGCCGGTCGTCCCCGGCGGTGTGCCGCAACACGTGCTCGGCCAGCAGCCCGCCGACCTCGTCGCCGGTCAGCGCCCGCCAGCCGCCGCCCGCCGGGACGGCCACCGCGCAACGGTCGGCGTCCGGGTCGTTGGCGATCACCAGCCGGGCCCCGCGCTCGGCGGCCAGCGCCAGCGCCAGGTCCATCGCCCCCGGCTCCTCGGGGTTCGGGAACGCGACGGTCGGGAAGTCCGGGTCGGGCTCGGCCTGCTCGGCGACCACCGCCGGAGCCGGGAACCCCGCCCGCTCGAACGCGTGCAGGAAGGTGTCGCGCCCGACGCCGTGCAGCGGCGTGTAGACGATTGGGACCTCGTCGCCGACGTCCCCCGGCCACAGACCCAGCCCCGCCACCGACTCCAGGTAGAGATCGACGGCCGAGGCGTCGTGGACCTCCCAGCCGGCGCCGAGCGGCAGCTCGTCCACCCGCCCCACCGCGTCGATCGCGGCGGAGATCTCGGCGTCCAGCGGCGGCACGATCTGCGACCCGTCGCCCCAGTACACCTTGTAGCCGTTGTCGCGCGGCGGGTTGTGGCTGGCGGTGACCATGACCCCGGCGGCGTACTCGCCGAACGCCTTGACCCGGTGCGCCAGCACCGGCGTCGGCACCGGGTCGGCGAAGATCCCGGCCTGGACGCCCGCGCCGGTCAGCACCGCCGCCGTGTCCTCGGCGAACTGCCGCGACCCGTGCCGCGCGTCGAACCCGATCATGACTTTGGGCGTGCCGCCGTCGCGCAGCAGCCGCGCGGCCAGCCCGGCGGCGGCGCGCATCACGGTGACGCGGTTCATCCGCGCCGGGCCCGCGCCCAGCTCGCCGCGCAGCCCGGCCGTCCCGAACTCCAGCCGCGCCCCGAACCGGTCGGCCAGCGCCGCGCCGTCACCGGCGTCCAGCAGCGCCCGCAGCTCGGCGCGCGTCTCCGGATCGGGGTCCTGCGCCAGCCACTCCTCGGCGGCCTTCCGATAGTCGCTCACAGTTTCGACAGCACCGTGCCCAGCAGCGTGCCCATGCGGGACGCCGCCGCCTTCCCGGCCGCGAGCACCTCCTCGTGGTCCAGGTGCTGGTCCGACAGCCCGGCCGCGATGTTGGTCACCAGGGAGATGCCCAGCACCTCCGCGCCGCCCTCGCGGGCCGCGATCGTCTCCAGCACCGTGGACATGCCGATCATGTCGGCGCCCAGGGTGCGGAGCATGCGGATCTCGGCGGGGGTCTCGTAGGTCGGGCCCCGGAACGCCGCGTACACGCCCTCCGACAGCGTCGGGTCGACCTCCTTGGCCAGCGCCCGCAGCCGCCCCGAGTACGCCTCGGACAGATCCAGGAACGTCGCGCCCGTCAGCGGGTTGCCGCCGGTCAGGTTCAGGTGGTCGGCGATCAGCACCGGGTCGCCGACCCGCTGGTGCTCGGGCCGCAGCCCGCCCGCCGCGTTCGTCAGCACGACGGTGCCCGCCCCGGCGGCCAGCGCGGTGCGCACCCCGTGCACGACCGGGTCGACGCCGCGGCCCTCGTACAGGTGCGTGCGGCCCAGGAACACCAGGGCGCGGCGGCCCCCGACCTCCACCACGCGGATCTTCCCGGCGTGGCCCTCCACCGCGGGCGGCGCGAAGCCGGGCAGCTCGGTCACCGGGATCTCGGCGGCGGGCGCGCCCAGCGCGTCGGCGGCCGGGACCCAGCCCGACCCCATCACCAGGGCCACGTCGAAGGAGTCGAAACCGGACCGGGCGCGCAGCTCGTCGGCCGCGGCACGGGCCGCAGAAAAAGCGTCGTTGCTCACGGACCCGACATTACCGCCGGGACCGACCGCCGGGATCAGTCGCCCAGCGACGCGCAGGGACGGTTGCGCAGCTCCTTGACGTAGTCGTCCGGCGCGCCCGCCGCCTCGGCCGCGTCGGCGAGGATGCCCAGGTAGCGGGCCGACGGCAGGCCGCCCTCGTAGTCGTCCAGGACGTACAGCCAGCAGAGCGCGTCGCCGTCCAGGGTCTGCACCCGGACCCTGATCTTGCGGTAGACGCCGAGCGCCGCGCCCTCCCAGGCGTCCAGCTCCTGCTCGTCGAAGGACGGCACGTCGTACAGCACGACGAACACCTGCTCGAAGCGGTCCTCGACCACCGTCGCGAGCGCGCCGTCCCATCCCTTGTCCTGGCCGCCGAAGGTCAGCCGCCAGCCCGACAACCAGCCGGTGCCGCGCATGGGGGAGTGCGGGGCTCGGGCCGCCATCTGCTCGGGGTCCATGTTGGAGGCGTACGCCGCGTACAGTGTCACGCCGCCCAAGCGTACGGCACCCCGTACGGGTCACTCTCGTGAGTGGTAAACAATGGTAGGCGTGACTCGCATTGTGATCATCGGAGGAGGCCCCGGCGGCTACGAGGCCGCCCTCGTCGCGGCGCAGCTCGGCGCGGACGTGACGGTGGTGGAGCGCGACGGCCCCGGTGGCGCCTGCGTGCTCACCGACTGCGTGCCCTCCAAGACCCTGATCGCCACCTCCACCCGCATGGCGGTGATGAGCGAGTCGGCGGCCCTCGGGTTGCGCTTCAACGGCGGCCCCGACGGCATCGTGGGCGGCCTGGAGGCCGACCTCGCCACCGTCAACAAGCGGGTGAAGGACCTGGCCCGCGCCCAGTCCTTCGACGTGGCCGAGCGGCTCGCCTACGAGGAAGTCAAGATCGTCCGGGGTGAGGCCCGGCTGGTCGAGCCGCACGTGGTGGCGGTCGGCGACCGGCACATCCGCGCCGACATCATCCTGATCGCCACCGGCGCCACCCCGCGCGTGCTGCGCGGCGCCGAGCCCGACGGCGAGCGCATCCTCAACTGGCGCCAGCTCTACGACCTGCCCGCGCTGCCCGAGGAGCTGATCGTGGTCGGCTCCGGCGTCACCGGCGCCGAGCTGGCCGGGGCCTACCTGTCGCTGGGCTCGAAGGTGACGCTGGTCTCCTCGCGCGACCGCATCCTGCCCAGCGAGGACGCCGACGCGGCCTCGGTGCTCCAGGAGGTCTTCCTGCGCCGCGGGATGAAGGTCATGTCGCGCTCGCGCGCCGCCGGCGTCGAGAACACCGGCGACGGCGTGGTCGTCGCGCTGGAGGACGGCCAGAAGATCCGCGGCTCGCACTGCCTGATGACGGTCGGCATGGTGCCCAACACGCGCGGCATCGGCCTGGAGAAGACCGGCGTCAACCTGACCTCGTGGGGCACCGTCGAGGTGGACAAGGTGTCGCGGACCTCGGTCCCGCACATCTACGCCGCCGGCGACTGCACCGGCGTGCTGAACCTGGCGTCGGTGGCGGCCATGCAGGGCCGGATCGCGATGTGGCACGCGCTGGGCGAGGCCGTGCAGCCGCTGAAGCTGGGCTGGGTCGCCTCCAACATCTTCACCGACCCCGAGGTGGCGTCGGTGGGCGTCAGCCAGAAGATGGTCGACTCGGGCGAGGTCAACGCCCGGACGGTCATGCTGCCGCTGTTCACCAACGCGCGGGCCAAGATGCAGGGCTTCGAGGACGGCTTCGTGAAGCTGTTCTGCCGGCCGTCCACGGGGATCGTGCTGGGCGGCGTCATCGTCGCGCCGCGCGCCAGCGAGCTGATCCTCGGCGTGTCGGTGGCGGTGCAGCAGCACCTGACGGTGGACCAGGTGGCGCACACCTTCACGGTGTACCCGTCGCTTTCGGGCAGCATCCAGGAGGCGGCGCGGCGGCTGATGACCGAGCACGCCTACTGATCGGACGCGAGGCGGCGGGCGTCCACCGGGACGCCCGCCGTTTCCTTGCGCTCAGCCCGGCGGCTCCAGCCCGTGCTGCCGCAACCGGGCCCGGCGCAGGTCGTCGGCGCTGATCACCACGGTGAACACGCTGGAGACCAGCACCAGCGCCACGACCAGCGCCCGGATCCACCACGGCCCCGGCAGGAACGCCAGCCCGGCGCAGATCGGGAGCATCAGCGCCAGGTGCCGCAGCAGGACGCGGGCGCGCCAGCCCGCGTCGGTCAGGTCGTGCCGCACCCACTCACGGTTCTCGGGCGGCAGCCGGAACCCCAGCGTGTACCGGGCCCACCGCAGCGGGCCCGGATCGCCTGGCAGGCGGGCCATCGCGGGCGGCTAGAACCCGCCGCCGAAGTCCCCGCCGCCCCCGCCGAAGTCGCCTCCGCCACCGAAGTCGCCGCCGCCGAAGCCCCAGTCGCCTCCGCCGCCGCCCATGTCGCCGCCGCCTCCGTCGAAGCCGCCGCCGTAGCCGCCGTAGCCGAAACCGCCGCCCATCATCGAGCCGAGCATGGTGCCGATCATCATGCCGCTGATCAGGTCCATGCCGCCGTACCCGGCGTAGTAGCCGCCCGCGTAGGGCGCGTAGGCCGGTCCGGCGTCCCAGTAGGGGCGGCGGCCGTTGCCGTAGGGCACCATCCGCACGTCGGGCGTGCCGCCCGCCAGCACGGCCTGGGCGTCGGCGGCGCAGGCCGGGACCGACCGCGCCACGCCGCCCGGCGGGGCCCACATGACGTCCTGCACGGACGGGCCGTGCTGCGGGTTGAAGAAGCAGGGCGCGCGCCGCTCGGGCACGGGCTCGCCGGCCAGCCGGGCGCGCGTGGCCGTCATGTAGTAGCGGCCGTCCTCCAGCGCCTCGGCGACCGCGCCCATGTCGGCGGGCCGGGCGGCCCGCTCGGTGGCGGTCTTGGCCTTGTCGTAGGAGTTCATGGCCCGCTCGTAGTCCTCGCGGATGGGGGCGGGCAGCTCCTTGTCCATGACGTTCAGGTCCAGGCGGGCGATGTCCTCGCCGAGCAGCGTCACGTCCTCTTCGACGCCCTGCTTCAGCTCGGCCATCTCGCGGGCGTCCTTCTCCCGGCGGCGCTTGCGCGCCATCAGGAAGAACCCGAGCCCGGCGGCGACCACCAGCAGCAGCACGCCCAGCGTGACGAACATGCCGACCAGCCCGCCGCGGGCCTGGTCGTCGGCCTTCTTCTCGACCGCCCGGGTGAACCCGACGACCTGGTCGGCGGCCGACGCCCCCTGGACGCCGCTCTGGGCGACGACCTGGTTGATCTCGGAACCGCTGAGGTCCTTGGAGATGGCGCGGACGTGCTGGCCGTCGGCGGTGACCGCCACGTAGGTCTTGCCCTTGCCGACGGTGTTGGCGATGTTCACCAGCGTCGGCCGGATCCGGGCCAGGTCGGTGTCGTTGGGGATGATCACGGCCCGCACGTCGGCGTCCTCCGCCGAGTCCAGCGCCTGCCGGGCGCGCTCCTGGTCGCCCGCCGGGACCGCCGGGGCGACCGTGCTGACCACGTACAGCCGGGACTTGAGCAGCCCCTGCGCGATCTGGGTCGAGGTGTCGGCCTGGGCCGGTGCGGCGAACCCGAACATCAGCAGGGCGACGACGGCGATGACTGCCGGAAGGGCGCCGAAACGCGCCTTCCGCATGGACAGCAGTTCCGAAGTCATGATTACAGTCTGCCTCCTTACCAGGTAAGACGCTCGGGCGGCGGGGGACGTTCCGCCCCTTTGACCGCGTATGCCGACGCGCTCCTTGCGCGTCGGAACCCGGCGGCCCCCGGCTTCGTCCCAGGCACGTGATCAATCCCCCTGTACCCCGCCCAACCCCCGCGACCCCTGATCAATGGCGCGCTTTGGCGGCCGAATGGTCGGCGGTCGCCGCCGGGAAGCGGCCCGACGCGTCGGCCCTCTACGCGGAGTGCGCCGCCCGGCTGCGCGAGGACCCCGGAGGCGGGCGCGCCCGCGCCTGGGCGCTGGGCGTCCTGATCATGGCGCGCGCCCTGGCGGGGGAGGAACTCACACCCGCCCTGGCCGACCCGCTGGTGGCGACGCTGAGCGAGGTGGACGCCGTCCAAGGGGCCCGCCCATGTGACGCGGCAGCCCGTCGGGCCCGAGCGCCAGTGCCGGGGCCGGGCGGCGGAGGCCCGGTCCGGTCAGCGCCGCCGAAGCCGCCGTCGTGCAGGCGGCGTCGCAGCAGCCGGGCCGCGCCGGTCCGAGCGTCCCGGTGGGCGATCAGCAGCCGGCCGTCGACGGGGAGCACGACCTCGACGCCGGCCACGGGGACGTCGCCGTCCGGCACGCCGGGCGGCTGCGCGGGCTCCGGAAACGGCGACGGCGCCCCGCCCCGATGGTCGGGGCGAGGCGCCGTCAAGGCTCCGAGCGGTGTCAGGAGTCCTTGATCTCGCAGATCACCGCGCCGCTGGAGACGGTCTGGCCGACCTCCGCCGCCAGGCCGGTGATCGTCCCGGCCTTGTGGGCGGTCAGCGGCTGCTCCATCTTCATCGCCTCCAGGACCACGATCGTGTCCCCGGCGGCGACGGTCGCGCCGTCCTCGGCGACCAGCTTGACGATGGTGCCCTGCATCGGGCTCACCAGCGAGTCGCCCGACGCCTGCGCGCCGCCGCCCTTCTTGCCCGAGCGGCGCTTGGCCGGGGCCGCCTTGCCCCCGGCGCCCGCGGCGGCCGACGCGCCCAGCCCGGCGGGCAGCACGACCTCCACGCGCTTGCCGCCCACCTCGACGGTGACGCGCTCGCGCTCGCCCGCCTCCTCCTCGTCCGCCGGAGCGGCCTGGTAGGGCGGGATCTGGTTGTCGAACTCGGTCTCGATCCAGCGGGTGTGCACGGTGAACGGCTCGTCGTCGTTCTCCGGCACGAACGCCGGGTCCTCCAGCACCGCCCGGTGGAACGGCAGCACCGTCGGCATGCCGTCGATCACGAACTCCGCCAGCGCGCGCCGCGAGCGCTCCACGGCCTGCCGCCGCGTCGCGCCGGTGACGATCAGCTTGGCGATCAGCGAGTCGAACGCCTGCGGGACGGTCTGGCCCTCGACGTACCCGGCGTCCAGCCGCACGCCCGGACCCGACGGCGGCTCCCACTTCACCAGCGTGCCGACCGCCGGCAGGAAGCCGCGCCCGGCGTCCTCGGCGTTGAAGCGGAACTCGATCGAGTGGCCGCGCAGCTCGGGGTCGCCGTAGCCGAGCTCCTCGCCGTCGGCGACGCGGAACATCTCGCGCACCAGGTCGACGCCCGCGACCTCCTCGGTCACCGGGTGCTCGACCTGGAGGCGGGTGTTGACCTCCAGGAACGAGATCGTGCCGTCCTGCCCGACCAGGAACTCGCAGGTGCCCGCGCCGACGTACCCGGCCTCCTTCAGGATCGCCTTGGAGGAGGTGTAGAGCAGGTCGAGCTGCTCCTGGCTCAGGTAGGGGGCCGGGGCCTCCTCCACCAGCTTCTGGTGGCGGCGCTGGAGCGAGCAGTCGCGGGTGGACACCACCACGACGTTGCCGTGCCGGTCGGCCAGGCACTGGGTCTCCACGTGCCGGGGCTTGTCGAGGTAGCGCTCGACGAAGCACTCGCCGCGGCCGAACGCGCCGACGGCCTCGCGCACCGCCGACTCGTACAGCTCGGGCACCTCCTCCAGCGTCCGGGCGACCTTCAGGCCGCGGCCGCCGCCGCCGTAGGCCGCCTTGATCGCGATGGGCAGGCCGTGCTCGCGCGCGAACTCCACCACCTCGTCGGCGCCCGACACCGGGTCCTTGGTGCCGGCGACCAGCGGCGCGCCGACCTTCTGCGCGATGTGCCGGGCCTGCACCTTGTCGCCCAGCGCGGTGATCGCGGCGGGCGGCGGGCCGATCCAGGTCAGGCCCGCGTTCTCCACGGCGGCGGCGAAGTCGGCGTTCTCGGCCAGGAAGCCGTAGCCGGGGTGCACCGCGTCCGCGCCGGAGTCGGCGGCGATCTTCAGGATCTTGTCGATGCTCAGATAACTGTCGGCGGCCGTCGAGCCGCCCAGCGCGTACGCCTCGTCGGCGACCCGAACGTGCAGGGCGTCCAGGTCCGGCTCGGCGTACACCGCGACACTGGTCAACCCGGCGTCGCGACAGGCGCGGGCAATGCGGACCGCGATCTCTCCGCGGTTGGCGATCAGGACCTTGCGCACGTGGGGCTCCTCCCTCAACCTCGCACGGCAGTCTAGATAATCGCCGCCCGCGGGTTTCGTAAGGCCCTCCTTATTGGCGGTTCCGCGCAGTTCAGCGGGGCCGCCCGGACATGCCGGAGCCCCGTGCGAGCGGTGCTCGCACGGGGCTCCGGCGCGCCGGCGGAGACGGAGGTGTGGCGGGACCCCCGCAGGTCAGCCCTGCTTGCGGCCGTACCGCCGGTTGAACTTGTCCACCGCGCCGGTGGTGTCCATGAGGCGGCTCTTGCCCGTGTAGAACGGGTGGCTCGCCGAGGACACGTCCACGTCGACGACGGGGTAGGTGTTGCCGTCCTCCCACTCGATCGTGCGCTCGCTGGTGGCGGTGGAGCGGGTGAGGAAGGTGTAGTCGGCGCTGCGGTCCCGGAAGACCACGTAGTGGTAGTCGGGGTGGATGTCCTTCTTCATCGGTCCTCCCGGTAGGTCTGGTGGCTGCGGGCGATCGGGTCGTACTTGCGCAGGATCAGGCGATCGGGATCGTTGCGGCGGTTCTTGCGGGTCACGTAGGTGTGACCGGTGCCGGCGGTCGACCGCATCCTGACCACGGGCCGGAGCTCGTTGCGTGCCATCTGTCCCCCTTCCGCAGCGGCGGCTGCACGATGGCGTCAACATGATGATAACGGTTTTCATTCCATGTGAACGCGAGGGCCTGTCGCGGGCCGCGCCGCCGGTGTATGTTCGCCACTGATCAGCGCGAGAGCGGGAGTCGTATGGCGCAGCACCGGACCCTTCTCGGCCTGGCGTTCGCCCTGGCCGGATGCGTCCTGCTGCCCTCCTCCGCCGTGCCGCCCGGCCGCCCCGTCGTGGACGCCGAGACCACCCGGCAGCTCACCGCCGCCGCCCGCGCCCTGGTGCAGGACCGCTCCCAGGCGCTGGTGGCCCGGCGCGACCGCAGGCCACCCGCCGAGGTGCTCGGCGTGCGGATCTCCCCCCGGCTGGCCGGCGTGCAGGAGCGCGCCGTCCGCGAGCTGGCGGGCCGCAACCGCGCCCCGGTCGCGGGCGGGCCGGTCTTCACCGGCGTCCGCACCACGCTGGCCGCCGACCGCGCGGTGCGGCGCGGCGACCGGATCACCCTGGAGGCCACCGAGCACACCGAGGCGCGCTACGACACCGGCAGGTTCGTGCAGTCGGTGCGGCGGCGGTTCGAGTTCACCACCCGGGACCGGCGGCTGACGCTGGTCGGCGAGGGCGTCCTGGACCCGGCCGCGCGGCCGGTGAACGACCCCGAGCGTCCGACGGGCCGCTGACAGCGGCGGTCAGGTCCCCGGATCTTCTGTTGTGCGAGGCCGGCGCTGGCGCGGCCGGTCCGGCGTCCTGCGCATTCATTGACGCACAGTAATAATACCCGTCAGAAAACTCCGGAGCGTGACGCGGGGGGCGCGAAACGCGTGATCACACCGTTGCCGTGGCCGAATCCGGCCAGCAAAACCCGCCGGTAATGCGGCGGAATCGGCGGCGCGGACACCGGAACCGTCTGGATTCTTGTGATCGATGGGGCGTAGGCTGTCGCCATTCTTGGGCTTGAACAGTTCGGCCCCGCGTTCGCGGGTGATGGTCACGTTCCAGCGGCAACACCGGCGCCTCCCCAGGACCGCCGGCAGGCGAGGAAAGGGTCCAAGCATGAGCGGTGACAAGCGCGGCGCCAGCATCGCGGCACTGGAAGACCTGTCCCGGATGTTCAGCAAGCACTCCAAGAACCTGGACGCCCTGATCAAGGACCTGAACGGCCGCACCGTCAGCAGCACCGAGATCTGGTGGGGTCCGGGCGCCGACCGCTTCCGCGCCGCCTGGATGGAGGCCAAGACGGCCTTCGACAAGATGGCGGTCGCGCTGGAGCAGGGCAGCCAGGACATCAAGCGTTCCCAGCAGAACATCGAGGCCGCCACGCGCTGACGGGCGACCTCCCACGGACCGCGGGTCCCGGCCCATCCCCCCGAGGCCGGGGCCCGCGCCATTTCGCGCACCGACGCGGGCGGGGACCCGCTGCGGGACGCGCGCACCTATGCGGGCGGGGGTCCGCGGAGGGACGGGGACGGGCGTGAACGAGGCCGATCTTTTCCGGGCGCGGCTGCTGCTGGACCGCGTTCAGGCGTTGTCGGACGAGCACTGGCACCTGCTGGCCGGACCGGCGCGGGCGATGGGCGACCACGCGTGGGTGGGCGGCCCGTCGGCGTCGGGCTTCGCGGGCGAGTTGCAGCGCAACCAGGCGGAACTGCAGGCGCAACTGCGCAGATCGCTGGCCCTGATCCAGGAGAAGCTGCGCACCCCGCTGGCACGGTGACGCGATGGCCGACAAGTGGCTGGCGCCCGACACGTGCGGGGTGAAGCTCGCCGAGTTCGAGCGCATGACGCAGGACATGACGCGGGCGGCACCGCAACTGGCGGAACTGGCCGACCAGCTCTGGCAGGCGCTGAACGGCGCGGGCGTGAGCACGGCGCCCGCGATGGAGATCAAGCGGATCGCGGCGTGGGCGCGCGAGGCGTCGATCGACCTGCGCCGCCGCAACGAACTGGTCCGGGCGATGGACCGCGAGCAGCTGGCGATGCGGGTATGCCGGGCGGACGGGACGTACCTGACGCTGCCGGACCGCTACACCGACCAGATCGGCTACGCGGAGGGCCGCCGCGTGGCGACGCTGGTGCGGAAGGCGGCGGCGGGCGACGCGCGGGCGCGGGCGGAGCTGATGCGCCGAGACCCGGCGGACGTGACGCCGGCGATGGCGAAGGCGCTGGTGACGGACCTGGGCGCGAAGGGCCTGTTCGACGTGACCGGAAGGCTGTGCGACCAGGTGCGGGCGCAGCGGGGCGACGAGGCGCTGGCTCAGAGCACGTGGAAAGCGTTGGGCGTACTGGGCCGGAGCCTGGCGCTGACGACGGACCCGGGCCGGAAGAACGGCTACGCCGGGGGTGGCTTTCTCGGCGACCTGGTCCGTGAGGGCCAGGGCAACTTCCCGCCGAGCGCTGCGCTTCCGGCGGGGATCACCGGCTACCAGGCGCTGTCGACACTGCTGGTGAGCGCGGGGGACAACCGCTTCTCGCCGGAGTTCTTCAAGGTGGTGGGCACGGGCATGATCGCCCACGACCGCCACATCCGCGAGACCTTCGGCAACGCTCCACTGCCGGACCTGACGGGCCGGTTCAGGGACGGCGCGAGTTCGTCTTCAGCCCCTGGAGAGGGAAGGGACTTCCTGGTTCCACTCCTGAACGCTGCGGCGGCCTCGGGCAAGGAGGGGGCGCGGGCGCTGTTCCGCGGGGCTCCGATGGGGCCGCATGCGAAGGACGCTCCGGCGAGCATGCGGATGGGGAACCTGGAGTACCTGCTGAGCGACCGGCGGGAACTGTGGGGGAAGGGGCCTGAGGCGGACCACGGGGCGGCGCTGGGGGAGGCGCTGAGGGTGGCGGCTGCGGGACAGGACGAGCTGTCGCAGGCACTGGCGTTCGACGCGGGCAAGATCCTGGCCGACGACGCCAAGAAGCACTTCACGGTCAAGGACGACAAGATCGAGATTCAGGGCGAAGACCGGCTGGACGCCCTGTCTGGTCTGCGCGTCCCTGCGGCGCAGGTCTTCGCTGTTCATATCACCAAGATGAACGACATCTATCAGGCTTTCCGCTTCGGTGCGAAGACCGGTAGCACTCCGATGGACGATGCGGATCTGGACTATCTGCTGCTGGAACTGACGCGAAGTGCCGACGCCTACGACACCTTGCTCAAGGCGCAGATCGCTCATGCGAAGGTCGCCATCGACCGTGCGGCTCCTGGCGGAGAGGACAAACTGAGTAACGCGATCATCGGAGAGGGGTGGATGTTCGGTCACTTGCTGGAAGCTCGATACCAAACCACGAACGGTGAGGAGTCTCGTCTCGCCGAGGACAGGAAGCGCATCGAGGGGTACGTCTCCATGGGGGTGGGCTTCGCTGGCGGCAAGGCCGTCGAATCGGTTG
Source organism: Actinomadura hibisca NBRC 15177 (assembly GCF_001552635.1). Taxonomy (GTDB): domain Bacteria; phylum Actinomycetota; class Actinomycetes; order Streptosporangiales; family Streptosporangiaceae; genus Spirillospora; species Spirillospora hibisca. Next base: position 17,667 of record NZ_BCRO01000120.1, on the reverse strand, counting down.
CCTCAAAGGCCCCTATCGTCGGAGAAGGGTTCAACCTGGTAGTAGGCAAGGCTCAGGATGAACTGACGAAGTGGATCGTGGAACGAGCGGCGGACAAGCCCAACGACGCCATCTTGGCTTCAAAGACCAGTACGGAAGCTGTTGAGAAACTCTTCGGTCAGATGACAGTTGCCTCACTGCACGCCCATGACCGGCTGCCAGAGTCTGACTTGAAGGGGCAGACCTTCGTCACCTCCGGCGCGCATCCGAAAATTCTTCCCATTGAATCAATGAGCGCTGATCAGTTTGAGGACTTCACGCGTTGGGCGAACCTGCAAGTCAAGCTTGATCAGGTAGGAAGCGCTGCTAAGTCTTCGATCGGCCAGGGCGCAGAGGAGGCGGCTGGGCATTATCGGAATACAGATGGAAAGAATGTCGCACCTGGCACTGGGCGGTGATGATCGTGAATCGATCCACCATCATTCCGCTTGTCATCATACTGCTAGTAAGCGCGGGTTGCGCCAAGGACAAGCCTCGCAGGATTTCACCTGTTCACCCTGTGGCCGAGACTTCTCCGTACCTCTGTGATCTGGTTCCGGAGGCTTCGTTTCGTCGAGTGTCCGGCATTGCAACTCCTCTAGAGGATTCCTGGTCGAATGGGCCACAGCCGGATAATGGCCTGTGTCTGGTGCGAACCGGCAAACAGCCTCCCCCTCTTGGGGTCTACTGGTCGTTCAACAAGGGGGAACAGATCGTGCGGAACAAGCGTGCTGAAAGCAAGGAGGACGCCACCTACCGCGATCTTCCTCCCGAGCTTGGCGACGGTGTCGCTACAACCGACGGCTCTAACGGCTTGTCGTCTCGGGACAATCTTGTAGTTGCGATGTTCCGGTGTGGTGAGCGGAAGCCCTGGATCAGTATCGACTTCGTGCCCGTCGTGCGGGGGCGGGATGCCGTGCAGGACATGGTTGACTTCATGCGCATCGCGCAGAAGCGCTTCGGGCAGATCCACAAGTGCACGCCCCGCCCCCGCTGAACCCTCTACTCCACCGTCACGCTCTTCGCCAGGTTCCTCGGCCGGTCGATGTCGTGGCCCAGGCTCAGTGCCGCGTGGTAGGCCAGGATCTGTAGCGGCACCGTCAGCAGGATCGGGTCCAGTTCCGGTTCGTTCTTCGGCACCACGATCGTGTCGTCCGCCACGGCTGAGTGCCCCACCGCGATCACCCGGCCCTTCCGTGCGCGGATCTCGCCCAGCGTCGTCAGGTTCTTGTCGCGCAGTTCGTCGTCCGGCACCACCGCCACCGTCGGCAGGTCCGGGGAGATCAGTGCCAGCGGGCCGTGCTTCAGTTCGCTCGCCGGGTACGCCTCCGCGTGCAGGTAGGAGATCTCCTTCAGCTTCTGCGCGCCCTCCCGGGCGACCGGGAAGCCTCGCACCCGGCCGATGAAGAACGCCGCGCGGTGTGCCGCCAGCTCGGCCGCCAGGGTCGCGATCTCGGCTTCGCGGTCCAGGATCTCCTGGATCTGGCCCGGCAGCGCCCGCAGGCCCGCCGCGATGCGTGCGCCGTCGGCGGGGGACAGGTCCCGGATCCGGCCCAGGTACAGCGCCAGCAGCGCGAACGCCACGCCCGTCGCCGTGAACGTCTTCGTTGACGCCACCGAGATCTCCGGGCCCGCGTGCAGGTAGATCCCGCCGTCGCACTCGCGCGCGATCGCGCTGCCCACCACGTTCACCAGGCCCAGCACCCGGCCGCCCTTGCGGCGCAGTTCCTGGACGGCGGCCAGGGTGTCGTAGGTCTCGCCCGACTGGCTCACCGCCACGTACAGGGTGTCGGGGTCCACCACCGGGTTCCGGTAGCGGAACTCCGAGGCGGGTTCGGCGTCGGCCGGGATGCGGGCCAGTTCCTCGATGAGCTGGGCGCCGAGCTGGCCGGAGTAGTAGGCGGTGCCGCAGCCGATGATCTTGACGCGGCGGATCGCGCGGGCGTCGCGCGGGTCCAGGTTCAGGCCGCCCAGGTGGGCGGTGTGGAAGCGCGGGTCCAGGCGGCCGCGCAGGGCGCGCTCGACGACCTCGGGCTGCTCGTGGATCTCCTTGGCCATGAACGTCGCGTGGCCGCCGGTGTCGTAGGAGGCGGCGTCGGCGTCCAGTTCGGACGGCTCCTTGGTCGTGGCGCGCGCCTCCAGCGTGAACGTCCGGTAGCCGCCGGCGGTCAGCGCCGCGATCTCCCCGTCGTCCAGGTGCACCACCTGCCGGGTGTGCCCGGCCAGCGCCGACACGTCCGAGGCCGCGTACATCTCCTTGTCGCCTAGCCCCAGCACCACCGGGCTGCCGTTGCGCGCCACCACGCACACGCCGGGACGGGACGCGTCCACCACCGCGATCCCGTAGGTCCCGACGATCCGCGTCAGCGCCAGCCGGACGGCCTCGGCCAGGTCCACGTCCGGGTCGGCGGCCGCCGCCGCGATCAGGTGCGCCAGCACCTCCGAGTCGGTCTCGGACGCGAACTCCACGCCGTCGGCGGTCAGCTTGGCGCGCAGTTCGTCGGCGTTCTCGATGACGCCGTTGTGCACGATCGCCACCGTCCCCGACACGTGCGGGTGCGCGTTGGCGTCGCTCGGCTCGCCGTGCGTGGCCCAGCGGGTGTGGCCGATGCCCGGCGCGCCCTTGAACCGGGCGGGCAGGCCCTCGGCGGCGTCGCGCACCCGGCCCTTGGCCTTGCGCACTCTGAGCTGGCCCGACTTCCCGACGACGGCCACGCCCGCCGAGTCGTAGCCGCGGTACTCCAGCCGTTGCAGGCCCTCGAACAGGATCGGCGTCGCATCCTGGGGGCCGACATAGGCGACGATTCCGCACACGTTGCTTCCGCTCCTCACCCGTAGACGATGCGCCGCAACTGGCGCTCGGACAGCTCGGGCGGGGCCACCCGGCGTCCGGCCAGCTCGGCGGAGATCCGCCGGAAGATCTCGGGGTTGGTCAGCCCCCGCGCCTGTAGCTCGGCGTGGCGGCGGCGGACGAAACCCTCGACGGGCTCGCCGAAATACGCCAGCACGTCGGCGACGACCCGGGCCGCCTCCCCGGGGCTCAGGGGGCTGGTCCGGGTCAGGTGGGCGACCAGATCTTTGTACGGCACCCGGCGAGTATGGCGTTGCGGGGGAGTGGAAAGCAAGAATCCTGCCCGGAATCGGGCAGGATTGCAGCACTTGGCAGAGAGATTCGCCGTTCGAACTTGGTTGGTCCGGCGCTTGACCTGGAGCGTGCTTGAGGTTGCAGAATCAGCTCATGATCTCTGAACCTTTGACCGGCGGACGCGCGCTCGTGCTCGGTGCGGGCGGTGCCGTCGGAATCGCCTGGCTGGCCGGGCTCGCGGCGGGGCTGCGCGACGCCGGTATCGACCTGAACGAGGCCGACCGGATCGTCGGCACCTCGGCGGGGTCCGCTGTTGGGGCCGTCCTGCGCACCGGCCAGGATCTCGATCGGCTCGCTTCGCCGCCCCCAAGGCCGGAGGCCGGGGCGGCGAGTCCTGACTTCGCGCTGATGGCCCAGGTCTTCGGCATCCTCGGTGATCCCGCACGCGAGCCTGCCGCCGCCCGGCGTGACGTCGGCGCGCTCGCGCTGGCCGCCGACGCCCTCCCCGCCGAGACGCACGTCACGCGCATGGGCCGCATCGTCGGAGCCGTCGACTGGCCCGACCGCGATCTCCGCATCACCACCGTGGACGTCGAGACCGGCGAGCGGCAGGTCTGGGACCGCGCCAGCGGCGTTCCCCTCGCGGACGCCGTCGCCTCCAGCACCGCCGTGCCCGGCGCGTTCCAGCCCGTCCCCATCGGTGGTCGTCGCTACATGGACGGCGCGATCGGCTTCGGCGCCAATGCCGATCTGGCCGCCGGTGCTGATGTGCTGGTCCTCGTCGAGCCGCTCGCGCATGTCATGCCGCCTGGTCCCGTCTCGGGCAAGACCGTCCGCATCGGGCCCGACGCCGCGTCCCGGCAGGCCTTTGGCGACAATCTCGGAGACCTCGCCCGCTGGCCCGACTCCTACCGCGCCGGTCGTGCGCAGGCCGTTGAGGCAGCGGAGATCCTCCGTCCTATCTGGTGAATTCCCGGCGGGGCGGACGGATGATGAGGGGGTCCGCCTAGCCCGGGAGGCCCCATGCGCCGCGTCGCCCAAGGGCTCGGCGGGGGCGCTCTGGCGGCGGGCGCGTGCGGGCTGCTCTCCATGCCCCTCACGATGTGGACGCTCGGCGTCGCCATGGCTCCTGATCGTCGCTGGATGCCTGCGCCGCCCTCGCTCGGTCTGGTCTTGGTAGTCGCGATTGGTTGCGCTGGGCTCTGCCTGGGTGTGGGCGCGGTGCTTCTGGTGCAGGGGCCGCGTGCGTTGGGGGGTGGGCTGGTCGGGGGGTGGGTCGTTGTCGGGTTGCTCACCTCGGGGTGGGCTGTTGGGCTGGCTCCGGATCTTTACTCGCCTGAACGTCGCTACGACGCGTTCGCCGATCGATTTACGGAACTGGCTCCGGACGAGGCCGAGCGGCGTGCTGGAGCCGAGTTGCGTACCGTTCTCCGGCTGGCCGGTGGGAAGGCCGGGGAGGTTCGGCGCACCGTGCGGGCCGGTGGGTGTTGGGCCTACCAGGGGCGTGGGACGGGGCTTGTTGAGCCGTCTGGCAGCGGTGTCGTCCAGTACGCGACCACCGTTGCGGCGCGGCCCGCCCAGCTCCTCGTCGACCGCGTCGCCACCCACATCGCCCGCGACCACAAAGCCACCGGCCGCAAGCACGAGGCCATCTTCGAGACCCCCGACGGCGTCACCACCGAACTCCTCGCCGGAGAAGGCGACTCCGGCGTTCTCGTCACCGTCCGCACGCCCTGCCTCCGCCGACTCCGCCCCTGACCCCGCGCTCAGTCTCCGTCCCTGACCTAGCGCTCAGCTTCCGCCTCTGGCCCCGCTCAGTCGGTCACCGGCGGCGGCAGCGCCACCTGGATCTGCGTCGTCGCCCCCAGCGCCACGAACAACCCCCGCCCCGTCGGCCCGCCCACCGCCGCGTTCCGCGGCAGCCGCAGCCCGAACAGGTCCCCGTCGTCCGCCGACTCCACCGCCAGCAGCACCCCCGACCGCGACCGCCGCGTGTCCGACAGGAACCCCCGGTACCCGCGCCCGATGTCCTCGGTCGTCCCGCCGATCACCACCGCGTGCTCCCCGTCGCGCGCCGTCCGCAGCACCTCGCGCAGCGCGTCGTCCAGCTCGCTCTCGTCCAGCAGCTCGGCGTCGTCCACGACCACCACGTAGCGGTGCTCCTCACCGATCGCGTCCGTCAGGTCGTCGGCCTCCGCGTCCGCGTTCAGCACCCCCAGCACGCCCGGACGCCCCGCCAGCAGTCGCAGCGGCGAGCGGCGCGGCGTCACCAGCACCACCGGCACCAGGCCGCCGCCCACCGCCGGGTCCAGCAGCGAGTGCACGATGGTCCGCAACGTCGTCGAGCGGCCCGAGCGCGGCGGGCCCGCCACCGCGAAGCCCGGCCCCTCGTTCAGCAGGTCCACCCCGACGGGCGCGAGCGTGTCGCCGCCCACCCCGACCAGCGCCCACAACGCCGACGGCGCCAGGAACTCCTGGTCCAGCGCCATCGCCTCCCGGTAGGTGACGCGCACCGGCAGCTCGTCCACGTGCAGGGGGCGCTGGCGGCGCGGCAGCCGCCCGTAACGGGTCACGCAGGCGCGCGCGATCTCCTGGAGTGCCGCCACCTGCGCCGTGCCCGACGGGTCGTCGCCCAGCAGCCCGATCTGCGACTCGCGCGGCGCGGCCCCCGGCCCCATCAGCTCCAGCGCCCGCCCCGGCGGCATCGCGGCCGGGACCTGCTTGTCCTGGAGCCCGGCGTACCCGTAGTCGTTGGGGTCGGCCATCCGCAGGATCAGCCGCCGGTCGAACACCGTCGACACCTGCCCGCCGAGGCCCGTCCGGTCGCCGGTGAACACCGCGCGCAGCCCCACCGCCGCGCCCTCGCGCAGCAGCCGCAAAACCTGGTCGACCAGGCGGCCGTAGTCGTAGTGCTCGAACGCCCCGACGAACCCCTCCCACCGGTCCAGCATCAGCACCATCCACGGCAGCCGGTCGGTGGCCGCGACGGCGGCGCGCTGCTCGGCCAGCGACGCGAAGCCCGCCTCGGCCAGCAACTGCTGGCGGCGCGACACCTCCGCCGACAGCGCCGTCAGCAGCCGCTCGCAGCGGTCGAGCTGGTCGCGGGTGACGACCGCGCCGCAGTGCGGCAGCGACACCAGCGGCAGCAGCGCGTTCGCGCCGCAGTCGATCGCGTACAGGTGCGCGTCGAACGGCGAGCACGATTCGGCCAGCGCGCCCGCCAGGCTGCGCAGCGCCGTGGACCGGCCCGATTGCGCCGAGCCCGCCACGTACAGGTGGCCGCCGGTCGCCAGGTCCAGCACGAGCGGTTCGCGCGCCTGCACGGCGGGCAGGTCGGTGATGCCGAACGCCAGCGGCGGCACGTCCACCACCGAGCCCCCGGCCGCCGGGCGCGGGGTGAGCCGGACCTGCTCGGGCAGCGGCGTCAGCCACGGCGACGGGCGGCGCGCGATCCCGGCGCGGCGCGCGGCCTCGTCCACCGCCTGCACCAGCATCGCGAGGTCGGTGACCATCGTGCCGTCGTCGGCGGCCTCGCGTGGCGCGGGCACCGGGCGGCCGAGCTGCTGCCACGGCAGCGGCATCACGGCCGTGCGGGCGGCGGGCACGCCGCCGCCTCCCGCGCGCCGCCCGCCGACCCGCGCCGACTGCACCGCGTGCGGCTCGGCCGCGCCCGACCGGACGTAGCAGCGGCCGGGCGTCGCCTTGGCGATCTGCGCGGCGTCGGGCACGTCCAGCACGTCGGTGGACTCGTCGGGGTCGGTGACGCGCAGCGCGATCCGCAGGTTGGTGTTGGCGCGGATGTCGGCGGTCACCACGCCCGCCGGGCGCTGGGTGGCCAGCAGCAGGTGCACGCCCAGCGACCGGCCGCGCCGCCCGATGTCCACCAGCCCGGTGACGAAGTCGGGCAGCTCGGTCACCATCGCCGCGAACTCGTCGATCACCAGGGTGAGGCGCGGCACCACCGGCAGGCCGGGGTCGGCCGGGCGCAGGTCGTTGTAGTCGTCGATGTCCTTGGCCCCGGCCCGCAGCAGGATCTCCTCGCGGCGGCGCAGCTCGGCGGCCAGCGACTCCAAGGCGCGTTCGGTGGCGTGGCCGTCCAGGTCGGTGACCATGCCGACGGTGTGCGGGAGCCGGGCGCAGTCCTTGAACGCCGCGCCGCCCTTGTAGTCGATGAGCACGAACGTCATCTCGTCGGGCCGGTTGGCGACGGCGAGGGAGGCGATCAGCGTCTGGAGCAGCTCGGACTTGCCCGCGCCGGTCGTCCCGGCGATCAGGCCGTGCGGGCCGTCGGCGGCGAGGTCCACCTCGAACGCGCCGTCGGCGGTCACGCCGACCGGCACGCGCGTGGTGCGGCCGCCGGTGCGCGCCCACGCGGCGAGCACGTGCTCGGCGGTCGGGGTGGCCATGCCGAGCAGGTCGAGCAGCCGGGCCTGGGCGGGGATGGCCTCGTCGGCGTCCTCGCGCGACACGTCGCGGACGGGGGCCAGCGCCCGCGCGACGCGGTCGGCCCACGACGGCGACACCTGGTCGGCCAGCACCGGCCCGATGACGTCCAGGCCCTCGCCCTTGAGCCGCACGGTCTCGGGCCGCTCGGGGTCCCAGGCGGCCACGGCCGCGCACTCCTCGGGCAGCAGTTTCTCTTCGTCGTCGATGCAGATGGCGTGGATGCCCAGCTCGGGACCGCGTGACAACAACATCGGCATCCCCGGCACGCGCCGCAGCGCCCGCGCCCCGTCCAGCACCACCAGGATGTTGTACGGGACGGCCTCGGCGGTCTTGGCCTCGCCGCCGAAGAACCCCGACGACGCCTGCGCCGCGCGCCGCCGCTCGGTCACCCGGATCGCCAGCTCGGTCACCCGGTGCGCGACCGACTCCGCATCGGTGCCGACCAGCACCGTGCACTCCTCGCCCTCGCGCGGCGCGCAGTGCGGCAACCACCGCACCCAGTTCCAGTCCCGGGCCGCCTCCTGGTCGGCGGCCAGCACCACGATGACCAGGTCGCGGGGGCTGTGCAGCGCGGCGGCCTGCGCCACCAGCCAGCGCGCCAGGCCCCGCGAGGCGGCGCGCGGCCCCGTCACGCCGAGCACGCCCAGCTCCGCCAGCGGCAGCGGGACGGGCACCAGCCGCGCGGTCGGCGTCTTCACCGGCTGCTCGCCGTCGTTGCCGGTCAGCTCGACGCGGGCGGGCAGGTCGGCGAGGCCGACGCGCAGGTGCAGCGTGTCGGGATCGTCGCGGCGGCGCTCCCACAGGCGGCGGCGCGGGCCGGTCGCGGTCAGCAGAACCTCGGCGGGATCGGGGTGCGCGGCGCGGCGTTCGGCCTGGTCGCGGCGGCGCAGGCCGTCCAGCTCGCCGCCGAACGCGGCCGTCTTCTCCCGGTACTCCTTCAGCGCCTTCTTGTAGGACTTGCGGCCGTGCAGCCGGTCGCCGATCCACTCGCCGACCGTCATCACCGGCCACGCCAGCGCGAACAGCGCCCACCACCACTGGTTGAGCGCGAACGCCATGACCAGCCCGAACGCCGAGAACAGCAGCGCCCCGAACAGCCGCAGCCGCTCCTTGGGGTTGCGCTCGGGCCGCTGCGGCACGGCGAGGCGGCGCGACCGGCCCGCCGGATGCAGGCGCGGCGGCCGGTTGAACGCCAGGCCGCCTTCGGGCAGCGGTTCCAGGTGGGTGTCGGGCGCGGTGCCGGGCGCGAGGGTGAGGATGCTGGCGCCGACCGCGAGCATGCCGCCGTCGGGCCAGCCGGTCTTGCCGTCCAGGGGCTCGCCGTCGAGGGTGGCGGTGGTGTGCGCGGACGGCTCGACCTGCACGCCGTCGCGGCCGACGGTGATGCGCAACGACCGGGTGGGGATCGCGGGATCGGCCAGCGCGATGTCCACGTCCGCGTCGGCTCCGCCGGACCCGCCGCCGAGCGTGCTGACGCCGACGCTGAGCCGGTGCACCGACCCGGCGGCCGGGCCGCCCACGACGCGGACCTCGACCAGGCCGGTGGGCTCGGCGAGCACGGTCGCGGCGGCGGCGCGGCGCTCGACGGCCACGACCGCGCCGTCGCGCAGCTCCTTGACGGCAAGGGCCTGCGGGTCGAGCATCCGGCCGTCCATCCACAGGGCGCGCTGCTCGTCCGCGGCCCGCTCGGCGGTCCCGCCGGAACGGCCCGCGCCGCCGCCGGAACGGTCGCCCGCCGCTATCGCCTTTTTCGAAAAGCGCGGTTCCGGAAGTGCGGACGAACTGATCGCCGTGGAATTGCCGTTCAATGCGCGGGAAAGTGTGCGCGCCACTCCGTCGACCGTCACTTCGGAATCGACGTTGATCACGACATCCCGGGGTCCGTCACCGGTCAGCGCCGTGCACGAGATCCGCATTCCTGCCCTCCATTGTGCGCCGCCGCCGGTCGGCCCGGGGACGCGACGGGCGGACGTGCGGCCCGGCACAGCTTAGTGAGCGGGACGGCCCCGGACGGGGGCCTCCCGGCGAGCGGTCCGCCCGCACCGCGCCGACCTGCGGCGGAACCCGGCGCCGCCGGGCAAGGACCAGCGCCTATCCCCGATAAAGGCATGTCCGCCCCCGAGGTTGTCAGTGATTGCTGTGACCCTTGGTAAGGGAGTAAGTGATCACCGAATTCCCTGGTCATCCCCGCACCGCGAGTCACGGGACGGCTTCACCTCACCGAATCCATTGACGCGGGCTCGGTGCCCCCGCGAGCATGGATCGCCCGATGTGCGGGGATCTCCGGGACATGGTCTCCGCCGGGCGGGAGGGAGCACGTGGGCAGTGCGATGAAGGCCAACCGGACGCCCGTCGCGGGCGCTGTCACCGGCACCCGGCCCGGCGGTCCGGCCGCCGGGACGGGCGGCGCCGGACTGGGCTCGGCGGGCGGCCAGCGGCTGCCGGTCGCGCCCCGCGAACGCAAGCCCGCCCTCGCGGCGCTGGCCGTGCTGCTGATCCTCGGCGGCGCGCTCACCAGCGCCTACCTGGTCATGGCCAGCGGCCAGCGGGTGTCGGCCATCGCGATCGCGCAGCCGGTCGCGGCCGGGCAGAGGATCCCCGCGTCGGCGCTGAAGGAGGTGCCGGTCGGCGACACCGGCATCCAGTACCTCGACTGGGCCAACCGGCAGGACGTCACCAGCCTCTACGCGACCGTGCCGCTGGTGCCCGACACCCTGCTGACCAACAAGATGCTCAGCCGCGGCAACGAGGCCGCCAAGGGCCGCGTGGTGGTCGGCCTGGCGCTGAAGCCCGGCCAGTTCCCGGTCAAGGACCTGGCGGTCGGCAAGCGCGTCGGCCTGTACGCGGTCGGCGGCGGCAACAGCGGCGGCCCCAAGGCGGGCACCGTGCTGTCGGGCGAGGCGATCGTGGTGAGCCTGTCCCGGGGCGGCTCGGGCGACCGGCTGCGCGGCGACCAGACCACGATGGACGTCGCGGTGCCGCCGGGCGAGGCCGCGCTGCTCACCCAGGCCGCCTCCGCCGGGACGGTCGCCGTCGCGCTGCTGCCGGACGGCACGCGCGCGGCCCCCGCCGACGGCGGCGCGCCGCCGCCCACCACCGAGAAGCCCGCCCGCCCCGGCGACCAGCCGTCCCCGGGCGGCCAGCAGGCCCCGAACACAGGCGGGAACTGACACCGTGGCACTGATCGCGCTCGCGGCCGACAAGGGCGCGCCGGGCGTCACCACCGCCGCCGTCGCGCTCGGCGCGGTGTGGCCCCGGCCCGTCCTGGTCGCCGAATGCGACCTGGCGGGCGGCGACCTCGTCTACCGCCTGCCCGCCGCGCCCCAGGAGGGCGAGGGCGGGACCGGCGGCATGCTCAACCCCGCGCGCGGCCTGCTCAGCCTGGCCGCCACCGCGCGCCGCGGCCTGCGCCCCGAGCAGGTCGCCGAGCACTGCCAGCGGTTGGTCGGCGGCCTGGACGTGCTGGTCGGCCTCACCAACGCCGAGCAGGCGCAGGCGATGACCTGGTTGTGGGGGCCGCTCGGCCGCGCCTTCGCCGGGCTGGGGCCGGTGGACGTGCTCGCCGACTGCGGGCGGCTCGGCGCGGGCTCCCCGCTGACCGAGTTGACGCGCGAGGCCGACCTCGTCGTGCTGTTCACCCGCGCGACCCTCGAACAGGTCGCCCACCTGCGCGAACGCGTGGACGCCCTGGCCGGCGAGCTGCGCGGCGGCCCGCCCATCGGCATCATCGTGCTGGCCGACCCGCGCGACTACCGCGCCTCCATCGCCGAGGTCGACCGCATCATCGCCGGGGCGCAGCAGCGCCACCAGACGCCCGAGGGCGCGCCCGGCCCGCCCCGCGCGCCGGTGGCCGTGCTCGGCGGCCTCGCCCTGGACCCCAAGGGCGCGGGGCTGCTGTCGGGCAGTTGGGGCGGGAAGCTGGACCGCTCCCTGCTGGTCCGCTCGGCCCGCGAGGTCGCCGCCGCGCTCGTCACCCGGCTGGACGCCCGCCGCCCCGCGCCCGAGGCCCCGCCCGTCGACCTGCAACTCCAGGACGGGAGGCTCTGATGGACCACGCCCTCGTCAAGCGGCTGCGCCAGGAGGTCGGCGACCGGCTCGCCCAGCAGCGCCGCCTGGACGCCGCGCACGGCCTGCCGCCCATGTCGGGCGAGGACGAGCGGCAGTTCGCCCGCGCCCTGATCGGCCAGGTGCTGGAGGAGTTCGCGCGCGGCGAGATCACCTCCGGCCGCCGCCCGCCCAACGCCGAGGAAGAGGAGGCCCTCGCCGCCGGGGTGCACGCGGCGCTGTTCGGGGTGGGACGGCTCCAGCCGCTGCTGGAGGACCCCGAGATCGAGAACATCGACATCAACGGCTGCGACCGCGTGTTCATCGGGTACGCCGACGGCCGCGAGGTGATGGGCGAGCCGGTCGCCGAGACCGACGAGGAACTCGTCGAGCTGATCCAGATCCTGGCCGCCTACAGCGGGTTGTCCTCACGCCCGTTCGACACCGCCAACCCCCAGCTCGACCTGCGGCTGCCCGACGGGTCGCGGTTGTCGGCCGTCATGGACGTCACCGTGCGGCCCGCGCTGTCGATCCGCCGCGCCCGCCTCGGCAAGGTGTTCCTGTCGGACCTGGTCGGCACCGGCACCTTCAGCCCCGAGCTCGGCCGCTTCTTCAAGGCCGCGGTGCTGGCCCGCAAGAACATCATGTTCTCCGGGGCGACCAACGCGGGCAAGACCACCCTGCTGCGCGCGGTCGCCAACGAGATCCCGCCGGTCGAGCGCCTGATCACCGTCGAGCGCGCGCTGGAGCTGGGCCTGGACGCCTTCCCCGAGCTGCACCCCAACTGCGTCGCCTTCGAGCAGCGCCTGCCCAACTCCGAGGGCCAGGGCGCGATCTCGATGGCCGAGCTGGTGCGCCGCTCGTTGCGCATGAACCCCTCGCGCGTCATCGTCGGCGAGGTGCTGGGCGACGAGATCGTCACCATGCTGAACGCGATGTCGCAGGGCAACGACGGCTCGCTCTCGACCATCCACGCCAACTCCTCGATGGAGGTCTTCAACCGCATCGCGACCTACGCGATCCAGTCCGAGGAGCGGCTGCCGGTCGAGGCGACCCACATGCTGATCGCGGGCGCGATCGACTTCGTGGTGTTCATCGAGAAGCGCAACGACTACGCCAGCGGCGGCCGGCTGCGCCGCTACGTCGCCAGCGTCCGCGAGGTGACCGGCGCCGACGGCAGGGTGTTGTCGTCGGAGGTGTTCGCGCTGGGCCCGGAGGGGCACGCGGTCCCGGCCGCGCCGATCGCGTGCGCCGACGAGCTGGCCGAGTTCGGCTACGACACCGCCGCGGGTGTCTGGTGATCGCGCCGGACGTGCTGCTGGCGGTCGTCGCCGGGGCCCTGGTGGGCGGCGGCCTGATCCTGCTGGCGGCGGCGCTGCGCGGGATGCCGGCCTGGCCCGGCCCGTCGCGGGGACGCAGCCGCCAGGAGCTGCTGAAGACCCTCACCACCCGCACCGCGCTGGCCGTCATCACCGGCGTGGTCGTGCTGATCGTGACCCGCTGGCCGATCGCCGCGCTCGGCACCGGCGTGCTGGTGCTGTCCTGGAACGGCCTGGCGGGCGGCGCGGCCGAGGAGCGGCGCGGCATGGCGCGGCTGGAGGCGCTGGCCGCCTGGACCGAATCGCTGCGCGACACCATCGCCGGGGCGGTGGGGCTGGAGCAGGCGATCCCGTCCTCGCTGCGCGCCGCCGCGCCCGCGCTCCAGCAGCCGCTGCGCGAGCTGGTGGACCGGCTGCACACGCGCGTCCCGATGCCCGAGGCGCTGCGCCGCTTCGCCGACGAGCTGCACGACCCGTCCGCCGACCTGGTGATCGCCGCGCTGATCCTGAACGCCAAGCTGCGCGGGCCGGGCCTGCGCGACATGCTGGGCGCGCTGGCGTCCTCGGCGCGTGCGGAGCTGGACATGCGCCGCCGGGTGGAGGCCGACCGGCGCGCGACGCGGCGCAGCGTGCGGATCGTCGTCGGCGTGTCGGTCGGCACGGCGCTGGGCCTGGCGGTGTTCAACCACTCCTACGTCGAGCCGTACGACGACTTCGTGGGCCAGCTCGTGTTGTGCGTGGTGATCGCGCTGTACGCGGCGGCGTTCCTGTGGCTGCGGCGGCTGGCCAAGTACGAGCTGCCCGGCCGCTTCCTGACCGAACCGCGCCCGGCCCCGCCGGGCGTGCCCGGCGAGGCCCCGGCGACGGTGGCGGGCTGGCAGGGCAAGGGCGGCGACGGCACGTTGCGGGGCCGTCACACGATGGACGCGGGCGGGGGCGGTGCGTCATGACGGGCGCGATGCTGGCCGGGGCGGTCCTGGGGCTGGGCCTGTACGTGCTGGTGCGGGCGCTGTTCCCGGCGCGTCCGGGCCTGTCGGCGCGGCTGGCGGCCTTCGACGCGGCCCGCCGCCGCGACGTGGAGACGGCCCAGAACAGGCGTGTGTCGCCCACCCTGGAGCAGGTCGGCAGCCTGCGCTCCCGGGTCGGCCGCGAGGTCGTCCGGTTCTGCGACTCGCGCGGCTGGCAACTGCGCTCGACCCGCGCCGACCTGGCCATCACGGGCAAGTCCCTGGAGGGCTTCCTGGCGACGAAGTTCCTGCTGCCCGCCGCCGCGGTGTTGTTCATCCCGCTGCTGGTCGCCTACTTCGCCCTGCTCGGGCTGGGCACGTCCGCGCAGGTCCCGGCGTGGATCTGCGTGCTGTTCGCGGTGCTGTTCTTCTTCCTGCCCGACCTGCAGCTCCGGCAGGAGGCCGCCCGGCGGCGGCAGGACTTCCGGCACATGGTCGGGGCGTTCCTCGACCTGGTGTCGATGAACCTGGCCGGCGGGCGCGGCGTGCACGAGGCCCTGATGAGCGCGTCCAACGTCGGCGAGGGCTGGGGCATGTTGCGCATCCGCGACGCCCTGGCCAACGCCCGGATCACGGGGCAGACTCCTTGGCAGGCGCTGGGCCGGCTCGGCGACGAGCTGGACATCGCCGAACTGCGCGACCTGGCGGGGGCGCTGGCCCTGGTGGCCGACGACGGGGCGCAGGTCCGCAAGTCCCTGGCGGCGCGGGCGGCGTCCATGCGCAGCCGGGAACTGTCCGAACTCGAAGGCAAGGCGGGTGAGCGGTCGCAGTCGATGCTCGTCGCGCAACTGCTCATCTGCGCGGCCTTCCTGGTCTTTCTTGCCTATCCGGCACTGATGCGGGTGATGTCCGCGTGAGAACCCCCGACCCGACGAAGGAGGACTCATGGGTCCGCTGAATCCACTGAACGATCCGGCCGTCATCTACCTGCGGGCGATGCTGGGCGTCCGGCTCGACCGGCTGCGCGAGGACGGCGACCGCGACGCCGGGGCGTCGGCCATCGAATGGGCGATCATCACCGCCATCCTGGCGCTGATCGCGATCACCATCGGCGCCGTCATCCAGCGGCTGATCACCACCAAGGCCAACAGCATCAAGACGGAGTAGCGGTGGCGCACCGGTCCCGCCCGCCGCGGGACGCCGGGGCGTCCTCGATGGAGTGGGCGCTGCTGACGCCGGTCATCATCCTGGTGCTGCTCGCGGTGGTGCAGTTCGCGATGGTCTACCACGCCCGGCACGTCGCGCTCGCGGCGGCGCAGTCGGGCGCGCGGGTGGCGCGCACCCAGCCGGCCGACGCCGGCTGGCAGGACCAGGCCACCGCCAAGGCGACCGGCGACGTCCGCAAGATCGGCTCCAACCTGCTCACCGGCCTGACGGTCCGCACGGGTGAGGGCGGCGACCAGCGCTGGGTCGAGGTCAGCGGGCAGGCCGTGCGGGTCATCCCGTTCATGACCTTCAACGTCACCCAGCGCTCGGAGGGGCCGATCGAGTGCTTCCGGCCCGACGTGGGCGCCGGAACGGCCTGCGAGGGGGCCGGATGACCGACGAGCGCCGCGACGCGGGCGGGATGTCGCTGGAGATGGTCCTGGCGACCCCGCTGTTCGTCGCCTTCCTCCTGCTGCTGGCCGGGGCGGGCCGGATGGTGGACGCCAAGAGCCAGATGGACGGCGCGGCCCGCGACGCGGTGCGCGCCGCGTCGGTCGCCCGCAGCGCGGGCGGGGCCGAGCAGATGGCGCAGGAGTCGGCCGCCGCCACCCTCAAGACCAGCAAATGGTGCTCGGGCGGGCCCGCCGTGGCCACTGACACCGGCGACTGGGGCCCCGGCGGCTCGGTGCAGGTCACCGTCACCTGCGACGTGGACCTGAGCGACCTGGCGTTCATCGGCCTGCCCGGCACCAAACGGCTCCAGGGCAAGGCCCTCGCGCCGATCGACACCTACACCTACCGGGGCACCGACACCGCGAACACGCCACCGGGAGACGACCAGTGACGCGCCCGCCCGACCGCGGCTCGATCTCGATGTACGTGGTGCTGTTCACGCCCATGGTGTTCCTGTTGGCGGGCCTGCTGGTGGACGGCGGCCTGGCCATCCACGCCCGCCAGCGCGCCGCCGACATGGCCGAGCAGGCGGCCCGCGCGGGCGCGAACCAGATCGACGACGCGGCGCTGCGTGAGACGGGCAAGCCGGTCCTGGACCCGGGCCGCGCCCAGGCGGCGGCCTGCGACCTGCTGGACCGCTACGACGACAAGGTGACGGACAGCCGCTGCGAGGCGAACGAGGCGGAGGTGAACGTGACCGTGCAACTCACCGTCGAGCCGCAACTGCTGAGCATCATCCCGGGCTTCGGCTCGTTCACGATGACCTCGGAGGCATCGGCCGAACCCGTCACAGGCGCCGACGACGCCCCGCAGTGACCCCGGCCCCGCCGCAAGGCCGGACGGAGTGGAGAGCGCGGGCTGGATGCCGCGAGGCGACGCGGGATAGTTATGCGGGGATCGCCTTGTGCGGTCGGGGCATGTTTACGATGGCTTGGGGTTCAGCTCGATCAGAGACCGGCGACCGCTAGGGGCGCGATGGTGACGCGACAGGCTGGAGGCCCGGGGCTGGGGCAGGGGCCGCGGCGGCCGGTGCGGATCAAGCATCGGCGCGGGCCCGGTGACGTGCTCGCGGGGCTCGCCGCGCTCGTGGCGCTGGCGGCGCTGCTGGTGGGCGTGCCGTACGCCCTGCTCACCCTCTTCGGATCGCCGATCCCCGACGAGCTGCCCCAGATGTCGGACCTGACCGGGCAGGTCGGGCCGGGCGCGCTGATCACGGTGCTGGTCGCGCTGGTCTGGCTCGCGTGGTTGCAGCTCGCGTTGTGCGTGGTGGTCGAGGTCTACGCCGGGATCCGCGGCGTCGGGGTGCCCGCGCGGGTGCCGCTGGCCGGGGGCACGCAGTCGCTGGTGCACCGGCTGGTCGTCACGGCGCTGCTGCTGTTCACCGCGACCACGGCCGTCATGCCCGCGTTCTCGGGACGGGACCTGTTCCAGCAGCCGCCCGCGCGGACGCAGTCGCAGGAGTTCCAGCGGGTGGCGGCCGTGACGCGGCAGGCGCCCGCCGAGCCGGCCGCCGTCGACCTGGCGGCGCAGCCCGTCGAGAAGACGCGCACCACCAAGATCTACCGCGTGCAGCCGCCGGAGGGGCGGCACCACGAGAGCCTGTGGGAGATCGCCGACAAGTGCCTGGGGGAGGGGCGGCGCTACAAGGAGATCTACTCGCTCAACAAGGGGCGCGTGCAGCCCGACGGCAGCAAGCTCAGCATCGCGAGCCTGATCCGGCCGGGCTGGATCCTGGAGATGCCGGCCGACGCCAAGGGCGCCCAGGTCGTGTCGGTCCAGGACCTGGACGACTACTACAGGTACGGGCACGACGTTCCCGAACGGCAGGCACCCCAGCCTCAGCCGGAACCGGAGCCCGAACGGCAGCCCGCGCCTGCTCCGGCGCCCGGGGCCGGTACGCCTGCGCCCGATCCGACGCCGCCGTCGCCTTCCGCGCCGGAGACCCCTGCGCCGGAGACCCCTGCGCCGGAGACGCCCGCTCCCGAGACGCCCGCTCCTGAGACCCCTGCGCCGGAGACTCCCGCTCCCGAGACGCCTGCGCCTGAGACGCCTGCTCCTGAGACCCCCGCTCCTGAGACTCCCGCGCCCGAGACCCCCGCCCCCCAAGTCCCCGCGCCCGCCCCCAAACCCCCCAAGCACTCCGAGCCCG
>NZ_BCRO01000119.1 GCF_001552635.1 Actinomadura hibisca NBRC 15177 | reverse complement strand
GGGGGTCTACACCAGACCGCCCAAGCCCAGCCCCGCGCCCCGCACCCAACCAGCGACCCCGGCCCCGCGCGGGTTTGCGCACATCCCCACCAACCCCAACCCGCGCGGGTTTCCCGCACCCGAACTCCTACTTCAACCCCGCGCCCCGCACTTGACCAGCAACCCCTACCCCGCGCGGGGTAGGTGCAGATATCCAGTAACCCCAGCCCGCACGGGTTTCCCGCACCCGACCCCCACCTCAACCCCGCGCCCCGCACCCGACCAGCAACCTCAACCCGCGCGGGGTCGGTGCAGGTGCCCAGCAACCTCAAGCCCGAGCAGGTTTCCGCCCCCAACCACCAACCCCAGCCCCGCCCTCCGCCCCCAACCCCCAGCCCGCACAGGACCGCCACAGACCCCCACCAATCCCAGCCGTGCGGTTTTCCGGACAAGTCCCGGACCAAAGAAACGGACAGGCCGCCCCCGGCTACCCATCCCCGCGGAACTTCTCATAGTCGCCGACGCACCCCCCATCCCCGTGGTCGGCTGGTGGCGGTGTCCTCGGGTATGGGGGATTCGCTACCTTCGTCCTCTCATTGTGATCTTGGAGGTGGACGTGGCGGGCTGGCGGGTCTCCGGCTATACCGAGGTGCGGCGGCTCGGTGCGGGCGGGCAGGGTGAGGTCGTGCTCGTCCGGCATGACGCGTCGGGCGCTCCGGCCGCCGTCAAGTACCTGTCCGCCGGAGCCGGGGACCAGGAGCGCGAGCGCCTCCGCCACGAGGCCGCGATGCTCGCCCAGGCCGACAGCCCCCACGTCGCCCGCCTCTACCGCCTCGTCGAGAGCGAGCACGGCATCGCCCTCGTCATGGAGGCCGTGGACGGCGTCTCTCTCAAGGAGATCCTGGAGCGGCACGACGCGCTCGGGCCCGAGGCGTCGCTGACCGTCCTCAAGGGCGCGCTCCTCGGGCTGGCCGCCGCTCACCACCTCGGCGTCGTCCACCGTGACTTCAAGCCCGCCAACGTCGTCGTCCCGGCGGACGGCCGCAGCAAGCTCGTCGACTTCGGCATCGCCGTCCCCGCCGGGCAGGCGGCGGGCGGGGCCGGGACCGCCTTCTACATGGCCCCCGAGCAGTGGGCCCAGCACGTCGCCACCCCCGCCACCGACGTCTATGCCGCCACCTGCGTCTTCGTCGAGTGCGTGACCGGCCGACGCCCCTTCACCGGCAACCGCGCCGAGCTGCGCGCCGCCCATCTCGCCCAGCCCGTGCCGCTGGACGGCGTCCCCGCGCCCCTGCATCCCCTCGTCGCGCACGGCACGGCCAAGGATCCCGCCGAACGCCCCCTCGGCGCCGCCGTCTTCGTGGACGAGCTGGAGCGCACCGCCCGCGCCGCCTACGGCCCCGACTGGGAGGACCGGGGCATCCGCGCCCTCGCCGGAGCCGCCGTCGCCCTCGCCGCCCTCTTCCCCCTCACCGCCCTGTTCGCCACCGCCCCAACGGTCGGCGCAGGCGCGGGCGCCGGAACCGGGGCCGCCGCCACGGCGGGCAAGGGTTTCCTCGCGACCGTCGGCGGCAAGGTCGTGGCGGGCGTCGGGGCCGCCGTCGTCGTGACGGGCGGTGCCGTCGCCGTCCAGCAGATCGCCACCGGGGAAACCCCGCCCCCGCGCCCCAGCCCGACCGTCAAGGCCGCCGCGTTCACCCCCGTCCGCGACTGCCAGGTCAGCGATCTCCAGGGCACCAAGCCCCCCGGCCCCAAGCCCGCCCCCGTCCGGCTACCCGAGCAGGTCAGGCTGCCCGCCGACGCCGCCGTCTACGAGACCGACGCCGGCCACCGCATGATCGGCCAGGCGCGGGCCGCCTGCGAGCGCTCCACCGGCGTGACCGGCGGCTCCCGCCAGGTCAGCGGGGCGGCCGGGACGGGCTGGGTCGCCGAGCCGATCCAGTTCTCGGTCGGCAACCTCGCCTCGATGACCTGCCAGTACTTCCCGAACTCGCCGGAAGCCGCCGCCCAGCGCCGCACCGGGACCGACTGCACCACCTCCCTGCGCGCCCGCCAGAACATCGCCTCCGGCGTGCCGGGAGTGCGCGCCATGCTGGGCGGCCCGTCCAGCGACGACTTCGGCGAGCGGCCCCCGTCCCCCTACATCGACGTGGTGATGGGCGCCATGCTCGCCAAGGACCGGCCCGCCGCCATCCAGTGCACCCTCCCGGCGGCCCAGGCCGGGACCTGCGTCGCGGCGCTGACCTACTGGTACGTCCAGGTCACCGGGGAGAAAGGCAAGATCGCCAAGGCCGACCTCGACCGGATCGCCGCCCAGATCGCCGCCTTCGTCCCCAAGGCCCGCCGGTGAACGCCGCCGGACCCTCCCGCCGACCTGGTCCCACCCTTCGCACACGATCCTGAAATCATGGGGCCATGACGTTCGAGTTGCTCGCCTGGCACACCGACGCACCCCTCACCCGCACCGAGGCCGCCGCCCAGGAGCCCGGCGAGCTCGAACCGCATCCCGCGGTCGCCGAGTTCGCCCGGGAGTTCGGCGTGTTGCGCCCCGAGGTCGACATCGTGGCCCCCGAGTCCCGCTACGTCCGGGTCCGCATGACCCCCGAGCAGGTGGACGAGATCTCCACCGAGACCTACGCCCTCGCCCGCGCGCACGGCCTGGTCTGCTTCGACCCCGACCGCGAACTGGTGCACAACCTCGGCCCCGTCGGCGTCTACGAGGGATTGCAGCTCCACACCGGCGAGGGGCTCATCGTCATCGACCCCGACCTGCCCCTGGTCCACGACGCCCTGGAGCGGCTCGCCCCCGCCAACCCCTTCACCACCCTGGTCGCCTTCGGGCGGCACTTCATGCAGGCGTCCCCCGAGGGCGGCGCGTTCGAGCTGGAGTACAAGGACAGCGCCCAGAACCTGATCTACAGCACCCGCGTCCCCGACCTCGCCGAGGTCCAGCGGGCGTTCCAGGAGTACGCCACCGGCGAGCGCGGCTTCCTGGACCGCCACGACTGGACCACCACCCAGACCGGCGGCGCCCAGTAACGCGGCGGCGCCCCGCCGCCGCGCGGCCGTTCCAGCGCTGCCGGAAGTACGCCGTCGAGCCGGGAACGCCGGACATGTCCGGCGAACGGCACCAAGCAAGATCAAGTTGAGCGAGGCCCGCGACGGGTCCACCGGACCGCGCGGGTAACCTGACCACGCCATGACTGACAAGACGATCGTTCACCTGCTGCGGCACGGTGAGGTGCACAACCCCGAGGGCGTCCTGTACGGGCGGCTGCCCGGCTACCGGCTCAGCGAGGACGGCGTCCTCATGGCCAAGGCCGCCGCCAGGTGGTTCGCCGACCGGGACGTCACCGCCCTGTTCTCCTCGCCCATGCAACGCGCCCTGGAGACCGCGGCCCCGCTGGCCGACGCGTTCGACCTGCCGGTGACGGTGGACGACCGGCTGATCGAGGCCGGCAACCACTTCGAGGGCCTCACCTTCGGCGTGGGCGCGGGCTCGCTGCGCCGCCCCGAGCACTGGCGGCACCTGTACAACCCGTTCGCGCCGTCGTGGGGCGAGCCCTACCGGGAGATCGCGGCGCGGATGCGCGCGGCCGTCATCCGGGCCCGGGACGCCGCGCCCGGCCACGAGGCCGTCGCCGTCAGCCACCAGCTTCCGATCTGGATCCTGCGCTCGCACGCCGAGAAGCGCCGCCTGTGGCACCACCCCGGCCGCCGCGAGTGCGGCCTGGCCAGCATCACCAGCCTCACCTTCGAGGGCAGCCGCCTGGTCGAGGTCGCCTACGTCGACCCGTGCGCCGGCCTGGGCAAGGGCACCGGTGTCGCGGGCGCCTGACCCTGCCACTACATTGAGTACTACGACTTGTAGTAGGAGGGTCCGTTGAACCCCCGCACCTCCCCTTGGCGCGTCCGCTCCGGTGCCGTCACCGGCGCGGCGGCGCTGTCGCTGCTGCTGTCGGGATGCGCCGGCGACAGCGGGCAGAACGACCCCGGCGACAGCGGCAACCGCTTCGTCGGCGGCGACGGCAACGCCCAGTCCATCGACCCGGGCGCGCGCAAGCCCGCCCCGCGGGCGTCCGGCACGACCCTTGAGGACAAGCAGGTCAGGCTGGCCGACCTCAAGGGCAAGGTCGCCGTGGTCAACTTCTGGGCGTCCTGGTGCGCGCCCTGCCGCGGCGAGGCCCCCTCGCTGGAGCAGGTCCACACCGAGAACAAGGGCAAGGGCGTGGAGTTCCTCGGGGTGAACTTCAAGGACGGCAAGGAGAACGCCAAGGCGTTCGAGCGCAAGTTCAAGGTCACCTACCCGAGCTTCCACGACGCCGACGGCAGCATCGGCCTCGCCTTCCGCGACGTGCCGCCCAACGCGATCCCCAGCACCCTGATCTTGGACCGGCAGGGCCGGGTCGCGGTGCGCATCATCGGCGCCACCACCTACTCCAAGCTGACCCCGCTGGTGGCCAAGGTCCTGGCCGAGAAGTGATGCCGGCGGCAACCGCGAGCGGCCGCGCGTCGTCCGGACCGAGGAGCTCGCGACGAGCGAAGACGGCGCTTAGGACGGCCGCGGGCCGCCGAGCGGAGGCAAGGCCATGAGCACTGTCGGCGAGACCGTCACGAGCGGGTCACTGCTGGCGGCGGCGCCGCTCGCGGCGGCGGCCGGGCTCGTGTCGTTCGTGTCGCCGTGCGTCCTGCCGCTGGTGCCCGGCTACCTGTCGTACGTGACCGGCCTGACCGGCGCCGACCTCGCCGACCAGCGGCGGGGACGGCTCCTGGCGGGCGTGGCGCTGTTCGTGCTCGGGTTCAGCGTGGTGTTCGTCAGCTACGGCGTGCTGTTCGGCGGCCTGGGCCGCTGGCTGCTGGAGTACCAGGACCCCATCACCCGCGTGCTCGGCGCGATCACGATCGTGTTCGGGCTGGCGTTCATGGGCCTGGTCCCGGGGATGCAGCGCACCTTCAAGTCCGGGCGGATGCCCGCCGCCGGGATGGCGGGCGCGCCGCTGCTGGGCGTGCTGTTCGGGCTCGGCTGGACGCCGTGCATCGGCCCGACGCTGGGCGCGGTGCAGGCGCTGTCCATCACCGAGGCCAGCGCGGGGCGCGGCGCGCTACTGTCGCTGGCGTACTGCCTGGGCCTGGGGCTGCCGTTCCTGGCGACGGCGCTGGCCTACCGCCGCGCGCTCGGCGCGTTCGGCGCGGTGAAGCGGCACTACGCGCTGGTGATGCGGGTCGGCGGCGGGATGCTGGTGCTGCTCGGCCTGCTGCTGGTGACCGGGCTGTGGAGCGATCTGACCATCCAGATGAAGTCGTGGATCAGCGGCTTCGAGACGGTGATTTGAGTTATGGCGAAGACCGACAGCGCTGACGGCACCGCGAGCGAGCCCATCGAGGCCGAAACCGCCGCCGAGAACGCCGCCAAGGCCACCGACGCCGAAAACGCCGCCGAGGCTGAGGCCGTCGACGTCGAGACCAGCGAGGCCGCCGCCACCGCCGCGCCCGCCGCGCGGCAGGCCGCCGCCGAGACGCCCCGCCCCAAGGGCCTCGGCCCCCTCGGCTGGTTGCGCTGGGGCTGGCGGCAGCTCACCACCATGCGCACCGCGCTCGTCCTGCTCTTCCTGGTCGCGCTGGGCGCGGTGCCCGGCTCGATCCTGCCGCAGCGCGGGCAGGCCCCCGAGAAGGTCACCGAGTACTTCGACAAGCATCAGACGCTCGCGCCGTGGCTCGACAAGCTGTCGATGTTCGACGTGTTCGCCTCGCCCTGGTTCGCGGCGATCTACCTGCTGCTGTTCGTGTCGCTGGCCGGATGCGTGCTGCCCCGCGCCGTCAAGCACTACAAGGCCATGCGCGCCCGCCCCCCGGCCGCGCCCCGCAACCTGACCCGCCTGCCGCAGTCGGCCACCTACGAGAGTGACGCCTCCCCCGAGGAGGTGCTCGCCGAGGCCCGCAAGCTGCTGCGCAAGCGCCGCTTCCGCGTCGACGAGGGCAAGGGCTCGGTCGCCGCCGAGAAGGGCTACCTGGGCGAGACCGGCAACCTGATCTTCCACCTCGCGCTGCTCGCGCTGCTGTTCGCGCTCGGCCTCGGCAACCTGTTCGGGTATCGCGGGAACGTGCTGGTCACCGAGGGCAAGACGTTCGCCAACGGCCTCAACCACTACGACCAGTTCACCCCCGGACGCGCCTTCGACACCGACGAGCTGGCCCCCTTCTCGTTCACCCTGGACGAGTACAAGGCCACCTACGCCACCAAGGGCGCCCAGCGCGGCCAGGCCGTCGACTACGACGCCAAGCTCCGCTACCGCGAGTCCCCGACCTCCCCGGAGAAGCGCTACGACCTCAAGGTGAACCACCCCCTCCAGGTGGGCGGCGCCAAGGTCTACATGCTGAACCACGGTTACTCGCCGGTCTTCACCGTCCGCGACGCGCAGGGCAACATCGCCTTCCAGGACGCGGTGCCGTTCCTGCCGATGGAGCCGCGCAACCTCACCTCCGAGGGCGTGATCAAGGCCCCGGACGCGCTGCCCGAGCAGCTCGCCTTCTACGCCATCCTCTGGCCGACCGCCGTGGCCTCCAAGGACGGCAAGCAGCTCGAATCGGCCTGGCCCGACCCGCTGCGCCCGGTCCTCACGATCTCCTCCTTCAAGGGCGACATCGGCCTGGACTCGGGCACCCCGCAGTCGGTCTACAAGCTGGAGGGCATCGGCAGGACGCTGCACCCGATCAAGGACGGGCAGAAGCTGCTGGAGCCCGGCGAGACCTTCAAGCTGCCGGGTAACGCGGGTTCGATCACCTTCGACGGGCTCAAGGAATGGACGAGCCTGTCGGTCAACCACGACCCGGGCCGCTGGCCCGCCCTCATCGCGGCCATCCTGGCCGTCGCCGGCGTGATCGCCTCGTTCATGGTCCGCCGCCGCCGGGTGTGGGTCCGTGCGCGCGCCGGAACGGGCGGGCGTACCGTGGTGGAGGTCGGCGGACTCACGCTCGGGCATCCGACCCCCGAGTTCGACGAGGTCGTGGCCGCCCTGCGCGGCGAGCGCGGCCCCGACACCGAAACTAAGGAGTGACGAGGGTGGGTAGTGCCGACCTCGCGAACCTGAGCGACAAGCTCATGTTGACCACCGTCGTGCTGTACATCATCGCCATGATCGGCTACGCGGCCGATCTGGGCTTCGGCCGCCGCAGGGCGGCCGCGACGGTGGCACAGCCGAAGGCCAAGGTGCTGGCCGGAGCGGGCGGCGGCGCGACCGTCGAGGCCGCGCCCCCGGCCGACGACGCCACCGACGCAGCCGCCGAGGAGGAGACCGGCCGCGACTGGGGCCGCTTCGCCGTCCTGCTCAACGTGCTGGGCTGGGCCGCGCACCTCGGCGTGCTGCTCACCCGCGGCCTCGCCGGCGAGCGCTGGCCGTGGGCGAACATGTACGAGTTCCTCACCGCCATCGCCTTCGCCGCCGTGACGGCCTACCTGGTGTGCCTGTGGAAGTTCCGGGCGCGCTTCCTGGGCGCGTTCGTCATGATCGCCGCGGTGATCGCGCTGGGCGCGGCCAACATCTGGCTCTACAACGAGGTCGGCCCGGTCCGCCCGGCGCTGAACTCCTACTGGATCGCCATCCACGTGTCCGCCGCGATCATCGCGACCGGCGCGTTCACCATCGCGGGCGTGGCGACGCTGCTCTACCTGCTCAAGGCCCCGCGCGAGGCCCGGGGCGCCGCCGACACCGGCTTCTGGGCGCACCTCCCGGCCGCCGACGGGCTGGACCGGCTGGCGCTGCGCGTCACCATGTTCGCCTTCCCGATCTGGACGGCCGCCATCGTCATGGGCGCCATCTGGGCCGACGAGGCGTGGGGCCGCTACTGGGGCTGGGACCCCAAGGAGATCTGGTCGTTCATCACCTGGATCGTCTACGCCGCCTACCTGCACGCCCGCGCCACCGCCGGGTGGAAGGGCCGCAAGGCCGCGATCCTGTCGCTGGTCGCGTTCGCGGCGCTGCTGTTCAACTTCTTCGGCGTGAACTACATGTTCCAGGGCCTGCACTCCTACGCCGCGCCCGAGCACGCGGTGGTGCAGCAGCAGACCACGACGCTCACCTAGCGGCTGGTTGACGTCCGACGGCCCCGGGGACCTTCCCCGGGGCCGTCGCCGTGTCAGTCCTCGCCGTGGATGCGCCGGTCGAGGTCGCGCAGGAAGTCGGGATCGTCGTCGGGGCCCTTGGGGGCGGGCGGCCGGGGCGCCTGCGGCCCCGTCTCCTCCACGCGGTCGTCGGCCCGGCCGAAGGACGCCGTCCGGTCCGCGGCGCGCGGCCGTCCCAGCAGCAGCCACAGGACCGCGCCCGCGAGCATGAACAGCAGCGTCACCAGCAGCCATCCCACCTTGGGCAGGTACCGGACGTCCCGCTCGTCGGTGGCGAGGATGTCGAAGAGACAGAACAGCCACACTCCGACCAGGACCAGGGCGAGTAGCACATACGCCATGGCACGAGGGTAGTCCGTGGCGGCGGCCCGGCACGCGGCGCCCGCGTTTCCGCCCGGAGCCCTCGACTGCGGGGGATGACGGCGTGTCGGCTCACGGCTTACTCTGCCTCGGGGGCCCGGGTGAGGGCCGCGGACAGAGGAGCCTGATGCGCTTCAAGGGCGTCCATCGCAAACCCCGGGAGCAGCGCGACGCGGGTTACGCGTCCTCGCCCCCGGAGTCGGGGCAGCGTCCCGAGTCGCGCCAGGTGCGGCCGCGCAGCAACCAGCCCCGCGACCGGTTCGGCCGCTTCCGCCGGGGCGGCCGCGACGACGACTTCGCCACCCGCCGCCCCGTGGACGGCCCCGCCGCCGACGCCCCGCGGGGCGCCCGGCCGCCGTTGCCGCGCGACGGCCGCACGCCCGGTTACTCCTGGCGCGACTTCGAGCTGGACGACTCCCCGCCGCGCGCCGAGGCGCACCCGCCCGGCACCCCCTACCTGGCCGACGGGCGACGGCACTGTGGCGTGCTGGAGGGCATCGTCTACCGCCAGTGGGACGTCCGGCAGGGCCCGCCGACGCCCGAGGTGGTCCGCGCGGTGGAGAGCCTGGCGGCGCTGCCCGAGACGTTGAAGGAGAAGCTGGCCGGCGGCCTGGACGGCATCTACGTCGGGCCCGGCGGCGTCCCGCAGCTCGACGACATGGGCCACCTGCGCGACCGGCCGCTGCCCTCGGGCAAGGCGACCTGGGACATCTGCGCCGGGGCCTACGGCGACCGCAAGATCGTGGTGGGCGACCGGCCGTCGCCGACCCCGGACGTGATGATGCACGAGGTCGGCCACGCGCTGGACGACATCGACGGCGGCGACGGCGGCTGGACCTCCGACAGCCCCGCCTTCCGCGCGCTGTACGAGCAGTGCAAGCCCTACCTGGCCAGCGAGTTCCACCGGCAGCCCGACGCGCTCGGCCGCCGGGAGTTCTTCGCCGACGCGTTCGCCGCCATCTCCGCCCGGCAGCGCCCGGCCCTGGTGGATATGCTCGCCGGCAACATCCGCGCGGCCCTGGACGTCATGCTCTTCTTCAACCGCCGCTATGGAATCTGACCGCGACCGGGCCACCGGAGGTGATCGACGATGTACGTGATCAAGCTCCCGGACGGCACGCTCCGGGTCCCGCACAGCGTGCTGCTGGAGCCCGCGGAGGACGTCGGCGAGGCGGGTGGCGCGGAGGGCGACGCGGAAAACGGCTCGGCGGGCGGTGCGACGGGTGGCGCGGAAGGCGGCGCGACGGGCGGGCTGATCGCCGACGCGTACGTGGAGATCGGGCCCGGCGATCCCGACTACGACCGGTTGCTGCCGGAGGCGCTCACCGAGCAGGAGCTGGAGGAGCGGCGCCGCGCCTGGCGCGACGGCGACGCCGAGCTGCAACGCCGCTTCGAGGAGTGGAAGGCCGAGCAGCCGGACGTCGAGCTTGATCCCGATGCCGGGCAGGCCGGTCCCGGTCCTGCGTGAGGCGCGCGCCGCTAGGCCGACGTCTGCGCGATCTTGACGACGTCGGGGCGCAGCAGCCCGCCGACGTCGGCGAACGGCAGCACCGTCCAGGCGACCCCGGCGCACTCGCCCGCGTCCCCCTCCCCGAACACGAACTCGGCGCCCTTCCTGGTGAGCAGGAGCCGGGTCGTCACGTGCTCGGCGGAGGCCGGGCCCGTCGCGTTGCGGCGCGGCCGGTCGAGCTTGTCCATCCGGGCGCGGCAGTCCGGGGGCTGCATGGTGCGGATGGCGCGGGGCTTGGGGATCTTGGCGAAGGCGGCCAGCCCGCCCGCCGCCAGCCGTTCGGCGGGGAACAGGTCCTTGGCGGTCAGGGTGCGGCCGGTGGTCAGGTCGACGGTGATGGTGCGGATCGTCTGGATTTTGCCACCGCCCGCCAGGATCGTGCTGGCCATGTCGTAGGCGACCGAGACGTAGCGCGGCCCCCTGATCCCGATCCGGGTCTTCACCTTGGCGGGGGATTCCTGGTTCATCTTGCGCTGCGTCGGCTGGCCCTGCGGTCCGAAACTGTCGTAGATGGCGCGCATCTCGGCCATGTAGCCGTCCAGCGGCGCGCGCAGCGCCTTGTTGACGCGCGCCCGCAGCGCGGCGTCCTTGATGCCGCCGACCTGCACGACGCTGGCGTCGTTGGAGAACAGCCCGGTCGTGGTGTCGCGGAACGGCGCGCGGGTCAGCGCGACGGTCGCGCTGACCGGTTGCGTGCGGGCGGCGGGCACGCGGCGCGGCTCGGGGCGGGTCGCCTGGTAGGCGGCGAAGCCCCCGCCGCCGACGGCGATCGCCCCGGCGGTGACTCCGGCGACGACCTTCGCGCCGCCCGCCGAGGCCAGCAGCCCGCCGCCGCCCGAGGCTCCGCCCGCGCCCGCTGCTCCGCTTGCACCGGCGGCTCCGGCCGCGCCCGCGCTTCCGGCGGCACCCGCGCCACCACCGCCCAGCAGCGCGACCGGCAGCGACGCCGCCAGCACGGCCGTCCCGGCGGCCAGGGCCTTGACGCCGCGCCGCTCCCACTGCTTGCCGTAGGCGTCGCGGGCCAGGGTCTCCAGCGCGTTCACGAAGTCCTGCGCGGTCGGGGGACGGCCCCACGCGCTCTTCGCCAGCCCGCCCTCGACCAGCGGCCGCAACTTCTCGGGGACGTCCTCCAGCGGCACCGGGTCGTGCAGGTGCGCGCGGCTCAGCGCCACCGTGCCCTTGGCCTCGAACGGCGGCCGTCCGGTCAGGCACTGGTAGAACACGCACGTCGCGGCGTAGACGTCGGTGGCGGGACCGGCGGGCTGCCGCTCCCACTGCTCGGGCGCCATGTAGAGCGGCGTGCCCGCGCCGCCGTCCTGACCCGCGTGGACGGCGATGCCGAAGTCGGCGAGCTTGCTGAGGCCGTCCGGCTGCACGAGCACGTTCGCGGGCTTGTAGTCGCGGTGCACCACGCCCAGCGCGTGCGCGGCGTGCAGGCCGAGGAGCGAGCCCTTCAGCACCGTCAGCGCGGCCTCGGGGGAGAGCCTGCCGTGCTCCTGGAGCACGCGTTGCAGGGAGACGCCGTTGACGGCCTCCATGACGATGGCGGCGCGGGCGTGCTCGGCGTCGGTCTCGAACCGGTACAGCCGCACCACGTAGGGGCTCTGCACCTGCCCGAGCAGTTCGGCCTCGCGCCGCAGCGCGTCGATGTCACCGGGCTTGGCGGCCCGCAGGTACTTGATGGCGACGAGATGGCCGGTGCCCTCGCGTTCGGCGAGGACCACCCGGCCGAAGGCGCCGGAGCCCAGTTCGCGCAGTTCGCGGAAGCCGGCTATTCGCCATTCCCGCGTCGTATCCGACACTCGATCTCCCCAGGCTCGGGCCGTGCTCGCGATGGCGCGCCGTCAGGGCGGACTGGAGGAGGAGCCGCCGGGGGCGTGCCTGAAGCACCTGGAACGGGAGGGGGTGGAAAAGAGAAGTGGAGCGAGAGAGATGTGACCGCGGCGCCGGGTTGGAGGGCCGGCCGGAGGGACCGGGGCCCGGCGCCGGGTCAGCGGACGTGCTCGGCCACCGGCTCGTCGCCGCGCAGCAGGGCGTGCACCTCGGACTCGCGGAAGCGGCGGTGCCCCCCGGGAGTGCGGATGCTGCTGATCCGGCCGGCCGCGGCCCAGCGGGTGACCGTCTTGGGATCGACCCTGAAGAGGGCGGCGACCTCTCCGGGGGTCAGCAGGCGCTCGCTCGTGCTTTCCACGTTTTCTCTCCCCCTTTGTCCCGCTCTCGGTGCGGGTGGACTGTTTCCTAGTGTGGCGGCTCAAGACCGATTTCTCCCTTGTTTTCGCAAAACATCACGCTCAGTAGTGGCCTGAGCAGCGGAGATGACGCGAAGTAAACGTGGCTTTGGACACAGGCGTCACGTCGATCTCTGCTGACCCCTTGCGACCGGTGCCGGACCGCCCGTTAACGATCGCGGAGGGCGAGCGCATAGTCTCGCCACCATGTCCGACCTGGTGTCCCTCGCGGAGATCGAGGGGGCCGCGGAACGGCTGGCGGGGACGGCCGTCCGCACCCCGCTGGTGCCCTTTCCCGCCGCCTCCCCGCCGCTGCTGCTGAAGCCCGAGTCCCTACAGCCGACCGGCGCGTTCAAGCTGCGCGGCGCGTACGCGACGATCTCCGCGCTGCCCGAGGCGGAGCGGGCGCGCGGCGTCGTCGCGCACTCCAGCGGCAACCACGCGCAGGCCGTCGCCTACACCGCGCGCGAGCTCGGCATCCCGGTGGTTCTGGTCATCCCGCACACCACTCCGGGCGTGAAGGTGGCGGCGTGCATCGCGCTGGGCGCCGAGATCGTCTACGTCGAGCCCACCATGGAGGCGCGCGTCGCCACCGCGGACAAGCTCGCCGCCGCGCACGGCTTCGCGCTGATCCCGCCGTTCGACGACCCGCGGATCATCGCCGGGCAGGGCACGGCCGGACTGGAGATCGCCCAGGACGCGCCCGCCGGACCCGGCACCGTGCTGGTCCCGGTCGGCGGCGGCGGGCTCGTCGCCGGGATCGCCGCCGCGGTGAAGCGGCTGCGCCCCGAGCTGAAGGTGATCGGCGTCGAGCCCGAGCAGGCCGCCGACGCCCGCGACTCCCTGCGCGCGGGCCGCCCGGTCGCCTGGGACGCCGAGAAGACCGGCCGCACCCTCGCCGACGCGCTGCGCGCCCAGCGGGTCGGCGACCTGACGTTCGCGCACATCCGGGAGTACGTGGACGACATCGTGACCGTCGCCGAGGACGAGATCCGCCTCACGATGCGCCGCCTGGCCCGCGAGGCCCGCCTGATCGCCGAACCCGGCGGCGCGGTCGCCGCCGCCGCCCACCTGTACCGGCGCGACGAGCTGCCCGCCGCCCCCTTCCACATCGCGGTGGTGTCGGGCGGCAACGTGGACCCGGCGCTGTTCCTGGAAGTCCTCGGATAGGCTCAAGAGGTCATGCGCTCCGTATTCTTTTACACCGCCGCGCGGGTCGGCATCTTCGTCGTCACCGCCGCCGTGCTCGCGCTACTGGGCGCCCGCGGCTTCCTGCTGCTCCTGCTCGCGCTGCTGATCAGCGGGGTGGTGAGCTTCGTCCTGCTGTCGGGACAGCGCGACGCGATGTCGTCGGCTGTCGCTAGTGGGATTCAGGGGTCTCGCCGGAAGATGGAACGGGCTCGGACCAAGGAAGATTCTTCTTCCTGAGGTTGGGGTTTTCTGGCTGGGCTTTGTTCGGCTGGGTTGCTGAGTCTGTGTGGAAAATCCGTACGGGTTGAGGTTGTCGGGCTCTTGGATCAACCCCGCGCGAGGCTGGGGCTGCTGGTCTGGTGTGGAAAACCCGGGCGGGCTGGGGTCAGTGGGGATGTGACGCCGACCCCGCGCGGGACTGGGCTTGTTGGATGGGTGCGCAAAATCCGTGTGGGTTGGGGTTAGTGGGCACGTGTCCCTAACCCCGCGCGGGGCTGAGGTCGCTGATCGGGTGCGCAAACCCCCACGGGCTTGGGCTTGGGTGCGCCCGTGTAGACCCCCACGGGTTGAGTCGGTGCAGCGG
>NZ_BCRO01000118.1 GCF_001552635.1 Actinomadura hibisca NBRC 15177 | reverse complement strand
CCGGGGGCTCGCGCCGTGCGTGCGACACCCGGGCAGGGGCCAGCCCCTACGACCCCGGCAGGGGCAAGCCCCCTACAACCCCCAACAGCGGAAGGCGCTTTGCGCCTGCTCTGTTTATTAAATGCTGCTGGGACTCTGTCCCCCGCTGCCCCTGGCAGGGGGCTCCGCCCCCTGCACCCCTGTTGCGGGGGCTGAGGTCGCTGTGATGGTGCGGGCGCGGGGTTGGGGTTGTTGGTCTTGTGTGGGGTGCGGGGCGCAGGCCGAGACCGGGGCGGGGGCTCCTAGTCTTGGGGCATGACCCGTGCCTCTCTCGACAAGCAGCCGGCCGATGTCGCCGCCATGTTCGACAGCACCGCCGAGCGGTACGACCTGCTCAACACCCTCATGACCGGCGGCCAGGACCGTCGTTGGCGGCGGGAGGTCGTCCGGGCCGTGGACGCCCGGCCGGGTGAGCGTGTCCTTGACCTCGCGGCGGGCACCGGCACCTCCTCTGTGCCCTTCGCCGAGGCCGGGGCCGACACCGTCGCCTGCGACTTCTCCCTTGGCATGTTGCGCGTCGGCGTCCGGCGGCAGGCCGGTGTCTCCCGGCTCTCCTTTGTTGCGGGGGACGCCCTCAAGTTGCCCTTCGCCGACGCCTCCTTCGACGCCGTCACCATCTCCTTCGGTCTCCGCAACGTCGCCGACACCGTCGGCGCGCTTCGCGAGATGCGGCGGGTCGCCAAGCCCGGTGGGCGGCTGCTCGTGTGTGAGGTCAGTCACCCGCCCAACAAGCTGCTGGCCCTTGGGCACCGCACCCATCTCAAGGTCGGGCTCCCGCTGCTGGCCAGGGTCAGTTCCAACCCCGACTCCTACCACTACCTCGCCGAGTCCACCCTCGCCTGGCCCGACCAGGCGGGGCTGTCCAGGCTCATCCAGGACGCCGGGTGGGGCGAGGTGCGCTGGCGTGATCTCACCTTCGGGGTCGCGGCGCTGCACCACGCCGTCAACCCGGGCTGATCAGTCCGGTCCGGGCGTCGAGTGCGTTTCGGACCGGTCCAAATCCCGCGCGGCCGAGAGGTACCCACAGGCCGCTCCAAAGGAATAGACTCCCCAACGGATTCTTGTGAAGTACTTCACAAGCGAACGAGCTAAGAGGAACGCTGTGACCGACTCCACCCGACAGGCAGACGTGATCGTCGTCGGGGCCGGCCCCGCCGGGTCGTCGACCGCCTACTGGCTGGCCCAGGCCGGCCTGCGCGTGCTGCTGTTGGAGAAGGCGACGTTCCCGCGCGACAAGATCTGCGGCGACGGCCTCACCCCCCGCGCGGTGCGCGCCCTGATCTCGATGGGCGTGGACATCAACGACCCCGGCTTCAGCCGGAACAAGGGCCTGCGCATCTACGGCGGCGGCGTCAAGATCGAGCTGCCCTGGCCCGAGCTGGCCAGCTTCCCCGACTTCGGGCTGGTCCGCACCCGCATGGACCTCGACCAGCTGCTCGCCGAGCACGCGGGCAAGGCCGGGGCCGAGCTGCTCCAGGGCTGCAACGTCACCGGCCCCATCCTCGACGAGCGCACCGACCGCATCATCGGCGTCACCGCCAAGTACCAGGGCGAGGAGGTCGAGTTCCACGCGCCGCTGGTCGTCGCGGCCGACGGCAACTCCACCCGCCTCTCGCTGGCCATGGGCCTGCGCCGCCGCGAGGACCGGCCGATGGGCGTGGCCGTCCGGCGCTACTACCAGAGCCCCCGCCACACCGACGAGTACATGGAAGCCTGGCTGGAGCTCTGGGACGGCCAGCGGCTGCTGCCCGGCTACGGCTGGGTGTTCCCCGTCGCCGACGGCACCTGCAACGTCGGGCTCGGCCTGCTCAACACCTCCAAGTCCTTCCAGAACGTCGACTACCGCGGCATGCTCAAGCTCTGGACGGCGAACATGCCCGAGGAGTGGCAGTTCGACGACGAGCACGCCACCGGGCAGGCCCGCGGCGCGGCGCTGCCGATGGGCTTCAACCGGCAGCCGCACTACACCCGCGGCATGCTGCTGGTCGGCGACGCGGGCGGGATGATCAACCCGTTCAACGGCGAGGGCATCGACTACGCGCTGGAGTCGGGCCGGCTGGCCGCCGACATCATGGTCCAGGCGCTGTCGCGCCGCACCCCCGCGCAGCGCGAGCGCACCCTCTACGAGTACCCCCGCATCCTCAAGGACGAGCACGGCGGCTACTTCACGCTGGCGCGCGTCTTCGTGCAGGCCATCGGCGACCCACGGGTGATGAAGTTCCTCACCACCCACGGCCTGCCGCACCCCACGCTCATGCGGTTCACCCTCAAGCTGCTGGCGAACCTCACCGACCCCAAGGGCGGTGACGCGATGGACCGCCTCATCAACGCCATGCAGAAGGTGGCCCCGGCCGCATAACCGATCCCCGGAGGGGAGTGCTATTGATCACCTTGGCTAGGGTGGCGACCCGCGTCCGTGACGGAGGTCACGGGCCGGTCGTCACCGTGGCGCGGCCCCCGAGCGCCCTGAACGCTCGGGCCCGCCGCGCCCCGTACAGCGTCGTACGTTCCGAGGAGAGGGTGTAGAGACGTGGATCTCTATGTTCCGATCATTGTGCTGGGAGTGCTGGCCTTCCTGTTCGCCGCCGGCTCGGTGGCGATGGCCTCCCTGACCGGCCCCAAGCGCTGGAACCGGGCCCGGCTGGACGCCTACGAGTGCGGCATCGAGCCCACGCCGCAGCCGGTCGGCGGCGGGCGCTTCCCGGTGAAGTACTACCTGACGGCGATGCTCTTCATCGTCTTCGACATCGAGATCATCTTCCTGTACCCCTGGGCGGTCGCCTTCGACCACCTGGGGATTTTTGGTTTGGTGGAGATGGTCCTGTTCATCCTCACCGTGCTGGTGGCGTACGCCTACATCTGGCGGCGCGGTGGTCTGGAGTGGGACTGACATGGGTCTAGAGGAAAAACTCCCGAGCGGCTTCCTGCTGACGTCGGTCGAGCAGGTCGCCGGCTGGGCGCGCAAGAGCTCGGTGTGGCCCGCGACGTTCGGGCTGGCGTGCTGCGCGATCGAGATGATGGCCAGCGGCGACCCGCGGCACGACTTCTCGCGCTGGGGCATGGAGCGCGCCTCGGCGACGCCGCGGCAGGCCGACCTGATGATCGTGGCGGGCCGGGTCAGCCAGAAGATGGCGCCGGTGCTGCGCCAGATCTACGACCAGATGACCGAGCCCAAGTGGGTCATCGCGATGGGCGTGTGCGCCTCCTCGGGCGGCATGTTCAACAACTACGCGATCGTGCAGGGCGTGGACCACATCGTGCCGGTGGACATCTACCTGCCCGGCTGCCCGCCGCGGCCGGAGATGTTGCTGGACGCGATCCTCAAGCTGCACGACAAGATCCAGAACACCAAGCTCGGGCCGCAGCGGGCCCGGCAGATCGAGGAGCTGGAAGCGGCCAAGCGCCGGCAGCTTCCGCTGCTGGGACAGGGGAGCGTCTAGATGAGTTCGCAACACCCCGAGCAGCGGGCCGAGCAGGCCGCCGACCGCCTGCCCGCCGAGCGCGAGGAGGAGCGGCGCGAGCAGCCCGTCGAGCGCATGGGCATGTTCGGCGCCAAGACCACCGGCGACACCTCCGGCTACGGCGGCCTGGTCGTGCGGCAGCGCCCCAAGCTGTCGTCGGCGCGGCCCTACGGTGGCCCCGAGGGCGGCGGTGAGGAAGGCGTCTTCGACGAGATCGCCGACGAGCTGGCGCGCGTGCTGCCCGACTTCGGCGAGGCCGTCGAGCGCGTGGTCGTCGACCGCGGCGAGATGACGCTGCACGTGAAGCGCGAGCACCTGCCCGCCGTCGCGCAGCGCATGCGCGACGAGCCGGAGCTGCGCTTCGAGCTGTGCACCGGCGTGTCCGGCGTGCACTACCCCGACGACGCCGGGGCCGAGCTGCACGCGGTCTACCACCTGCTGTCGATCACCCACAACCGGCGCGTGCGGCTGGAGGTGAGCTGCCCCGACGCCGACCCGCACGTCCCGTCGGTCGTGGCGGTCTACCCCACCAACGACTGGCACGAGCGCGAGACCTACGACTTCTTCGGGATCGTGTTCGACGGGCACCCGGCGCTCACCCGCATCGAGATGCCCGACGACTGGGTCGGCCACCCGCAGCGCAAGGACTACCCGCTCGGCGGCATCCCGGTCGAGTACCGCGGCGCCGAGATCCCGCCGCCCGACCAGCGGAGGTCCTACGTATGAGCCGGGAAACACACCGCGGGCACGAGCGGAGGAGCGGCGGATGAGCCCCTCGACCAAGTACACCGAGTACGACGCGTACGCCGCCGAGGAGGCGGCCGAGGGCCGGGTCTTCGACGTCAACGGGGCCGACTGGGACCAGGTCGTCGCCGGGGCGGAGGACGCGGGCGACGAGCGCATGGTCGTCAACATGGGTCCGCAGCACCCGTCCACGCACGGCGTGCTGCGCCTGATCCTCACCCTCGACGGCGAGACGGTGACCGAGTGCCGGGTGGGCATCGGCTACCTGCACACCGGCATCGAGAAGAACATGGAGTTCCGCACCTGGACGCAGGGCACCACGTTCTGCACGCGCATGGACTACCTCGCGCCGATCTTCAACGAGACGGCGTACTGCCTGGGTGTCGAGAAGCTGCTGGGCATCACCGAGCAGATACCCGAGCGGGCGCAGATCATCCGCGTGCTGATGATGGAGCTCAACCGGATCTCCTCCCACCTGGTCGCCATCGCCACCTTCGGCCTGGAGCTGGGCGCGACCACGGTCATGCTCAACGGCTTCATCGAGCGCGAGTACACCCTCGACCTGTTCGAGGAGATCTCGGGCCTGCGCATGAACATGGCGTACGTGCGGCCGGGCGGCGTCGCCCAGGACCTGCCGAGCGGCGCGATGAGCAAGCTCCAGGACTACATCGAGCGCATGCCGAAGCGGTTCCAGGCGCTGCGCAAGCTGATGGACGCCAACCCCGTCTACCTGGCCCGCACCAAGGACATCGCGTACCTGGACCTCACCGGGTGCATGGCGCTCGGCGTCACCGGGCCCGTGCTGCGCGCGACCGGGCTGCCGTGGGACCTGCGCAAGTCGCAGCCCTACTGCGGGTACGAGACCTACGACTTCGAGGTCCACACCCAGGACACCAGCGACGTCTACGGCCGCTACCTGGTGCGCATGGCCGAGATGGAGGAGTCGCTGAAGATCGTCCAGCAGTGCGTGGACCGGCTCCAGACCGTCAAGGGCCCGGTGATGGTCGAGGACAAGAAGATCGGCTGGCCCGCGCAGCTCGCGATCGGCGCCGACGGCATGGGCAACTCGCCCCGCCACATCGCCCACATCATGGGCACCTCGATGGAAGCGCTCATCCACCACTTCAAGCTGGTGACCGAGGGCTTCCGCGTCCCGGCGGGCCAGGCGTACGCGGCCGTGGAGTCGCCGCGCGGCGAGCTGGGCGTGCACGTGGTCAGCGACGGCGGCACCCGGCCCTACCGGGTGCACTTCCGCGACCCGTCCTTCACCAACCTGCAGGCGGCGCCCGTGATGTCGGAGGGCGGCATGATCGCCGACGTCATCGCTGCCGTCGCCTCCATCGACCCGGTCATGGGGGGAGTGGACCGTTGACGGACGAGCCCACGACGTATCAGATCACCACCCGCGTCACCGCCGAGTACGACCCCGAGGTGCGGGCCGGGCTGGAGCACGACGCCAAGGAGATCATCGCGCGCTACCCGAAGCCGCGCTCGGCGCTGCTGCCGATGTTGCACCTGGTGCAGTCGGTGGACGGCCACATCACGCAGGCCGGGATCGACTTCTGCGCGGAGCTGCTCGGCATCACCTCGGCGCAGGTCACCGGCGTCGCGACGTTCTACACCCAGTACAAGCACCGGCCGGTCGGCGAGTACCACGTCGGCGTGTGCATCAACACGCTGTGCGCGGTCATGGGCGGCGACCAGATCTGGCGGGAGCTGAGCGAGCACGTCGGCGTCGGCCATGACGAGGCCACCCCCGACGGCACGGTGTCGCTGGAGCGCATCGAGTGCAACGCCGCCTGCGACTTCGCCCCGGTGATGACCGTCAACTGGGAGTTCTACGACAACATGACCCCGGAGAAGGCCCGCGCGCTGGTCGACGACCTGCGCTCAGGTAAGCAAGTGCTTCCTTCCCGGGGTCCCGACAGCCTGTGCACCTGGAAGGAGGCCAGCCGCGTGCTGGCCGGTTTCCCCGACGGCCGCGCCCACGAGGGCGTGCAGGCCGGACCGGAGTCGTTGCGCGGGCTGGCGCTGGCCAAGGAGCGCGGCTGGACCGCGCCGCCGGTGGACGCCGACCGCGAGCAGCCGCACGAGCCCGTCAAGCCCGGCGAGGTCTCCGACCCGCCGCCCAACGAGCCCGGCAAGCCCATCGGCGGCGAGGTCAAGCCCGGGACGCAGGAGGGCCGCAACCAGTGACCACGCTCACCCCGATCCTGACGAAGAACTGGGATCAGGCCGACTCCTTCACCCGCGCCGGGTACGAGCGCGAGGGCGGCTACCGCGCCCTGCGCAAGGCGCTGGGCATGGAGCCGGACACGATCGTCCAGGAGGTCAAGGACTCCGGCCTGCGCGGCCGCGGCGGCGCGGGCTTCCCCACCGGCATGAAGTGGGGCTTCCTGCCGCCCAGCAGCCCGAACCCGCGCTACCTGGTCGTCAACGCCGACGAGTCCGAGCCGGGCACGTGCAAGGACATCCCGCTGATGATGGCCAACCCGCACGTGCTCGTCGAGGGCATCGTCATCAGCTCGTACGCGATCAAGTCGAACCACGCGTTCGTCTACGTGCGCGGCGAGGTGCTGCACGTCATCCGCCGCCTCCAGCAGGCGGTGGCGGAGGCGTACGAGGCCGGTTACCTCGGCCGCGACATCCTCGGCTCCGGCTACGACCTGGAACTGGTCGTGCACACCGGCGCCGGGGCCTACATCTGCGGCGAGGAGACGGCGCTGCTGGACTCCCTGGAGGGGTTCCGCGGTCAGCCCAGGCTCAAGCCTCCGTTCCCGGCGGTCGCGGGACTCTACGGCGGTCCCACCGTCATCAACAACGTCGAGTCCATCGCGTCGGTTCCCTCGATCGTGGAGAACGGCGCCGACTGGTTCGCCGCGATGGGCACCGAGAAGTCCCAGGGCTACGGGATCTTCTCGCTGTCGGGGCACGTCACCCGGCCCGGCCAGTACGAGGCCCCGCTCGGCATCACGCTGCGCGAGCTGCTGGACATGGCGGGCGGCATCCGCGAGGGGCACCGGCTGAAGTTCTGGACGCCGGGCGGCTCCTCCACGCCGATCTTCACCGAGGAGCACCTGGACGTGCCGCTGGACTTCGAGTCGGTCGGCGCGGCCGGCTCGATGCTCGGCACCCGCGCGCTCCAGATCTTCGACGAGACGGTCTGCGTCGTGCGCGCGGTGCTGCGCTGGTCGGAGTTCTACGCGCACGAGTCGTGCGGCAAGTGCACGCCGTGCCGCGAGGGCACCTACTGGTACAAGCAGATGTTGAAGCGGCTGGAGGCGGGCCAGGGCTCGGAGGCGGACCTGGAGACCCTGCTGGACCTGTCCGACAACATCCTCGGCCGGTCGTTCTGCGCCCTCGGCGACGGCGCGACCAGCCCGGTGGTCTCGTCCATCAAGCTGTTCCGCGACGAGTACCTGAAGCACTTCGAGCTGGGCCACTGCCCGTTCGACCCGGCCAAGTCCACCCTCTGGGCAGGTGCCTGATGACCGTCACCGAGAACAACACGCAGGTCGAGAAGGCCGTCGAGATGGTGCCGGTCACCATCGACGGCTTCGAGATCGAGGTGCCCAAGGGCACCCTCATCATCCGGGCCGCCGAGCTGCTGGGCATCCAGATCCCGCGCTTCTGCGACCACCCGCTGCTCGACCCCGTCGGGGCCTGCCGCCAGTGCCTGGTGGAGATCCCCGACGCGGGCAACGGGCGCGGCATGCCCAAGCCGCAGGCGTCCTGCACCACCGCGGTGATGCCGGGCATGGTGATCAAGACCCAGCTCACCTCGCCGGTCGCCGACAAGGCGCAACACGGCGTGATGGAGCTGCTGCTGATCAACCATCCGCTGGACTGCCCGGTCTGCGACAAGGGCGGCGAGTGCCCGCTGCAGAACCAGGCGATGTCCAACGGCCGGGGCGAGTCGCGCTTCGTCGAGGCCAAGCGCACCTTCCCCAAGCCGATCGCGCTGTCCAGCCAGGTGCTGCTGGACCGCGAGCGCTGCATCCAGTGCGCCCGCTGCACGCGCTTCTCCGACCAGATCGCCGGGGACGCGTTCATCGACCTGTTCGAGCGCGGCGCGAAGGAGCAGGTGGGCGCGGCCGAGGACAAGCCGTTCCAGTCCTACTTCTCCGGCAACACCGTGCAGATCTGCCCGGTCGGCGCGCTGACCGGCGCGGCCTACCGGTTCCGGTCGCGGCCGTTCGACCTGGTGTCGCAGCCGAGCACCTGCGAGCACTGCGCGGCCGGGTGCGCGCTGCGCACCGACCACCGGCGCGGGAAGATCACGCGGCGGCTGGCCGGGGACGACCCGCAGGTCAACGAGGAGTGGAACTGCGACAAGGGCCGCTGGGCGTTCACCTACGCCACCCGGCCCGAGCGCCTCACCCACCCGCTGGT
Source organism: Actinomadura hibisca NBRC 15177 (assembly GCF_001552635.1). Taxonomy (GTDB): domain Bacteria; phylum Actinomycetota; class Actinomycetes; order Streptosporangiales; family Streptosporangiaceae; genus Spirillospora; species Spirillospora hibisca. Next base: position 11,047 of record NZ_BCRO01000118.1, on the reverse strand, counting down.
GCGCAACGAGAAGGGCGAGCTGGAGGTCGCGTCCTGGCCCGAGGCGCTGACGATCGCGGCGCGCGGCCTGGCGGCGGCGCGCGGCGACGCGGGCGTGCTGACCGGCGGTCGCCTCACCCTTGAGGACGCCTACGCCTACGCCAAGTTCGCACGGATCGCGCTGGGCACCAACGACGTCGACTTCCGCGCCCGGCCGCACTCGGCCGAGGAGGCCGACTTCCTGGCCGCGGCGGTGGCGGGGCGTCCCATCGAGGTCTCCTACAGCGACCTGGAGAAGGCCCCGGCGGTGCTCCTGGCGGGCTTCGAGCCTGAGGAGGAGTCGCCGATCGTCTTCCTGCGGCTGCGCAAGGCGTTCCGCAAGAAGACGCTGAAGGTGTTCGCGGTCGCGCCGTTCGCCACGCGCGGCCTCGCCAAGGTCGGCGGCACGCTGCTGCCGACCGTGCCGGGCGGCGAGGCGGAGACGCTCGGCTCGCTGGTCGGCGGGGACGGTTTCCCCGACGTCCGGGAGCTGCTGGCGACGCCGGGCGCGGTGATCCTGGTCGGCGAGCGGCTGGCGGCCAGCCCCGGCGCGCTGTCCAGCGTGCTCCGGCTGGCGCACAGCACCGGCGCGCGGCTCGCGTGGGTGCCGCGCCGGGCCGGGGAGCGCGGCGCGCTGGAGGCGGGCGCGCTGCCGGGCCTGCTGCCCATCGGCCGCCCGGCGACCGACCCCGCCGCGCGCGCCGAGGTCGCCCGCACCTGGGGCGTGGCCGAGCTGCCGAGCGCGCCGGGCCGCGACGGGAACGCCATCCTCGCGGAGGCGGCGGCCGGACGGCGCGGCGCGCTGCTGGTCGGCGGCGTGGACCCCTACGACCTGCCCGACCCGCAGGCGGCGCTGGCGGCGCTGGACGCCACCCCGTTCGTCGTGAGCCTGGAGCAGCGGCCGAGCGCGGTCACCGACCGCGCCGACGTGGTGCTGCCGGTCGCGGCCGTCGCCGAGAAGTCCGGCACGTTCGTCGACTGGGAGGGCCGCGGCCGCCCGTTCGACGTCGTGCTGAAGTCGGCCGGGAAGTTGTCGGACCTGCGGGTGCTGGACGCGCTCGCGGGCGAGATGGACGTGCACCTGGGTCTGCCCGACCCGGAGGCCGCCCGCCGCGAGCTGACCGAGCTGGGCGCCTACCGGGGCGAGCGCCCCACCGCGCCGAGCGTCCCGCAGAACGTGCCGCCCGCGCCCGGCCCCGGCCAGGCGCTGCTGTCCACCTGGCGGATGTTGCTGGACGACGGCACCCTCCAGGACGGCGAGCCCTACCTGGCGGGCACCGCCAAGCCGCCGGTGGTGCGGCTGTCGCCCGCGACCGCCGCCGAGCTGGGCTTCGAGGTGGCGGCGACGCAGACCGGGCTCGCCGGTCCGGCGGGCGCGACCGTCACCGTCACCGGCCCGCGCGGCGGCGTCACGCTGCCCCTGGAGATCACCCCCGGCATGGCCGACCGGGTGGCGTGGCTGCCGGCCAACTCCGCCGGCGTCGCTCCGCACCGTGACCTGGGCGCGGCGGCCGGAAGCCTGGTCACCCTCTCCTCTGGAGGCACCTCATGAGGTCGCTCGTGCTGGCGGGACCGGCGCCGACCGATCCGACGCTGTCCACCTTCGGCAACGACCCGTGGTGGCTGGTCGGCGGCAAGGTCCTGGTCGTCTTCGTCTTCCTCGTGCTGACCGTGCTGATGTCCATGTGGGTCGAGCGCCGGGTCATCGGCCGGATGCAGCTGCGCGTCGGCCCGAACCGGTGCGGCCCGTTCGGACTCTTGCAGGGCCTGGCCGACGGCGTGAAGCTGGCGCTCAAGGAGGACATCGTCCCGCGCCAGGTCGACAAGATCGTGTTCGTGCTGGCGCCGGTGGTGTCGGCCGTCCCGGCGTTCATCTCCTTCATCATCATCCCGTTCGGGCCGACGGTGTCGGTGTTCGGCCACCACACCGCGCTGCAGGGCACCGACCTGCCGGTCGCGGTGCTGCTGGTGCTGGCGATGTCGTCGATGGGCGTGTACGGCATCGTGCTGGCCGGCTGGTCGTCGATGTCGCCGTACTCGCTGCTGGGCGGGCTGCGCTCGTCAGCGCAGGTGATCTCCTACGAGATCGCGATGGGCCTGTCGTTCGTGGCGGTGTTCCTGTTCGCCGGCACGATGTCCACCACCGGCATCGTCAACGCGCAGGCCGACAAGTGGTTCGTGGTGCTGCTGCTGCCCTCGTTCGTCGTCTACGTGATCACGATGATGGGCGAGTCCAACCGCATCCCCTTCGACCTGCCCGAGGGCGAGGGCGAGCTGGTCGGCGGCTTCCACACCGAGTACTCCTCGCTGAAGTTCGCGATGTTCTTCCTCGCCGAGTACATCAACCTCGCCACCCTGTCGGCCCTCGCCACCACGCTGTTCCTGGGCGGCTGGCGGGCCCCGGCGCCGATCTCCACCTTCTGGGAGGGCGCCAACTCCGGCTGGTGGCCGGTGTTGTGGTTCATGGTGAAGCTCTGGGCGTTCATCTTCTTCTTCATCTGGCTGCGCGGCTCGCTGCCGCGCGTGCGCTACGACCAGCTGATGAAGCTCGGCTGGAAGGTGCTCATGCCCTTCTCGCTGGGCTGGATCCTGCTGGTGGCCACCATCCGCGCGCTGCGCAACGAGGGCGTCGCGATGCAGCAGATCACGCTGATCGCCGCCGTCGTCGCCGCGGTCGTGCTGGGGCTGACGATCGTGTGGGAGATGGTGCGCGGCAAGGACAAGGGCGCCGCGGCCGCCGAGACCGAGGCCGCCCCCGCCGACCCGGCGGCGGGCGGGTTCCCGGTGCCGCCGATGGACGCGCCGCACTACCACGGCCGCAAGCCGGCGGACGTGCCGCATCCGCGCAAGACCGATTCCTCCCGGAAGGAGGTCGGAAGTGGGATTCACTGACTTCCTGAACCCGGTCAAGGGTTTCGGGGTCTCGTTCCATCAGATGTTCATGAAGAGCGAGACCGTCCAGTACCCCGAGGTGAAGAAGCCGACCGCGCCCCGCTTCCACGGGCGCCACCAGCTCAACCGGTGGCCGGACGGGCTGGAGAAGTGCGTCGGCTGCGAGTTGTGCGCCTGGGCGTGTCCCGCCGACGCCATCTTCGTGGAGGGCGCCGACAACACCGAGGACGAGCGCTACTCCCCGGGCGAGCGGTACGGCCGCGTCTACCAGATCAACTACCTGCGCTGCATCCTGTGCGGGCTCTGCATCGAGGCGTGCCCGACCCGGGCGCTCACCATGACCAACGAGTACGAGCTGGCCGACGACAGCCGCGAGTCCCTGATCTACACCAAGGACATGTTGCTGGCGCCCTTGCGCGAGGGCATGGAGACGCCGCCGCACGCGATGCGGCTCGGCGCGACCGAGGAGGAGTACTACCGCCTCGGACTCCAGCCCGAGGAAGGCGGGGAGAAGAAGTGACGGCGCAAGTGATCGCGGGGCAGGCGCTCGCCGCGCGGGTCGCCGACGCCCAGCCCGGCGAGGGGTTCATCTTCTGGGCGCTGGCCATCGTGTCCACGCTGGCCGCGCTCGGCATGATCTTCATGCGGCGCGCGGTGCACTCGGCGCTGCTGCTGGCGGTGGTGATGCTCTCGCTGGCGGCGCTGTACGCGGTGCAGGGCGCGCCCTTCCTGGCGTTCGTGCAGGTCATCGTCTACACCGGCGCGGTGCTGATGTTGTTCCTGTTCGTGCTGATGCTGGTGGGGGTCTCCTCCACCGACTCGCTGGTGGAGACGATCCGCGGCCAGCGGCTCTGGGCGGCGATCGGCGCCGTCGGCTTCCTGGCCCTGCTGGGGGCGGGCCTCGGCAACGCCGCGCTCGGCGACTCGGCCGGCCTGAAGAAGGCCAACGAGGAGTACGGCGGCAACGTCGAGGGCCTGGCCGCGCTGCTGTTCGGCAAGTACGTGTTCGCGTTCGAGGCGACCAGCGCGCTGCTGATCACCGCGGCGCTGGGCGCGATGGTGCTGGCGCACCGCGAGCGCACCACCCCGAAGGACACCCAGCGGGACCTGTCGGTCCGGCGGTTCAAGAGCGGCGAGCACCCCGGCCCGCTGCCCGGCCCCGGCACCTACGCGCGGCACAACGCGGTGGACATGCCGGCGCTGCTGCCCGACGGCACCCCGTCGGAGCTGTCGGTCAACCCGGTCATCGCGGCCCGGACCGACACCGCCTCGCGCCACGCCGACCTGTACGGCGAGAGCGAGCGGGACGCGCTGGCCGAGGACGTGGCGGCCGTACGGGCGATCACCGGTGAGGTGCACGACGCCGACGCGGAGCAGCGGTCGGTCAAGGCGGGCACGCCCGCCTCGGGCGGCGCGGCCTCCGGCGGCGCGAGCGAAGGCGAGGCTGGTCAATGAGTCCGGGGCACTACCTGGCGCTGTCGGCGATCCTGTTCACCATCGGCGCGGTGGGCGTGCTGGTGCGGCGCAACGCGATCGTGGTGTTCATGTGCGTGGAGCTGATGCTGAACGCCACCAACCTCGCCTTCGTCACCTTCGCCCGCCAGCACGGCAACCTCGACGGCCAGATCATCGCGTTCTTCGTGATGGTGGTGGCCGCCGCCGAGGTCGTGGTCGGCCTGGCGATCATCATGACCATCTTCCGGACCCGCAGGTCGTCGTCGGTGGACGACGCGAACCTGCTGAAGTACTGAGGGGCACGGGGTGAAAGCTGAAGGCGTCCAGGCCCTGGCCTGGCTTCTGATCGCCCTGCCCCTGGCGGGTGCGGCGGTCCTGCTGCTCGGCGGGCGGCGCACCGACCGATGGGGGCACCTGCTCGGCACCGCCCTGTCGCTCGGCGCGTTCGCCGTCGGCGCGGCGATGTTCGTGCAGATGCTCGGCTACGGGGGCGAGGAGCGGCGGCGCACGCTGCACCTGTGGGAGTTCCTCCAGGCCGGCTCGCTCAAGGTCGACGCCGATCTGCTGGTGGACCCGCTGTCCATCAGCTTCGTGCTGCTGATCACCGGGGTGGGCTCGCTCATCCACATCTACTCGGTCGGCTACATGGCCCACGACCCGGACCGGCGGCGCTTCTTCGCCTACCTGAACCTGTTCGTGGCCGCGATGTTGCTGCTGGTGCTGGGCGGCAACTACGTCATGACCTTCATCGGCTGGGAGGGCGTGGGTCTCGCGTCCTACCTGCTGATCGGGTTCTGGCAGCACAAGCCGACCGCCGCGACCGCCGCCAAGAAGGCGTTCGTGGTCAACCGCGTCGGCGACTTCGGGTTCGTCGTGGCGCTCATGCTGATGTTCGCCACGTTCGGCACCTTCGGGTTCGAGCAGATCCTGGGCACCGGCGCCGAGCACGTGGGCGCCGCGTCGAAGCTGAGCACCGGCACCGCCACCGCGATCGGCCTGATGTTGCTGGTGGGCGCGTGCGGCAAGTCCGCGCAGCTCCCGCTCCAGTCCTGGCTGCTGGACGCGATGGAGGGCCCGACCCCGGTGTCGGCGCTGATCCACGCCGCGACCATGGTGACCGCGGGCGTCTACCTGATCGTCCGGTCCGCGCCGATCTTCGAGATGTCGGAGACCGCGCAGCTGGTGGTCACCATCGTCGGCGCGGTCACGCTGCTGGCCGGTGCGATCATCGGGTGCGGCAAGGACGACATCAAGAAGGCGCTGGCCGGCTCGACGATGTCGCAGATCGGCTACATGGTGCTGGCCGCCGGGCTCGGCCCGGCCGGGTACGCGATCGCGATCGCGCACCTGATCGCGCACGGCTTCTTCAAGGCGGGCCTGTTCCTCGGCGCAGGCTCGGTCATGCACGCCATGAACGACGACGTGAACATGCGCCACTACGGCGCGCTGCGCGGCGTCATGAAGATCACCTGGGCCACCTTCGGGCTCGGCTACCTGGCGATCATCGGCGTGCCGCCGTTCTCGGGCTACTTCACCAAGGACGGCATCATCGAGGCCGCCTTCGCCCACGACGGCGCGACCGGCATGGTGCTGGGCGGCTGCGCGCTGCTCGGCGCGGCGATCACCGCCTTCTACATGTCGCGGGTGATGTTCATGACCTTCTACGGCGCCAAGCGCTGGGAGGAGGGCGTGCACCCGCACGAGTCGCCGAAGGTGATGACGGTGCCGCTGATGGTGCTGGCGATCGGCTCGATCGGCGCGGGCGCGTTCCTGATGCTGGGCGGCTTCTCCGACTTCCTCGCCCCGGTCGTGGGCGAGCCGGAGGAGCACCACGGCTTCAACCCGTTCGCCCCGGCGGGCCTCGCGGCCCTGGTGCTGGTGGCGGCGGGCGTCGCGGTGGCGTGGCGGCAGTACGGCGCGCGTCCGGTGCCCGTGGAGGCCCCGGCCGGGTCCTTCGTCACGGTCGCGGCCCGCAAGGACCTGTACGGCGACGCGCTGAACGAGTCGCTGCTGATGCGTCCCGGCCAGTGGCTGACCCGCCTGGCGGTCTGGTTCGACAACCGGGGCGTGGACGGCGCGGTGAACGGCCTGGCGGCCGGGATCGGCGGTAGTTCGGGTCGTGTCCGGAGGGTCCAGACCGGCTTTGTCCGTTCCTATGCCCTTTCCATGTTCTTTGGCGCAGCTGTCATCGTGGCGGCGCTGCTGGTGGTGAACGTCTGATGGAAGACTTTCCCTGGCTGAGCCTGCTCATCGCGCTGCCGCTGGTCGGCGCGGTGGTCGTGGGCCTGCTGCCCGGCGCGAAAGAGGCGCTGGTCAAGCAGACGGCCCTCGGCGTCTCGCTGCTGGTCGGCGTCCTGACCGTCGTGATGGCGCTCGGCTTCGACCCCGACGGCGCGCGGTTCCAGTTCACCGAGAAGTACTGGTGGATCAAGCAGTTCGGCGTGCACTGGGCGGTCGGCGTCGACGGCGTCGCGCTCGTCCTGGTGCTGCTGTCGGTGATCCTGGTGCCGCTGGTCATCCTGGCGTCCTGGACCGCCGACGGCCGCTCCGGCGGCGTGGACGTGCCCGCCAAGCGGTCGGTGAAGACCTACTTCGCGCTGCTGCTGGCACTGGAAGCGATGATGATCGGCGTCTTCGCGGCGACCGACGTGTTCGTCTTCTACGTCTTCTTCGAGGCGATGCTGATCCCGGTGTACTTCCTCATCGGGTCCTACGGCGGCGCGCAGCGGTCCTACGCGGCCGTCAAGTTCCTGCTGTACTCGCTGTTCGGCGGCCTGCTGATGCTGGTCGCGGTGTTGTGGCTGGTCAAGCTGTCCAACGAGCACCTCGGGCACGGCACGTTCCTGTTCGAGGAACTGCGCACGATCAAGGACGTCGACCCGACGACCGCCAAGTGGCTGTTCCTCGGCTTCTTCATCGCCTTCGCGATCAAGGCGCCGATGGTGCCGGTGCACACCTGGCTGCCCGACGCCGCCGCGCAGGCCCCGGCCGGCGCGCTGGTGCTGATCGTCGGCGTGCTGGACAAGGTCGGCACCTACGGCATGTTGCGGTTCTGCCTGGAGCTGTTCCCCGGCGCGTCCGCGTGGGCGGCCCCGGTCGTCATCGCGTTCGCGGTGCTGAGCATCGTCTACGGCGCGGTGCTGGCCATCGGGCAGGTCGACCTCAAGCGGCTGGTCGCCTACACCTCGGTGTCGCACTTCGGGTTCATCGTGCTGGGCATCTTCGCGATGACCAGCGCGGCGCAGTCCGGCGCGGCGCTGTACATGGTCAACCACGGGTTCTCGACCGGGGCGCTGTTCCTGATCGTCGGGTTCCTGATCGTGCGCCGCCGCTCGGCGAAGATCTCCGACTTCGGCGGCGTGCAGAAGGTCGCGCCGGTGCTGGCCGGGACGTTCCTGGTCGCGGGCCTGTCGGGGCTGTCGCTGCCGGGCCTGGCGCCGTTCGTCTCGGAGTTCATGGTGCTGACCGGCACCTTCAGCCGGTACGAGGTCGCCGCGATCGTCGCGACGTCCGGCATCGTGCTGGCGGCCGTCTACATCCTGTGGACCTACCAGCGGACCATGGGCGGCCCGGCCGTCGAGAAGGTGCAGGGCATGGCCGACCTGACGGCCCGGGAGAAGTGGGCGGTCGCCCCGATCATCGCGATCATCGTGGTGATGGGCTTCTTCCCGCAGCCGGTGCTCAACGTGATCAATCCCTCGGTCAAGGTGACGCTGGAACGGGTCGGCCATCCGCAGGACCCGGCGCCGAAGATCGGTACCGTCGCGGAGAACGGAGCACGCCCGTGAGCCCCCATCTGAACGCCGTGGCGCAGGGCGCGGAGATCCCCGCCCCGCACATCGAGTACGGGCAGCTCGGGCCGATGCTGCTGGTGTTCGGCGTCGCCATCGCCGGCGTGCTGGTCGAGGCGTTCGTCGGCCGGTCCTGGCGGTACGCCGTCCAGGTGCCGCTGACCTTCCTCGGCCTGTTCGGCGGCTTCGTCTGGACGGTCGTGCTGGCGGTCACCGAGGAGCCGTTCCACGTGGCCGCCATGGGCGCGCTCGGCGTGGACGGCCCCACCCTGTTCCTGCAGGGCGCGATCCTGATCCTGGCGCTGGTCAGCCTGCTGCTGATCGCCGAACGCCAGCAGGCGCACTTCACCGCGCAGGCCTCGGCGCTGCCGGGCAGCGAGGCCGAGCAGGAGACGATGGCGGCGGGGATCACCCAGACCGAGATCTTCCCGCTGCTGATGTTCGCCGTCGGCGGCATGCTGATGTTCCCGGCCGCCAACGACCTGCTGACCATGTTCGTGGCGCTGGAGGTGTTGTCGCTGCCGCTGTACCTGCTGTGCGGGCTGGCGCGCCGCCGCCGCCTGCTGTCGCAGGAGGCCGCGGTCAAGTACTTCCTGCTCGGCGCGTTCTCCTCGGCGTTCTTCCTGTACGGCGCGGCGCTGCTGTACGGGTACGCCGGCTCGGTGCGGCTGTCGGTCATCGCGGCGCAGATCGAGCGCGACACCGGCAGCGAGACCCTGCTGCTGGCGGGCGTCGCGCTGTTGTCGGTCGGCCTGCTGTTCAAGATCGGCGCGGTGCCGTTCCACATGTGGAAGCCCGACGTCTACCAGGGCGCGCCGACCCCGATCACCGCGCTGATGGCGTCGTGCACGATGGTGTCGGCGTTCGGCGCGCTGCTGCGGGTCTACTACGTGGGCCTGGAGAAGCTGGCCTGGGAGTGGCGGCCCGCAATGTGGGGTGTGGCGATTCTCACGATGGTGGCCGGCGCCGTCATCGCGATCACCCAGACCGACATCAAGCGCATGCTGGCCTACTCCTCCATCGCGCACGCGGGTTTCCTGCTGACCGCGGTGGTGGCGATCCCCGACGCGGCGGCGGCCTCCGCCAAGGGCCTGGCGGGCGCGCTGTTCTACCTGGCCGCCTACGGCTTCACCACGATCGGCGCCTTCGCGGTGATCACGATGGTGCGGGACGCGGGCGGCGAGGCCGGGCACCTGTCCCGGTGGGCGGGCCTCGGCAAGCGCTCCCCGGTGGTGGCGGGCATCTTCGCCTTCTTCCTGCTGGCCTTCGCGGGCATCCCGCTGACCAGCGGGTTCACCGGGAAGTTCGCGGTGTTCCAGGCGGCCGTCGACGCCGGGGCGACCCCGCTGGTGGTGGTCGGCGTGCTGGCGTCGGCGATCGCGGCGTTCTTCTACGTCCGGGTGATCGTGGTGATGTTCTTCAGCGAGCCCGAGGCCGACGGCCCCACCGTGGTGGCCGCACCGGCGACCGCGGCTGCCGTGGCGCTCGGCCTGACGGCTACTGTGGTACTCGGCGTGTTGCCGCAGCCCATGCTCGACCTGGCGGGTCACGCGGCATCGCAGTTGTTCGTCCGGTAGGGGGTTTGGGTGAGTAGCGCTTTCGCTGGGGAATCCGCGCAGCGGGCGACGGGGCCGTTCGGGCTGCCGATCGACGCGGACCTGGCGGTCGACGTCCGCGCGCGGCTGGACGCCGTCGAGGACCTGCTCCTGGAGTCGGTCCAGAGCGAGGACCCGCTGCTCACCCAGGCCTCCAAGCACCTGGTCGAGGCGGGCGGCAAGCGGTTCCGGCCGATGCTGGTACTGCTGGCCGCCCAGTTCGGCGACCCGTCCGCGGCGGGCGTGGTCCCGGCCGCGGTGGTGGTGGAGCTGACCCACCTGGCGACGCTGTACCACGACGACGTGATGGACGAGGCGACGGTCCGCCGGGGCCAGGAGTCGGCGAACTCCCGCTGGACCAACACGGTGGCGATCCTGACGGGCGACTACCTGTTCGCGCGGGCGTCGGACCTGCTGGCGGACCTGGGCCCCGAAGCGGTGCGCATCCAGGCCCGCGCGTTCGCCCGCCTGGTGCAGGGCCAGATCCAGGAGACGGTGGGCCCGGCCGCCGACACCGACGCGTTGAAGCACTACCTCCAGGTGATGGCCGACAAGACCGGCTCGCTGATCGCGGTGTCGGGCCAGTTCGGCGCGCTGCTGTCGGGGGCCCCGCAACACGTGGTGGACACGATCACGTCGGCCTGCGAGAAGATCGGCGTGGCGTTCCAGCTGTCGGACGACATCCTGGACATCGACTCCGAGACCGAGCAGTCGGGCAAGACGCCGGGCACGGACCTGCGCGAGGGCATCCGGACGCTGCCGATGCACCACGTGCTGGCGGGCGTGGGCTCGGGCCCGGACGACGCACGGCTGCGCGAGCTGCTGGTGGCGGACCTGACGGATGACACGCTGCACGCGGAGGCGCTGACGCTGCTGCGCGCGCACCCGGCGATGGAGCGGGCGAGGGCGGACCTGCGGCAGTGGGCGGAGGACGCGCGGAACGAGCTGCTGACGCTGCCGGCGATTCCGGCGCGGGATGCGTTCACGGGATTGTGTGATTACGTGGTGTCGCGGACTGGGTGACAAGCCCGCGCTGCGCGCTACTACCTCAGCCCGCACTGCGCGCGCGTGCCCAAAGACGCTAGCCCCGTGCCCTACACATGACCACCAACCCCAGCCCCGCGCCCCGCACGCGACCAACAACCTCAACCCCGCGCTCTGCGCGTGCCCAGCGACCTCAGCCCGCGCCCGAACATGCCCAGCAACCCCAGCCCCGTGCCCCCACGTGACCAGCGACCTCAACCCCGCGCTTCGCGCTTGCCCAAGAACCCCAGCCCCGCGCCCGACACCATCACA
>NZ_BCRO01000117.1 GCF_001552635.1 Actinomadura hibisca NBRC 15177 | reverse complement strand
CCCCGGTGGCCAGGGTCGCCGGTCATGTTCGGGCACGGGGCTGGGGTTGTTGGTCACGTGCAGGGCGCGGGGTTGGGGTTTCTGGTCACGTGCAGCGTGCGGGGCTGAGGTCGCTGGTCAGGTGTCGTGTGCGGGCTTAGTCCACCGGTTAGGTGAACAGCCGCCGGATCACCGGCAACGCCGCAGTTCCAGCGTCATCCCCCAGTCCCTCGGGTAGCGCGCCGCTGATCCACAAAGCCGCGAAGCCGTGCACGATCGACCAAGCCGCCAGGTTCGCATGTTCGCCCTCCGCCTCCGGCGTTGCCGCGAGGGCCGTGTGCAGCGCACGGCCTGCGCGGGTCTGCGCGGCGGTGACCTCTGCGTCGTCCTGCTTGTAGAGGCCGGGTTGGAACATCACCTCGAAGTGCGCGCGATGCCCCACGGCGAACCGGACGTACGCCACGCCCGTGTCCAGGATGTCGGGTCCGGCAGCCTCCAGCGCGTCGGCCAGCAGCTCGTACCCCTGGGTCGCCAGCGCCGTGAGCAGTCCCGTCTTGTCGCCGAAGTGGTGAGCGGGCGCGGCATGTGAGACGCCCGCGCGACGAGCCAGGTCGCGCAGGCTCAGCGCCGCTGGTCCCTGTTGCTCGATGGCGGCGGCCGCAGCGTCGAGCAACACCGGGCGAAGGTTCCCGTGGTGGTAGGGGCTCATGCCGTCATCGTATCTAGTCATTGACAAGATGGGATCCCGTCGTCGTATCTTGTCACTGACAAGTTCAAGGAACGGAGGTCCGCATGGAACCCCTCATCGCTCTCATCGTCGGCTTCGTGGGAGCCCGCATCGCCGGGTACGCAGGTGTGGACGCGCTGGACGGCTGGCACCCGGCCCTGCGCGTAGGCGTCGCCGTCATGTTCCTGTTGACGGCCTTCGCGCACTTCTTCCCGAAGCTGCGCGCCAGTCTGGTCGAGATGGTCCCGCCGAACCTGCCTCAGCCCGAGCTGCTCGTCACCATCACGGGTGTCCTGGAGTTCGCGGGCGCGGTGGGGATGCTGATCCCGGCCACCGCGCCGTGGGCGGCGGGGTGCCTGATCCTGCTCATGATCGTGATGTTCCCGGCGAACGTCTCGGCGGCCCGCCGGGGCACGGAGCAGGGCACGCCGCTCGGGCGGCGCACAGTGTTGCAGGTCGTCTTCATCGCGGCGGCCGCATTGGCCATGACGTGAACGTTCACCATTTTCGGTGACCGCCTGCGTTCGGTTGTGGACAGAACGACACTCGTGTCATGCCGTCGCGTTCAACACCCTCTGTTCGCAACCGCCGCATCGGAATGGAGCTCAAAAAGCTTCGGGACGAGCGCAATATGACGCTGGAGACGGCGGCCACTCGTATCGTGCTGCGCTCCAATGGCTGGCTCAGCAACGTCGAGAACGGTTACGGGATCGGCGGTGACGAACTGGAAGACGTGCTCGACCGCTATGGCGTGGAGGATCAGTCATTCCGGATGGCCCTCGTCGAACTTGCCCGCGTCGACCGGAAGCGGGGCTGGTGGCACCGCCATACTCACGACCTCGCCCCCGCCGCGATGGACTTCATCTCGCTGGAGGCGGACTGTCGTTCGGCTCGCACCTACGAGGTCCTGGCGGTGCCCGGCCTGCTCCAGACCCCCGCGTACGCGAACGCGATGATCACGCTGGAGCCCGAGGCCCGGCGGCGGGCCGTCGAGATCCGCATGGCGCGGCAGCGGATCTTCGACGATCCGATGACGCCGGATTTCGACGTCCTCCTGAACGAGGCCGTGCTCCACCAACGGCTCGGCGGGCCCGAGGTGACGTACGGGCAACTGGGCCACCTGCTGCACACTTCGGAACGGCCGGGCAGCAACCTTCGCATCGTCCCCGCCGAGCCGAGCAACCCGTACGGACTCATGGGCGCGTTCACCCTGCTCGTCATCGGGCAGGCGTACCGGCTGACGGTGGGGATGGTCGAATCGCCGATGGGCATGACCTATGTCGAGCGCCTGGACAAAGTGCGCCGCCTGGAAGAGCGGTTCGAGCGGTTGCGGGAGACGGCCCTGTCGAACCGGGATTCTCTTGCTTTGATCAAACAGATACGGTCGAAGGCATGAGCGTCTGGCGCAAGAGCAGTCACAGCAGCGGCAATGACGCGGGCAGTTGTGTTGAGGTGGCGTCTGCGGCGGGTGGCGCGCTCGTCCGGGACTCCAAGGACCCCGACGGGCCGAGGTTGCGTCTCTCCACCTCGGACTGGCAGACCCTCCTCGGCACCGTCAGGTCTCTTTTCTGACCCGGTCGGGGTGGCGGCGGGCCAGCGCCGCAATCTCCGGCTCGTAGTCGGCGAGCGTCCGGTAGGCGGCCCAGCCGGGCCGGTGGCCTCGGTGAGGTCCAGGCCGAGCCCGGCCAGGCGCCGCGCGGCGGCGGGGGAGGCCAGGTCGCCCAAGAGCGCCAGGCCGCCCAGGATGCGCCAGGCCCCCCAGGTGCCATTCGCTGGATTACTTCAGGAAGGTCCGCAGCGCCGCCAGAGTCTCCTCCGGTGCCTCCTCCGGCAGGAAGTGGCCCGAGTCGACGCTGTGGCCGCTCACGTTCTCCGCTCGCTCCCGCCACACCTTCAGCACATCGAACCGCTTCGGCAGGCCGCCGTGCTCGCCCCACAGCACCAGCAGCGGGCAGGTGACCCGCTTGTCGCGGTCGGCGGCGTGGTGGTCCAGGTCGATGCCGATGCCCGCCCGGTAGTCCTCGCAGGCCGCGTGGATCGCGGCCGGGTCGGCGAAGGCGTGCGCGTAGGAGTCCATGACCTCCGGTGAGAACATCTCCGGACGGCCCGCCCAGCGTCGGATGGTCTCGCGCACGTAGTAGTCGGTGGCCCCCTCGAACAGCCGCTCCGGCAGGTCGTAGGGCTGCGTCAGGAAGAACCAGTGGTAGGTGTCCTGCGCGAACTGCCGGTCGGTCGCCTCGTACATCGTGTCGGTCGGCACGATGTCCAGGACGGCGGCGCGCTCGATCTTCTCGGGGTGGTCCAGGCACATCCGGTGGGCGACGCGCGCGCCCCGGTCGTGGCCGACCACCGCGAACCGCTCGTGGCCCAGCGACCGCATCAGCGCCACCATGTCGTCGCCCATCGCCCGCTTGCTGTAGGTCGAGTGGTCGTCCTCCCCGAACGGCTTGTCGCTCTGGCCGTAGCCGCGCAGGTCGGCCACGACGACGGTGAACTCCTGCGCGAGCGGCCCCGCGATCAGCCGCCAGATCAGCCGCGTCTGCGGGTAGCCGTGCAGCAGCAGGACGGCGGGGCCCGAGCCGCCTTGCACGCCGCGGACCGTCACGCCCTCGCGCTCGACCTCGACGGGCTCGAATCCGGCGAATTCCAATGACTGCATGGTCGGTCTCCCCGCTGTGAATGGATCAGACCTCCCAGACATACCTCCTTGAAGATGATCAGAACCACCCCCGGCGCGCGGCGAGTGCCCCGGCCTGGAATCGGTGGGTGGTGCCCAGCAGTTCCAGCAGCTCAGCGACCCGACGCGCGTAGGTGCGCGGCGACAGGCCCGTCCGCGTCGCCCCGGCCCGGTCGGACAGCCCCTCGTTCAGGCACGCCAGCACCGGGACCAGGTGCGGCGGCGGCGCGTGCGGGTCGCGCCCGGCGGCGGGGTCGTCGCCCGCGTCCCACCAGCGGCGGTGGGCGCGCAGCAGCGCGCGCACCACGCTCGGGTCGCGCACCACCAGCATCCCGTTGTAGAAGACGTCCAGATCCAGCGGCAGCAGCGCGACCTTGCGGTCCAGCACCCCCAGCCGGAACGGGATCGCCGGGATCACGCGGGCCCGGCCGCCCTGACGCCAGGCGATCGTGCCCAGCTCCTCGTCCTGCGCCAGGCCGTGCCGCGAGGTGATCTGGCGGACGTCGGGGAGCCGCGCCACGGCGTCGTGCATGCAGCTCGCGGCGTGCCGGAGCATACGTTCGGGCACGCCCTGGCCGATGCAGCCGGACGGGTCGTCGAAGGTCAGCAGCTCGTGCCGGGTCGCCGCCGCCAGCCGCGCGACCGCCACGCCCACCTGGGGCGCTTCCACGCGCTGCGCGGGCGGGCGGACGCCCCGGGCCGCGTAGAAGGCCGACTCGTCCAGGACCTCCCGTATCGCCTCGCGCTGTTCGGCCTCGCTCATGCGTGTCCTCCGGCTACCGGTCGCATGGCGATTTTACTTCATGTGATTGATCTGATTCGGAGAGTGAGAGGGGTTGTGGACAAGTCGCGGCGGGCTTCTAACTGTACTTAGTGTCTAATAGAGGGTGTCTGCATTTCTCGATCACCCTGGGGGTGACGATCGATGCGCGTCCGCTCCGGTGCCCGGCCCGTCGCGACCGGTGGCCGATTCCTGCTCGACCTCTGGCTGATCGCCCGGCCCGCGTTGTGGCTGGTCTCCCTCGTTCCCTTCTACGTCGGCCACCTGCTGGCCACCCGGTGGCTGGTCGCCGGGCAGGACGTGTGCGCGCCGCCGACCGCGTCCTGCCCGGCCGCCCTCGCCCCGGTGCTCACTGGTCTGGTGGTGTGGGGTCCGCTGGTGTGGCTCGCAGTCCTGGCCATCAACGACGCCTGCGACCTCGACGGCGACCTGCGCAACCCGCGCAAGGACGGCGCGCCGCTCGCCCGCGGCCGGATGTCGGTGCGCGCCGCGCTGGTCGCCGCGCACCTCACCGCCGCCGCCTCCCTTCTGGTCGCGCTGACCGTACGGCCCGCGTTCGCCCTGGTCACCCTGGGTTTCCTGGCGCTGGGCTGGCTCTACAGCGTGCCGCCGGTCCGGCTGAAAGACCGGCCCGGCTTCGACGTCGCCACCAACGCCGTCGGCGTCGGCGGCTTCGCGTTGATGGCGGGCTGGACGTCGGTGCGCCCGCTGGACGGCTTCCCTTGGATCATGGCCGTCACCGGCGTGCTGGTGGCGGTGGCCCTCTATGTCCCGACCACGGTGACCGACTACCGGGCCGACCTCGCCAGCGGCTACACCACCATCGCCGTGCGGCTCGGCCCGCGCGCCGCCTACCGGCTGGGCCTGGCGGCCTGGACGGCGGCGTGCGCCGTCACGGTGGTGCTGGCCGCGCTCGGCGAGGTGTTCCCGCAGCGGGTGTTCTGGGTGCAGGCGGTCAGCGCCCCCGTGCTGGTCGCCGTCTACCACCACTACCTGGGCCGCGCCCGGGAACCGGCTGAGGTGCTGCACGGCATCATCGTCGCGAGCTGGGCGTTCCTGATTCCTTGTGTGGTGTTCGCTCTCGCTTATACCAGTGTGTTCTAGGTAGCCGGGGGGAGTTCGTCGCCTGCTTCGGCGGCTTCGGTGAGGCGGGTGCGCAACGTCTGGGCGAGCGCGTCGCTCTGGGCCGTCAGGCGTTCGATGGCGGGCAGCGCCAGGTCGTCGCGGACGGTGTCGGCCAGCAGCTCGTCGTACTCGTGCGCGCGGGCCGCCAGCACCTCCAGATGGCGATGCGCGCGCAGCGCCTCGTCGGCGGCGCGGGTGCGCTCGGCGTAACGTTCCAACGCCTCCACTCGCCTGGTCACCGCCTGAACGGAGATCTCCAGCTTGGCGCGCAGCGGCTCCAGCGCCGCCGCCACCTCCGGGATGCCGGTCGCGCCCGCCTCCTCCTGCTCGCCGCGCAGTTTGGACTGGCGGGCCAGCACCTGCGCGATCTCCCACTCCTGGCGGGGCAGGGTGACGGCGTTGTCGACGGTGTCGAGCATGCCCTCCCGGTTGACGGCCGAGTCGCGGACGGTGTCGATGGCGGCCTGCACCCGGCCGAGCAGGTCGCGGGCCGGGTCGTCGAGGTCCTCGGGCACCAGGTAGCGGTCGCGGCGGCGGTCCAGTTCGCGGGCGCGCTGGAGGTCCAGCGAGACCGACGGGGTGCCCAGCGCGATCAGCGTCGCCATCATCGCCATGCCCAGCAGCCACAACGTGCCGAGGAACACCGAGCCCGCCAGCCCCACGCCCAGCACCGTCAGCGGGGCCAGCCACACCAGCGGCCGCCGCCGCATCACCACCACGTCCAGCTCCTCGCGCAGCGTGGGGTCGGCGACCGGCCGCAGCGGGGCCCCGCCGTCGGGCGAACGTGCGGGCGCGAGGCGCTCCCACTGGCCGCCGACGTGCGTCTCGAACGCGAAGTCGGTGGGCGCGATCTCGATCTCGGCGGGCCCCGCCGGAAGCGGCCAGGACCCGACCGGGTCGCCGCCGCCCGGCCCGGTGAACCGCACCCACCAGCCGCCCTTGCCGTCCAGGCACCGGTACCGGCCCGGCGCGACGTCGATCCCGACGAAGAACGTCCCCACTCCGGGGATGGAATTGCCCCAGGCACCACTGGTCACCGGTGACCTCCGACCCGACCTCTCCCGCCGTGTACCTCGCCGTACCCACATAAGCCGCAGGAAAGTCACGCGCGGGGCGGGAGATTGGCGGTGGAATACTGCCGAGGTGCGACCTGAACACGACCCCAGAGACGATCCGCCGTGGGCGATGCAGCTGGTGGTGCGGGCGGAGAAGGCCGATCCGCCCACCCACTCGGCCGTCTGCGAGGCCGCCGCGACCGCGGTGGTGGAACTGCTGACCGACCCGCGCGCCGCCGGTCCCGACGGCGAATGGGCCGAGCCGATCCGCGAATGGGAGTCGCGCCGTATCCGGAAGGTCGCCCGGCGGGCACGCGGGGTGCGCTGGCCGGAGGTCCAGGAGTTGCCCGGCGTCACCGTGGACGTCAACGGGGCGCAGGTGCGGGCGTTCGTGCCGTCTCCCGTGGCCGAGGTGCCGCCGCAGATCGCGAAGCTCCAGGTGGCGGGGCTCGACCTGCCCGACGACGAGGACGATCCCAAGCCGCCGCCGGAGCCGCCCTACGCCGCGATCGCCCTCAACCCCGGCGTCACCATCACCACGGGCAAGGCCGCCGCGCAGTGCGGGCACGCCGCCCAGCTCCTGCTGCGGCAGGCGTCGGCCGCCGACGTGACCGCCTGGATGGAGGGCGGGTTGCGCGTCCACCTCGCGCGCGACGTGCCTTGGGACAAGTGCGTGGAGCACGCCACGGTCGCGGTGCGCGACGGCGGGTTCACCGAGGTCGCACCCGGGACGATGACCGCCATCGCCTGGATCGTGCGCTGACAAGGGGAAGGGCGGGCCGGTGCGTCCGGCCCGCCCTTCTCGTTCGTTACGGCAGTGCCCGTTACGGCAGGGTGACCGCGATCGGGGCGATCCCGGCCTTGCGGATCAGCGACGGCAGCCGTCCCGCGAACGGGTGCTGGTCGGCGGCCAGGCCCCGCGGGTTGTCGATCACGTAGTGGACGGCGTCGCCGCTGCGCCGCTCGCTCCACCGCGCGCCGACCGAGCGCAGCAGCGCCGCGGCCTTCCCGGCGTCACCGGCCTTGACCGACACCCGGATCGGCGACTCTGCCTGGATCAGCGACCCGGCCTGCTTCGCCTGCCCGGACGACGGCGCGGGCGCGGCCAGCGCCGCCACCTTCGCGACCGGGTTCGGGCCGAGGATCGCGTTGTGGAGCAGCTTGGCCGTGCC
Organism: Actinomadura hibisca NBRC 15177; assembly: GCF_001552635.1. Taxonomy (GTDB): domain Bacteria; phylum Actinomycetota; class Actinomycetes; order Streptosporangiales; family Streptosporangiaceae; genus Spirillospora; species Spirillospora hibisca. The sequence continues at coordinate 26,900 of NZ_BCRO01000117.1, read as the reverse complement.
GTCGGAGAACGCCCGGAAGTTCGGCTCCGCGCCGAACAGCACCGTGCGGCCCTTGCCGACCCGCTCGTCGGTGACGGCGGCGGTGCCGCCCAGCTCGGCCGAGCCCCGCTCGAAGCCCGACACGAACCACTGCGGCGAGGTCGTCGGCGGGTAGGCGACGGCGACCTTGGCCGGGTCGGGCTGCCGCATCACCAGGTCGTAGGCGTAGAACGACCAGGCCGTCGGCCCGACGTTCTTGGCCAGCGGGCTCTTGCCGTCCACCGTCACCCGGAACATGGTGCCGGGCACGTCGGAGGTCGGGTCGCTGAGCGTGGTGGTGGTCAGGCCGAGCCGCGCGGCGAGTTCCGCGCCGCCCTGCCAGCCGACGTACCGGCCGCCGTTCTGCGTCCACTGCTGGAGCGCGGCGCGCCCGGCGTCGCCGAGGGCGGTGTGCGCGGTCGCGGCGGGGCCGTTCGGGGTCAGCAGGACCTGCACGCCCGCCAGCTTGCCCGCGGCCACGTCGGCCGGGGTGAGCAGGGTGAACGGCAGCTTCCACTCGCGGTCCAGGCGGTGCCGGAGCCAGCCGACCGACTGGCGGGCGTCGGTGGAGGTCGCGGAGAGCTGGAGCACGCCGATCTTCGGGGCCTTGCCCGGCTTGCCGGTGTGCTCGGCGGGCAGCGTCGGCAGCGGCAGGGCGCGCGGGCGCAGGTCCGCGCCGGACGAGCCGCCCGACACGTTGCCGAGCAGCGGCATGCTCCACGCCGTCACGTCGTAGAAGTAGGGGAACGGGGTGTAGGAGTCCTCGTTCAGCATGGCCTGGATCCAGTGCTTCTGGGCCTGCGCCATGGAGACGTGGTAGGTCCCGGCGGGCAGCGTCGCCCGGCCCTCGGGGCGGCCGTACTCCTTGTAGTCCGGCACGGTCAGCGGCGTGACGAGCTTGTCGACGCGCACGCCCATGCGCTGGAGCCGCCGCACGATGGTGCGGACCTCGGCGCGCTTGGCGGGCTCGTCGCGCAGGAAGTAGTGCCGCACCTTGCGGTCGGGCACCGGCCGGTCGATCTGGTTCGGCGGGTTGTAGACGTGGTTGGGTTCGAGCTGCCCCGCCTTGCCCTGCGCGTAGGCGTCCACGCTCATCTGGTGCCACTCGGTGAGCACCCTGCGCCGGTTGGCGGCGGCGGCCGACAGCGACACCCACTGGGTGAGGTACTGCTCCTCGACCCGCTCGGGGTAGGGGCTGGCGCTGCCCTTCTCGTAGGTCATCCCGGCCGCGTGGAAGGCGGTGGTCGGGACCGTGTCGCCGTAGCCCTGGTAGAACAGGTCGTAGGTGTCGCGGTTGAAGAAGTCGATGCCCCGCCGGGTGAACTCCTTGATCATCGCCGCGCCGTACACGTCGTTGATCCACCCGATCGCCTGCTCGGGCGTCTCGTGGTAGATCGGGTCGGCGTTGGGCGGGAAGAAGTAGGACGTGCCGCCCATCTCGTGCGCGTCGATGTAGAGCGCCGGGGGGTACTGGTTCAGCATCGCCAGCTTGCCCTCGGTCTCGGGCTGCGTGCGCGCGAACCAGTCGCGGTTCATGTCGAAGCCGTAGGCGTTCTGCCGCACGTTGTTCTCGCGGCCGTCGGGGTTCTGCGTCGGCAGCACCACGACCAGCGCGTTGTTCAGGATGTTGGTGGCGGCGCAGTCGCTGCGGTCGCCGAGGTCGCGCAGCACCCGCAGCGCGGCGTCGGTGCCGCTCGGCTCGTTGCCGTGCACGTTGCCGCTGACCCACAGGATCGGCACGCCGCGCTCGGCGATGCGCGCGGCGAGCTTCGCCGGGGTCGCGGGGTTGCGCAGCAGCGCCGCCTCGCCGCGCACCTTGGCGAGCCCGGCGCGGGTGAGGGTCTCGGGGCGGCCCACGATGGCGTACTTGAGGGGACGTCCCTGGGCCGACGTGGCGAGGGTGCCGGAGACGACGCGCTCGCTCTTGGCGGCGACCGTCTCCAGGTAGCGGTCGGACTCGGCGGCGGTGACCTGCCGCTCGCCGAACTCGATGCCGAGGACCTGCTTGGGGGAGGGGACCTTGCCCCGGTAGGCGGGGGCGGTCCCGGTGGGGTCGCAGGCGGCGGGCGGTGCGGCCGGCGCGGCGGCGGCGCTCTGGGCGAGCGAGGCCGGCGCCGCCAGCGACGCGGCCAGCACCGCCGACCAGGCGAGGGATCGGGCTCTCATGAGCCCCAAAGCTCGCACCGTGAAAATCGTTCACCAACGGCAAGTTCTGCCAAGATCGCCGAGCCGGTTGATGGGGCGGCGTCGTTGACGGCGGACGTCCGGGAACGGTCGCGTTCCTTGCCGTGCTGGCAAAAGACGCCAGCGAACGGTGGCGTCCGGCTCTACCGCCGGAGCGGCGGACATGGTTCGGTGCGGGAACCGGTCCATTCGCCGCCGACGACGGGAGCCCCCATGCGCGCCGCGCTGACCAAGGACAACACAATGATCGTGACCGAGGTGCCCGCCCCGGTGCCGCTGGAGGGCCAGCTCCTGGTGCGGACGCTGGCCTGCGGGATCTGCGGCTCGGACCTGCACGCGCTGAGCGACCCCGAGGGCTTCATGGAGACCACCCGGCGCTCGGGCGGCACCCCCTACGACCCGCGCGACGGCCTGGTGTTCGGCCACGAGTTCGCCGGGGAGATCGTCGAGTACGGGCCCGGCACCCAGCGGGCGCTGCCGGTGGGCACGGTGGTGTGCGGGCCGCCGATCGGCATCGGGCCGCAGGGCGCGGGGATCATCGGGTACGCGCCGATGTTCCCCGGCGGCTACGGCGAGTACATGATCCTGAACGAGGGCCTGACGATGGCGGTGCCGGACGGGCTGGACCCGAAGGTCGCCGCGATCACCGAGCCGTTCTCGGTCGCCGCCCGCGCGGTGGACCGCAGCGGCATCGGCCCCGACGACGTCGCGGTGGTGCTGGGCCTCGGCCCGATCGGGCTCGGCGTCGTCGCGGCCCTCAAGGCGCGCGGGCACGGCCCGGTGCTCGCGGTGGACTTCTCGCCGGGCCGCCGCGCGCTCGCCGAGGGGCTGGGCGCGGACGAGCTGATCGACCCGGCGGTCGCCTCGCCCTACGGGCGGTGGGCCGACCTCGGCGTGCCGGTCGGCACCGTGGACCGCATCGCCGCCGAGCTGCTGGGCGTCGGGGCGCGGGGCTCGGTGGTGTTCGAGTGCGTCGGCGTGCCCGGCGTCCTCCAGCAGGCCATCGACGGCGCGCCCGCCGGGGGCACCATCATGGTGGTGGGGGTCTGCATGCAGTCCGACCGGATCGAGCCGGGCGTGGCCGCCACCAAGGAGCTGACGCTGCGCGGCACGTTCGGGGCCTACCCGGCCGAGTACGGGGCGACGCTGCACGCCATCGCCGAGGGGCGCATCGACGCCGGGTCCATCATCACCGGGACGGTCGGGCTGGAGGGCGTGGCCGGGGCGTTCGCCGACCTCGGGCGTCCCGACGAGCACGCGAAGATCGTCGTGGTGCCGTGAGCCGGGGCCGCCGGCCCGCTCTCAGGAGCCGGCCGGCGGACCCTGCGGGGGCACGCCGGGCCCGCCCTGCGGCGGGACCTGCGGCGGCACGGGTCCGCCCTGCGGAGGGACCGGTCCGCCCTGCGGTGGCACCGGCCCGCCCTGCGGCGGAACCTGGCCGCCCTGCCCCTGCGGCGGCACGCCAGGGCCGCCCTGCTGGCCGCGCTGCCACCGGCTGAGCGCCGCCAGCGCGAACTCCTGCGTGCGGGTCAGCCCGGTCGGCCGGGGCGCGGCGTCCGGCTGCGCGGGGTCCGGCTCCGGGACGGCGGCGGCCTCGCGGCGGCCCACGCGGGCCTTGACGCTGAACCCGTACGACAGGAACAGCAGCACCGCGAACCCCACCAGGTACGCGCCGTGCTCCAGCAGGCCCGTCCACTTGCCCTTGACGACGTCCAGCACCAGGAACACGCCGAACCCGGCCGCCCACCCGAACAGCGCGGGCAGGAACCACACGTCCCGGCGGCGCACCAGCCCGGCCAGCGTGATCAGCACCAGCAGGACCTGCACGACCTTGATGGCGACCAGCGCCGGGGTCGCCACGCCCGAGCCCAGGTACCCGCCGAGCTCCGCGCGCAGCGCGGTCCAGTCGATCACGGTGGTGACCAGCGAGGTGAGCCCGTAGCAGACCAGGAAGGCGCCGATCGGGTAGTGCCAGCGGTGCCAGTTGGCGCCGCTGCCGCCGCCGTCGCCCGGGTCCGCCGCGGGCGGGGTCAGGTCGGTGGCGGTGGCCGTGCCGCCGGGGGGCGGGGGCGCCGCGGGCCGCTGGGGCAACGGCTGGTCGGGCCTGGTCAGCTCCGGTGGCCGTTCCGGACCCGCCCCCGAACTCGCCGTCATCACTGATCACCCTTTCCGCCGGTTACGCGAAACATATCCCGGATGGCGGCCGATCACCGGTGATCGGCGTCCCGGGCGCGCCGGGCGCGTCGCGGCCCGGTTCCGGGACGCCCGGCTCGCCGGGGCGCTGACCTGCCCGAAGTGCTTGCGCGGCGGCACCGGACACGGGAGGGTGAGTGCTCGTCGGGCCATGCGGAGTCCAGGGGGAAACCGAGGATGACGCCTGACGATACGGGAACCGCCGCGTTGCCCAAGACGCGGCTCGACTATCTGGAAGACCTCGGCGGCGAGCTGAGAGAACGGGGTTTCCGGGCACGTGTGAACTTGCCCCGGGCCCAGCCGCCGAGCCTGCATGTGATGAATCCGGACGCCGTCGCCCTCGCGGAGAACATCCAGGCCGAGGAGGACGCGGACGGATGGTGGTACTGGTGGTCGTGGGCGGAGCGGATCGCGCGCGCCGATGACCTCGCCGAGGCGGCCGACCGGGTCGCGAGGGTGCTGCGCATCCACTGAAGAGGTGGTCATGCAGGGCGACGCCGGCGCACTCCGGCGCGGGTCTGCATGACCACGGCGGGCGCGGACCGTACCCCGCGCCCCGAACACCGCGCGCCGTGACCCCGCGCGCTTCCCCCAACGGCCACCCGGTGCCCGACGCCCGGTGCCCGACGCCCGGTGCCCGACGCCCGGTGCCCGGTGCCCGACGCCCGGTGCCCGGTGCCCCTGGCACCGCCTTGTCTCCCCGCGTCCCCGCGCTTCCTGTGGCCCGTCCAGTGCTCTGCGCCGTCGTCCAACACTGTGGCCTCGCTTCGCGCCCGTGCCGCGTCCGCCCCTCCGTCCGTGCCCGCGCAGGTCGGGGGTGGTGGGAAATGTTGAGTCCGGAAACTTTCGCGCCCTGTCACGCCTCCCGCGCCGCCGCCTTCCGAGGACGCCGAACAGGTTATGCCGCCGCTGCTGCGGGTAGAGGTTTTGATCTTCTCGCAGGTCGGAGCGCGTTACGGGATTGTTACTGCGAACAACAAATAGATATGCCCGCAGGTCTGGCGCCACTCCCGAACGCGACATAAGTTGCGTGGCACAACATTCGCGCCGGTGACCGGGACGACCCGCCGCCGGCGTTCCCACCCCCGTTCGGCCGCCTCGGCGGCCACCCCTGAAAGGACCCGGCCATGCGCAAGGGGATTCTCGGCATCGCCGCCGTGACGGCGGTCGCCGCGCTCTCGCTCACCGCCTGCGGGGACGACTCCGGCGACAAGGGCACCGCCTCCGGCGGCGACGCGGCCAAGGGCAAGATCGGCGTGATCCTGCCCGACACCAAGTCCTCGGTCCGCTACGAGAGCTTCGACCGGCCCTACCTGGAGCAGGCGTTCAAGGCCGCCGGCGTCAAGTACGACATCCAGAACGCCGAGGGCTCCACCCAGCGCTTCCAGACCATCGCCGACCAGATGATCACCAGCGGCGCGACCGTGCTGGTGGTGGACGGCCTGGACTCCGACTCGGCCGCCGCGGTGCAGCGCAAGGCCCAGCAGCAGGGCGTCAAGACCATCGACTACGACCGCCTCACCCTGGGCGGCGTCAGCGACTACTACGTCTCCTTCGACAACGTGAAGGTCGGCGAGGAGCTCGGCAAGGGCCTGCAGAAGTGCCTGGGCGACAAGGCCGCCAACATCGCCTACCTGAACGGCGCGCCCACCGACAACAACGCCACCCTGTTCGCGCAGGGCGCGCACAGCGTGCTGGACAAGGTCTCCACCTACAAGAAGGTGGCCGAGCAGGCCGTGCCCGACTGGGACAACCAGAAGGCCGCCACCATCTTCGAGCAGATGTGGACCCAGCAGGACGGCAAGATCGACGGCGTGCTGGCCGCCAACGACGGCGTCGGCAACTCGGCGGTGACGATCCTGAAGAAGAACGGCCAGGCCGGCAAGGTCCCGGTCACCGGCCAGGACGCCACCGTGCAGGGCCTGCAGAACATCCTCGACGGCACCCAGTGCATGACGGTCTACAAGCCGGTCAAGCAGGAGGCCGACGCGGTCGCCAAGCTCGCGGTCGCGGTGCTGAAGGGCGAGAAGGGCGAGACCAACGGCACCGTCAACGACGCGCAGGGCAAGCGCGACGTGCCCTCGGTGCTGCTGGCCCCGATCGGCGTCGACAAGAGCAACATCAAGAAGGTCGTGGACGACGGCTTCGTGAAGAAGGACGAGCTGTGCAAGGGCGCCTACGCCGCCAAGTGCAAGGACGCCGGGATCGCCTGAGGTCCCCCCGCCGCACCAGCCGATCCCGCTGACCCCGTGGCCGGGCCCCCGCCGCTGAGGGGGCCCGGCCACGGGCCGACGTCTCCGGAAGGACGACCGTGACAGACAACGGCGACCCCGTTCTGCGCATCGCCGGGCTCAACAAGAGCTTCGGCGCCGTCCACGTGCTGCACGACGTGGACTTCACCCTGCGCCAGGGGGAGGTGATGGCCCTCGTCGGCGACAACGGCGCGGGCAAGTCCACCCTCATCAAGTGCATCGCCGGCATCCACCCGACCGACTCGGGCCGCATCGAGTTCGAGGGGCGGCAGGTGAGCGTGGGCAGCCCGCGCGACGCGGCCGCGCTCGGCATCGAGGTGGTCTACCAGGATCTCGCGCTGGCCGACAATCTGGACATCGTGCAGAACATGTTCCTGGGCCGCGAGCGCCGCAAGGGCATCGTGCTCGACGAGAACGCGATGGAGGAGGCGGCCCGCCAGACCCTCGCCAAGCTGTCGGTGCGCACCGTGAAGTCGGTGCGCCAGCAGGTGGCGAGCCTGTCGGGCGGGCAGCGGCAGACCGTGGCGATCGCCAAGGCCGCGCTGTGGGACTCCAAGGTCGTCATCCTGGACGAGCCCACCGCCGCGCTCGGCGTCGCCCAGACCCGGCAGGTGCTGGACCTGGTGCGCCGCCTGGCCGACACCGGCCACGCGGTCGTGCTGATCTCGCACAACATGAACGACGTGTTCGAGGTGGCCGACCGCATCACCACCCTGTACCTGGGCCGGGTCGCGGCCGAGGTCAGGCGCGCCGACGTCACCCACGGCCAGGTCGTGGAACTCATCACCGCCGGCCGGTCCGGCGATCTCGGACTCGCGCCGGCGACCGCCGCCGAGAGCATCTAGTGGGAGCCTCGATGTCCACCGACATCCCCAAGGGCGGGCCGTCCGCCGTGAAACTGGCCGACTCCGACTTCGCCGCCGACCACCGGCCGAGCGATCTCGGCGGCGCGCTGCGCGACTACTGGGCGCAGGTCCGCTCCGGCGACCTCGGCGCGGTCCCGGCGGTGCTGGGCATCGCGGGCCTGGTGGTGCTGTTCACCGCGCTGCGGCCCGAGACGTTCCTGTCCGACCGCAACATCGCCAACCTGTTCACCCAGGCGCTGCCGGTCACCATCCTCGCGATGGGCCTGGTGTTCGTGCTGCTGCTCGGCGAGATCGACCTGTCGGCCGGCGTCACCAGCGGCGTGTGCGCCTGCGTGATGGCCAAGCTGATGGTGAGCGCCGGGCAGCCCTGGTACGTGGCGGTGCTGGCGGCGCTGGCGGCCGGGGTGGTGATCGGCACCGCGATCGGCTGGCTGGTCGCGGTGGTGCGCATCCCCTCGTTCGTGGTGACGCTGGCGCTGTTCCTCGGCCTCCAGGGCATCACGCTGTGGCTGGTCGGCGAGGGCGGCACCGTCCCGGTCCGCGACGACGTGATCGTGGCGCTGGCCAACAAGAACATGCCGGTGGCGCTCGGCTGGGCGCTCGCGGTGGTGTGCGCGGTCGGCTACGCGGCCTCCCAGTTCTGGCGCTGGCAGCGGCAGAGCGCGCGCGGCCTGGCCGCCAAGCCCGTGCAGCTCGTGGCGCTGCGGGTGGTGGCGGTCGCGGTCGTGCTGCTGGCCGGGACCTACCTGCTCAGCCAGGACCGCGCGCCGAGCCCGCTCATCACGCTGGCGGGCATCCCGTGGGGCGTGCCGCTGGTCGCCGTCCTGCTGATCATCTGCACGTTCGTGCTGGGCCGCACCGCCTACGGGCGGCACGTCTACGCGGTCGGCGGCAACGCCGAGGCCGCGCGCCGCGCCGGGGTGAACGTCACCCGCATCCGGGTCTCCGTCTTCATGATCGCCTCGACGCTGGCCGCGGTGGCCGGCATCGTGGCGGCCTCCCGGCTGAACTCGGTGACGCCCTCGGAGGGCTCGGGCAACACGCTGCTGTACGCGGTCGGCGCGGCCGTCATCGGCGGCACCAGCCTGTTCGGCGGGCGCGGCAAGGCCCGCGACGCGGTGCTGGGCGGCCTGGTCGTCGCCATCATCGACAACGGCCTGGGGCTGCTGGGGACCAAGGCGTACCTCAACTTCCTCATCACCGGCTCGGTGCTGCTGTTCGCCGCCAGCATCGACGCGCTGGCCCGCCGGCGCCGCTCGGCCACCGGCAGATGACCGGGGCGGCGGCCGGGGATCCGGCGGCGCGCGCCGCCGCCGCGTCCCCGGCCGCCGCTTTCCGGTCCCCGACCCCCGCTGCTACGCTCACCAGCGACAACCGCGCGGCCCCCCGAGCCGCGGCACGGTGGGAGCCCGAAACAGATGACCCCCCAGCAGACGGCAGCGCCCCCGGCATGCCCGTGACCCCGGTTCTGGAGCTGCGCGGGATCGACAAGAGCTACGGCGCGGTCAAGGTCCTGTACGACGTGGCGTTCACCGCCTATCCCGGCGAGGTCACCGCCCTGGTCGGCGACAACGGCGCGGGCAAGACGACCCTGGTCAAGGGCATCGGCGGCGTGCACCCCTTCGACTCCGGCGAGTACTACTTCGAGGGCGCGCCGGTCCGCCTCGGCAGCCCGCGCGACGCCGCCGCGCTCGGCATCGAGGTCGTCCACCAGGACCTCGCGCTGTGCGAGAACCTCGACATCGTCGAGAACATGTTCCTCGGCCGCGAGCGCACCCGCGGGCTCGCGCTGGACGAGGCGGGCATGGAGGCGGCCGCCACCAGCACGCTGTCGGGATTGTCGGTGCGCACCATGGGCTCGGTGCGCCGCCGCGTGTCCGACCTGTCGGGCGGGCAGCGGCAGACCGTCGCGCTCGCCCGCGCGGTGCTCTGGGACAGTCGCCTGGTGGTGCTGGACGAGCCCGCCGCCGCGCTCGGCGTCGCCCAGACCCAGCAGGTCCTGGAGCTGGTGCGGCGGCTGGCCGACAAGGGCCTGGCCGTGGTGCTGATCTCGCACAACATGAACGACGTGTTCGCCGTCTCCGACCGCATCGCGACCCTGTACCTCGGCCACATGGTCGCCCAGGTCCGCACCGGCGACGTCACCCACCGCCAGGTGGTGGAACTGATCACCTCCGGCCGCAGCGGCGACCTGGGGCTGCCGCGATGAAGGCGGGCCCCTCGCAGGAGGACATCCGGCGGCACAACCTCGGCACGCTGCTGCGCTTCGTGCACCTGCGCGGCCCCGCCTCGCGCGCCACGCTCGCCGAGTCGCTGGGCCTGAACCGCAGCACCATCATGGCGCTGACCGCCGACCTCACCGCCGCGGGCCTGGTGCGCGAGGAGCTGCCGCGCCGCCCCGGCCGCCGCGCCGGGCGGCCGTCGCTGGTGGTGCGGCCGGAGTCCACGCGCGTGTACGTGCTGGCGTTCGACGTGGGCGTGGACCGGCTCGCCGTCGCCCGCGTCGGCCTCGGCGGGGAGATCCTGGACCGCCGCGAGGCCGCCCGCGCGCAGCAGGAGGTCGACCCCGCCGACCTGGTGAACGCGCTGGCGGGCGCGGCCCGCGCGCTGGTGCGCAAGGCCGGGCGCGACGCGGTGTGCGTGGGCGCGGCGCTCGCCTTCCCCGGCATCGTGCGGCGCGCCGACGACCGCATCATGTTCGGCCCCAACCTGGACGTCGGCGACCTCCCGCTCGGCGAGGCGCTGTCGCGGCGGCTCGGCCTCGGCGTGCCGGTCGCGGTCTGCAACGACGCCGACCTCGGCGCGCTGGCCGAGCACGAGCGCGGCGCGGGCGTGGGCTGCGACGACCTGATCTACCTGCACGGCGACGTCGGCGTGGGCGGCGGCATCATCGCGCGCGGGCGGCTGCTGGGCGGCCAGGAGGGCTTCGGCGGCGAGATCGGCCACATGGTCGTCAACCCCGGCGGGCGGCCGTGCGCCTGCGGGTCGCGCGGCTGCCTGGAGACCGAGGTGGGCGAGCGCACCCTGCTCGCGCACGCCGAGCGCGCCGAGCGGCCCGGCGAGACCGGCCGCGACGCGGTGCGCGCGGTGGTGGACGCCGCCGACCGCGGCGACATCGTGGCCCGCGAGGCGCTGCACCGGGTGGGCGGCTGGCTGGGCTTCGGCGTCGCCAACCTGGTCAACATCTTCAACCCCGGCCTGGTGATCTTCGGGGGGACGTTGCGCGACGTCTACCTGGGGTCGGCGGCGCAGGTGCGCAGCGTGCTGGCGACCAGCGCGCTGGCGGCGTCACGGGAGAAGGTGCGGCTGCGCACCGCCGAGCTGGGCGACGACGCCACGCTGGTGGGGGCCGCGGAGTTCGCGTTCGCCGACGTGCTGGCCGACCCGCTGCAGGTGCTGGCGCGGCTGCGCGAGCCGGAGACGACGCTGAGCTGAGCGCCGCCGGACGAGCGCGGGTTCAGCCGTCGAAGCGGCCGTACCCGCCCTTGTAGAACAGCAGCGGCTCGCCCTCGTGGTGCTTGTCCAGGTCGTGCACCCGCGCCACCACGATCACGTGGTCGCCCGCGACGTGCTCCTGCTCGACCGACACCTCGATCCAGGCCAGCGCGCCCTCGATGACCGGGCTGCCGCCGGGCGAGCCCGACCAGGAGATGTCGGCGAACTTGTCGCCGCCCTTGATGGCGAGCTGCTTGCACACCTCGATCTGCGGCTCGCTGAGGATGTTGATGCAGAGCCGCCCGGCCTTCTGGAGCAGCGGCCAGGTGCTGCTGGTGTGCGCCACGCAGAACGCCACCAGCGGCGGGTCCAGCGAGACCGAGGTGAAGGAGTTGGCGGCCAGGCCCGTGGGGCGCGCCGAGCCGGGGTCGATGCCGGTGATGGCGACGACGCCGGTGGCGAAGCGGCCCAGCACCGAGCGGAACCGGGCGGCGTCGATGTCGGTCACGGCGCCGTCGGGCACCGGCGCGTCGGCCCGGCCGTCGGGGGATGCCTGCGTCAAGGGGGTCACTCCCTGGCCCGAGGGTCGTACGGCCGAGTCGTACGCGGCTGCTGCGGTGGCACCGTCGGCCATGACCCGATCCCTTCTCTTAGCCAAGCGCTTGCTTGGACGATAGGGCGGCCCCGTTCCGGGTGTCAAGTCGGGACGTCGGGCCGCCGCCCGGGGTCCATCTAAAACCCCTGGTGGGAGTGGTTCCCTTCCCAGCGGGGTGAAACGGTGGAATCTCGGTCGAAAGTCCCGGTCGGCCTAGGTCCCGCGACCGATCGGCGGCGTTGACGGGTCCACCGGGGGCCGCCTACCCTCGTCCCGTACGGAGATGTACCCAAGCGCTTGCTCGGCTCAGGGAGGGTTCGTGGGGAGCTTTCGCGACCAGGCGGCGATCGCGGGCGTCGGCTACACCCCGTTCAGCAAGGACTCGGGGGTCTCCACCCTCACCCTCGCCGCGGACGCGATCCTCGCCGCGCTGGACGACGCGGGCCTGACCCTCGACCAGGTGGACGGCCTGGCCACCCACCGCGTCGGCGACTCCACCCCGCCGTGGGTGGTCGCGCCCGCGCTGGGCGTGCCCGAGGTGTCGTGGTACCTCGACCAGTTCGGCGGCGGCAGCGTCTCGCACTCGGTGGTCGCGCAGGCGGCGATGGCGGTCGCGGCGGGGGTCGCCGAGACCGTGGTCTGCTACCGCGCCATCAACGCGCGCTCGGAGTTCCGGATGGGCGGCACCGGCCGCGCGCCCGCGCCCATCTTCGACGTGCAGTACCAGGCTCCCTACGGGTACTTCGCGCCGCCGCAGCAGTTCGCGATGTACGCGCGCGCGCACATGAACGCCTACGGCACCACCCACGAGCAGCTCGGCACGATCGCGGTGACCCAGCGCGCCAACGCGGTGAAGAACCCGCGCGCCCTCAAGCGCGACCCCATCACGCTGGACGACTACCTGGCCTCGCGCTGGATCGCCGAGCCGCTGCGGCTGCTGGACTGCTGCCTGGAGACCGACGGGGCCTGCGCCGTCGTCGTCACCTCCCGCGAGCGCGCCCGCGACCTGCGGCGGCCACCGGTGCTGGTGTCGGGCGCGGCCTGGGGCGGCGGCGACAGCTTCTTCTCGGGCGCGGGCAGCGGCCCGTCCGGCAGCGACTTCACCGTGACGGAGGCCGCGCGGATCGCGCCGCGCCTGTACGCGATGGCGGGCGTCGGGCCGCAGGACATCGACGTGGCCGAGCTGTACGACTGCTTCACCTACTCGGTCCTGGTGCAACTGGAGGACTACGGCTTCTGCGCCAAGGGGGAGGGCGGCGCGTACGTGGAGTCGGGCGCGACCGCCATCGACGGCGCGCTGCCGGTCAACACCCACGGCGGGTTCCTGTCGGAGGGCTACGTGCACGGCATCAACCACATCGCCGAGGCCGTCGCGCAGTTGCGCGGCGACGCGGGCGACCGGCAGGTCCCGGGCGCGGAGGTGGCGCTGTCCACCGCGCAGCCCGGTTACGTCCTCGCCGGGACGTCGGCGCTGATCCTGAGGAGTGATAGGTGAGTCGCACGCCGCTTGCCTGAGGAGCTTGCGACGAAGGAAAGCGGCGTGCGATCACGCGCCGCGAGCAGCGAACGGAGTGAGCAATGGGTACTGCTCAACGGCCGCGTCCGGAAGTCGACCGTGACTCCGCGCCCTGGTGGGAGGCGGTGCGGCGGCACGAGCTGACCGTGCAGAAGTGCGAGGGGTGCGGCGTCCTGCGCTTCCCGGCGCGGGCGGTGTGCAACAAGTGCCGGTCGCGCGAGTGGGCGTGGGTGCCGGTGCGCGGGACCGGGACCGTCTACAGCTGGATCGTCAACCACCAGGTGTTCATGCGGTCGATGGCCGACGAGGTGCCGTTCGCGGTGCTGGCGGTGCGGCTGGACGAGGGCGCGGACATGCTGATGTACGGCGACCTGGCGGAGGGCGATCCGGCCGCGCTGCGGCCCGGCCTGCCCGTGGAGGCGGTGTTCACCGACGTGGACGAGGCCACGACGCTGGTCCGCTGGCGCGAACGCGACTGAACGGACCTTACGGAAAACCGGTGCCGCGCGCGTTCCGCGCTGCGACGCTGGCCGTATGAGCGATGGTCAGATGATCCGTTCGGCCGACAACGCGCCGGACCACGGGTGCGGACCGCTCGGGAAGACGGCGCACGCCGTGCTCGCCGAGAACCTCGGCGGCGCCCCGGAGGAGCCCGCGCTCCTGCTGTGCCACAACACGATGCCCGACCCGCCGTTCCCGATGGTCGGGTACATCGGGACCGACTACGGGGCGGGCCAGTGGGCCGCCTGCGGCCAGGACTTCACCCTCTTCCTCGGGGCCATGGCGCAGGGTCTGCGCGGTACGGAGGCGCCGCCGCCCGGCTCGTTCGGGCCCGAGCACCACCGGCTCCAGCGGATGTTGCGCCACGACGCCGCCGCGCTCTGCTTCCAGGCGCACGCGATGGCGCCGGAGGCCGACCCGGCGGCCGCGGCGCTGGTCGCCAACCTCAGCGAGGGGCTGCTGCACCCCGGGGACCTGGAGGCGTCACCGGGGGCCCGCGTGGTGACGGTGGTCTGGGCCGCCGACCGGGCGGACCGCGGCGTGATCGCCTTCGTCCCGGCGGGCGGCGACGCGGACGGGATCGAGGTCGTCGGCGTGGCCGCCGCCGGCGACGACGTCATCCTGGCGGGCCTGGCGGAGGTCGCACGCGCCCAGTACGACTGGACGCGCAAGGCGTTCGGGCTGGGCTGAGCCTAGGCCCGCCCGGCGGCCGCGCGGGCGTGCAGCGACGGCTTGTCGATCTTGCCGTTGACGTTGACCGGGAGGGAGTCCACCAGGATCACCCGGCGCGGCACCTTGTAGTTGGACATGTTGCCGCGCGCCCAGGCGACGATGTCGGCCGGGTCGGGCGCCGTCCCCGGGGCGGGCACGACGTAGGCCCAGCCGACCTCGCCCTGCGCGGCGTCCGGCACCCCGACCACCGCCGCCTGGCCGACCAGCGGGCAGCGCAGCAGCAGGCCCTCGATCTCGGCGGGGTAGGCGTTGAAGCCGGAGACGATGAACATCTCCTTCTTGCGGTCCACGATCGCGAGGTTGCCCGCCTCGTCCAGGGTGCCGATGTCGCCGGTGCGCAGCCAGCCCTCGGCGTCCACGGCCTCGGCGGTGCGCTCGGGGTCGCGCCAGTAGCCGCGCATCACCCCGTACCCGCCGACCAGGATCTCGCCGGGCTCGCCGGGCGGCAGGTCGCGGCCCGCGTCGTCCACGATCCGCACCGACACCCCGGGCACCGCGCGGCCGGTGGAGGAGGCGATCACCTCGACCGGGTCCTCGGGCCGGGTCATCGACACGACCGTGCCCTCCATCAGCCCGTACGCGTTGATCATGCGGTCCAGGCCGACCCGGTCCACCAGCCGGCGGATCAGCTCGGGCGGCACCGAGGCCGCGCCGCAGATCGCCACCCGGAGCGAGGACACGTCCCGGCCGGCCAGCTCCTCCAGGATCTTGAAGAACATCGGCGGCGCGCCCGCCAGCACGCTGACCCGGTCGCGCTCGATCAGGTCCATCAGCTCGTCCGGCCGGAACAGCGCGACCGGCATCATCGTGGCGCGGCGCAACACGCACGCCAGCAGCCCGGCGTTGATGCCGAAGCCGTGCGAGAACGGCGCGATGATCGGGTAGCGGTCGCCCTCGCGCAGGGTGACCAGCTCGGCCCAGTCCCAGTAGCCGCGCAGCAGTTGCGCGTGGTGGAGCATGACGCCCTTGGGCGTGCCGGTGGTGCCGGACGTCGCCATGATCGACGCCAGGTCGTCGCGCCCGACGTGCTGCGCCCGCGCCTCGGCCTCCGCCGACGGCACGGCCGCACCGGCGGCGACGAACTCCTCCTGGCTGAGCACGCCCGCGCGGGACGGCCCGTCGCCGAGGACGACGGTGTGCGCGAGGTCGGGCAGCTTCTCGTCCGCCAGCATGTCCAGGTAGGAGGTGCCCATGAACCCTTCGGCGACCAGCAGCACCTTCGCGCCGACCTTGCGCAGCAGCTCGGCCGCCTCCAGGCCCTTGAACCGGGTGGACAGCGGCGCGATCACCGCGCCCGCGTCCCAGATCCCGTAGGCCGCGACCACCCATTCGGGGGTGTTGGGCGCCCACACCGCCACCCGGTCGCCGGGGGAGACGCCCAGGGCCATCAGCGCCCGCGCGGTCGCGTGCGCCTGCTCCGCCAGCTCGGCCAGGGTGAGCCTGGTGTCCCCGGCGACGACGGCGGTGACGTCGCCGTGCCGCGCCGCCTGGTCGCGCAACATCCGCGGGATCGTCCCCCAGGCGGGGACCGGCTGCACATCCATCGCGCCTCCTCCACAGACGCCCGTCCCGGCCCGCGCGAGGGGGCACGCGGGCCGGGAGGGCAGGCTCTTGCCAGGAACTAAGAGAGCTGGGCCTACGAGAGCTGGGAACGGTCGCGGCCCAGGTGGTGGCCGCGCTGGTCGGAGATCGTCGGCGGGCGGCGCTCCTCGGCGACCTCCGGCTCGACCACGACCTCGACCGCCACGGGGGTGAGCGCGTAGAGGGCCTGCGCGATCCGCGACTTCCACATGGGGTTCTTGACCAGGGTGTCGCGGTTGAAGGTGACGTGCAGCGCGGCCGAGTCGAGGGTGCCCTCGCGCTTGATCCGCAACTCCCAGCGCGCGACGCCGTCGATCCGGGCCAGCGCCGAGGCGATCTTGGGCACCGACAACCAGCGGCCCCGGACCAGCACGTGCTCGCCCACGGTGTGCGCGGGCGCGGGCACGCCCTGCTCGCCGCCCGCGAGCCGGACCGCGTGGCCGGTGCGCAGCACGGCGTCGCCGAGGGTGGCGTGCCAGGACGGGGTGAGCACCAGCTCGGCGAGCCCCGCGTCGTAGGGCGGCTCCAGCAGCGCGTCCTTGTCAGTGGGGGCGAGCCCGAGCAGCCCGTCGCGGACGGGGGTGAGCGCCGCGTCGCCGGGCGCGCGCCAGGCCACCGGCACGCCGAAGAACGGGTCGGCGTACAGCTCCCGGACCGACGCCTCAAACTCGGCGGCGAGCTGGGAGGCGGTGTTGGGCGAGGGGATCTCGCCCACCAGGAAGATGTGGTCCAGCTCCAGGTCCAGCGGGTCGAGCAGGAACTCCAGGTGCAGCCGCGCCAGGAAGTCCATCGCCCCGGCCGGGGTCGTGACCAGCGCGGTCGCGCCGACCCGCTCCAGCGCGGTGTGCAGCCGCATCCGGCCGCGCGGCCCGACCGACGCGGCGGCCTGCGCCACCTCGGCGGCGGCCTGCGTGATCAGCGGGCCCGCCGCCTCGCCGTCGTTGTTGAGCGCGACCACGACCCGGTCGCGCTCGCCGAGCCCGGCGGCGCGCAGCGTGGCGGCGGCCAGGTCGAGCGCGGCGGCGCGGTCGGGGGCGTCGAGCGGGGCCACCAGGTCGCCCTCGGGCGAGACCTGGAGCAGGCCCCGCGCCGAGCCGCTGGTGGGGAAGGTCGCCCGGTCGATCCAGCTGCTCACTTGCGGACCTCCTGCATGAACAGCTTCATCGAGTCGCAGACGTGCTCGTGGGCGAGGCCGCCGACCTGCGCCTGGAGGATGAGGTCGGTGGCCCCGGCGGCCTGGATGCGCTCGACGGCCTTGCGCGAGCCCTCCACGTCGTCGATCACCACCATCGTCTGGTCGCGCAGGATCGCCATCGCCTCCTCCGGCGGCATCCCGACGGCCTGCTGGCCGAGGACGCGGTGGGTGGCGTGCCGGGCGTCGGTGTAGTCGGGCGGCGCGACCAGGTTGATCTGCCGCCGCAGGTACCAGAGCACCGCGTCGGCGGCGGTGTCCACCGCCTCCTGCTGGGTGGGCGCGACGTACCAGGGGATCATCAGCGCGATCCGCCGCGACTCGGGGTCGAAACCGTTGTCGGCCAGGCACTGCTTGTACTTGGCGATGTCCTCGGCGACCTCGTCCAGGCCCTTGAGCATCGTCATGCCGAGCAGGTTGTAGCCCTGCTTGGCGGCGGCGAGGTACCCGTCCAGGGAGGTGGAGGCGACCCACACCGGCGGGTGCGGCTCCTGCACCGGGCGCGGGTAGACCGCCACGTCGGGGATCTCGAAGTACTCGCCCGAGCGCGAGACCGGCTGCCCGTCGGCGTTCCAGATGGCGAGGACCGCCTCCAGCGACTCCTCCCAGAGCTTGCGCGACTGCTCGAAGGGCCGCTGGAACGCCTGGTACTCCAGCGGGGACGCGCCGCGCCCGGTGCCGAACTCGACCCGCCCGCCGCTGATCACGTCCAGCGTGGCGACCCGCTCGGCGGTGCGGATGGGCGACTGGAAGGGCAGCAGCACCACGCCGAGGCCGAGGTGGATGCGCTCGGTCCGCTGCGAGATCCCCGCCAGCACCAGGTCGGGCGCCGAGGAGTGCGAGAAGCCCCGGGTGAAGTGGTGCTCGACGAACCAGGCGGTGTCGTAGCCGAGCTCGTCGGCCAGCACGACCTGGTCCATGACGTTCTCGAACGCCCGCCGCTCCACCTCGCGGGACCGCCCGCGCACCTCAAGTTCGTAGCCAAGGCTGACCCGTAGGGACGTCATCGAGCCTCCGGTGATGCTCCGCTGCTGCCGTCAAATAACCAAGCGCTCGCTTGGGAGATTAGCAGCAGCGGACCACGGCAACAAGTCGTGCGGAAAGCGCCCGGGACGGGGGGAGTCGTCGTTCAGGGACGCCGGGGCTCGGGCGGCGCCGTCGCCATGATCGGCGTGTACGGCGACAGCAGCGAGGCCGAGGTGAGCCCGGACAGCAGCGTGCCGCCCGTCGCCGCCAGGCGCCGCCGGGTGCGGGCCGACAGCCGCGGGCCCTCGTGCAGCGCCAGCCAGGCCAGCCAGCCGACCAGCACCACGATCCAGTAGGAGGCCAGCCGGTACAGGCCCACGGCCGCGCCCGCCGGGGTGAGGGTCGCGCCGAAGGCGACCAGCGAGGCGGCCATGCTGCTCTCGACCGCGCCGAGCCCGCCCGGCAGCAGCGGCAGCGCGCTCCCGGCGGCCTGCGCGGCGAAGTAGGCGAGGGTGACGCCGTGCGGGGCGACCTCGATGCCGACGGCGCGGGCCGCCGCCAGCAGGGCCAGGATGTCGAACGCCCAGTTCGCGGTGGCGAGCAGCACCAGCGCGCCCCAGTCGCGGCGGGACGGCCGCAGGACGCGCGGGACCGCGCGCAGCCGCTCGGCGTGCGGCGCGACCCGGTGGTGGGCGGCGAGCGCGCGGACGGGACGGCCCAGCGTCCGCGACAGCAGGGCGCGCGGGCCGGGACGCAGCAGGAGCAAGGCCAACACGGCGGCCATCGCGGCGAACACCGTCAGCGCGGTCAGCGCCGGGCCGCGCGCCGTGGGGTCGGCCATCAGCGCCAGCAGCCCGATGACGGTGTAGGCGGTGGTGGTGATGACGCCGCCGAGCAGGACGACGGCGGTGGCGAGCTTGGCGGACGCGCCGCTGCGCCGGAACTGCCGGAAGGTGTAGACGACGCTGACCGCCGGACCCGCCGGGAGCGTGACCGACAGCGCGTTGCCCGCGTAGGTGATGGCGAACGCGCGGCGCAGCCGCATCGGCACGCCGCCGATGCGCAGCAGGCGGCGCTGGAGACGGGCGAAGGCCCCCATCGAACCGGCGGAGGCGAGCACGACCAGCACGAGCCAGCCGGGTTCGGCGTTCCCGGCGGCGGCGGCCATCGCGCCCAGGTCGGGGAGGCGGTCGCGGAAGAGCACCAGCAGGGCGCCGGTGGCGACGATCATGGCCACCTGGAGCAGGACGGCGCGGCGGCTGCGGCGGGGGGCCTCGACGGGCGGGGTATCGTCCGCCGCCGCCGGGACCGGCCCGGTGTCGTCCGGTGCGGTCGCGGGGGAGGGAACCACCGGAACCGCGGGCACGTCGGAAGAATCGGAGGGGTGGGTGCGCGTCGGTGCCGTGACGACGTCGTCCATGTCCCGGTCACCTCGCAAGTTCGCCTGCTTCGCGCAACCTTTTGTCAGCTCATGACATTCCCTTGAACAACGAAGAAAATCCCAAAGTGGCGTCCGTCACGTTCTGGGCGGCTGTCGCATGGCTCGGCACCCGGTGCGAGAACGGCCGATCGGCCTGTCCAGCACCGGGCGCCGCCGCGCGTTCAGCCCCGGTCGCGGACCGCGACCAGCCCGCCGACCACGCCGACGTAGGCCGTGCCGTCCGGGCCGAGGGTGATCGGGGCCCAGTTGTTGTCGAACCACTTGCCGGTGCCGGTCAGCACCTTGAACGCGGTGCGGCCGGTGTGGGCGTCCACCGCCGTCAGGTACCAGGCGTCGATGAGGTCCCTGCGGGGCTCCTTGGTGTAGAGGTACAGCAGCCCGTTGGCGACCGACGCCTTGGCGACGGTGGAGGGGGAGCGCTCCTTGCTCGTCCAGACGGTGCGGCAGCCGTTCGGCGTGACGTCCACGCGGGAGACGCCGTCGACCGAGGAGCCGCCGGGCGGCAGCTCGAAGAAGTTGCGGTAGCCGTAGTTGTTCTCCACGAACAGGCTGTTGCCGTAGCCGATGAGCGAGTTGTCGGTGGCGCTCTCGCCGTGTCCGAACACCGGCACCTCGCAGACGAGCTTTCCGTCGCCGCGCCGGTGCACCAGCACGTTCATGCGGTCGTCGGCGTTGTCGGTGATCGCCACCAGGCCGTCGCCGAAGAAGGTCGGCGTGGTGCCCGAACCCTGGTCGATCTGGCCGGGCTTGCGGGCCGAGCCCCGGTCGTAGGCGCGCCGCCACACCACCGAGGGCGTGCCGTCGGCGGCGGCGCGCATCCGGTACAGGGCGTGGTCGGACACGACCGAGACGCCGTCCTCGGCGGCGGCGAAGGAGTTCTGGATCGCCTCGCCCCTGAGCCGGGTGTCGCGCACGGTGCCGGTGCGCGGGTCGATGGTGCCGATCCGGCCGTTGCGGGTGATCCACCAGATCAGGCCGCCCCAGTCGGGGCCGACCGCCGTGATCGGGTCGCACTCGCCCTTGGGGGACGGGTTGGTCCAGGTGGCGCAGTCGCTGGGCAGCCGCTTGCTCAGGTCCCAGTCGTCGGTGACCTTGAAGCGCCACGCGCCGCCGGGGCCCTTCTCGTGCGCGAAGCGCCGCACGTGGAACGCCGAGTCGGCGAGCACCGCGCGGTCCTGCGGGTCCAGGTAGTAGTACGCGCCGCCGGAGGTGTCGGTGAGGACCTTGTCCAGGTCGCCGGTGACCACGGCCCGCACGGTGGAGGGCCGGGGCGGCAGCGGGAGGGCGGCCAGGTCCTTGAGGGTCCTGGGATCGATCAGGCGCAGGGTGAAGTTCTGGCCCTGGGTGCACTGGGCGACGATCAGCCCGGTGCGCCTGGCGAAGGTGACCGTGGAGCACAGGCCCGGCAGCAGGCCGCCGCCCTTGGCCTCCGAGCGGACCTCGGGCCGCCGCCCGAGCGGCCCGGCGAACGGGTAGGTGTCGGAGGCGTAGCTGTCGGCGTGCATGGAGGAGGTGCCGACCGGGCCCTGGTGGGGGTTGGCGGGGACGGGGCGGCCCGGCAGCGGGCGGGGCGTCGCGGGCGCGCCGACATAGGCGGGCAGGAAGCCCCTGCCGGGCCCGTCGGGAACGGGCGCGGCGGCTGCGGGGAGGGCGGTGCCGAGCAGGCCGAGGCCCGCCGCGACCGCCGCCAGGTGGCGCGTGACGGCCATACGGTCTCCTAAATCCTACTAATCAGACCGGAAATAATGGATGGAGATCCTAGTGGCCCCGTTCGCGCCGACCGGGGTGATCCACCGCACACCCGGACATCGCCCGGCCCGTCGCCGGGGTTACTCGCCGGAACCGTTCGCGGGCGCCCGGCGGACGGTTTTTCGGATGGCACCACCCCCGCGCCCGGCCTACGATCCGGGCATGGCGATTGAGGCGGTCATCTTCGACTGGGGCGGCACCCTGACGCCCTGGCACGACATCGAGCTGGGCGAGATGTGGCGCGGCATCTGCGCCGCCCACCTGGACCCCGACGCGGTGGAGGCGGCGGCCAACGCGCTGCTGGACGCCGAGCTGAAGTTGTGGGAGCGCGGCCGCGACGAGCACCGCAGCGCGACCCTGGACGAGGTGTTCGCGCTGGCCGGGGTGGAGCCGACCGAGGCGCTCCTGGCCACCAAGTTCGAGGCGTGGACGCCGCACACCATCATCGACCCCGCCGCCCCGCCGCTGCTGGAGGCCCTGCGCGCCCGCGGCATCAAGGTCGGGGTGTTGTCCAACACGATGTGGTCCCGCGACTGGCACGAGCGGATCTTCGCCCGCGACGGGGTGCTGGACCTGCTGGACGGGGCCGTCTACTCCAGTGAGATCCCGTGGACCAAGCCGCACCCGAAGGCGTTCGGGGCCGCGATGGACGCGGTGGGGGCCGCCGACCCGGAAGCCTGCGTCTTCGTGGGCGACCGGCCCTACGACGACATCCACGGCGCGAAGTCGGCCGGGCTGCGGACCGTGCTGGTGCCCAACAGCACGGTCCCGGCGTGGGAGGCGGCCCCGGACGCGGTGATCGAGGACCTGTCGGAGCTGCTGCCGCACGTCGAGCGGTGGCACTCCTGAGCGGGCATTCCTGAGCGCCCGTCCAGAGCGTCCATAGACGCGCTGACGCCCGGCGGGTCCGGCATCGGCCGGGCCCGCCGGGCGTCAGAACGGTGGTTCCGGCCCCGCTACTTCGCGGTGCCCTTCCCGGCGCGCTCGGTGGCCGAGTCCAGCTGCGTGGACACGGCCGTGAGCAGCTCCTGCACGCGGGCCTTCAGGCTCGCGAGATCGGCCTGGGCGTTGTAGGCGTCGGCCTTCGCCTTGCGGGCCTGGCGGCGGGCCTCGTCGCGCTCGGCGGCGAGCTGGTCGAGCTGGGCGCGATAGGCGGCGCGCAGCTCGTCGAGAGCGCCGGTGCCCCGCCCGGCGCCGGTGCCGCGACCGGTTCCGGTCCCGGCGTTCTTGCCGGTGCCGTTGTTGCTGGTGCCCTGGCTGACGGTCATGTGATCGTGTGCCTCCCCCGAGGAACAAGTAGCCGTACAAAAGGGACTAACGGTACTTGAGGGGAGAGCGTTCCCGGCGTCAGTCGCCGGGGCGTGGCTTGGGGGACAGGACGGCGGGCGGCAGGCCCGGGAACGCCGAAGCCGGGCCCTGCGGACGACCCGTCGCCGCGCGCCAGCGGACGGCCCGCCCCATCGCCTCCTGCATCGCCTTCGCAGCCAGGGTGCGCAGCGCCGGATCGGACGCGCCCGCCAACGTCACGTAGGCCGTGACCAGCGCGTCCTCAAGAGCGGCGGCCAGGTCCGCTGCCGAGCGGGACGAGGTCGGCTCCACCGGCAGGCGGTAGACCGCCGCGGCGGACGCCGGCTGGGCGCCCAGGGCGGTCAGCCGGGCGGTCAGGGCGTCCCGCTGGGCGCGGTGCGCGTCCCAGAGCGCCTTGGCGTTCTGCTGCAACGTCCCGCGCAGCCGCGCGCCCAGAGCGCCGTAACCGTAGACGGCCGCGTGCTCGGCCTTCAGCGCCTCCTGCAACGCGTCCACCGCGTTCATAGCCGCGCTCATGCCTGCGACGACCGCCCCAGCAGCGCCGCGTGGCCCGCCTCGCACGCGCCGATGCCCGCCAGCAACTGCGCCAGCGCGGGCGCGACCTTGGCGACGTCGGTCACACGTGCCGCGGCCGCCCGCGTCTCGGCCTGCCGCAGGGTCGCCAGCGCCTGCCCGGCGTCCTTGGGGACCGCCGGCGCGTGCGGGGCCGGGATCGCCGCGCCCTCGTCCTTGCGGTCGCCCGAGCCGGGGACGAAGTGCCGCTTCAGCACCGCCAGATGTTCGCGGTGGTGGGCCAGCACGGGGGCCAGCCGCCGCGCCAGGCCCGGATGCGCGGCGTGCGCGGCCTCGTACAGCGCGACCAGGTCCTGCTCAGCCGAGATCGCCCCGGCCAGGACGGGAACGTCCGCGTGCGCCGCCCGCCGGGCCGTGCCGGGGAGCGTGCAGCCGCCCAGCAGCGGGGGCGCGGCCACCAGCGCGGTCGCCAGCGCCGCGCGGCGGGACACCGCCCCGGAGATGGCTTCAGGCACGCGTGGCTCCTCACCGGACGGCACGACCGGATGACAGGGTGACAAGAGCCCGCGGCGCCCCCCGCCCATCGGGCCAGCTCAAGCATTCCATATCCGGCGCGCCGGTGAGCTGTCCGAAAGACCGCTGAGGTGTCCGGCTGTCGATAGTCTTGAGGGGACAACGGACACACGGTCGATTCAGCACAACATGAGGAGGTCCCATGAGCGTCGAGTCCGAGGGTGACAGCGCTCACCGGGGCCGCGACGGCGCCGCGGGCGGCAGGCCCACCCGGGAGGCCGCCGTCACCGGGCTGACCCGCCTGCTGGAGCCGGCCGTCGCCGCCGCGGGCTTCGACCTGGAAGAGGTCGACGTGCGGCCCGCCGGGCGCCGCCGCCTGGTGAAGATCGTGGTGGACGCCGACGGCGGGGTGAGCCTGGACGACGTGGCCGAGCTCAGCCAGACCGCCTCGGAGCTGCTGGACGAGTCGGAGATCATGGGCGCCTCGGCCTACGTGCTGGAGGTCACCTCGCCCGGCGTGGACCGCCCCCTCACCGAGCCGCGTCACTGGCGCCGCGCCGCCGGGCGGCTGGTGGTCGCGCCGCTGACCGAGGGCGGGCAGATCGAGGGCCGGGTGGTGGAGGCCGACGAGGAGTCGGTCGTCATCGACGTGGTCGCCAAGCCGCGGGGCAAGGGCTCCGGCGGCAAGGGGGCCGGTGCCAAGGCGCCCGGCAAGGGCAAGGGCGGGCCCGCCCGGCGCAGGTTCGCCTTCGGCGAGCTGGGGCGCGGCCGGGTCCAGGTGGAGTTCCGCCGGGCCGACGAGCGGGCCGACGAGGCCGAGGCCGACGCCGGAGCGGCCGACGAAACGCGTTCTCCGGCAGCCCCGGAGACTTCTCCGGCCGAGCCGGAATAGAGGGGGGAGCCTCGTGGACATCGACATGACCGCGCTGCGCAGCCTGGAGAGCGAGAAGGACATCTCGCTGGAGGTGGCCGTCAAGGCCATCGAAGACGCCATGCTGATCGCCTACCACCGGGAGGAGGGCGCCCAGACCCGGGCCCGGGTGGAGGTGGACCGCACCACCGGGCACGTGACGGTGTGGGCGACCGAGACCGACGAGGAGGGCACCGCCCTCCGGGAGTACGACGACACCCCCGAGGGGTTCAGCCGCATCGCGGCGACCACGGCCAAGCAGGTCATCCTGCAGAAGCTGCGCGACGCCGAGGACGAGCTGACCTTCGGCGAGTACGCCGGCCGCGAGGGCGACATCGTCTCCGGCATCATCCAGCAGGGCAACGACCCGCGGAACGTGCTGGTGGACCTCGGCAAGATCGAGGCCATCCTGCAGCCCGCCGAGCAGGTGCCGGGCGAGGAGTACAAGCACGGCGAGCGGCTGCGCGCCTACGTGGTGCAGGTCCGCAAGGGCCACCGCGGCCCCTCGGTCCAGCTGTCGCGCACCCACCCCAACCTGGTGCGCAAGCTGTTCGCCCTGGAGGTGCCCGAGATCGCCGACGGCACCGTGGAGATCGCCGCCATCGCCCGCGAGGCCGGGCACCGCACCAAGATCGCGGTGCGCTCGCGCAAGCCGGGCGTCAACGCCAAGGGCGCCTGCATCGGCCCGCTGGGCAGCCGGGTCCGCAACGTGATGGCCGAGCTGCACGGCGAGAAGATCGACATCGTCGACTGGTCGGACGACCCGGCCGAGTTCGTCGGCAACGCGCTGTCGCCCGCCCGGGTCAACGGCGTCGAGGTCGTGGACGCCGACGCGCGGGTCGCCCGCGTGACGGTGCCCGACTACCAGCTCTCGCTGGCCATCGGCAAGGAGGGGCAGAACGCCCGCCTGGCCGCGCGGCTCACCGGGTGGCGCATCGACATCCGGTCCGACACCGAGCAGAGCGGCGGGCCGGGCGACGAGCAGTCCGGGCCGTCCGCGCGGAGCGGTGGCCGGCAGGGTGGGCAGGACCAGGGCGGCGGCCGTGCGCGGCCCGCCGGGACGGGCGAGGCGAAGGTCGCCGACGAGACCGCGGACAAGGCCGCCGGCGAGGCCGCCGACCCCGCCGAAACCGGATCAGGTGCGTCAGGAGAGCATGCGACAGGTCCCGCCGACGCTTCGGCGCGGTAGACTCAGTTCACGTGACCGGGCTGTCCCCATGCGCACCTGTGTGGGGTGCCGGGTCCGCACGGTCAAGTCCGACTTGCTGCGCCTGGTGGTGGTCGAGGGCGTCATCGTCCCCGATCCCGATGGGCGGCTGCCGGGCCGGGGAGCGCATCTGCACCCCGATCCGGGATGTCTCCAGCTAGCTGAGCGACGTCGGGCGTTCCCACGGGCCTTCCGCCTGCCGGGACCGCTCGGCCTCGATGTGCTGCGGGACGGGCTTGCGGCGGCAGCGCCGCGGCAGCAGGATGGCCGTCAGGCCGAATCAGTAAGCGACGTCTAGTCGGAAGCAGGTCGAGATTGCTATGAGCGCTCGATGAGCACGCCGCGATGAGTACGGCAGGTTAACGACGGTCCGGAGGCCGCACCCCCGGACCGAGTAGGGAGTGCTGTGGCCAAGGTCCGGGTATACGAGCTCGCCAAGGAGTTCGGTGTAGAGAGCAAGGTCGTCATGGCCAAGCTCCAGGAGATGGGCGAGTTCGTACGGTCGGCGTCCTCCACGATAGAGGCGCCGGTCGTCCGACGACTTACCGAAGCTTTCAACAACAACGCCGGCAAGTCCGGCAAGGGCGGCGGGCCCCGCCCGTCCGCCCCGCGTCCCGCCGCGCCGCGCCCCGGCCCGTCCGGCGGCGGCGCGCAGGGCGGTGCCCGTCCGGGCCCGCCGAAGCCGGGTCCGCGTCCCGCGCCGGCGGCCCCCGCCGGTCCGCAGAATGGCCAGCAGGGCGGCCAGCAGGCTCAGCCGAGCCAGCCGAGCGCGCCCCGCCCGGCCGCCGGTCCCGGCCCCAGGCCGGGACCGCGTCCCGCGCCCGGTCCGGTCCCGCCCGCGCCGAGCACCCCGGTGAACGCGCCGGCGGCGCAGGCCCCGCAGGCTCCGGCCGCCCAGGCCCCGCAGGCGCCGGCCCAGGCCCCCAAGGCCACCGGCCCCGCGCCCGGCCAGGCTCAGGGCCAGGCCGGTCCCGGCGGTCCGAAGCCGGGTCCGCGCACGCCCAAGCCGGGCCCGCGTCCGGCCCCGCGCTCCGGCGGCGGCGACCGCCAGCGCGGCGACCGCCCGCAGGGTCCGCGTCCGGGCAACAACCCGTTCAGCTCGACCAACACCGGCATGGGCCAGGCGCCCAAGCCGGGCCCGCGCCCCGGCCCGCGTCCGGGCGGCCAGGGCGGTCCCGGCGGCGCCCCCGGCGCCGGTGCCGGTGAGCGTCCCGGCGGTCCGCGCCCG
>NZ_BCRO01000116.1 GCF_001552635.1 Actinomadura hibisca NBRC 15177 | reverse complement strand
GCTTTCGGGCGGGGTAAGGCCCCCAACAGACCATTGGGTTGATAGGCCGGAGATGGAAGCGCGGTAACGTGTGGAGTCGACCGGTACTAATAGGCCGAGTGGCTTGAACACACACAACGTTCAAATTGATCGCTGCTTAGAAACAGTTGTTCGCGTCCCTGTGTGGTTCCCAGAAAACAAACGGGAACCGCTACAACAACTCGATACCGAGCCTTGAGTCGCTCGGACGATGATCTTCCCGCGCTCGCAAGAGCGTCTGGGGGTTGGTCGTTCGGTGGTTATGGCGAGGGGGAAACACCCGGTCCCATCCCGAACCCGGAAGTTAAGCCCTTCAGCGCCGATGGTACTGCACGGGAGACTGTGTGGGAGAGTAGGACACCGCCGGACTCTTTTTACGGAAAGGCCCCGCCAGCAATGGCGGGGCCTTTCTCATTTCTGCACCTGTACATACCGACATTCCATCCGGGTCAGCCGCGCGGCCTGTGCTCAGCCAGCCAAGACGCGGCGTACGCCACGGCGTCGGCCAGCGGGAACAGCCGGGATGCCGCCGCGCCCACGTTGCCCCGGACGACCGGTCGGTCCTTCTCGAAAGCCGCCCCCAGTTCGTCGAAACGTTCGTCGCTGATCGAGGTGTCGCGCACGCTCGTCCAGCGGCGGCCCTGCGGCGTGAGCACGGCGAAGGAGTTCTCCACCTCCGGCCCGGGAATCCGGTACTCGGCCAGATGGAACGCCGTGCACGTCTCGAAGCCCGTTCCCAGCAGCAGCACCCGCGCCCCGGCTTCCTCCAGTCGAGCCAGTGGGCTGCGCTCTCCCAGCCGGCAGTCCAGTGCATGACCGTCCACGATCGCCGCCGCCCGGTGGCCGACAGCCGCGAAGGACGTCTGCGGGTGGGTGCTGCGGACGGCTCCCGGCCAGCAGCGCAACGTCTCCGGGACGATGCCCATGCCGCGTGTGGGCGTGGTGCGCCGGTCGTAGGGCGGCATCGAGGCGCGGATCTCGGCCCACCATTCCTCGGGCACTGGCGGGGCCTGCCACTCGGCCGGATCGGAGTTGTCGCCGGTGTGGGTCGGCACCACCAGCGTCCCGTCCGGGCCGAGCACGTCGAGCAGCGCCTGGACCACCGCGACTGGCCCGCCGCACACCCAGCCCAGCGAGCTGAGCGAGGAGTGCAGCAACAGGGTCTCGCCGGAGCACAGGCCGAGGGCGCGGAGTTCGGCGGTGAGCGAGTCGCGCGTACACATCGGACCGGCTGGAGGCATTGTCGGCATTTCGCTGAGTGTGCCCCAGCCAGGCCCGGTGTTCCACTTCATTTGGACGGCTCCCGATCTGACTAACTCGGGAGCGCCGTCTCCCTGGGGCGCTCCTCTGCTGGAACGGACGGCACTGCGGGCGTCGAGGCGCGGGCGGCAGCGAAGCTCACCTGCGCCGCCATGTACGCCAGGAACGTCAGTCCCGCCACCAGGTAGCAGTTGGCCACCAGTGTCGTCAGCCCGTGGAAGCCGTACTGGCGCGGTCCCCCGTCGTGCGGCGTCCACCACATCGGGGCCAGCACGAACAGCGCGTACGTGGCCGCCGCCACGGTCCGCCGACCGTCCCGCACCAGCAGGACCAGCACCGGCATCACCCACACCCAGTGGTGTGCCCAGGAGATCGGCGACACCAGCAGGCCGGTCACGCCGCCCACCGCCACCACCGCCAGCCAGTCGCCCCGCCGCGCCCACATCGCCGCCGTCGCCAGCCCGCACACCATCAGGACCATGCTGACGAGTGGGAACCAGCCGCCGATCTCATCAGGGCCGCCCAGCAGCCGCGCCGCGATCGCCAGCGGCGACTGGTTGCTGATGTAGGGGACGCCCACGCGCGAGGTGTCGTAGAAGGTGTGCAGCCAGTAGACCCGCGAAGCGTCCGGCGAGACCAGGAACGCGCCGAGCGTGCACATCACGAACACGACCCCCGCCACCACCGCGTCCCGGCCCCGTCGCGACACCAGCAACACCAGGATGAAGACCGCCGGCGTCAGTTTGATCGCGGCTGCGATCCCGATGCCCAGCCCCGCCCGGCGGCCCTGCGCCACCCGGTGGAAGTCCGTCAGCACCAGCGCCATCAGGAACAGGTTGACCTGCCCCTGGAAGAACGAGTGGTACACCGGTGCCAGCAGGAACCCCGCCGCCATGACGCAGATCCCCGTGCCGGGCGGGACGCGGCGGCCCGTCAGCCGCAGCGCCGTCACACACGCCCACGCGAACGCCCCCGCCGACGCCAGTTGCCAGAGCACCCGCGCCGCCGCCAGGGGCAGTTCCGACAGGGGAACGAACAACATGGCGGCGAACGGCGTGTTCGTGAACCACAGTCCCGCGTGCCGCTCGGTGTACAGGCTCGCTCCGTCGCCCAGCGCCTGGCCGCCCAGCATGTAGATGCGGAAGTCCAGCGAGTCGTAGCAGAGCGCGAACACCGTGACCGCCACGATCTCGACCGCCAGCACCGCACGTGCGACCGGGGCCGCCCAAGTTCTCACCACACCGCTCCGTTCCGGAAGATCAGCAGATGTGGCAACGGTGGCGATTCGGGCACTCCCGGCGCGTCGGGCCGACGGCCACAATCCCCGATGAGGGGTAGCCTCGGGGCGTACGCCCGTGGGCCAATGCGTCTACCAGGGCAGACGGTTACGATCAGCGCATGTCAGACAAGCGACGTGGGGTGCCGGGCGGCATCGTGGGCTGGATCGGCGCGCTGCTGTTCCCGCCCCTGTTCTTCCTGGCGGTGCAGGGCGCCGACCCGATGCGCGGCAGCGCGACGTCGGTCCCCGCCCTCGTGGCGCTGGTGCTCCCGCTCGGGCTGGTGGCCCGGCGGCCGGTGCTGGGGCTGCTGGTCCTGCTGTCGGGCTGGTTCATCGCGCCCGCCGCCGGGCCGGACCTCCCGGCCGAGGTCGGATACCTGATGGTCGCGGTGAACGACCTGGTCATCGCCTACCTCGCCGCGACGCGCAGGCGCCGGGTCTCGCTTCCGGCCGCCGTCCTGACCGTCGCCCTCCAGCTGCTCTACACCGCGGTGATGACCCACGGCAACGCCATGGTCAACGCGGCGGTGGCCGTGCTGCTCGCGACCGTCGCCGCCTGGATCGCCGGTGACTCCTTCGGCGAGCGCCGCGCGCACGCCGAGGCCCTGCGCGCCCAGGCCACCGCGCAGGCCGTCACCGCCGAGCGGCTGCGCATCGCCCGCGAGCTGCACGACATGGTGGCCCACAGCATCGGCATCATCGCCATCCAGGCCGGGGTCGGGGCGCGCGTCATCGACACCCGGCCCGACGAGGCCCGCAAGGCGCTGGCCGCCATCGAGACCACCAGCCGCGACACCCTGTCGGGGCTGCGCCGGATGCTGGGCGCGCTGCGCCGCACCGACGCCGGTGCGGAGGAGGCCGCGCCGCTCGATCCCGCGCCCGGCCTGGCCGACCTGGACCGGCTCGCGGCCGCCACCGGCGACGCCGGGGTGCGCGTCGAGGTGCGGTGGGTGGGGGAGCGGCGGCCGCTGCCCGCCGAGATCGACCTGTCGGCGTACCGGATCGTGCAGGAGGCCGTCACCAACGTGGTGCGGCACGCCGGGACCGACGCCTGCCGCGTCACCATCGAGCAGCACGACGGGGAGGTCGCCATCGAGATCGTGGACGACGGCACGGGGCGTCCCCCCGGCCCCGGCGGTTACGGCATCACCGGGATGCACGAGCGGGTGGGGCTGCTCAATGGCGGGCTGACCGCCGGTCCGCGCCCCGAGGGCGGGTTCCGCGTCGCCGCCCGGCTGCCGCTTCCGGAGCCGGTCCGATGAGCGGCGACGGGACGCCGGTGCGCGTCGTGCTGGCCGACGACCAGCCGCTGATCCGCGCCGGGTTGCGCGTCCTCATCGACGCCACGCCCGGCCTGACCGTCGTGGGCGAGGCCGGGACCGGCGCGGAGGCGGTGCGGCTGGCCCGCGAGACGCGGCCCGACGTGGTCGTCATGGACATCCGGATGCCCGGCATGGACGGCATCGAGGCCACCCGCCACATCGCCGCCGATCCCGGCGTCGCCGCGCGGGTGCTGGTCCTGACGACCTTCGACGACGACGAGTACGTGTACGGGGCGCTGCGCGCGGGCGCGTCGGGGTTCCTGGTGAAGGACATGGCGCTGGAGGACATCCTCGCGGCGGTCCGGGTCGTGGCCGCCGGGGACGCGCTGATCGCGCCGGGCGTCACCCGCCGCCTGATCGGCGAGTTCGCGGCCCGGCCCGCCGCGGCGCCCGAGCGCCGCCCGCTGGCGGGCGTCACCGACCGCGAGCGCGAGGTGCTGACGCTGGTCGGCCGGGGCCGCTCCAACGCCGAGATCGCCGCCGAGCTGCACATCAGCCCCGCCACCGCCAAGGCACACGTGGCGCGGTTGCTGGCCAAGCTGGACGCGCGCGACCGCGTCCAGCTCGTGATCGCCGCCTACGACGCGGGGCTGGTGGAGCCGGCCGCCTGATCACGTCGCGAACAACACTCCGGCCAGCTCGTCCAGCGTGGCGATGTCGTCCAGCGGGAACGCCTCGGCGATCGGCGCGAACACGTCCATCGAGTGGTGCTGGGCGAACCCGACGGCCTGCCGGTGCAGCGCGTGGCCCAGGGCGAGGCGCGGGAAGTCCGCGCCGACCGGCCACTCCGCCGCCGCCAGGAACGCCGCGAACGCCTCGCGGTCGCAGCCGAACAGGTCGCGGTAGGGCTGGATCAGCTCGCAGTGCCGGTCGATGACCATCGCGTCGCCCCAGTCGATGATGCCGGTGAGGCGGCCGCCGGCCACGTAGACGTGGTTGGCGGTGAGGTCGCCGTGCGTGAACACCGGGTCGGGCGGGCCGAGCCGCGCCAGGTAGCCGTCCACCTGCGCGGTCAGGTGCGGGGGCAGCGAGCTTCGTGCCACGGCCGCCGTCACGTCGAGGTCCGGCCAGTCGGCGTGGGTGGCGATGCCGGGGCCGGGGCGCAGCGCGTGGACGCGGCGGACCTGCCGTCCCACGTCCCGGGCCAGCGTCAGGAGTTGCGCGTGCGTGAGGTCGGCGCGCCAGGCGGCCTCGCCGGGCATCCGGCTGGTGATCAGGTAGGGCCAGCTCGCGTCGAACAGCCAGCCTTCGGCCAGCAGCCGGGGCGCGGCGATGGTGGGATCGGTCGCGACCAGGGCCTGGGCGGCGCGTTCGGCGGCGTGGCACGCGCGCCAGGCGTGGGTCGTCCCGAACAGTTTCACCACCACGTCGCCGTAGACGAAGGTTGGGTAGGTCGCGTTGAAGCCCGCGACCGGTTCGTGGCGCGCGTCCAGCAGGCCGTGTCGCCGTAGGGCCTCGGCGACGTGCGGCCACCAGAACGCGACGTCGCCGACCCGCGCGGTGTGCTCGCGCATCGTCGCGAACTCGGGAGGCGCTGCCATCGCGCCAGCGTCCTCGCCGGGCTCGGCTGCCCGCAAACGATTTACGATTCGGGCGGGAAAGCGATCCGCGTCTCCGGCGAGGAGAACCACCATGGATGAGATCCAGCAGCTCGGCGCCCTGCTTGCCAAGCCCGAGCCCGACGGGGACGTGACCGACGCGCGCCGCCACCAGCTCCAGCGCGCCATGCGCGGCCAAGCCCCGGCGCAGCGCCGCAGGCGCGGCCTGCTGGCCGGCGGGCTCGGCCTGGCCGGGACGGCGGCCGTCGCGGCCACCGCGATCGTGCTGGCGTCCGGCGGCACCGCCCCGACCGTCACGCCCAACAGCCCGCCGGTCGCGCAGCCGCAGTCGGCGCGGCAGGTGCTGCTGGCGGCGGCCGGGACGGCGGAGCGGGCCACCGAGGGGACCGGGAGGTACTGGTACGTCCGCACCGTCACCACCGAGAGGGAGGGCGGGCGCACGGTCGGCGAGTCGTGGACGCGTCGCGACGGCACCGCGTGGGTGCGCAACGTCAAGAGCGAAGGGAAGGTGTTCCGGCTGCCGGTGAAGCGGA
Organism: Actinomadura hibisca NBRC 15177; assembly: GCF_001552635.1. Classification (GTDB taxonomy): domain Bacteria; phylum Actinomycetota; class Actinomycetes; order Streptosporangiales; family Streptosporangiaceae; genus Spirillospora; species Spirillospora hibisca. Next base: position 29,737 of record NZ_BCRO01000116.1, on the reverse strand, counting down.
GCGTCTCCCTGGTGCACGAGGGCACCGGCTTCGAGGAGATCCGCACGCTGCCGACCGAGCCCGGGAGGCTGACCGAGCGCATCAGGGCCCTGATCAAGGGCAGCGACCTGCGCACCAGCGCGGGCCGTCCCGACGCCGCCGCGCGCGATCAGTTCCTGCGCACCTCGCTGGTGGCGCTGGTCTCGCAGCTCCCGGCGACGCCGAAGGTGCGCGGCGCGGCGCTCCGCGCGCTGGCGGCGCTGCCGCAGGTCACCGCGCTGGGCCCGGTCCGGGGCGGCGAGGGCCTGCTGATCGTCCTGGCCGAGGGCCAGCAGGCCCGCCTAGTGGTGGACCCCGGCACCGGCCGGGTCCGCGACAGCAACTTCATGGTGGCGCACGACGGTGGGGAGTACTGGACGGAAGGGACCTTCACCGTCTACGCAGAGTGGACCGACCACCTGCCCAAGTAGCCGCACGACGGCCACCGCCGGGCCTCGCGGCCCGGCGGCGGGCCGGTCTCAGGAGGGGCGCCAGCACAGCTCGGGAGGCGCGCCCGTCTTCCACAGGTCCGCGTCGAGCAGCTCCGCCCAGCCCGGACGCCACTGGGGCGCGCGGGCGTGCATCTCCTCGCGCAGCCGGTCCAGCATGTGCGCGGGCACCGTGCCGCCCTCCCACCATGACGGCGCATGGTCGTAGGCGCGTTCGACGGTCACCTGGTCGCCGGTCAGCGCGATGCGGGCGTACAGCCAGCGGCCCTGCTCGGCGTCGTCCTCGTCGCGCCAGGCGTGCAGCAGCTCCACCAGCCGCTCGTCGAGCCACTGGAGGGAGGCGGAGATGAAGGAACGCGACCCGGTCTGGTTTCCGGCCCGAGCGACGGTGACGGCGGTCTCGCCGGAGTCGCGCAGCCACTCCACCACCCGCTCCAGCGCCGGTCCCGCGACGGGCGCGGGACGCTCCAGCTCGGACGCCGCGCGCATCGCCACGCCGATCGCGCTGGCCGCATGGCTGGGGTCGATCAGGTAGACGCGCCGGTCCGCGGGCTCGCCCTGCCCGGCGGCGATCTCCGGCCGCGACGAGCCGGGCGTCGCGCCCAGCGCCGTGGCCATGGCGAGCGCGGGCTCGACGTCGCCGTCGTCCTCCAGCAGCTCCACCACGGGCTCCAGCACCGCACGGTCCACCGCCCCGGCGGCCACCGCCGACGACAGCCGGGCGAGGACGCCGGACACCTCGCTCTGCCGATCGGCGTCCGTGTGCTCGTAGTAGGAGTCCTCCACGGCGTCGGCCCCGTAGGTGAGGCCGTCGCGCAGCCCCTCCGGGTAGGGCGTGTGCGACCAGGACGAGCCGTCCCACCAGTACACGTAGGCGAGGGTCTGCGCATGCCGCATCACCTTGTGCAGCCACTCCCACGGCAGCCAGTCCGGCCCGCCCGCGAGCAGGTCCAGCGGCGGGTGCACGTCCCGGGTCTGGCTGTAGTCCACGTCGTAGCCGAACAGGACCGCGCGCCCGCCCTCGACCCAGGCCATGCCCCACCAGCCGTTGCCGACGTCGTCACGGCGCAGCCCTCCCAGGTACGGAGCCAAGCCGAGGCCGGACAACTCCGGCGACGTCTCGGCGAGCACGGCCAGCATGACGGCCTCGGTCCAGACGGCTTCCGGATGCGGCAATGACAACACGGGCCCCTTATGCGGAGTTCGGGAGGATTGGTCAGGATGGCAGATTCAGAAACCTATGACTCCAGGTTCGCCAGCAGGGCGGCCACGGCGGGTAGGTCGTTCTCGCTGAACACGTGCAGGCCCTCTCGTTCCAGTAGGGCGGCCGTTACGCCGTCGCCTGCTGTTGAGCGGCCCGAGAACGTTCCGTCGTAGATGCGGTGGCTGCCGCATGACGGGCTGCCTTCTTTCAGGATCGCGATCCTTGCCCCGGACCGGTGTGCGGTGTCCAGGGCCAGTCGGGCTCCGCGTAGGAACGCCTCCGTCACGTCCTGTCCGTTGTCGGTCAGCACGCGCGCGGTGCCGTCCAGTACCGCCGTGCCGTCGCCGCCGACGATCTCGGCGGGCGGGCGCGGCACCGGCAGGCCGCCTCCCACCTCCGGGCAGAACGGCACCAGCCGTCCCGCCGCGCGCCAGCCCTCGAACAGGGCGCCGGCCACCGGCTTGCCCGCGCCGTCGTAGCGCACCGGGCGGCCCAGCAGGCACGAGCTGACCAGGATCCTCTCCATGGCGTCACGATATGTGCTCTTGCGCCGCCTGGGACGGCGGCGAATAGTGAAAGGCGTCCCCGTCCCCAGGGAGCAGGAATGGTCCTTCTCGGCCGCGAACTGCCCGAGGCCCCGCCGGTGCGGCGCTCCAAGGGATCGGTGGTGGTCTCCTGGCTCACCACCACCGACCACAAGGTCATCGGCTACCTGTACCTGACCACCTCGTTCGTGTTCTTCCTGCTGGCCGGGCTGATGGCCATGGTCCTGCGGGCCGAGCTCGCCGAGCCGGGGCGGCAGTTCGTCAGCAACGAGCAGTACAACCAGATGTTCACCATCCACGGCACGGTGATGTTGCTGCTGTTCGCGACGCCGCTGTTCGTGGGGTTCGCCAACGTGATCATGCCGTTGCAGATCGGGTCGCCGGACGTGGCCTTCCCCCGGCTCAACATGTTCAGCTACTGGTTGTTCCTGTTCGGCGGGCTGATCGTGTTCCTGTCGTTCGTGTCGCCCGGCGGCGCGGCGAGCTTCGGCTGGACCGCCTACACCCCGCTCAGCAACGGCGTGCGGTCGCCGGGCGTGGGCGGCGACCTGTGGATCATGGGGCTGGTGTTGTCGGGCTTCGGCACCATCCTCGGCGGGGTCAACTTCATCACCACCATCGTGGGCATGCGCGCGCCCGGCATGACGATGTTCCGGATGCCGATCTTCACCTGGAACATCTTCCTGACCAGCCTGCTGGTGCTGATGGCCTTCCCGATCCTGGCGGCGGCGCTGCTGGTGCTGATGGCCGACCGCAAGCTCGGCTCGCACGTGTTCGACGCCGCCAACGGGGGCGCGCTGTTGTGGCAGCACCTGTTCTGGTTCTTCGGCCATCCCGAGGTCTACATCATCGCGCTGCCGTTCTTCGGCATCATCACCGAGATCATCCCGGTGTTCAGCCGCAAGCCGCTGTTCGGCTACTTCGGCATGGTCGGCGCGACCATCACCATCGCGGGCCTGTCGATGGCGGTGTGGGCGCACCACATGTTCCCCACCGGGCAGATCCTGCTGCCGTTCTTCTCGTTCATGACGTTCCTGATCGCGGTGCCGACCGGGGTGAAGTTCTTCAACTGGGTCGGCACGATGTGGCGCGGGCACATCAGCATGGAGACGCCCATGCTCTGGTCGGTGGGGTTCCTGGTCACCTTCCTGTTCGGCGGGCTGACCGGCGTCATCCTGGCCTCGCCGCCGCTGGACTTCCACGTCACCGACTCCTACTTCGTGGTCGCCCACTTCCATTACGTGGTGTTCGGCACGGTGGTGTTCGCGATGTTCGCCGGGTTCTATTTCTGGTGGCCGAAGATGACCGGGAAGATGCTGGACGAGCGCCTCGGCAAAATCCATTTTTGGTTCCTGTTCGTCGGCTTCCACACCACCTTCCTGGTGCAGCACTGGCTGGGCGCCGAGGGAATGCCGCGCCGTTACGCCGACTACCCCGCCGAATTCACCGGCCTCAACCGGCTGTCCAGCGTCGGGGCGTTCATCCTGGGCGTGTCCACGCTGTTCTTCCTCTACAACGTGTACCGGACCGCGCGGCACGCCCCGCGCGTGGAAGCCGACGACCCCTGGGGCTACGGCAACTCCCTGGAATGGGCGACGACCTGCCCGCCGCCCCGGCACAACTTCACCTCGATCCCGCGCATCCGGTCCGAGCGCCCGGCGTTCGACCTGCACTACCCGCGCGTGCCCGACGCGGGCGTGGCGGTAGCGGACGAGCGCGCCGCACCGGACTCTTCGGGATGATCCGGCACGCGACCTGACCCACCGGACAGTGGCCCGAAAGTCAACCACTCTCCGTCATAAAGTTTTCACATGGAGCGACGGAGCACGCTTGACGCCCGCGACTGGGCGGCCTGGCACAACGCCTACGACGACCCCGGATCGGCCCTGGCGCGGCGGCTGGCCACCGTCCGCGCCCGCATCGGTGAGGTGCTGGACACCGCGCCGCCCGGCCCGGTCCGGGTGGTGAGCCTCTGCGCCGGGCAGGGCCGCGACCTGATCGGCGCGGCGGCCGCCCACCCGCGCGGCCGGGACGTGCGCGCCCGGCTGGTCGAGCTCGACCCGGCCAACGTGCGCGCGGCGCGCGAGGCGGCGCGGGCGGCGGGGCTGCCCGGCGTCGAGGCCGTGGCGGCCGACGCCTCGCGCACCGACGCCTACCTCGGCGCGGCCCCGGCCGACCTGGTGCTGGCGTGCGGGGTGTTCGGCAACATCACCGACGACGACATCCACCGCACGATCTCGCTGCTGCCCGGCCTGTGCGCCGAGGGCGCCCACGTGGTGTGGACGCGCAACCGGCGGCCACCGGACCCCACCCCGCGGATCCGCCGCTGGTTCGGGCGGCACGGGTTCCAGCAGTGCTGGATCGCGCCGCCGGGGGAGCGCGCCTACGGCGTGGGCGTGCACCGCTTCGCCGGCAGGCCCGTCGCGCTGGAGGCGGGCGTGCGCATGTTCACGTTCGTCGGATACGACGTCCTGCGGGAGGGCGCGCCCTGGCCTAGCTGACCGATTGGACCGCTGCACGAAACGGACCCGGGTCGCCCCGGGAGGGCCATGCGCGAGAGCGCGCGGCCTTTCCGGGACGGCCCGGACGGGAGCGGCCCAGGGGGGATCAATAACACAAAAGTAACAATGGGCTTATTGCGCAGAAACGCTGTTAAAAGTCCAGCTCATCGCGCGCTACCGTTCGCCGTTGACACAACAGGAGCGCGGCACTCTCCCGGGGGTCGAGATGGGCATGGCACGCCGATGACGGGGCGGGCGCGTTCCGTCAAGTCGAAGATGTTCCTGCTGCTGGTCCCCCCGATCACGGCACTGGTGGCGCTGTGGGTCTTCGCGGCCGCCACCACCCTCACCGACACCCTCCGCCAGACCCGCGCGCAGACCTTCACCGTCAAGGTCGCCCAGCCCACCGACGCGGTCATCGCCGCGCTCCAGGACGAGCGCCGCATGTCGCTGTCGCACCTGGGCGACGACGCCACCATCGGCCGCGCCGGGTTCGACGCCCAGCGCACCAAGACCGACCAGGCCCGCGACGCCTTCCAGCGCTCGGCCGCCGACGGCGGCATCCGCGGCGCCACCCGCGAGGAGACCCGCGAGCGCATGAACCGCCTCGCCGCCGCGCTCGGCGAGCTGTCCACCCTGCGCGCCGCCGTGGACCAGCGCAAGCTCGACCGCGCCCAGGCGCTGACCCGCTTCACCGCGCTGGTCGACCTGGCCGCCGACATCTACGACGACGTGCCCTCCGACGACCGCCGCGTGGTGCGCGACACCCGGCTGCTGATCTCCCTGGAACGCGCCCGCGAGCACCTGTCCCGCGAGGACGCGCTGGTCACCGGCGCGCTCGCCGCCGGGCGCATGACCGAGGAGGAGCGCCTCCAGCTCATCGAGCTGGCCGGGGCCCGCCGCTTCCTGTACGACGACGCCGCCCGCTCGCTCTCCCGGGACGACTTCGCCCGCTACGGCGCGATCGTCGCCGGGCCCGAGTCCAAGCGCTTCCAGGCGCTGGAGGGCCGCCTCACCCGCTGGCCCGCCACCGGCGGCCGCCCGCCGGTCGACATCGGCGCCTGGCACACCGCCACCGAGGCCCTGGGCTGGCAGCTGTCGGGCCTGTCCACCGGCATCCGCGCCACCACCGCGCACCGCGCCGAGGACGCCGCCGGAACGTTCCTGGCCCGGCTCGCGGTGACCGGCGGGCTCGGGCTGCTGGCGGTCGTGGCCGCGATCGTGGTGGCGGTCCGGGTGAGCCGCCGCCTGATCCGCGAGAGCCGCACCATGGCCGACACCGTGACCGTGTTCGCCCGCGACCGGCTGCCCGCGATCAGCGAGGCGGCCCGCCGGGGGAGCCGATCGCGGACCTGGCGGCCCCCGGCCCCGCCGCCGGCCCGGCCGAGCGGCCCGACGGCGCCCCGGCCACCGCGCCCGCCGCCGCCGCCGAGCACACGTCCGAGTTCACCGTCACCGAGATCAGCCGCATCGACGAGGCGTTCGACGAGGCCCGCCGCGCCGTCATCTGCGCCTCCACCCGCGAGGCCGCCGCGCACCGCCGCCTCAACGACGTCGTCGTCACCCTCGCCCGCCGCAACCAGTCCCTGCTGCAACGCCTGCTGTCGATGCTGGAGGCCATGCAGCGCCGCGCCGACCGCGCCGACGAGCTGGAGGCGCTGTTCGCGCTGGACCACCTCGCCACCCGCATGCGGCGGCACGCCGAGGGCCTGGTCGTGCTGTCGGGCCGCGCCGCCGGGCGCACCTGGCGCAACCCCGTCCGGCTCATGGACGTGGCGCGCGCCGCCGCCGCCGAGATCGAGGACTACACCCGCGTCGAGGTCGTGCCGATGGGCCCGGCCGCGCTGCACGGCCCCGCCGTCGCCGACACCATCCACCTGCTGGCCGAGCTGGTCGAGAACGCCGCCGCGTTCTCCCCGCCCACCACCCTGATCCGGGTCACCGGCGGCCCGGTCGGCCGCGGCTTCGCGATCGAGATCGAGGACCGCGGGCTCGGCATGTCGTCGGAGACCCTCGCCGAGTGCAACCAGCGCCTGGCCACCGCCGCCGAACCCGACCTCGGCGACACCTCGCGGCTCGGCCTGTTCGTGGTCGCCCGGCTGGCGGCCCGGCACGGCGTCTCGGTGACGCTGCGCCCGTCCCCGTACGGGGGCGTCACCGCGATCGTGCTGCTGCCGCAGGACCTGGTCGTGGACCCGCCGCAGTCGCGCCTGGTGCCCGCCCAGGAACTGACCACCGGCGAGGACCTCCTCGGAAAGCCCACCGCGCCCAACGCCGTGGACGCGCCCGCCGAACCGGGCCCGCTGCCCCCGTTCGGCAGGCGGGGCCCGCTGCCCGCGCCCACCGAACCCGGCCCCCTGCCCGCCCCCACGAGCACCGGCCCCCTGCCTGCGCCCGCCGGCCCCCTGCCCTCGCCCACCGAGGCCACCGGCCCCATCCCGCTGGGCGCGCCCGTCGGCCCGCCCACCGACAGCGGCGAGCACCCCCGCACCACCCCCGGCGCGCCCCCGCTCCCCACCCGCCGCCGCCAGGCCAGCCTCGCGCCCCAGCTCCGCGACCGCGCCTCCTGGCCCGGCCGCCCCGCCGACGCCCCCGCCGCCGCCCGTTCCCCCGAGGACGCCGCCCGCCTCATCGGCACCCTGCAGCGCGGCTGGCAGCGCGGCCGCGCCGCCGCCGAGCAGGACGGGCCCGACCGCACCGGCGGCGACGCGTCCCCGCCCGCACCCCCCGGCGGCGAGTGATGACCGGCGGTCCGGACGAGCTGTGGGTCGACGAGGACGCCGGACCGGTGGTCCGCCCCTTCGCCGTGGCGCGCGGCCGCGCCCGGCACGCCCGCCGCGACCTCGACATCGACCTCATCGCGGTCGTCGCCGCGCTCGGCCCACCCGCCGCGCCCGGCCTGCTGGCCCGCGAGGACGAGCGCATCCTGGAGTTGTGCCGGGCCCCGGTCTCGGTCGCCGAACTGGCCTCGGACCTGTCCCTGCCGATCGGCGTCGTCCGCGTCCTGCTCGGCGACCTGCTCGACCGCGGCCTGGTGTCGGTGGAGCGGCCCGCCGCGGTCCGCCGCCCCGACGCGCGTGTACTCAAGGAAGTGATCGATGGTCTCCGTGCGCTGTGACCCCGTGCGCCCCGACCGCCCCGCCCGCCGCCTGACGGCCCTGCTGGCGGCGGTCCTGCTGATGGTCGCGGGCGCGTCCGGCTGCACCCCGCCCTGGGGCGACGACGACGCCCGCGCGGTGCCCGGCGTCACCGACGAGCCGTGCCCCAACGCGGTCAACAAGGACAACGGCTGCATCTACCTGGGCACCATCTCCGACCTCAGCAGCGGCCCGTTCAAGACGCTGGGCGTCCCCATCACCCGCGCCCAGCGCGCCTTCTGGGACCGCGTCAACCGGCAGGGCGGCATCGGCGGCCACGACGTCGACGTCACCACCTACGTGCGCGACAACCACTACGACGTGCGCACCCACCAGCGCGCCTACCAGGAGATCAAGGGCCGGGTGCTGGCGCTGGCGCAGACGCTGGGCGCCTCCACCACCGAGGCGATCCTGGGCGACCTGCGCGCCGCCAAGATGATCGCGGTGCCCGCCTCGTTCCCGTCCCGCTACGAGTTCGACGACGTGATCCTGGAGTCGGGCGCCTCCTACTGCTTCCACGCGATGAACGGCGTGGACTACGCCGTCGAGCGGCACGGGGCCCGGAGCGTCCTCGCCGTCTACTTCGAGGGCGAGTACGGCGACGACAGCGCCGCCGGGGCCCGCGCCGCCGCCCGCGCCCAGAACGTGCGCTTCAAGGCCGTCCAGACGCCGCAGGGCGCCGAGGCGCAAGACCGGGCCGTCGCCGCCATCCTGGCCCGCAAGCCCGACGCGGTGCTGCTGGCCACCGGCCCCGCCGAGACCGCCGCCATCGTCGGCAAGACCGTCGCCGCCGGTTTCCGCGGCCGCTTCTACGGCCAGGCGCCGACCTACGTCGGGGCGCTCCTGAAGTCCCCGGCGGGCCCGGCGCTGGAGAAGCACTTCACCTTCCTGGGGCTGTGGAAGCCCTTCGCCGCCGACTCGCCCGGCCAGGCCGCGCTGCGCCGCGCGCTCGGCCGCGCGGAGCCCGACGACACCTTCACCACCGGCTGGACGCTCTCCTACCCGCTCAAGGCCGCCCTCCAGCGCGCCGCCGCCAACGGCAACCTCACCCGCGAGGGCCTGTACGAGGCCGTCCGGCAGACGACCTTCGTGGACTACGAGGGCATCATGCCCTCCAACGCCGGCGACTTCTCCGGCACGCCCGACACCGCCGCGTTCCGCCAGACGGTGATCGAGAGCGCCGACAAGGGGCAGTACACCGGCCTGCGCCCGCTGACCGACTTCTACACCGGCTCCACGGCCAAGGAGTACCGCCTGACCGCCCCCTGCGACCGCGCCGGATAGCCCCGGACGAGCCACCGACGAGCCCCGGACGCCCGCCGGACCGGGCCCGCGAGCCGCCCCGTCCGGCGTTCCCAAGCGTTTTTCGCCGTCCGCGCTTCAAGCGGTGGCCGCGCGACTACAATCGGCCACTGTCATCGAGGCTGGACCCTGCGTCCTGACGAACGGCGGCCCCCCATGCTCCGGTCGCATCATCCGCACCACGCCGAGAGCAGGCTGGGGCTGGTCACCATGACCGTGCTCGGCGCCCTGCTGGTCGGAACGGTCGGCGCCGAGCAGGCCCTACCCGCTCCCTACAGCAGCATGGCCCTGCTCATCGCGGTGCCCACGATCACCGTGCTGCGCCCCTGCTGCCCCGTGTGCACGATGCTGGTCGGCGGCGTCACGCTGGCCTGCGCGGTCCCGCTGGCGTTCCAGCAGTGGCCCTACACCCCGGTGGTCGCGGTGACCGTCCCCGGCGGCATCGTGTGGGTCACCGCGATGCTGGCGCTCGCCGCCCACCGCCGCACCCACGCCGACACCGTGCACGCCGCCCTGCGCGCGGTCGCCGAGACCATGCAGCGCGCGGTGCTGCGGCCGGTGCCGCACCGGCTCGGCCCGGTGCGCGCCCAGGTCAGCTACCTGGCCGCCGCCCCGCAGGCCCAGGTCGGCGGCGACCTGTACGACGTGGTCGACACCCCCTTCGGCGTCCGCGTGATCCTCGGGGACGTGATGGGCAAGGGGCTGGCCGCGGTCGAGAAGGCCACCGACGTGCTCGGCGCGTTCCGCGAGCTCGCCCACCTGGAGCCCACGCTGGCGGGGACGGCGCGGCGGCTGGACGCCTACCTGGCCGGGCACGGCCGGGAGGAGGACCGCGAGGAGGGCTTCGTCACCGCGCTGCTGGTGGAGATCCCCGAGTCCGGCGGCACCGCCGAGCTGATCAACTGCGGGCACCCGCCGCCGCTGGTGTTGTCGGGCGGGCGGGTCGCCTTCGCCGACGCGCTGCCGCCCGACCCGCCGCTGGGCCTGCTGGGCATGGTCGAGGGCGGCCACACCTCCAACGTGCTGACGCTGGGCCCCGGCGACCGGCTGCTGCTCTACACCGACGGCGTCACCGAGGCGCGGGCGAAGGCCGACGGCCGGTTCTACCCGCTCGCCGAACGCGCCGCCGCGCTCGACCGCGCGACCGGGAACGGGGCGGCGTACAAGACGGCGAACGGCCGGCCGAAGGGGCAGGCGAACGGCGGGGCCGACGCCCCGGGCGCCCGCCCGGCCGACGGCCGGGCGGCGGCCGGTACGGCCAACGGCTGGGCGAACGGATCCTCCCGCGGCGTCTCCCGCACCCCGCCGGGCCGCCCCGACGATCTGCTCGACCTCCTCGACCTGCTCGTCGCCGATCTCCGCACGTTCGCGGCCGGCAGCCACCACGACGACGCGGCCCTGCTGCTGCTGAGGTTCGAGGGGGTGGACGTGCCCCTGCCGCGCGGCCACGGCGGCGAGATCGCGCGAACGGGTGACGAATCGCGTCCGGGGCTGTAGACACGAGGAGGGGGTGCGCACGGCAGTCGCCGCGAGGAGGTCCATGACCGAGCACGGGCCGGTCCCCGGCCGGTTGCCCGCCGAGCCCAACGCGCTGGTGGGCCGGGCCCGGGAGCTGGCGCAGGTCTCGACGTCGCTGAAGGCGTCGCGGCTGGTGACGTTGACCGGCGTCGGCGGTGTGGGCAAGAGCCGCATCGCGCTGCGCGCCGCCTGGAACGCGCGGCCCGCCTACCCCGGCGGCGTCTGGCTGGTGGAGTTGGGCGCGCTGCGCGACGGCGCCCTGCTCCCGCACACCATCGGCGCGGTGCTGGGGCTGGCCGACCAGACGGTACGGCCGCAGACCGACGTGCTGGCCGAGTACCTGGCGGACCGGCGGGCGCTGCTGGTGCTGGACGGGTGCGAGCACCTGCGCCCCGCCGTCGCCGACCTGGTCAGGGTGCTGTTGCAGGCCGCGCCGGAGCTGGCGGTCCTGGTCACCGGGCGGCAGGCGCTGAGCGTCCCCGGCGAGCGGCGCATCACCGTGCCGCCCCTGCCCGTGCCCGATCTGCCCGACCGGCCCGACCGCCCCGGCGGGCCGGGCCTGCGCGCGTCGGGCAACGAGGCGGTGGCGCTGTTCCTGGCCCGCGCGGCCGACGCCGTCCCCGGTTTCGTCCTGGGCGCGCACGAGGAGGAGACGGTCGTGCGGCTGTGCCGCAGCCTCGACGGCATCCCCCTCGCGCTGGAACTCGCCGCCGTCCGGTTGCGCTCGATGACGGCGGCCGACATCCTCACCCGTCTGGAGGACCGCTTCTCCCTGCTCGGCACGGCGCACGCGGCGTTGCCGCGCCACCAGACGCTGCGTACCGCGATCGGGTGGAGCCACGAGTTGTGCACGCCCGGCGAGCGGTTGTTGTGGGCGCGGCTGTCGGTGTTCACCGGCAGCCTCGACCTCGACGCCGCCGAGGCCGTCTGCACCGACGAGCGGCTGCCGCCCGCCGGGGTGGCCGAGCTGCTGGCCGGCCTGGTGGACAAGTCGATCCTGCTGACCTGCACCGACGGGGACCGCATCCGGTTCCGCCTGCTGGACACCGTCCGCGAGTACGGCGCGGGGTGGCTGGCCTCGCTGGGGGAGGAGCGCACCCTGCGGCGGCGGCACTGCGACCACTACCGCGACCTGGCGCTGCGCTGCGAGAACGAGTGGTACGGCTCCGGCCAGCTCGCCTGGTACCAGCGGCTGATCAGCGAGCACCCCAACGTGCGCGCCGCGCTGGACCACTGCCTGTCCGACCCGGACGCGGCGGGCGAGTGCCTGGAGACGGCGGCGGCGTTGTGGACGTTCTGGATCGCGTCCGGCTCCATGCGGGAGGGCCGCCGCTACCTCGAACGCGCCCTGGAACGCGCGTCCCCCGACGATCCGGCGCGCGCCAAGGCGCAGTGGGTGTGCTCCTACCTCGCGATCGGGCAGGGCGACCTGGCGGCCGCCGCCGCGTTCGCCGAGCAGGCGGGCCTGCTGGCGATCCGCACCGGCGACCGCCGCCACCTGGCCTGCGCCGTGCAGTTCAACGCGATGGCGCTGGCCCTGGGCGGCGAGGCCGAGCGCGGCGGCGAGGCGATGAGCGTCGCGCAGGCGCTGCACGGCCCGCTGCCGCCCGCCGACGTGCTGCCGGTGATGGCGATGGGGATGCGGGCGTTCGCGCTCAACGCCTGCGGTGCGCTCGACCAGGCCGTCGAGATGGCCACGCGGTCGCGCGCGTTGTGCCACGAGAGCGGGGAGTTGTGGTGGCGGTCCTACATGGACTGGCTGCTGTCGATGATCTGGCTGGACGCGGGCGACGGCGCGCGCGCCGCCCGGCTGGCGCGCGCGGCGCTGGAGGTCAAGGCCCGCTTCCGCGACCTGGTGGGCATCGCGCTGTGCCTGGAGACGCTGGCGGCCGTCGCCGCCGGCCACGACGCGGTGCGCGCCGCGCGGCTGCACGGCGCGGCCGAGCGCCTGTGGGCGGTGATCGGCGCGCCCTGCCTCAGCGCGCCGCAGTTCCTCGCGCTCCACGAGCGGGGCGAGCGGATCGCGCGGGCCGCGCTGGGCGACGGCTCCTACGAGCGCGCCGTCGGCGAGGGCGACGGCTGGGAGCTGCCCGAGGCCATCGCCTACGCGATGCGGGAGGAAGGGCGCGCCCACAGCGAGGCGAGCGGATGAGCGTGCCGGCCGACCCGTCCGTGCGCGGCAACCTGCCGTCCGAGCCCAACGAGCTGGTGGGGCGCCGGGACGAGCTGGAACACGTCCGCGGGCTGCTGGCGGCGTCGCGGCTGGTGACGCTGACCGGCGTCGGCGGCGTGGGCAAGAGCCGCGTCGGGCTGCGCGCCGCCCGCCACGCCCTGCCGCGCCATCCCGACGGCGTCTGGCTGGTCGAGCTGGGCACCGTGCACGACGCCGCGACGCTGCCGCACTCGGTCGCGGCGGTGCTGGGACTGGTCGACCAGACGGTGCGGCCGCAGACCGACGTGCTGGCCGACTACCTGGCGGACCGGCGCGCGCTGCTGGTGCTGGACGGGTGCGAGCACCTGCGCCCTGCCGTCGCCGACCTGGTCAAGGTGCTGTTGCAGGCCGCGCCGGAGCTGGCGGTCCTGGTCACCGGGCGGCAGGCGCTGGGCCTGCCGGGCGAGCGGCGGCTCACCGTGCAGCCCCTGCCCGTGCCCGGACCGCCGGGCGACGACGACCCGCCCCTCGCGACGTTGCGCGACAACCCGGCCGTGCGGCTGTTCGTGGCGCGCGCGACTGCGGCCGCGCCCGATTTCGAGCTGACCCCCGCCATCGGGGCCGTGGTGGCGCGGCTGTGCCGCCGGTTGGACGGCATCCCGCTGGCGCTGGAGCTGGCGGCCGTCCGGCTGAGCACGCTGCGTCCCGAGGAGATCCTGGCCCGTCTGGAGGACCGGTTCGCGCTGCTGGGCTCGGCGCACGCGGCGTTGCCGCGCCATCAGACGTTGCGCACCGCGATCGGGTGGAGCCACGAGTTGTGCACGCCCGGCGAGCGGTTGCTGTGGGCGCGGTTGTCGGTGTTCGCCGGGACCATGGGCGTGGAGGCCGTCCAGGCGGTCTGCACCGACGAGCGGCTGCACCCCGCCGACCTGCCCGAACTGCTGACCGGGCTGGTGGACAAGTCGATCTTGCTCTGGCGGCCGCAGGAGGCCGAGGGCCGCTTCCGGATGCTGGACACCGTCCGCGAGTACGGGGCGGGATGGCTGGGCGCGTTGGGGGAGGAGCGTGCCCTGCGGCGGCGGCACCGCGACCACTACCGCGACCTGGCGTTGCGCTGCGAGCAGGAGTGGTACGGGCCCGGCCAGCTCGCCTGGTACGGGCGGCTGCTCAGCGAGCACCCCAACCTGCGCGCCGCGCTGGACCACTGCCTGACCGACCCCGGAGAGGCGCGGGCCGGGCTGGAGATGGCGGCGGCGCTCTGGCCGCTGTGGACCGCCGCCGGGTTCACCCGGGAGGGCCGCCACTACCTGGACCGCCTGGTGCGGCTGTCGCCCGCGCCGGGCCCCGCGCGCACCAAGGCGCTGGCGCGCCGGTCCTGGGTCGAGACCGCGCAGAGCGACCACGACACGGCGGTGGCCACCGCGCGCGAGGCGGCGGCCGAGGCCCGCGCGCGGGGCGACGTCTACGAGCTGGCCTGCGCGCTGGCGTTCGAGGGCCTGGCCATCGCGTTGCGCGGCGACCCGGCGGGCGGGGCCAAGGCGCTGACCGAGGCGCTGGAGACCTTCCCCGCCGGGCCCGCCGACGACTTCATGGCCGTCCACACGATGGGGATGCTGGGCGTCGCGCTGAGCGCCGCCGACGAGACCGCGCGGGCCGTCGAGGTCCTGGCCGGGGCCCGGCGGCACGGCGCGGCGCGCGGCGAGCGGTGGCTGGTGTCGCACCTGGGCTGGATCCACGCGCTGGCCGAGCTGGGGCGCGGCGACCGCGCCGCCGCCGACCGGCACGTGCGCGCGGCGCTGCCGGTGCGGCGGCTGTTCCGCGACGGGCCGGGCCTGGCGTTGTGCCTGGAGACGCTGGCGGCGGTCGCGGCGGCCGAGGAGCGCGGCCGCCGGGTCGCCCGGCTGCACGGCGCGGCCGACCGTATCTGGCGGACGTTCTCGGTGCCGCAGATGGGGTCGCCGGTGTTCGCCGCCGTCCACGAGCGCGCCGCGCGGACGGCTCGCGACCTGATCGGCGACGGCGCCTACACCGCCGAAGCGCGGGTCGGCGGCCGTCTGGATCAGGAGGAGACGATCGCCTACGCGCTGGCCGACCCGCTGCCCTGAACGCCGCCGGGGCCGGTCCGTGCCGGACCGGCCCCGAGGACGCGCGCTGGATCAGCCGTCACGGGTCAGTTCTTGCGCAGCCGACCGACCGCCAGCGAGGCGACCTTGACCGCCACGCCCGGGTTGAGCCGCACCCCGCGCCAGGCGGCGCGGCCGTGCGCCGGGGCCACGATCAGCGCCTGGTTGCGGTCCACGCCGCGGATGATGTCGCGGGCCAGCTTCTCGGCGGTGTAGAGCCGCGGCGACGCCTTCTTGATGTCCTCCTTGGCGTCGCCGCTCATCGAGGTGGTCGGCAGGTCGGGGTTGACGTTGGTCAGCAGCGGGGTGTCCACGAAGCTCGGGCACACCACGCTGACCTTCACCCCGCGCCCGGCCGCCTCGGCGCGCAGGCCCAGCGACAGCCCGACCACCGCGTGCTTGGTGGCGGTGTAGGGGATGCCGAGCGGCATCGGCACCAGCCCGGCCAGCGAGGCGGTGTTGACGATGTGTCCCGAGCCCTGCTCCAGCATGATCGGGTAGGCGGCGTGCACGCCGTGCACCACGCCCTTGAGGTTGATGTCGATCGCGCGGTCCCAGTGGTCGAGGGTGAGCTCCTCGGCCGCGCCGCCGATCGAGATGCCGGCGTTGTTGAACACCAGGTCCAGCCGGCCGTGGTCGGCCTTGACGCCCCGGTACAGCTCGGCGACCGCGCCCGCGTCGGTGACGTCCAGGGCGGCGGCCGTCGCCTTGCCCCGGCCGAGGGTGTTGAGCTTGTCGGCGACCCGCCGGGCGCCGTCGGCGTTGATGTCGGTGACGATCACCGTGTCGCCGCGCGCCACCAGGGAGGTGGCGACGGCGCGGCCGATGCCGGACGCGCCTCCGGTCACGATCGCAATGCTCATGGCGGGCTCCGCTCGTTGGACTGCTCGGTCGTACTGGTCGGTCGTGCTGCTGGTCGTGCCGGCCGACCGCGCTGGTCGGTGGTGCTGGTCGGTCGTGCCGTCTAGCCGTCGCGCCGGGGCGGGATGCCGGTCCGCGGGACCGGGCCGGGGGGAGTGGGCCCGGCCCCGCGGCGGCGGTCCGGAACGTATTGGATCTTTTGTTGAATTGCGGGGAGTCTACTCGCCGGTAGGTCGGCGCGCACCCTCCCCTCCCCGCCTCAGCCGGAGACGCGCTCGGGCGCCCCCACCTGGAAGTCGGCCGGGTTCAGCCGCCGGGTGCGCAACCAGTAGTTCACCGTGGACGCGGGCCACGCGGCGCGGTTGACGCCGTTGTCGTCCAGGTACCAGCTGGTGCAGCCGCCCGCCACCCAGACCGCGCCCTCGGACTTCTTCTGCACCCACTGGTTGAACTTGTCCTGCACGCTGTCGCGCACCGCGATCCGGCTCGCCCCGGTGCCCGCCATCATCCGCAGGCACTGGAGCACGTAGCGGATCTGCGCCTCGATGATGAAGATCATCGAGTTGTGGCCGAGCCCGGAGTTGGGGCCCAGCAGCAGGAACAGGTTGGGGAACCCCGCGACGGTGACGCCGAGGTGCGCCTGGATGCCGTCCTTCCACGCGTCCTGGATGCGCAATCCGTTCCGGCCCACGATGTGCGCGTGCTCGAAGGCGTCGGTCACGTGGAAGCCGGTGCCGAAGATGATCGCGTCCACCGGGTACTCGGTGCCGTCCCGGGCCACGATCGAGTTCGCGCGGACCTCCGCGACGCCCTCGGTGGTGAGCTCCACGTTGGGCCGCGTCAGCGCCGGGTAGTAGTCGCTGGACACCAGCGTGCGCTTGCAGCCCATCGTGTAGTCGGGCGTGAGCTTGCGGCGCAGCTCCCTGTCGGGCACCTGCCGCGCCAGGTGGAGCTGCGCGATGCTGCTGGCGGCCTTGAGCAGCCGGGGGTTCTTGAACCCCAGCACGAAACTCTCCTGCAACAGGTAGATGCCGTTGCGGTAGCCGCGCTGCACGCCCGGCACCCGCCGGAACAGCGCCCGTTCCACCTTGGTGATGCGCCGGTCGGGCTTGGGCATGATCCACGGCGGGGTGCGCTGGAACAACGTCAGCGACCCGACCTTCCGCGCGATCTGCGGCACGAACTGGATCGCCGACGCGCCCGTCCCGATCACCGCGACGCGCTTGCCGGCCAGGTCGTAGTCGTGGTCCCACTCGGCCGAGTGGAAGGTCGTGCCCGCGAAGGAGCCGAGCCCCGGCAGGTCGGGGACGTTGGGCTGGTGCAGCGGGCCCATGCCCGCCACCAGCGCCCGGCCCCGCACGACCTCGCCCGGTGCCGCGCCGTTCCCGGCGACCGAGACCCGCCAGGTGTCGGTGGCGTCGTCGTACTCGGCGCCGGTGACCTCGGTCTCGAACCGGATGTGCTGCTCCAGGTCGTACTTGACCACGATGTCCTTGATGTAGGCCAGCAGCTCGGCCTGCTTGGGGAACATCCGCGACCAGTCGGCCTTGGGCTCGAAGGAGTAGGAGTACAGCAGCGACATGATGTCGCAGGCGCACCCGGGGTAGGTGTTCTCCCGCCAGGTGCCGCCGACCTCGTCGGCCTTCTCCAGGATGACGAAGTCGTGCACGCCGGCCTTCTTCAGCCCGATCGCCATGCCGAGGCCGGAGAAGCCGGTGCCGATCACGACGACCTTGTAGGGCCCGCCGGGGCCCGCCGCGGGGGTCACCACGGCGGGACGGGCGGCGGCGGTGGTCTCGGCCATGGGTCAGGCGGCCTTCGCGGTGCCGGCGGCGCGGGCGGCGCCGCGGGCCTTCGGCTCGTCCCAGATGCCGAACGCCTTCCAGACCTGCCGGTTGACCGGGTTGATCACGCCCAGCTCGGCCATCAGGTCCCGGATCTTGCCGACCGACGCGCAGATCTCGCCCTGCGCCTCGGCGTTCTTGTACGCCTCGCGGACGACCTCCTTCGGGATGCCGAAGTGCCGCACCATCGGGCCGGGCGGGGAGAGCATGATCCGCGCCATCGCGCCCAGGATCACCGGCGTGACCACGCCGAGGATGCGGCGGCGGAACGGCGACATCTTCGGCACCCGGTGCTTGAGGTAGTGCCGGGCGAAGGAGATGTGCCGCGCCTCCTCCGCGATGTGGATCTTCATGATGGTCTCTTCGAGCGGGTGCTTGATGTGCCCGTTCTTCAGCGACTTGCGCTGCACGTAGTCGATCGGGTCCTCGCCGCCCAGCACGAACACGAAGAACAGCTCGGTGCTGACCAGCGGGATCCACGGCGCGACCTGCGCGATCACGGTGAGCGCGCGCGGCATGCCCTTGATCGGCATCTTGGTGCGGTTGACGAACTCCTGGAACATCATCCCGTGGTGACATTCCTCGGTCGTCTCGTGGTAGACGTACCGGAACTCCGGCCGCCCGTTGGGCAGCCAGTAGGCGTAGTTGAGCAGGCCGCGCTTCAGCAGGTTCTCGAACTGCAGGCCGATCTTCATGGCGGTGGCCACCCGCCACAGCCCGATCTGCGCCTGGATCTCCGGCGGCTGCGCCCGGTACCAGGCGGTCTCGCCGAGCCGGTCGAACGGCGGCAGCACCCAGCGCGGGTCGTTCTTGACCACCTGGAACTCGGGGTCGTCCCAGGGGATGTCGGCGTACGCCTCCCAGTGCTTGTCGACCGACGCCTTGTTCAGCCGGTCGATGACGCCGAGGTAGGACTTGCGGTCCTTGACCTGCTCGCGGACCTCTTCGGCGAGTTCGGTGGGGGCTTTGGTCATGATGGCGCTCCCTCGGGGGCGGGGTCGGACGCGGAGTCGGGCACGGGGGCGGACGCTGGGTCGGACGCGGGGTCGTGGTCGGGCACCAGCAGCAGGGCGATGGTCTTGATCTGGGCGAGGACGGCGGCCTGGTGCCCGTGGGCGTCGTCGTCCAGCGCGTTCTGCACCGACAGGCCCACGAACATCGCGAACAGGCCGCGCAACATCGTGGGCACGAAGTCCTCGGGCAGGGTGGTGGCCGGGAACAGCCGCTCGAAGGTCTCGGTGATGACCTGGAGGATGCGCTCGTTCAGGTCGCGGCACAGCGGGCGCAGCTCGTCGTCGGTGCGGGCGGCCACCGCCAGCTCCAGCAGCGCCTTGGCGGGGCTGCCGCGGAAGATCTCCCACAGCAGGTCCAGCGCGCCCTCGACGTTGCGGCGCTCGGCGGGCAGCGCGGCGAACGCCGACTCGAAGGCCAGCCGCTGGGCTTCCAGCAGGTGTTCCAGCGCGGCCGCGACCAGCTCCATCTTGGTGGGGTAGTGGTGCTGCTGCGCGCCGCGCGACACCCCGGCGCGGCGGGCGACCTCGGTGGTGGAGGTGCCCGACCAGCCCAGCTCGACCAGGCACTCCATGGTGGCGTCGAGCAGCCTCGCCCGGGTGAGCGAGCGCCGCTCCTGCTGGGTGCGGCGGCCGCCGCCGGGGCGGCGGATATGCCGTCGGCGAGTACTTACTGACACGCCTCCGACGGTACGAGCGCACTTACAAGCAAGCAAGCCTGCTTGTATGTTGCCCGCATCACAATTGGACAACTCGTCTGATGCGGGCGCGGCTACTCCGCCGGGTGTACGCGCCCGCGTCCGGCTGCTCCCGGGGGTGCAGGACGGGTGACGCTTCCAGCCCGACGACAGGGCGGCCCGGCCCCGCGACGATCGTGCCCATGGGCAACGCGGCAGAGGCACGGCGGTCGGTCCTGGAACATCCCGACAGGCCGGTGGACCCGCCGCCGGCTCAGGCTCAGGCGCGGCCTTCGGCTCCGACGGGCACGGCGCTGGTCTTCCTGTGCGCGGCGCTGGCGGCCTGCGCGCTGACGGTCGGCGGCACGCTGGCGGCGGCCCTGGACGGGCAGGGCCTGGCGCATGAGGGGGCACCGGCGATCCTGGGCCTGGTGCGCACGGCGTTCACGTGGATCGTGCTGCTGATGACGGCCCTAGGCATCCGGGTGGTGACCGGTCCTCAGGACTCTGCACGACGAGCCACGCGCCGCACGGCGGCGTCCGGCATCCGGGCGGTGACCGGCCCTCGGGACTCCACGCGACGAGCTGCGCGTCCTGCGATCGTACGCATCGTGGTCGTGGCGGCCCTGGGCGCGATCGTGGGCGCGGCGTGCGCCGTCCTGCCGCAGTGGCCGTTGCCCGGCGGCGGTCCGGAAGCCGACGGCGGCACGCTGCTGCCTGTGGCGGCCGTGCCGATGGCGGCGGTCCTGGCGTGCTGGCCGCGCCCGTTCGCGCTGGCCGGGGCGGCGGAGTCCCGCGTGATCATCGGGACGGCGCTGGGCCTGGTGGCGGGCGGCGCGGTCGTCACCGGGGCGCTGGCGGGCCAGTTGCCGCTGGCCACGGCGGGCGCGGTGATGGGCCTGGCCGTGCTGGTGGTGCTCGGCCCGGTGCCGTTCGGCCGTCCCGCCGCGCTGCTGACGGCCGGGGCGGGGGCGGCGCTGCTGCTGACCGCGCTGGCCGGGACGTTGCGCGCCGCGCCCGCCGAGGCGCTCGGCCGCTCATTCCACGGGACCCACATCGTGGCCGGTGACGGCGCGGAGATACCCGCCCGGCTCGCTGGGGAGGCCGCCCGGCTGCCCGAGGTCGTGGCGGCGGCGGGCCTGGGCCGCACCCAGATGCGCGTCGAGGGACGGCCGACCGGCGTGACCGTCGCGGAACCCGCTCTCCTCGCACATGTCCTGGACCTGGGCGTGGTCGCCGGGACGCTCGGCGACGCGCTGGCGGTCTCGCAGGACGAGGCGGCCGAACGTGGCTGGCGCGTGGGGTCGCGGGTGACCGTCGCCTATGCGGGCGGCTCCCGGCAGACCCTGGCGATCGGTGCGATCTACCGCGACACCGGCCTGGTCGGCGACTACCTGATGCCGCGCTCGCCATGGAGCGCGCATACCGCCGACACGCCGGACACGGTCGCGTTCGTGCAGGTGAGAGCAGGTGGGGAAGCGGCGTTGGCCCGACTCGTCCGTTCCCATGGAGCCCCGCTCGTCCAGGAACGCGCGGTCTACCTGACTGCCCAGGAGGACGACCGCGCCCGGATCCGCATCCTGGGTACGGCGCTGCTGACCCTGACGGTTCTGCTGGCGCTGCCGGGCGTGGTCGTCGCGTCGTCGCGGTCCCGGGCGGCCGTCCTGATCGCCGGGACCACCGGCGGCGCGCTCCTCGGGCTGGTGCTGGGGTGGGCCCTGGCGGCGGCGATGGCGGTGCCGGTCACGGTGGCCTGGTGAGCTTCCGGGGACGGGACGCGAATAGTGTTGTTTCATGCAGGTCATCAACCAGTCGGGCAAGCTCACCAACGTCTGTTACGACATCCGCGGTCCGGTGCTCAAGCGCGCCAAGCAGTTGGAGGCCGAGGGGCAGCGCATCCTGAAGCTGCACATCGGCAACCCGGCCCCCTTCGGGTTCGAGGCTCCCCCCGAACTCCTCCAGGACATGATCCGCACGCTGCCCGAGGCGCACGGCTACAGCGACTCCAAGGGCATCCTGCCCGCCCGCCGCGCCGTCGTGCAGCGCTACGAGCAGGCGGGCGTGCCGGGCCTGGACGTCGAGGACGTCTACCTCGGCAACGGCGTGTCCGAGCTGATCGTGATGACGTTGCAGGCGCTGCTGGACGACGGCGACGAGGTGCTGATCCCGGCCCCGGACTACCCGCTGTGGACGGCGTCGGTGTCGTTGTGCGGCGGCACGCCGGTGCACTACCTGTGCGACGAGGCCGACGACTGGCAGCCCAGCGTCGCCGACATCGAGGCCAAGATCACCGACCGCACCCGGGCGATCGTGATCATCAATCCGAACAACCCGACCGGCGCGGTGTACTCGCGCGCGGTGCTGGAGCAGATCGCCGAGCTGGCCCGCCGCCGCGGCCTGATCATCTTCGCCGACGAGATCTACGACCGCATCCTGTACGACGGCGCGGTCCACACCCCCATCGCCTCGCTCGCCCCCGACCTGCTGTGCCTCACCTTCGGCGGCCTGTCGAAGAACTACCGGGTGGCGGGCTTCCGGTCCGGCTGGGTGGTGCTGTCGGGGCCCAAGCAGCACGCCGAGTCCTACATCGAGGGACTGGACATCCTGGCCAACATGCGGCTGTGCCCCAACGTCCCGGGCCAGCACGCGATCCAGGCGGCGCTGGGCGGCCACCAGAGCATCGACGAGCTGGTGTTGCCGACCGGCCGCCTGGGCGAGCAGCGCGACCGCGCCGCCAAGCTGCTGAACGACCTGCCGGGCGTGAGCTGCGTCCGCCCGCAGGGGGCGCTGTACGTCTTCCCGCGCCTGGACCCGGAGATGTACCCGATCGAGAACGACGTGCGGTTCGCGTTCGACCTGCTGGAGGAGCAGAAGATCCTGGTGGTGCAGGGCACCGGCTTCAACTGGCCGGCGACCGACCACTTCCGGGTGGTGACGTTGCAGTACGCCGACGACCTGGAAGAGGCGATCGGCCGCATCGGCGTCTTCCTGGAGAAGCGCCGCCGCTAGCGGTTCCCGGGCGTGCGGGCCGGACGGGCCCGCACGCCGCCGCTACTCGTCGGCCTTCGCAGTGGCTTTTTCGCTGGCGGCCGCGTCCAGGCGGCGCAGCGCGCCCCGCACCGTCTGCGGGTCGGTCGTGGCCCAGAACGGCGGCAGCGAGTTCTTCAGGAACCCGCCGTACCGCGCGGTCGCCAGCCGGGGGTCGAGCACCGCGACCACGCCCCGATCGTCCATCGACCGCAGCAGCCGCCCCGCGCCCTGCGCCAGCAGCAGCGCCGCGTGCGTGGCCGCCACCGCCATGAACCCGTTGCCGCCGCGCGCCGCGACCGCCCGCTGCCGGGCCGACTGCACCGGGTCGTCCGGGCGCGGGAACGGGATGCGGTCCATGATGACCAGCTGCAGGGACGGGCCGGGCACGTCCACGCCCTGCCACAGCGACAACGTCCCGAACAGGCTGGCGCGCTCGTCCTCGGCGAACTCCTTCACCAGCAGCGAGGTGGAGTCGTCGCCCTGGCACAGCAGCCGGTGCGACAGGTGGTCGCCCAGCTCGTCGGCGGCCTGCCGCGCCGCCCGCATCGAGGAGAACAACCCCAGCGTGCGGCCCCCGGCCGCCTCGATCAGCTCGGTGATCTCGGTCAGGTAGGCGTCGGGCAGCCCGTCGCGGCCCGGCTGCGGCAGGTGCCGCGCGACGTACAGGATGCCCGCCTTGGGGTGGTCGAACGGCGATCCGGCGTCGAGCCCGGACCAGGCCATCTCCTTGTCCTTGCCCGCGACCTCGGCCGGTTCCTTGTCGGCGGTGCGCGCCAGCCCCTCGGCGGCGGTCCGGGCGTCGCGCGAGGCGCTCTCGCCCAGCGGCGGCAGCCCCCACTGCCCGGCCAGCGGCTCGAAGGACCCGCCCAGCGTCAGCGTCGCCGACGTCAGCACCGCCGTGCGCTTCTCGAACAACGTCGCGCGCAGCAGCGCGCCCACGCCGATCGGCGCGACGTGCAGCGCCGGCGGCCGCTTGGGACGGCCCTCCGGCACGAACGGCTTGGCCAGCCACACCACGTCGAACCGCGCGGAGATCTCCGGCTGGAACGACTCCAGCAGCCGGACCGCCGTGTCGTGCATCTCCTCCAGCGCCGACCGGGCGGCCTTGCGCGCGCCCGCGTCGGCCGGGTCCATCTCCTTCTTCTCCGGACCGATCGCCGTCAGGCAGGCGTGCGCGGCGTCGCGCAGCACCGCGACGGTCTGGCCCAGCGCGGGCGGCAGCACGTCCATGCGCCCGGCGGGCAGGTCCTCCAGCAGGAAGCCCAGCGCCTCCCCGGCCTCCTTGAGCCGGTCGGCGACCGCCTCCTCCACCAGCCGCCCGCAGCGGCGCGCGGCGATCTCCACCGCGGGCGCGCTGAGGTCGCCGGTGGCCACCGAGGTGACCCGGTCGACCAGCTCGTGCGCCTCGTCTACGATCACCACGTCGTGCTCGGGCAGGACCTGGAAGTCCTCCAGCGCGTCGATCGCCAGCAGCGCGTGGTTGGTGACGACGATGTGCGCCTCGCCCGCCTCGGCGCGGGCCAGCTCGGCGAAGCACTCGGTGCCCTGCGGGCAGCGGGTCGCGCCCAGGCACTCGCGGGCCGACACCGCGACCTGCCGCCACGCCTGCTCGCCGACACCGGGCACCAGCTCGTCGCGGTCGCCGGTGGTGGTCTCCTCGGCCCACTCGTTCAGCCGCTTGACCTGGCGGCCGAGCGCCGACAGCTGCTGCGGGTCGAACAGGCTCGCGCCCTGCTCCTCGGGGTCGTCGGGCACGCCGGTCTGCACGCGGTGCAGGCACAGGTAGTTGCGGCGGCCCTTGAGGATCGCGAACTTCAGCTCGGTGCCGAGCAGCGGCCGCAGCGCCTCGGCGAGCCGGGGCAGATCGCGGTCGACGAGCTGGCGCTGGAGCGCGATCGTCGCGGTGGAGACGACCACGGTGGTCTTGTTGCGCACCGCGTGCCGGATGGCGGGCACCAGATAGGCCAGCGACTTTCCGGTGCCGGTCCCGGCCTGGGCGGCCAGGTGCTCGCCGGTCTCGATGGCGCGGGCGACGGCCTCGGCCATCTTCACCTGACCGGGGCGCTCGGCCCCGCCGATGGCCTCGACGGCGGCGGCGAGCAGGGTCGCCATGTCGGAGGTCGCGGCGTCGGGAGTCGCGGTGTCGCTGGCGGTCAGCGTGTCAGGGGCGGGCACGTCGGCCAACGCTACCGTCCGCCGGTGACATCCGGGGCCGTGCGCCGTGAGGCGGATCACGTTACCCGGCGGTCACCAAGATCCTCTTCTGCCCCACATAATGCAAGTGCACACTTACGAGGGGCGGCCGGAACCGGCCGGTGTCAGGGGGTGTCCGGATGAGCGATTCCGCGTTGTCGGCGCGTTCGCGGATGGTGTTCGCGGCGCTGGGCGCGGGCGCCATGGCCGTCGCGGCGGGCGCGCTGGCCGTGGCGGGCACGTCGTCCCACGGCGACGCGGCGGCCTACGACGCGCTCTTCGGGCGCGCGGGGCAGGGGCTGGACGCCAAGTCCGACGTGAAGGTGCGCGGTGTCACCGTGGGCAACGTCGAGTCGGTCGCGCTCACGCCCGAGGGCAGGGTGCGGGTGCGCTTCCGGGTGCGCCGCGACGTGCCGGTGCCGCGCGACAGCGAGGCCCGCGTGGACCCGGTCTCGATCTTCGGACCCAAGGAGATCTCGCTGAACCTCGGGAACGGTCCAGTCCTGGCCGAGGGCGGCACGCTGACCCGCACCAAGGACGCCGCCGACCCGTCCGACACCGCCTGGCCCGCCTACCAGGCCAGCAAGGCGATCGACCCGCAGGACGTGACGACGCTCATGCACACCTTCGCGCGCGGGCTGGACGGCCAGGGCCCGGCGCTGCGCCGCACCGTCGTCAACGGCGCGAAGGTGACCGACGCCACGCACGCCCGCCGCGCCGAGATCCAGCGCCTCATCAGCGACATCACCGGCCTGTCCGGAACCCTCGGCGGCCGGGGCGACACGATCGTCGGGACCGCGCGCGACCTGTCGGACCTGGCGCCCCTGGCGACCGACCGGCCGGACAAGGTGACCCAGCTGCTGGACGAGGCGGGCCGCCTGTCCGCGCAGGTCGGCGGGACGCTGGACGGTCACGGCCGCGAGATCGGCGCGATCGTGGACGGGGCCGCGCCCGTCGCCCGGACCGTCGCCGCCAGGTCCGGCGACCTGATCGTCCTCGGCGACGCCCTCAACGGCTTCTTCACCGGCCTGGCCAGCGTCATGACCGCCGACGGACCCGCGGGCACGCGCCCGGCCATCCTCAAGGCGCCCCTGCCCCTGGACGCCTGCCGGACCGTGGTGGACCTGTGCGAGTAGACCCGCGTACCCGGCATCGCCTCCCATCGGCGAAGATAGGGCCGTGTCTGCGGATAGAGAAGTTTTGACCTGGGAGCTGTTCGGTTCCGCCAGCCGCCAGCTGGCACAGGAGATCGCCGACAGCGGCTACCGGCCCGACCTGATCCTGTCGATCGCCCGGGGTGGGCTGTTCGTGGCGGGCGCGCTCGGCTACGCGCTGGACGTGAAGAACCTGCACGTGATGAACGTGGAGTTCTACACCGGCGTGGACCAGCGCCTCGACCTGCCGGTGATGCTCCCGCCGGTGCCCAGCGCCGTGGACCTGTCGGGCGCCAAGGTGCTGGTGGCCGACGACGTCGCCGACACCGGCGCGACCCTGAAGCTGGTCCGCGACTTCTGCGCCGACCACGTGGACGAGGTGCGCTGCGCGGTGGTCTACGAGAAGCCGCACTCGGAGGTCAAGTGCGAGTACGTGTGGCGGCACACCGACCGCTGGATCAACTTCCCGTGGTCCACCGAGCCGCCGGTGGTGCGGCGCGAACACCAGGTGCTGGACGCCTAGGCAAAATTCGTCACTCTCGGTAATACCCGCAGTCCGGCGGGGGAACAGTCGCTAGAGTTCAGCCTCTCCTAGCGAAGGTCGCTCCGTGCCGTACCCCCGCCGGTCCCTGTCGTTCGCCCTGCTTCCGGCCCTGCTGGCCGCTCCGGCCCTGGCCCTGGGCGGGGACGCCCCGGCCGCGGCGCGCCCGCTTCGTCCCAACATCGTGCTGATCCTGGCCGACGACCTGGACCGGACGGACCTGTCCCGCTTCCCGAACCTGTCGCGGCTGCGCCGGGAGAGCGCGGAGCTGACCGAGTTCACGGTGGCGGACTCGTGGTGCTGCCCGTCGCGGGCGACGATCCTGCGCTCGCAACACGTGCACAGCCACAACGTGCGGACCAACAACCCGCCCGAGGGGGGCTTCGAGGAGTTCCACGCCCGGGGCCACGACCGCTCGACGATCGGGACGTGGCTGCAACCGGCGGGCTACCGGACGGCGTTCCTGGGCAAGTTCCTGAACGGCTACCCAACCTCGGCGGCCCCGGGGTACGTGCCCCCGGGCTGGGACGACTGGCACGTGCCCGCGCCGCGCAACATGTACAAGCAGCGGAACTACCAGCTCATCGAGCAGGGCACGCGGACGAACCACAAAGAGCACCTGGACGACGTGCTGACCCAAAAAGCCAGGACGGTGATCGGGTCGTCCGTCCAGCCGTTCTTCCTCTACCTCGCGCCGATAGCGCCGCACCTGCCGGCGACCCACGCTCCCAGGCACGCGAACGCGTTCAAGAAGGTGAGAGCGCCCCGGCCGCCGTCGTTCAACAGGGCGCCCGCCCAGAACGAACCGCGCTGGTTGCGCCGGATGCCGAAACTGAACCCGAAAGCCATCAGCCGGATCGACCAGGTCTACCGCGACCGCCTGCGCTCGATGCTGGCCGTGGACGACATGGTGGGCTCCGTCATGGAGACGCTGCGGGCCACGGGGAAGCTGTCGGACACCTACATCTTCTTCACCTCAGATAACGGCTTCCACCTGGGGCAACACCGGTTGTGGCCGGGAAAGACGACACCGTTCGAGGAGGACGTGCGGGTGCCCGCCCTCGTGCGGGGCCCGGGAATCCGCCCCGGCCGGATTCCGGCTCTGTCTGGCACGATCGACCTGGCCCCCACGTTCGCGGACCTGGCGGGAGCACCGACCCCGCCGTTCGTCGAGGGCAGGTCGCTGCTCCCGATCCTGAGGCGGCAGAAGGTGGCCTGGCGACGGGGGATGCTGATCGAGTTCTACGCGGGACATCCGGGCGACAAACCGGAGGGCCCGGACTGCGACACGAGGACACAGCAGGGCTGCCCGCTGCCGCCGACCTATGCGGCGTTGAGAACGGACCGCCATACCTACGTCGAGTACGCGACGGGGGAGCGCCAGTTCTACGACAGGGCGAAGGACCCGTACCAACTGCGGAACCAGGCAGCGACGGCACCGCCGTACCTGCACAACTGGCTGGCCCGATACCGAACGTGCCAAGCAGGGGCCTGCCGCCGAGCGGACCAGGGCTGAAACGACGCTGATCCAAAGCCCCGAGACCAGCCTTGCGAACACTCGTCGGCCACCGCGCCAAACATTCCGACCAACCCCGTGACCAGCGGAAACGGGCAACCTCCACCAAGTTATCCACAGCCTGCCAGATCCCCTTCCCCTGACCCGCCATCCCCTGTCAGGCTCAACCCATGTCCCAGAACGCACAGGATCGACCACGCATGGTGATCGGTGACCCGCAGGACGCCATCGCCGCCGTCCCCTTCATGCTCGGCTTCCACCCGACCGACAGCCTCGTGGTGCTGGCGAGCGGCGGCCCACGCGAGACATGCGCCCTGCGCCACGACTTACCGGTCACCGACGACCACGTCGCCGCCGTCCTGGCGGGCAACGGCTTCCTCGGCGCGATCGTTTTGGGCTACGGCCCGGCCGACCTGGTCGTCCCCTCCGCCCGCCTGATCCGCGAAGCGCTGACCGCCCATGGCATCGAGGTGCTGGCGGCCGTGCGCGTGGACGGCGGCCGCTGGTGGTCGCTCACCTGCCCCCAGGAGGAGTGCTGCCCGCCGTCGGGCCACACCTACGACATCACGTCCAGCAGGCTGACGGCCGAGGCGGTCTACCGGGGAGAGGTGATCCTGCCCGACCGCGAGGCGCTGGCCCGCTCGGTGGCACCACTGGACCGCCCGCCGCACGAGGCGATGGCGCGAGCAGAGGAAAGGTTCTTCAACAGCGCGAGAGAAGGCCCGAGGTCCCAAACCAGCTCCCGCACCAACCAGGAGGGGATCGCTCTACTTGACGCCCTCCTGATCCGAGCCCAAGAAGGCGGCCCCTTCCCGGACGACGACGAACTCGCGAACCTGGCCGTCCACCTGACAAGCCTCACCGTCCGAGACGCGGCATGGAGCCACACCCAGGAAGGCGATCCCCTCTTCGCCATCACCTTCTGGCGGCACATCCTGCAACGCGTCGATGAGCCCTACGCGTCGGCCCCCGCGTGCCTCCTGGCGTTCGCGGCCTACAGCGCGGGCGACGGCGGCCTGGCGAACGTGGCACTGGACCGCGCCGAACCGGGCTACACGATGGCGATTCTGCTGCGGGAGGTGATGTACGCGGGCATCCCGCCGTCGGAGCTGCACATTCACCTGCTCCCGACGCGCCCGAAAGCAGGCCGCACCACCAGACCACGCGTACCGAAGCCACGCCCGAAAGCAAGCTGAGGACCGACCCGCCCACCCGCTTCAGGATGGCTCCCCGTCCCCTCGCAGGACCAAGCGCTACCGGCTCACCCGGCAGCCCAGCCCAACGAAGTCCGATGGACAACGGCACGGTCGACACCGGCCCACTCCACCTCAGTGAATGAGCTGACAGAGGAGGAAAACAAATGCGCCCTGGACAAGGCCCCCAGGAGAACAACCCATCTCGCACCTACGCCCCCGCCTCAGCAAGGAGGACAGACAGCCTTACTTGGAGCAGAGGCCCTCCGCCACCGGCCGACGAGCTCGTGGCGCTGACCCACCGGCAGCCGACGCATGACACAGAGGCACATCGACTGGACAGCCATCCCGCACTCGCGGCCAACAACACAGAGGCGACGCAGCGACGACATGGAGGAGGTTCGATCACCGTAACCATTGACCCATGAACCTGGGCGGACGGCCGCTACCCCTTTTCTTTCTTCCCTCTCCTTGCAACAGCGGCCGTCCGCTCCGGATTCATCGGGTCGAACCCGAGACCACCTGGGACCTGTGTGAAAAACCTGCACGGGTTGGGGCTGATGCTCGGGTGGAGGGCGTGGGGTTGAGGTAGGTGCTCGGGTATGGAAAACCCGCGTGAGGTTGGGGTTGGTGGATATCTGTACCAACCCCGCGTAGAGCTGGGGTTGTTGGTCGGGTGCGCGAAACCCGCGCGGGGCTGATGTTGGGTGGGCCCCTGTAGACCCCCACGGATTGAGTCGGTGCGGCGTCCTCGGCGAAAGCGGCTGTG
>NZ_BCRO01000115.1 GCF_001552635.1 Actinomadura hibisca NBRC 15177 | reverse complement strand
GTCCGCGCAGGCCGTGCGGTCCGCGCCGGACGCCCACCCGGTACCGGCACAGCCCGCGCCGGCACAGCCCGCGCCGGCACAGCCCGCGCCGGAGCAGCCCGCGCAGGCCGCGCGGCCGCTCGTGCCGCAGCCGTCCACCGACCGGCACGTCGCCGGACCGGGCGGCGCGCAACCGCGCGTCCCGCAGCCCGCCGGGGCCCAGCCGCTGGCCGCGCCGCACGCGCCCGCCAACGGCAACGGGCACGGCCGCTCCTCCACGCACCCGACCCCGCGCCAGGGCGTCCCGCAACCCAACGGAGGGGGCGCCTGACATGGGGACCCACGCCAAGAAGGACGCCGAGACCCCCGCGCCGCAGCAGACCTACGGCGAGGCCCCGCCCAAGAAGAAGGGCGCCTACGGCAAGGTCATCACCACCATCCTCGTGCTGGGCCTGGCGGGCGGCGGCACCTACGCCCTCCGCACCTACTTCTCAGGCGGCGACGACGACCTGCCGCCCGTCAACCAGGTCTCCCCCAACTCCGCCAAGCAGCAGGCCACGCTGGTGGACCAGGAGGATCTGCGGGTCATGCAGGTCCGCGCCAAGCACGAGTCCGACCTCGCCGGCGGCGGCGCGGTGGCGGCCACGGCGCGCTCGCCGCACGTGGCGAGCTCCGCCAACGGCCGCACGCTGGTGCTGCCGCAGCGCAAGGACCCCTACTACGTGACCGAGCTGGCCAAGCTCGGCGGGCAGGACTTCCAGAAGCAGAGCGACGGCTCCTACCTGCTGGGCGTCAACATCTTCGCGGCGCGCGGGGCCAAGCTGATCCTGCAGAGCGCCTCGGGGCCGCTCACCATCCGGATGCGCAGCGTGCCGGGCGCGTTCACCTCGATCGTCAGCGCCGGGGCCACCGTGAAGATCAACGGCTCGGCGCAGAACCCGGTGCGGTTCACCAGCTGGAACGACGAGTCGCACAAGCCCGACACCGAGGTCGCCGACGGCCGCTCCTACATCCGCGCGATCGGCGGCGAGTTCACGTCCAAGTACGCGCACTTCTCCGACCTCGGGTTCTGGAGCGGCCGCACCGGCGGGCTGGCGCTGACCGGCTCGGACCGGCCCGACTCGGCGGCCGAGCGGCTGGCCGCGCCGACCGGCGCGGCGCACCGGTTCCTGCTGCCCAACGGCACCGCCGACGTCACCCGGGGCAACCGGGAGGAGATCGAGGTGAAGGCCGCGCCCGGCGGCGGGACCGGCGGCACCTTCCACGTGCCGGTCGCCAACCTGGTGAACGGGTCGGTGGACCACTCCACCATCAGCGGCAACGCCTACGGCATCTTCGTCACCGCCGCCAACCGCACCCAGATCACCAACAACACCATCACCGGCAGCCTGGTGGACGGGGTGCTGCTGCACCGCTTCGCCAAGAACGCCACCATCGAGAACACCACGGTGACGCGCAGCCGCGGCGACGGGTTCGTGTTGTCGCGCGGCACCGAGGGCGTGCGGGTCACCAACTGCACCGCGCAGGAGAACGGCGGCAACGGCTTCACGCTGGACGGGCAGCCGCTGGCCGAGGGGCCGTCGGCGTCGGGCGAGTCGATCCAGGCGTTCGGCGACAACACGGTGGCCAGCAGCACCGCGCGCGACAACCGCCGCTACGGCGTGGAGATCCTGGGCGGCGACAACGTCACCGTGCAGAACAGCAAGATCCAGGGCGGCGACATGGGCATCGTGGCGCGCGACAGGACGGTGCGCGCCAACATCGCGGGCAACCAGATCGCGAATCCGGCCCGGCAGGGCGTGGTGCTGCGCGACGGCGTCACCGGCGGGACGGTGTCGGGCAACGTCATCACCGGCACCGAGACCGCGCTGTACCTGCGCGACGCCAACAGCGTCATCAACGGCAACACCGTGCAGGGCGCGTCCCGGCACGCGCTGACGCTGCGCGGCAACGCCGCCGGGGCGCAGATCACCGGCAACACCTTCAGCGGGGCGGGCACCAGCGTCTACGACGTGGACCGCGCCACCGGCGCGTACGTGAACTCCGGCAACAACGTCCAGGGCTGGAACAAGACGGCGGGCTTCTGGACGTGGGTGAAGCGCGTCTTCAAGCCGATGAACATCATCTGGGCGAGCGTCTTCCTGCTGGTGGCGATCTCCATGTTCCGCTCCCGCGGGGCCGGGATGCGGATCGGGCGCCGCGGCGGCCACCCGTACGAGCATCAGGACAAACTCGAAGAGCG
This sequence comes from Actinomadura hibisca NBRC 15177, assembly GCF_001552635.1. Lineage (GTDB taxonomy): Bacteria > Actinomycetota > Actinomycetes > Streptosporangiales > Streptosporangiaceae > Spirillospora > Spirillospora hibisca. Next base: position 35,932 of record NZ_BCRO01000115.1, on the reverse strand, counting down.
CCCCGTGCGGCTGCTGCGCCGCGCCCCGGCCGCCGCGCCGCCCGGCCCGTCCGGCCCGTCCGGAGCGGACGGGGAGCGGGTCGGCGCGGCGTCCGGCCGGTAGCAGGCGACGGTGAGCGGTCATCGAAGGAGTGGGACCGGCATGACTATCAAGATCGACGTGAAGTTCGTCGTGGGGCTGCTGATCGGTGCGCTGGTCATGGGCGGCCTCGCGTTCCTGGTCGCGGGCATGAACGGCGACGACAAGACGAAGCGGACGGCGAACGAGGGACCGGTGCGGCCGGACCGGAACGGCGACGAACCGGGCACCGCGCCCGAGATCGAGGACGGCGGCGACGAGGAGGACAAGGGCGGCGGCGACGACAAGGGCGGCGGCGCGCAGCCGGGCGCCCCGCTGGCGCTGCCCGTGCCGGCCGGTGAGGGCAAGGTGGCCTGCCCGGGGCCGACCAAGACCGTCAAGGACACCCGGAGCCTGGAGGACGCGCTGCGCAGCGCCAAGCCGGGCGACGTCATCAAGATGGCGGCGGGCACCTACGAGGGCAAGTTCGTCGCGCAGGCGTCGGGCACCCAGAGCCAGCCGATCTGGCTGTGCGGCGACCAGGGCGCGGTGCTCGACGGCGGCGGCGTGAAGAAGGGCTACGCCTTCCACCTGAACAAGGCGAACTACTGGCGGCTGGTCGGCTTCACCGTGCAGAACAGCCAGAAGGGCGTGATGGCCGACACCAGCAACGGGTCGCTCATCCAGGGGCTGACCGTGCACGACATCGGCGACGAGGCCATCCACCTGCGCAACTTCTCGACCGGCAACACCGTGCAGTACAACAAGATCTACAACACCGGGCTGCGGCGCGAGAAGTTCGGCGAGGGCGTGTACCTCGGCACGGCGCAGTCGAACTGGAAGAAGTTCTCCGGCGGGAAGATCGACAAGAGCGACAACAACGTGGTGCGGGGCAACGTCATCCGGGCCACGGCCGAGGCGGTCGACATCAAGGAGGGCACCACCGGCGGAAAGATCATCGGGAACGTCTTCGACGGCTCGGTGACCGGCGGCGACAAGCACAACGACTCCTGGATCGACGTCAAGGGCAACGGCTACCTCATCGAGGGCAACCGGGGCACCAAGACGCCCGCCGACGGCTTCCAGACCCACAAGATCGTCGACGGCTGGGGCACCGGCAACACCTTCCGGGGCAACACCCTCGACCTGGCCGGCGGCAACGGCGTCGGCATCAACGACACCGTGGGCGGCAACACGATCGCCTGCGACAACAAGGTGCGGGGCGGCCAGCTGACCAAGAAGGGCCAGTGCTCCTGAAGATCGATCTCAAGTTCGCCGGGCTGCTGGTGGCCGGAGCCGTGGCCACCAGCGGCACCGTCCTGCTGCTCACCGGCGGGGACGACGGGCCGTCCGGCAAGACCTCGGCCGGCGACCCGTTCCCGCTGACGCCGGTCTCGCAGCCGCCGGGCGCGTCCGGCAACGCGGGCGAGGCCGGGGCCTCGCCCACGACCGGCGCCGGACCGGGCGAGGCCCCCGCCGCGCCGCCCGCGCCGCAGAACCTGCCGCTGCCCCAGCAGGCCGCGCCGGTCCAGTGCCCGCCGCCCACCGTCACCGTCCGCACGCCGGTGGAGCTCCAGAAGAGGCTGAACGTCGCCGAACCCGGCGAGGTGATCCGGCTGGCCCCGGGCGTCTACAAGGGCCGCTACCGCAGCCAGCGCTCCGGCGCCCCGGACAAGCCGATCTTCGTGTGCGGGTCGCCGAAGACGGTCCTGGACGGTACCGACACCGGCAAGGGCTACGGCTTCCACCTGGAGAACGCGGGGCACTGGCGGCTGGTCGGCTTCACCGTGCAGCGCAGCCAGAAGGGCGTGATGCTGGACGGCTCCAGCGGCACGGTGATCCAGGGCCTGACCGTGCGCGAGGTCGGCGACGAGGCCGTCCACCTGCGCCGGTTCAGCACCGGCAACACCGTGCAGCGCAACCGGATCTACAACACGGGGCGGCGCAACCCCCGGTTCGGCGAGGGCATCTACCTCGGTTCCTCGCACAAGAACTGGGCCGCCCTCACCCAGGGGCAACCCGACAAGAGCGACAACAACCTGGTGGTGGGCAACCGCGTCCAGGCCACGGCCGAGGCCGTGGACGTCAAGGAGGGCACCACCGGCGGCCGTATCGCCGGGAACGCCTTCGACGGGTCGAAACTGTCGGGCGACAAGGTGAACGACTCGTGGGTGGACGTGAAGGGCAACGGCTACCTCATCGAGGGCAACCGGGGCGCGCGGACCGTCGCCGACGGTTTCCAGACGCACCGGGAGTACCAGGGCTGGGGCACCGGGAACACCTTCCGGGGCAACGTCATGGATCTTCGTGGAGGCAGGGGCGGATTCGGGATCGCCCTGTTCTCCGACGGCAACACCGTCGCCTGCGACAACAAGGTCGCCGGCGGCAAGCTGCTCAACAAGGGCACGTGCTCCTGAGGGCCTGCGGGAGACGCACACACGAAAGGGAGAGGTCATGAACGATTCCCCGAGGCTCACCGTGATCGGCACCGGTTACCTCGGCGCCACGCACGCCATCTGCATGGCGGTGCTGGGCTACGAGGTGCTGGGCGTGGACGTGGACGAGCGCAAGATCGCGCAGCTCGCGTCCGGCACGGTCCCGTTCTTCGAGCCGGGCCTGCCCGAACTGCTGGCCAAGGCGCTGGAGTCGGGGCGGCTGCGCTTCACGACCTCCTTCGAGGAGGCGGGGCGCTTCGGCGACGTGCACTTCATCTGCGTGGGCACCCCGCAGCAGCCCGGCTCGGACGCCTGCGACCTCACCTACGTGGAGGCGTCGGTGTCGGCGCTGGCCGCGCACCTGGACCGGCGCGCGCTGGTGGTCGGCAAGTCGACGGTCCCGGTCGGCACGGCCGCGCGCCTGACCTCGATGGTGCAGGAGCTGGCCCCGGCGGGCACGGACGTGGAGCTGGCGTGGAACCCCGAGTTCCTGCGCGAGGGCTTCGCGGTGGACGACACGATGCACCCCGACCGGCTGGTGTTCGGGGTGGCGTCGGAGTGGGCCGAGCAGCGGTTGCGCGCGGCGTTCGCGCCGATCCTGGAGCAGGGCACGCCGGTGGTGACCACCGACCTCGCCACCGCCGAGCTGGTGAAGGTGGCGGCCAACTCGTTCCTCGCCACCAAGATCTCCTACATCAACGCGATGGCCGAGGTGTGCGAGGCCGTCGGCGCGGACGTGAAGGACCTGGCCGACTCGCTGGCCCTGGACGACCGGATCGGCGGCAAATTCCTCAAGCCGGGCCTCGGCTTCGGCGGGGGTTGCCTGCCCAAGGACATCCGCGCGTTCGCGCACCGCGCCGAGGAGATCGGCGTCGGGCAGGCGGTGTCGTTCCTGCGCGAGGTGGACGACATCAACCGCCGCCGCCGCGCCCGCACCGTCGACCTGGTGCGCGAGCTGCTGGGCGGCCAGATCTCCGGCGCGCGGATCGCGTGCTGGGGCGCGGCGTTCAAACCGAACTCCGACGACATCCGCGACGCGCCCGCCCTGGACGTGGCGCGCACCATGCACGGCCTGGGCGGGCACGTGCGGGTCTACGACCCGGCGGCGCTGGACAACGCGCGCCGCGCCTTCCCGGAGCTGCGCTACGGCGAGAGCGCGCTGGACGTGGCGCAGGACGCCGACGTGGTGGTGCTGCTGACCGAGTGGGCCGACTTCCGCGAGATCGACCCGGACGCGCTGGCGCAGGTCGTGCGGACCAAGCGGATCGTGGACGGCCGCCACGTGCTGGACGCCAAGCAGTGGCGCGACGCGGGCTGGGAGTACCGGGCGTTGGGCAGGTCCTAAGAGCAACGAAAGCCCCCGGCCCCGGACGATTCCGGGGCCGGGGGCTTCGCCGTTCCGGCGGTCAGTGCCCGCCGGCGAGGTTGAGCCCGACGACGCCGATGATGATCAGCACCAGCGCGCCGATCTTGAGGGCGGACACCTGGTCGCCCATCACCAGCATCCCCAGCGCGGCGGTGCCGACCGCGCCGATGCCGACCCAGACGGCGTAGGCGGTGCCGACGTCCAGGGTGCGCAGCGCGAGGTTCAGCAGCCCGAAGCTGACGGCGGCGAACACCAGGAAGCCCACGCTGGGCAGCGGTGCGGAGAAACCCTTGCTGAGCTTGAGGCACAGGGCCATCGCGACTTCGAAGAGTCCGGCGACGACGACGAGGAGCCAGGCCATGATCATTCTCCCGGGAGAGGCGACGGTGGTCGTGCGCGTCGTCTTTGCCTGCCGGGTACGGCGCGCTCCTCGTCCGGGAGGACCGAAAAGGGCCCTCGCACTCCACCATAACCAAGGGAAATGACCGGTTGTTCCCCGATCGCGGGGCCGGGAACGTAACGTCCTCCCAGGGCGTCTACTGGACGGGATGTGTCCACGCACGGGAGGAAGCGACACGTGGTCTTCAAGAAGCTCATGCAGGCGGCCGGCATCGGGGGCCCGGAGGTCGAGACCGTCCTGCACAACCCCAGCACCACGCCGGGCGGGACCGTCACCGGCGAGGTCACGATCCTGGGCGGCAAGCACGACTCCGACGTCCTCGGGGTGAACCTGGCGCTGCGGACCCGCGTCGAGGTCGAGTCCGGCGACAACGAGTACGCCTCCAACCTGGAGTACTCCAAGATCAGGGTGTCGGGCCCGTTCCGGCTGGACGACGGCGCGCGCTACAGCGTCCCGTTCAGCTTCCCGATCCCGTGGGAGGCGCCGCTCACGCACCTGTACGGCCGCCCGCTGCACGGCACCACCGTGGGCCTGTCCACCGAACTGGAGGTCGCGCGCGCGGTCGACGCCACCGACCTCGACCCGATCGCGGTGCACCCGCTCCCGGCACAGGAGCGCATCCTCGCGGCCTTCCAGAACCTCGGCTTCCAGTTCCGCAACGCCGACTGCGAGAAGGGCCGCATCTGGGGCGTGCACCAGGAGCTGCCGTTCTACCAGGAGATCGAGTACTACCCGCCGGGCCACTACGCGCGCGGCATCAAGCAGCTGGAGGTGACCTTCGTCTCCTACCCGCAGTCGATGGAGGTCGTGCTGGAGCTGGACAAGCGCGGCGGGGTCCTCACCGAGGGCCACGACTCGTTCGCCCGCTTCACCGTCGACTACGCGACGGTCGGCCAGAACAACTGGGAGCAGCAGCTCGACGGCTTCCTCCAGCAGGCCGGCCGGCGACGGGGTTTCCTCTAACTATTGATCATTGGCCCGGCGGCCCGTAGAAAAGGAGCCCGTGGCAGAGCCTCCCGGACTCAGTGATGTCGAACGCCGTCTGTGGCACGCGTTCCCGACCGGCACCCCCGTCGTGCTGGGCGACGACCTGCCCGCCGGGCCCGCGCCCGAGCGGATCGTCCGCGCCGAGATCATCGCCCAGCTGCTGCTCGGCGCGGGCGACAGCGTGCCGGGGCGCGTCCCGGCGGTGCACCTGCGCGGCGCGTACGTCGTCGGGACGCTCTCGTTGCGGGGCGGCACCGTCGAGCACGAGCTGCGGCTGGAGTTCTGCCGGCTGGTCGCGCCGCCCGACTTCTCCAACTGCCAGACCCGCCAGATGCGGCTGTCGAACTGCCGGATGCCCGGCTTCGACGGCGGCGGGCTGCGGGTGGACGGCTTCCTCAGCCTGTCCCGGTCGCTGATCGAGGGCGAGGTGCGGCTGACCCGCGCGCAGATCCTGGGCGGGCTGCGGCTGAACGCGGCCACCATCGTCGCGCCCGACCCCGCCACCTGGGCGATCTTCAGCGGCGGCACCGTGGTGGAGGTCGGCTGCTTCGTGCAGGACGCCGACATCACCGGCGGGGTGCGGCTGGTCGGGGCGCGCATGAACGGCGGGCTGTTCATGCAGGGCACCACGCTGCGCAACCCGGGCCGGATCGCGCTGGACGCGCAGAACATGATCGTCGAGGACGCCGCCGAGTTCAGCGCGGGCTTCACCGCGCTCGGCACGGTGCGGCTGCGCAGCGCCCGGGTGAACGGCACCCTGTCGTTCTCCAAGGCGACGCTGGACTCCGGCGACCCCGACCGCATGGCGCTGCACGCCAGCCACATCCAGGCCGACGAGCTGCTGTTGTGGCCCGCCGAGAAGATCAAGGGCCGGGTGTCGCTCTCGTACTCCCGGATCGCCCAGATCCAGGACCACCCCGACATCTGGCCCGACGAGATGTACCTGAACGGCCTGGTCTACGAGATGTTGCGCGGCGCGGAGTTCAAGGACCGGCTGAGCTGGGTCGGCCGCGACAAGATGTTCCACCTCCAGCCGTACGAGCAGCTCGCCGCCTGGTACCACGCGGCCGGGCACGACGAGCTGGCGCGCAAGGTGCAGCTCGCCAAGCAGCGGGCGCGCCGCCGCAAGCTGCCCGCCGTCGCCCGGGGCTGGAACTACCTGCTGGACTGGACGGTGGGGTTCGGGTACCGGCCGTGGCTGGCGTTCGCGTGGTTCGGGGCGCTGGTGGCGCTCGGGACGACGGTGTTCTCGCTGGACAAGCCGCGCGCGGTGAAGCCGCCCGACGAGCGCCCGGTCTTCCACGCCTTCGTCTACACGCTGGACCTGCTGATCCCGATCGACACCTTCGGGCAGCAGCAGGCGTTCGACCCGTCCGGCGGCTCGCGGTGGCTGGCCTACGGGCTGGTGGCCGCGGGCTGGGTGCTGGCCACCGCGCTGATCGCCGGGGTCACCCGGGTGTTGCGACCGAACTGAGTCCGACCGACAGAATGGGACGCCATGGGGACCTATCTCATCACCGGGGCCACCGGCGGCATCGGCGCGGCGGTGGCCGGGCTGCTGCGCGAGCGCGGCCACGACCTGATCCTGACCGGGCGCTCGGCCGAGAAGCTGGCGGCGCTGAGCGGATCGTTGAGCGGCGGCGCGCACGCGCGCACGCAGGCGTTCTCGATCGGCCAGGCCACCACGGCGACCGCGACGGCGGTGCACACGCTGGTGCTGGACCTGAACGAGCCGCGCCGCCTGGAGGCCGCGCTCGTCGAGGCCGACCTGCCGGACCGCCTGGACGGAGTGATCCACAGCGCGGGGTTCGTGCACCTGGGGACGGTCGCCGAGACCGAGGCCGACGAGTGGATCGACCACCTCAACACCAACCTGGTGTCGGCGGCCGAGCTGACCCGGCTGCTGCTCCCGGCGTTGCGGGCGGCGCAGGGGCACGTGGTGTTCGTGAACTCGACCGCCGGGCTGCGCGCCAACCCGAACTGGTCGGCGTACGCGGCGAGCAAGTTCGGGCTGCGGGCGCTGGCCGACTCGTTGCGCGCGGAGGAGCCGGAGCTGCGCGTCACGACCGTCTACCCGGGGCGGACGGCGACCGAGATGCAGCGCAGGGTGCGGGCCCAGGAAGGCAAGGACTACCGGGCCGAGGACTTCGCGGACGCGGCGACGGTGGCGCGGGTGCTGGTGGGGGCGCTGGAGACGCCGCGCGACGCGGTGGTCAGCGACGTCTCCGTGCGCCCGCACTGAGTCAGCGTGTGCCGAGCCGGGCGGGCAGCCGCGTCAGCTCCGCCCGGCGCAGCGCCAGGACGATGGCGGCGACGACGCCGACGACCAGTGGCACCAGCGGGTTCTCGTCCAGCACCGCGACGCTGGTGACGACAGCGCCGATCATCAGCAGCACGACGCCGCCGGCAGCCGCAGCGGCCAACAACGGCACACAGAGCCCGACGGCGGCGGCGACCTCCAGGAAGCCGATGACGTAGCGGAGCCACTGGCCGACGCCGATCTCGTCGAACATGTCGGTCATGGGCTCGGTGCCGACGAGCTTCTGGACACCGGCGCTGAGGAACATGAGGGCCAGCAGGATCTGGAGCACCCAGACGACGATCTGGACGGCGCGGCTACGTTCGGTTGCCATGGAAGCCTCCTAGGGGGGTCATGGATACAGACCCTCAGGAGGCCGCCGAATCATCGCCCGTCGAGCGAGCGGCGGAACATCCAGGCGGCCAGCAGACCCCCCAGCAACCCGAACAGGTGGCCCTGCCAGGAAATCAAGGGATCACCGGGCAGCACGCCCGCCAGGAACGTCATGCCGTAGACGGCGACCACACCGACCGCGATGGCGATGTCCAGCCAGTGCCGCTCGAAGATCCCGCGCCCGAGCAGGTAGCCGAAGAACCCGAACACCAGGATGCTGGCGCCCAGGGTGTTGACCGAGCTGGTGAACCAGACGCCGAGCCCCCCGACGATGATCACCACGAGACTGGCCGCGAGGAACTTGGCGACACCCCGCGCCGCCGCCAGGAAGCCCAGAATGATGAAGGGCACGGTGTTGCTGAGCAGATGCCCGAAGCCGACGTGCAGGAAGGGCGCGGTGAAGATGTCGGGCAGGTCGCGCACGTCGTGGGGCTGGATGCCGAACTCGTCCAGCGCGCCGTCCATCGTGTAGTCGACGAACTCCAGCACCCACATGGCGGCGGTGACCAGCAGCACCAGCGTGAGGGCCGTGACCGCCCGCACGCCGTGCGTGGCGAGTCCGGCGGAGCGCCGCCGCTGCTCGGGGACCGGGGGGTAGCTCATGTCCTCCACCGTAGATCGGGATGACCCTGCCGTCACCAGGTCAACGGACGGGAGGGCGGGAACGTCCCCGCCCGCCCCTGGCGAATCGGATTCGGTTTCCGCCATATTGGCCCGATGCGCGCACTCGTCTGCGAAGAACTGGGTTCCCTGTCACTGCGAGACCTGCCCACCCCGGAACCGGGCCCAGGCCAGGTCCTGATCGAGGTGGAAGCAGCCGGAGTCAACTTCGTGGACGGCCTGTTCGTCCAGGGCCGCTACCAGATCAAGCCCCCACTGCCGTTCGTGCCAGGCAGCGAAATCGCAGGCACCGTAGTAGCAACAGGGCCAGACGTAACAACCCCGGCCCCCGGCACCCGAGTCGTAGCAATGTGCGGCCTAGGCGGCTTCGCAACCCACATCACAGCCCCCGCCCTGACCACGGTCCCCACCACCCTGGACGCCCCACGCGCAGCGACATTCATCCAGAGCTACTGCACAGCCCTGTTCGCCCTGAAAAACCGAACCACCCTCGCCCCCAACGAAACGATCCTCATCCTGGGCGCAGGCGGCGGCGTGGGTCTGGCAGCCGTCCAGGTGGCCAAAGCCCTAGGAGCCCGAGTCCTGGCCGCCGCGTCCACCCCGGAAAAGCGCGAGGCCGCCCGCAGCGCCGGAGCGGACGAGACGATCGACACGACCGACGACATCAAAACCGCCGCCCGATCACTCTCGGACGGCGGCGTGGACGTCATATATGACCCGGTAGGTGGCGACCTGGCAGACCCAGCCCTACGCGCCCTGCGCGAGGGCGGCCGCTACACGGTGATCGGCTTCGCGTCGGGCACGATCCCGTCCCTGCCACTGAACCAGGTGCTGCTGCGCAACCGGACCGTCGTCGGCGTCGACTGGGGCGCCTGGCAACTGCATCACCCGCTGGAGCAGCGCGCCCTGCTGGAAACGTTGCTGACCTGGACCGATGAGGGAAAGATCACGCCCCCGTCCCCCCGCACCGAGCCCCTGGAGAGGGCGGCCGAGGTGCTGGCGGACCTGCACGAGCGCCGGGTGGTGGGCAAGGTGGCCCTGATCCCCTAGGCGGCGGCCTGCTCGGTGGAGGCGTCCCCGCGCACGGTGATGACCGGAAGGCGCTTGCGCGCGGGGGCGTCCACGCGGCGGCGCAGGTGGCGGCGCTCCTCGGGGGTGGTGCCGCCCCAGATGCCGTCGGGCTCGCCGACGCGCAGGGCCCAGGCGAGGCAGTCGGCGACCACGGGGCAGTTGCCGCAGATCTCCTTGGCCGCCCGCTCCTGCTCCTGGAAGACCTCCGCGGAGTACCCGATGGGGAAGAAGAGGTCGGGATCGGCGCCATGGCAGATGGCGTGGTCGCTCCAGTGCTCTTCGTTGTTCGGATTCGACATCGCTGGCTCCCTGCGGCATCGTCGCCGGCAGTTTCCGGGGGTGGGTTCGTTGCCCACCCAACGTAGTACTACAAGTCGTAGTACTACAAGTCGCGGTGAACAACGTCGCGGAACGTCCGGATAGCCTGTCTGACGTGCGGCATGTTCCAGAAGTGACCTTCCGTGAGGCGACGCGGGACGACCTGCCCGAAATCGTCCGCCTGCTGGCCGACGACCCCCTGGGCGCGACCCGCGAGGCGCCGGGCGAGATCATCCCGGAGGCGTACCTGCACGCCTTCGCGGCGATCGAGCGCGACCCGAACAACACGGTGGTGGTGGCGGAACTGGACGGCACGATGGCGGGCACGTTCCAGCTGACCTATATTCCGGGCCTGACCTACACGGGCGGCGAACGCGCGCAGATCGAGGGCGTACGAGTGGCCGCCGAACAACGTGGCCGGGGCATCGGACAGATCATGATCACGTGGGCCATAGACCAGGCCCGCGCGAGAGGCTGCCGGGTGGTGCAGCTAACAACAGACCGCCAACGCCCAGAGTCGATCCGCTTCTACCAGAAAATGGGCTTCCGCCCGTCCCACATGGGCATGAAATACCACCTGAAAGACGACTGACCCCGGCGCGCCTAGCAACCGTCCTGGTCCGGATCGGGCTCATTGAGGATCTCCAGCGCCCACTTCACGACCTCGGGGTCTCCCCGAAACGGATGCGCCGCAGTAGGCAGGTTCAACATCAACGCATCGAACGCCTCAGCCTTGCGCACGATCCGCCGCCGCTCCTCGCGGCTCAGCTCGTCACCCATCGCCCCTCCCGAAACCGTGCGGCCAGCCATGCCACGCCTCGACCTCACGCATCGCGGCGACCAGTTCGTCAGGACGGGCACGGTCGATCAACGGCGCGGCCATCCCACGCGCGGGCATCGCCCAGAACCGCCGCGTCCGTGGTCCCCACCAGATGACCCAGTAGGGACGCTCAGCATCGAGCCGACGCGCGTCAGCACGTTGCTGCACGTCATCGCTCACCGCGCACATAGATGGACCTCACCTCCACCCAAGCCCCCAGCCGGGGCCGTCTGACGTTCCAGATGGGCGCGGACCAAGGTGAGAGCCCTGCGCCAGCGGCTCTCGCCTTAGCCCGCGCCCACAACCAGTGAAGCTGTGACAGTCGGCACACGTCAGCGTGATAATCGGAGACGAGGACAGACGTAGGCACACGTCTGCGCACGTCTCCAGCCGAGGTGCATAGCGACATGTCAGCGGAGAAGAACAAGGCCACCGGCGCCCGGCTGCGCGCCGAGCGCAAGGCCCGCGGCCTGGTCGTCGCCGATCTCGCCACGCTATTCCGCGAGGTCGCGCCCCCGCGCGTTCGCACTCAACTTCCCTGCGCCCGTGACATCGAGCGGGCCATCCGCGACCACGAAGGCGGAAAACGCGCGGTCGGTCCCCGCTACCGGATGCTCTGGGCCGCTGCCCTGGAGGTCCCCGAGACCGAACTGTTCGCGCCCCTGACATCTCCTGCCCCCGCCGACGTGGAATTCATGGAACTGGTCGGCCGAGTCGATACGACCGATCTCGGTGCTGGGGCCCTGGAGTTGCTCGACGTGACCGTGGACCGCCTGTGCCGCGACTACCCGACCGTGGCTCCGGCAGAGTTGTGCAGGCGCGGACGCGCGCATCTGGAGTACGTCCTTGACCTGCTCGACGGACGCACCACCCTGAACGAACATCGCGAGTTGCTCGTGCGCGCGGGATGGTTGTCAGCGCTGCTGGCGTGCTCCGCCTACGACGCCGGTGATCCGGCGACCGCCGAGATCGCCCGGAGCACCACCCGCCGACTCGGCGAGCAGGCGGGGCACGGCGAGCTGATCGGCTGGTCCTGGGAGATCGCCGCATGGTTCGCCCTGGTCGAGCGCCGCTATGACGACGTGGTGACCTACAGCGAGGCCGGGCTCCGGCACGCCGGAGCCAGCAACGCCGCCGTCCAGCTCACCTTGCAAGCCGGTCGCGGGTACGCGCGCATGGGCGACCGGCGCGCGGTGGAGGCCCTCCGCGTCGGCCGGACGGTCCTGGACCGGTTGCCGCGCCCCGACCACCCCGACCACCACTTCGTGTTCGACCACGACAAGTACGAGTTCTACTGCTCGACGATCTACACCATGCTCGGCGAGGACGACGCGGCCGAAGAGCACGCCCGCGAGGTGGTCGCGCAGTGCCGCCCTGGCGACGGACGGCTCCGCTGGCCGATGCGGCTGGCCATGGTGCATCTGGATCTCGGCCTGGTCGCCGGCCGTCGCGGCGAGTTGGAAAACGCCGTCCACCACGGGCGCACCGCGTTGGAGCCGTCACGTCGATCAGGCGACCTGCTCCCCCGCGCGGCCGAACTGGTGGACCGCCTGAACGAACGCTGGCCAGACGAACCGCTCGTGGACGAGTTGGCCGAGCAAGTCCAGTCGGAGCGTCGCGCATTGATCCCACCAGGTGGACAAACGGCACTGCCCTAACCGAACAAGGCCGCCCGGCGGCCTGGGACGCCCATGAAGCGCTCGCACTCACCGCAGGAGAACAATGCCGCCGAGCCTGACCTACACCCGCCACGACCCGACCTCCACCGAGCAGATCATGACCAGCGTGATCGTGCCGCTGTACGAGGCCACGCACGCCGAGGTGATCAGCGATCCGTTCTACTCCAGCGACCGCTTCGCCGAACGTGTCCGCGGCTACCTGCGCGCCCCCGGCTTCGAGATCGTCATCGCCTACATCGACGGCCAACCGGTCGGCCAGGCGTTCGGATACGCACTGCCGCCTGGCGCGCGCTGGTGGCAAGGGCTGACAACACCTGTCCCAGACGGTTTCACCACCGAGACCGGCACGCGCACCTTCGCCTTCAACGAACTGATGGTCGTCCCGCAGTGGCAGGGCCAAGGCGTCGCGCACGCTCTACACGACGAACTGCTCCACGGCCGCAAAGAGGAACGCGCAACGCTGCTGGTCCGCGAGAACAACGAATCCGCGCAGGCCGCGTACGCACGCTGGGGATGGCAGAAGATCGGAAAACTGCGCCCGTACGAGGACGCCCCGCACTTCGACGCAATGGTCATCCCCCTGCCGCTCCTTCGCCGTCGCCAATCAGCGGCCGAGCCGAGCAAGAGCCCGTAGTCGCAGCGCGCACGCACCCACCTTCCCCGGTGAGCCCGTGCCTACCAGGCCCTAGGGCGGCCCTGGCCGGTCACCTTCGCCGAACTGCTGCCGAAGGAACCTACTGTCCACTTCCGGGTTGCCGAGGCGCCACGAACGCCTCTCGAAGGTGAGTTCTCCACTGACGGTCAAAGGTTGCTTGGCTCGGTGCGCGATGATCGCCCAGTCGTAGTCCGGTCCTGCCAGGGGCACCTGCACCTTGCGCATACGCCCGTTGACTTCGGCGTGGAGCACGATGGTCCCGCCTTCGTCTTCCTCATCCGCCACCGAGTCCTCGCGTGACAAGGCGCGCACCGCTCCGATGAGAGTCTGCTGGCTTGGAGGCTCCTCTTGACGGGTCAGCCGTTCCTTCACACGAGCCAACATGGGCGCAGCACTATGGTCCAGAATGATGCGGGAAGAGACGACATCGGGCTGTGGCTCTGCTGCAGCCCACTCGAACGACAGGTCGAGAGCCCTCAGCCCCTCTGGCTCTGCCATCTGCTCCAAGGACTCCACCAGGTCAGCGCTCAACCCCCAGCGGCCCGGCTCTTGAAGGGCATCGTCGCCTTCGCCACGAGTGAGGCTCGCGGTGGCGTTAAGCCCCTTGGCCAGGGTTTCCATGACCTGTCGTGCGAACGGCCTAGCAGCGTCGTTCTCTCTCTGATCGACTGCAGCGGTCGGTACGGTGCTGGACGGATCCCCGAGACGCGCCACGACAGTGAAGACGAAGCTGCCTCGCTTCGTGTGACCGAGCCGGACGTCTTCGTCCAGGAAGTCAGTGACCTTGGATGGTCGCCGTCCGCGATGCGAGTGGTCGGGGTCTGCCGCCGTGGTCGCAGCAGACCTCAGCAACCTGTAGATCGCTTCGATGGTCTCTTCGGCCTGACGGAACGGAATCGTCCCGTCAGGCATCGGCTGGTCGAGGCGGACATAGAACAGGTCTGCCCGTGTGGCGATGATGTGCTGCAGCAGTTCGGTGGCGTCCCAGCCATTCACGCGACCCAGCGCATGCAGGGCGTCGTAGAAGCGCTGCGGGAAGTCGTCGTAGTCGGTGGCCAGGGGAAGCATGATCCGACCGCGAGGGCGCTGACCGGCGGGCGCCGGAAGGCGCCAGACCTCGCACATGTGGTCGCGCCGGGACTCGAGTTCCCAGTCACCGGTGGCGAGGTACTGGGAGACGGCCGAGGGGCTGAGGGTCGAAGCGATCTCACGATAGGGATCGAGCGTGAACGACGTCACTCGCCGCCTCCCTCGCCGATGGACCTCATGATTCCAAGGAGTCCAGGTACGTCAAAGAGATTACCCCTCGGTAGGCTCACCGTCTTACTCTCCGCCCCGTCCTGCAGAGACCCGAGCTTGGAAGCCTCTTGCCAGTACATCCGGCTTCGCGTGATCAGCTGGGTCTCGTCTTGGTCAAGCCACAACTCAGGGTCACCGGGGACCAGGAGCACCCCCAGGTACCGCCGGTTCTGCCTCTTGCCTTGCGTCAGCTTCTTGAAGCGCTTTTTGCTCAGCGTCCACGAAATATGATCTTCATGGATCAGGCTCCGCTGGGTGGTGCACTTGAGTTGGATGTCGAACTGGGCTTCGCAGTAGTAGTCGTAATCCATCTCATGGTGGACGGTGAGGTCGACACCATCGAAGTCGGTGTCGTGTCGCCGCAGGAAACATCCGGCGGCCGAAGTGATCAGATGAACAAATGCGATGCTGAACTGCTCTTGCATGGCACTGGTCGGCAGCCCTTCCCGGGAGGACCCTCCGCTTTCGTCCTCGACACTCATCGTGCGATCACCGTCCAGCAGCCCCCTAGCCACCGATGTGCGCTTGCAACATAAGCGCCGCGCCATGAGCGGGCGCGGCGACCGAGTTCGACCTTGCCTCACAGCGATGCAACTGTCATGCGATTGGCTAGATACGCTCAGCACCACCTGGGCACTTTTGGGACATATAGTCAGGATCTATTAGTTCTTGCCCGATTCAGCCATGAAATGGTGGTCGATTTTCCCGGACCCGAGTACGACCACGAATTCGACGCGAGAATATCTAAATACATACAAGTATTTTGCTGATCTCAATACTCGAGCGTCCGATGCGGCATCATTTAGTTATTCAAAGCTTCCGTTCTCCGGCTCCAGCCGAGTCAGCCCGCCCGCTCCTGCCATTTTCGGGTGTCGTCGATCAGGGTCTCGCCGACGTCGAACACCACAGACCTGATCACGAGTCCAGGCTATGGATTTCCCGGCTCCATGGATGGCGAGGTGTTGCAGCTGAGCAGCGCCCCGCTGCTCTCGGGTTGAGAGCGGCGGGGCGCTTTTGCTGCGGGTTGCGTTGGAGGGTGGGCCGCAGGCCCGGTTGTTACTGGGTCTCTCGGATCATCGTCGCGGTTTGGCCGGAGAAGCGCACGGTCACGTTGTGCGGGGCGGTCTGCGCCCACTCGTCGAGGCCGTCGACGGAGCACTTGCTCACGTCGGACGCCGGAGGGCCGCCGTCCGGGCACTTGCTTCCGGCCACGTACAGGACCGTGTCGTTGGAGGTGAAGAAGCTGACGCCGTTGACGATGAACTTGCCCGGCGCCAGGTAGCGCAGCCGGCCCGTCGCCGCCTTGACCTGCTTGCCTTCCTCGGGCTCGGCCGAGGGCGGCTCGGTCGCCGGGGCCTCCGAGCTTTCGGGGGTGGGCGTGCTGTCCGGCTTGGTGGTGCTGCTCGGCGTCGTGGATTCGCTCGGTGCGGGTGCGGAGGTCGAGGGCGGCGGTGCCGCAGAGTCGGCGTCGCTCTTGCCGTTGCACGCCGTCAGGCTGAGCGCCAGCGCCGCCGCCATCCCGGTGATCATGATCTTCCGCATGGTTCCTCGCTCCCGTCCTCGGTGCGCGCTCTTCGTGATCGCGCTGTACGGGGTGAGATGCGGGTCCCGTCCCGTGGAGTTGGCGCGGCGGGACGTGATCAATCCGACCCGGTGCGCGCCGAACTCGTGGCGTTGCGGGGGCGTCTGGATGTCATGACGGCAGGGAGAAGTTCGCCCCGATGCGGACTTTTTTGATCAAGGGCCGCTGACCAGGGGATTTGTCCTCGGACGGCATGAAATCGCACTGCGGGGCAATGATCACGCGGTGGCGACAACCCTGAACAGAGCCCTCACCACCCCGCTGCTCTTCTTCTTCATCCTCGGGGACATCCTGGGCGCCGGCGTCTACGTCCTGGTCGGGCAGATGGCGGCCGAGGTCGGCGGGGCCGTCTGGATTCCGCTGGTCCTGGCGCTCGTGCTGGCGCTGCTCACGGCCGCCTCCTACGCGGAACTCGCCACCAAGTACCCCAAGGCCGGGGGCGCTTCGCACTACGCGAATCTCGCGTTCGGGCCCTTCACCGGCTTCACGGTCGGGTTCTGCATGCTCGCCGCCGGGATCGTCTCCGTCGCCGCGCTCGCGCGGGCCTTCGGCGGGGAGTACCTGACGGCTTTCGTCGAGCTGCCGGTTCCTCTTGTCGCCATCGTCTTTTTGCTGCTGCTCGCTTTGCTCAATATGCGCGGCATCCAGGAGTCGCTGCGCGCCAATGCCGTGGCGACGCTGGTCGAGCTCAGCGGGCTCGTCATCATCATCGTGCTCGGCGCCTGGGTCGTCTTCCGGGGAGACGGCGACGTCGGGCGCATCACCCAGGTCGGCACGCCTGATCACAGCCCCCTCGCCGGGGTCCTCGCCGCGACCGTCCTCGCCTACTACTCCTTCGTCGGTTTCGAGACCTCCGTCAACCTCACCGAGGAGACCCGCGACCCCCGCCGCTCCTACCCGCGCGCGCTCTTCGGCGCCCTGGCCTGCGCCGGTGCCGGTTACATCCTGACGGGTCTCGCCGCCAGCGCCGCCGTCCCCACCTCGCGGCTGGTGGAGTCCACCGGTCCGCTGCTGGAGGTCGTCCGGGTGGCGGGAGGCATCCCCGAGACGTTGTTCAGCATCATCGCCCTGGTCGCCGTCGGCAACGGCGCGCTGCTCACCGGCATCATGTCCTCCCGCCTCACTTACGGCATGTCCAAGGACGGCCTCCTGCCCGGCGTGCTCTCGCGCGTCCTGCCCGGACGGCGCACGCCCTGGGTCGCGATCCTGGTCACCACCGGCCTGTCCATGCTGCTCGCGTTGACGGGTGAGGTCGCGACGCTGGCGGGGATGCTCGTCCTGCTGCTGCTGGTCGTCTTCATCGCCGTCAACGCGGCCGTCCTGCGCCTGCGCCGTGACCCCGGGGAGCAGCCCGATCACTTCCGCACCCCGATCGTGCTGCCCGTCCTCGGCATCCTGTCGTGCCTGGTGCTGCTCACCCAGGTCGAAGGCGAGGTGTGGGTGCGCGGCCTTCCGGTGCTCGCGGTCGGCATCGCGCTGGGGGTTGTGAGCGCCGTCCGTGCTCGCCGATCCGCGGACGTGTCCTAAGCGAACGCCCGGCGGGCGTGTCCGAGCAGTTCGCGCAGCGCCGGGTTCGACGTGCCCTTCCACACCAGTGACAGCAGCGCCGGGACCTCCGCTTCCGCCAGCGGCAACGTGTCCAGACGGTCGCTGTACTCGGCCGCCATCGACTCGCTCAGCACCCCCACCGCCAGGCCCCGCGCCGCCAGATCGGCTATCGCGTCGGACGCGCTCGCCTCCAGCGCGATCTCGGGATGCACGTCCCGCGCCGCACAGACCTGCTCGAACACCGCGCGCAGCCCCGTCCCCCTCGGCATGCACACGATCGGGTGCTCGCTCAGCTCGCGCAGCGTCAGGTCCGTCCGGCCCGCGAGGGCGTGGTCAGACGGGACCACCGCCACGATCCGCTCGTCCACGATCGTCATCGCCTCCAGCCCCTCCGGCGTCCGCGCCGCCGTCCCCACCAGCGCCAGGTCCAGCGCCCCGTCGCGCACCTGCGTGACCAGCACCTCGGAGTTGCCCTCCAGCAGCGCCACCTCCACGCCCGGATGCGCACGGCGGAAGCCCGCCAGCGCGTCGAACAGCGGCGTGATCGTGCAGCCCGCCACCATGCCCAGCACGACCCTGCCCCGGATCACGTCGGTCACCTCGCCCACCGCCTGGCCGAGCGCCTCGGCCGCCGCCAAGGCCGCACGCGCGTGCTCCAGCGCCGCCTTGCCCGCGACGGTCAGCGTCGCGGTCCGTCCCGAACGGTCGAACAACTCCGCGCCCAGCTCCCGTTCGAGCTGCCTGATCTGCGCGCTCACCCCGGACTGGCTGATGTGCACCCGCTCGGCCGCCCGCGTGAAGTTCCGCTCCTCGGCCACCGCGACGAAGTACTCCAGCTGCCTCAGCTCCATAACCAGCGATTCTAGCTTCTATGAAAACCATCTGTTGGACTTCTGATGAGGCCGTCACCAGAATGGACGCATGAGCGAATACGAGAAGGCCATGCGTCCCGAAGACATCACCCGCCTGTTCGTGGAGCGTTCCAACGCCGGTGACGCCGCCGGTGTCGCCGCCCTCTACGCCGAGGACGCCGTCCTCGCCTACCCGCCCGGCAGCCAGACCGTCGGCCGCGACGCCATCCGCGCCCTCTGGGAGAAGGTGCTCGCCAACCGTCCCCACTTCGAGCCCGAGGAGCCCCTCCCCACCCTGGTCAACGGCGACATCGCGCTCACCTCCACCCCGCCCAAGGACGGTTCCGGCGCCCGCGCCCAGGTCGTCCGCCGCCAGCCCGACGGAAGCTGGCTGCGCGTCATCGACCAGCCCGAGTTCGTCACGCCCGCGCAATAAGCCGGAGACGCTCAATACGTCCCGCCGTAGGTGTCACGGCCGATCAGCGTGGAATGCTGAGATCAGGCAGCCGTCGCAGGGACCTTCAGCAGGGAGAGCGCATCGTGGCCGACCGGCATCTGGAGATCGAGCAGAAGTACGACGCCGCCGCCGACTTCGCCGTCCCCGACCTGTCCGGCCTGCCCGGCGTCGCCACCGTCGGCCCGCCCCGCGTCCACGAGCTGCACGCCACCTACTTCGACACCGCCGACCTGCGGCTGGCGGCTGGCGGCATCACCCTGCGCCGCCGCCGGGGCGGCGACGACGCCGGCTGGCACCTCAAGATGCCCGCCGGTCCCGACAGCAAGAACGAGCTGCGCGCCCCGCTCGGCCGCTCGCGCGTCGTGCCCGCCCGCCTCGCCTCCCTCGTCGCCGCCTACACGCGCGGCGCGGCGCTGGAGCCGGTCGCGACGCTGGAGACCCGCCGCGCCGTCGTCCACCTGCTGGACGACGGCGGCCGCATGCTCGCCGAGGTCGCCGACGACCTGGTCACCGGCACCGACCTGCGCGCCGCCACCGCCGTCGAGATCGTCCCCGACGAGGGCGCGCGCACCGCCGGCGGCGTCGGGGCCGAGCCGCAGCGCTGGCGCGAGATCGAGGTCGAACTCGGCGACGGCGGCGCCGACCTGCTCAAGGGCGCGGGCAAGCGGCTGCGCAAGGCCGGGGCCGGGCGCGCCGCCACCTCCTCCAAGCTCGGCCGCCTGCTCGGCGACGCGGTCGAGCCGTCCGCCGCCGACGCCCGCTCCGTCGCGATCGCCAAGCTGGAGGGCGAGCCGACCACCGGCGAGGCCGTGATCGCCTACATCGCCCAGCAGGTCGACGCCATCGTCGAGTGGGATCCCAAGGTCCGCACGGCCGAGTACGACGCCGTCCACAAGATGCGCGTGGCGACCCGCCGCATCCGCAGCGCCCTCCAGAGCTACAAGTCGCTCTTCGACACCGAGTACACCCGCCCGCTGAAGGACGAGCTGAAGTGGCTGGCCGACGCGCTCGGCGAGGTCCGCGACCTGGAGGTCCTGCGGATGCGGTTCGCCGAGCAGCTCGACGGGGCCGCCGCGCCGTCCTGGCTGGAGGACATCGCGCGCCGCGAGCGGTCGGGTTACCGCAAGCTCAACGCCACCCTCAAGGACCCCCGCTACTTCGCGCTGCTGAACGCCCTGGACGAACTGGTCACCGACCCGCCGTTCAAGGGCAAGGCCGCCGGGCGCCCCGCCGCCAAGGAGCTGCCCCGCCTGGTCGGCAAGGCGTGGAAGCGGATGCTCAAGAAGCACGCCGCGATCGCGGAGGCCGACGACCGCGACGTCGCCCGGCACGAGACCCGCAAGGCCGCCAAGCGTGCCCGCTACGCCGCCGACCTGGCCAAACCCGTGCTCGGCGGCCCGGCCAAGGCCGTCTCCAAGGACGCCAAGCGGGTGCAGACCGTGCTCGGCGACCACCAGGACGGCGTGATCGCCATGGAGCACCTGCGCGGCGCGCGGGCCCGCAACGTCGCCGAGGCGTTCGACCTCGGCGTGCTCTATGGCACCGAGAAGGGCCGCGCCGAGCAGGCCCGGGACCGCTTCGACGGCGTCTGGGAGTCGATCTCCGGCCCCTCCTGGTGACCGTTACGGGTGGTGCCGCTCCAGCGAGGCGACCGACCCGTCGCCCGCGAGCTGCGCCACCCAGAACCCGCCCTTGGGCAGTTGCGGCTCGTCCGGCACCTTCTCGCCGAACGTGCGGCACATCCCGGTGACCAGCTCGGTGACGATCTCGCCGTGCGTGCACACCAGCGCCGGGCCGCCCGCCTCGATCAGGCCGAGCAGCCGCTCCACCGCCGCGCCGCCCCCGCCCACCGTGAACGCCGCCTCGGTGGCGACCTCGACGCGGGCGCGCCGCGCGTACGGCAGCACCGTCTCCAGGCAGCGCGCCGTCGCCGAGCTCACCGCGCTGACCTGGCCGAACACCGCCAGCAGGTCCGCCAGCCGCGCCGCCTCCGCACGGCCCTGCGCGTCGAGGGGGCGCAGCTCGTCCGGCTCGGTCCAGGCCCGCTTCTCGCCCGCCGAACCGTGCCGCAGGATCACCAGCGGACGCGTGCGCGCGGGCCCGGCGGCGAACACGCGCAGCAGGTCCACGTCGTGCGGGTAGCTCAGGCGCTCGGCGGCGGCGTCCACCGGCAGCCAGTCGAGCCGGTCGACCTCGTCGTTGGGCGTGAACGGCGCGGCCGTCGCCTCGGCCCGCGCCGCCCAGTAGTCCACGTGCTTGAGCCGCTGGTCGGGCATGACGTACCGGACGGTCGGCAGCCGCCGCCCCAGCAGCGCCACGATCCCGGTCTCCTCGGCGACCTCGCGGACGGCGGTGCGCAGCACGTGCTCGCCGGGGTCCACCTTGCCCTTGGGCAGGCTCCAGTCGTCGTGCCGGGGCCGGTGCACGACCGCGATCTCGGGCCCGCCGCCGCCGTCGCGCCACAACACCGCGCCCGCCGCGTGGACCGTCTCCCGGGAGCCGCCGTCCTGCTCCGTCTCAGCCATCGACCGTCCTCCAGCGGCGGCTCTTGACCAGGTGGGTCTGGATGTCGAGCAGGACCTCGCCCGGCGGCGCGGCCCGCCGCGTCCAGTCGCCGTCGGCGTTCAGCCACCAGGCGTGCGTGCCGTCGTCCATGGCGCGGTCCAGCACGTCGATCAGGCCCTCGCGCTGGGCCCGGTCGGTGACGGTGACCAGCGCCTCGACGCGGCGGTCCAGGTTGCGGTGCATCAGGTCGGCGCTGCCGATCCACACCTCGGGGTCGCCGCCGTTGTCGAAGGCGAACACCCGCGAGTGTTCCAGGAACCGGCCCAGCACGCTGCGCACCCGCACCGTCTCCGACAGGCCCGGCACGCCCGGCCGCAACGCGCAGATGCCGCGCACCCAGACGTCCACCGGGACGCCCTCCTGCGAGGCCCGGTAGAGCGCGTCGATCACGACCTCGTCCACCAGCGAGTTGCACTTGACGCGAATGCGCGCCGGACGGCCCGCGCGGTGGTGCGCCGCCTCGCGCTCGACGCGCTCGACCAGGCCGGGCCGCAGGCTCTGCGGCGCGACCAGCAGCCGGTGGTACTCGCTCTGCCGCGAGTAGCCGGTCAGGTGGTTGAACAGCGCGCTGACGTCCTCGCCGACCTTCGGATCGCAGGTCAGCAGGCCGAGGTCCTCGTACAGCCGCGCGGTCTTGGGGTGGTAGTTGCCGGTGCCGATGTGGCAGTAGCGGCGCAGGATGCCGTCGGTGTCCTGGCGCACCACCATCGACAACTTGCAGTGCGTCTTCAGCCCGACGAACCCGTACACCACGTGGCAGCCGGCCTTCTCCAGCTTGCGCGCCCAGGCGATGTTGGCGCGCTCGTCGAAGCGCGCCTTCAGCTCGACCACCACCACGACCTGCTTGCCCGCCTCGGCGGCGTCCACCAGCGCGTCCACGATCGGGGAGTCGCCGCTGGTGCGGTAGAGCGTCTGCTTGATCGCCAGGACGTGCGGGTCGTCGGCGGCGTCCTCGATCAGCCGCTGCACGGTGGTGGTGAAGGAGTCGTAGGGGTGGTGCACCAGCACGTCGCGCTCGCGGATCGCCGAGAAGATGCTCACGTCCTCGGGGACCGACGCCTTGGACGGCACGAACGGCGGGTACTTCAGCTCCGGCCGGTCCAGGTCGGCGATCGCGGCGAGCCCCGCCAGGTCGAGCGGGCCGCCGACGCGGTAGATCTGCCGCTCGTTGATCGCCAGCTCGGTGGTGAGCAGCTCCAGCACCGCCGGGGAGATCGACTCCTCGACCTCCAGCCGCACCACCGGCCCGAAGCGGCGGCGCAAAAGCTCGCGCTCCAGCGCCTGGAGCAGGCCCTCGCTGATGTCGTCGTCGATCTCCAGGTCCTGGTTGCGGGTGACCCGGAACGCGTGGTGCTCCAGCACCTCCATGCCGACGAACAGCTGGTCGAGGTGCGCGGCGATCACGTCCTCCAGCGGGGTGAACCGGTCCGGCGACGCCTCGATGAAGCGCGGCAGCACCGGCGGCACCTTCACCCGCGCGAACATCGTCGCGTCGGTCTCCGGATCGCGGACGATCACCGCGAGGTTGAGCGACAGCCCCGAGATGTAGGGGAAGGGATGCGCCGAGTCGACCACCAGCGGGGTGAGCACCGGGTAGATGCGGTCGCGGAACAACCGGCGCAGGCTCTCCCGCTCGGTCTCGGCGAGGGTCTCCCAGCGCAGGATGTCGATGCCCTCCTTGCCGAGGGCCGGGCACAGGTCGTCGTGGAAGGCCGCCGCGTGCCGCAACATCAGCTCGTGCGCGACGGCGGCGGTGCGCTCCAGGACCTCGCGCGGCTGGCGGCCGCTCGCGGACTGCACGGCGAGCCCGGTGGCCATCCGCCGGGCGAGCCCCGCGACGCGCACCATGAAGAACTCGTCCAGGTTGCTGGCGAAGATCGACAGGAAGCGCACCCGCTCCAGCAGGGGCAGGGCCGGGTCCTCGGCGAGCTCCAGGACACGCTGGTTGAAGCGGAGCCAGCTCTCCTCACGATCGAGGAACCGGTCGTCGGGCAGAGCCTCCGCATGACGGGTGAAATGTCCCGGATTGACGGTCATGACGCAATAATCCCCGGCCAAGGTGAACGACAGTCGAACAGGAGTGTTTCGGACATGGTTCAGATACGTCGATCATGCCCGCGGTTCCCGTTGATCACTCGATGATTGCCCGGGAAACCCCGGACCACCCGCCCCGCGCCCCGCCCTCTCACCCCGCATCGGCGCACCCGACGCCAGCTCACCCCGCCCCGCCTCGCCCGCGTGCGCCTCGACGTCGGCGATCCAGCGGCTCGGCTCGCCCATGCCGCCACAGTACGCCGGGTCACGGCGCTCAGCAGCGGAAATGTGACCCGGAGTGACATGGGAGACCGAAGCGGCCGTTGAAAGCCGTGTCCGGGCCGTTAGGGCGCGAGGTCTCGGGGTACTCCGCCAATCACCGACAGGGAGGCACGTGATGACCGAACGACATCCTGGCGACCTGGCCGGAATGCCGACGTCCGAGCTGATCAAGCACCTGAGCGAGCAGAGCTCCCAGCTCGTTCGCGAGGAGTTGCGGCTGGCGCAGTTGGAGCTGAAGGCCAAGGGCGACCGGTTCGCCCAGGGCGGCAAGCTCTTCGGCGGCGCGGGGGTGGTCGCCCTGTACGGCGGCGGCGCCCTGGTCGCCACGATCATCCTGCTGCTGGCGCTGGTCATGCCCGCCTGGGCGGCCGGGCTGATCGTGAGCGTGGTGCTGCTGGCGGTCGCCGGGTTCCTGGCCCAGCGCGGCAAGAAGCAGATGGACCTGGCGACCCCGGCCAAACCGGAGCAGACCGTCGAGAACGTCCGGGCCGACGTGGCAGAGATCAAGAGCAGGGGGCATCGATGAGCGACGACCCGGAGAAGGACCCGGAGAAGGAGCTGCGCGAGCAGCAGCAGCGCATCGAGCAGACGCGCGAGGAGCTGGGCGCGACCGTCGAGGCGCTGAGCGCCCGCGCGGACGTGAAGGCGCGCGCCCAGGAGAAGGTGGGCGAACTGCGCGAGCAGGCCGGTGAGAAGGTCGGCGACCTGACCGCCAAGGCCCGGCAGGCGACGCCGGACCCCGTGGTGCACGCCGCCGGGCAGGCCGCCGAGCAGGCGCGGCGCAAGCCGGGCCCGGTGGCGGGCGGCGTCGCGGCGCTGGTGCTGCTGGTGCTGGGCCGCCGCTGGTTGCGCAACCGGCGGAGCGGGGGTCGCACGAAGGTGACGGGATCTCCGGCCAAACGGCAGGCGAAAGTGGCCGGACGGCAAGCCAAGCACCAAGCGAAGCTGACCGGACGGCAGGTGAAGCGCCAGGCGAAGCTGGCGAAGGTGCAGGCCAAGCAGCAGGCGCGGGCGGTGCGGAAGCAGGGCAAGGCCAAGCTGGGCAAGCGCTGAGGCACGCGGTCCGGGCCGGGCGGGGAAGCTTCTCCGCCCGGCCCGAACGCATTCCGTGCGGCGTTGGGTACAACGGGGGGCGTGACCCTTCACGAGTCTCCCCGCTCGTTCTCGCTCACAACGGCCTGGCCGCGCTGTACGGCCGTGCACGGATGCAGGGGCCGCACCGCCGACCCCTTCCCAGCGTGCCCGGCGCATCTGGGGCCGGGCGAACTGGCCCAGTTCGCGGCGGGACTCAGACCGGGCGCGGATGTGGACCTGCGCGGCGTCACGGTCGGCTCCGGTGTACTGGACGCGCTGCTGGACGCCCTGACCGGCCCGGACGGGCGGCCGCACCTGGGACGCGCCCGTTTCGACGGGGCGTCGCTGCCGGCCAAGGCGTCGTGGCGCGGCGCGTGTTTCGAGGGCGACGGGTCGTTCGACGGGGCGTGCTTCATGGAGGGCGTGTCGTTCTTCGACGTGCGCTTCCTACGCCACGCGTCGTTCCGGGGAGCGCGCTTCCTGGGGAACGCGTCGTTCCACGAGGCGCGCTTCCAGCGGCACATGACGTTCGACGAGACGGTGTTCGCCGGAGACGTGCTCTTCGGGAAGACGCACTGGGGAGCGGACGCGTCCTTCGCGCGGACCGTCTTCATGGGCGCGGCGGCGTTCGACCAGGCCCACTTCGGCCGGGACGCCGTAATGCCGGGAGCGTGCTTCGGCGGCGCGATGTCGTTCCGGCGGGTGCGCCTGGCACGGCACGCGAAATTCGAGCGGGCGCGATTCCGGCGGGGCGTGTGGCTGGGGCCGTTGGAGGCCGCAGGCACGATTTCCCTAGCGAACGCCACCGCGCACGGCGGCATCTGCATCCAGGCGTCGGCGAAGCGCGTGACGCTGGCGAACGCGGTCGTCCACGGCGGCGGTGACCTTCGCCTAGGCAAAGCCGAACTCTCGCTGGAGAACACCACCTTCGAGGGAAAGGTGACGATCCGCCCCCTCAAGAACGTGCCGCCGATAGTCGTCTCCCTCCAAGGAACGGCAGCCGCCCAACTGGAACTGGTCGGCCTCGACCTGTCCGAATGCCGCTTCCTCGGCCTGGAAGCACCCCTCGCCCTCGACCGCTGCGACCTCGCGCCGCACCTGGCCGACGACCTGCCCGGGGCGGACGGGATGGCCCTGGCGACGCTCTACGACGACCTGGCGGACGCGGCGGGCGACTCCGGCATGGCGCGCACCCTGCACTACCAAGCGCTGGAGGCCCGACGCCACGGCCATCCGGCCCGCCTCCACCGGTGGACGCTCTCCTTGCTCTGGCTGACGTGCGGCTACGGGCAGCGGATCGGCCGGGCGGCCGTCTGGGTGGCGGTGCTCGCGGCGATCGCCTGTGGGGTGACGGTGGTGCACCACGGGCAACACCGGACGCCCCGGCACGTGCTGACGCGCCACGCGCAGGGCCGCGACGCACCACCGCACCCACCTGCGCCCACGTACGCTGCCCGTCCATGAACGACCTGTTCGTCTACGGCACCCTGCGCTACCCCGAGATCCTCCAGGTCCTGCTGGGCCGGGTCCCCGACCTGGCCCCGGCCACCGCACCCGGCTGGCGGGTCAGCACTCTGCCGGGCCTGGTCTACCCGGGGCTGGTCGCCGATCCCGCCGCCACGGCCGACGGCATGCTGATCAGCGGCCTGACGAACGGCGAACGCGCACTGCTGGACGCCTACGAGGACGGCCTGTACGAGGCCGTCCTCCTCTCCCTGAGCGACGGCCGCCAGGCGCACGCCTACGCGTGGAAAGGCGACACCGAGCCGTTCGACTGGGACCCGGCCCGGTTCGCCGCCGAAGAGCTGGCCGCCTTCACCGTTCACTGCCGCACCTGGCGCCTCTCCCACCCAAGGTGACGCTCCCTTCCCGCCCCCGGTGACGCTTCTCCCGCCTCAACGCCGCTTCTCCCACCCCGCGTGACGCTGATCACATTTCCACGCCAGACCCGACTCACGGCTGAATGTCAGACCCCCCAGTCATGATGTGTGCTATGAGCAGAGACACTCACCCGGGGTTGCAGTGCCCGAACTGCAGCACGCATCTCACGCTCGTCCGCGTGCCCGCGGTTCCGCCCACGCCCGCACCCGACCCCGAGCCCACACCGCCCCCTACTCCCGCCGCCCCCACGCCCCCTGCCCTCACCACTCCCGCCCCCGCGCCCACCCCCACGACGCCCGGGGTGACGCCGCGCGAAGAGTGGTCCCCGCCGTCGCCGCCGCCCGTCTCCGAGGTCCTGGCCGCCTACGCCGGACGCTCGGTCGACAGCGCGACCGCCCTGCGCGGCGCGGCCCGCGTCCGGGACAGCCTCAACCGGGCCCGCAGCGCCGCCACGCAGCAGCGCACCGCCCAGAAGGCCGCACGCCACAAGGGGAACGACACCGCCAAGACGGCCTGACCCCGCCCCCTCGCATCCCCGCGCCACGACCGCCCAGGTCAGCCGCGGGGCGGAGTAAAGCCGTTCGTCAACGTGTTGTGTCAGGTGAGGACGCACGAGCACGACGGACGGTCATCAAGATCTGCAACACGCCGACCGCGCGAGCACCCCCCGTGCATTCTTGATCACGTAGGGTCAGCGCACCCGGCACCCCGCCATTACCAGCCCGCTGACCAGCGGAAACGCGCGGCAAACGCTTCGCGGCAGTGAGATATCACCGTTCGGGCAGGGTCAGCAGGCGGTCCAGGCCGGTGCGCTCGATCAGCGAGCGGACCTGCCGGGACACCGTGGGCAGCCACAACTCGCCCCCGCGCTCGCGCGCCTTCTTCGCCCCGTACACCAGCACCGACAGCCCGTAGGAGTCGCAGAATGGAACTTCGCCCAGGTGAAGGGCGACGTTGCGGTGCCGGAGCAGCGTATGGTCGAGGGTGGCGCGCAACGCCTCGGCCTGCACGCAGTCGAGTTCGCCCTGGACGTGGAGGACGCCCCAGGACCGCGCTCGGCCGGGATCGGCGTGGACGGTGGGTGAAGTCATCTCCCCGCACTCCCCTCGTTCTCACGGAGGTCATTCCCATCGTCACTGCCGGTAATCATGCTTGTGTCCTAACCTTTGTCCCATGACAATCGTCTGCCGCCGGTCCGCCTCCATGAGAGCGTGGGCGGTATGACCGCGATCAACAGCCGCGGCCGCGAGAGGCTGCTGGAGGCCGCCGACTGCCTGCGGCTCCTGCTGGTCGAGGACGATCCGGGCGACGCGTTCCTGTTCCAGGAGCTGCTGAACGAGGCCGAGCCGGACGTCGAGATCACGGTCGCCAGCACCCTCGCCGAGGCGCTCGCCGGCCTGTCCCCGCTGGTCCAGTGCGTGATCGTTGACCTGTCGCTGCCCGACGCGCGCGGTCTGGACGCGTTGCGCCAGGTGCTGAACGCCGCCCCGCACACCGCCGTGCTCGTGCTGACCGGCCTCACCGACACCCATGTCGGGGTCGAGGCCGTCGCCGCCGGCGCCCAGGACTACCTGATCAAGCAGGACGTGGACGGGGCGCTGCTCAGCCGCGCCATCCGGTACGCCATCGAGCGCAAGCGCGCCGACGAGTCCGAGCGCCAGCTCGTCGAGGCCCGCGTCGTCAGCCGGGAGAACGCCCGCCTGGAGCGCGGCCTGCTGCCGGTCCCGATCCTGGCCGACCCTGGCCTCGGGCACGACGCCCGCTACCGGCCCGGCCGCGACATGGCCCTGCTGGGCGGCGACTTCTACGACACCGTGCAGACCGACGACGGCACCGTGCACGTCGTGATCGGCGACGTGTGCGGGCACGGCGCCGACGAGGCGTCGCTCGGCGTCCGGCTGCGCATGGCCTGGCGCACGCTGGTGCTGGCCGGGCACACCGGCGAGCGGCTGCTGCACACCCTCGACACCGTGCTCACCCACGAGCGCTGGAGCGAGGAGATCTTCACGACCCTGTGCATGTTCGCCATCGCCCCCGACCGGCGCGGCGCGCGGATGTGGCGGGCCGGGCACCCGCGCCCGCTGCTGTTCGACGGCGACGGCGTGCGCCCGGTGCCCGACGAGCCGCGCGGCCCCGCGCTGGGCCTGCTACCCGGCATGGACTGGCCCGCCGCCGAGCTGGAGCTGGGCGACGACTGGGCCCTTATGATCTACACCGACGGGCTGGTCGAGGGCAAGATCGGCTCCGGTGACGAGCGGCTGGACCTCGACGGCCTGCTGCGCCTGGCCGGGGCGGCCCACGCCCGCGGCGACCGGGGCGGCGTGCTGATCGACGGCCTGATCCGCGAGGCCGAGCGCCTCAACGGCGAACCGCTGACCGACGACCTGGCCGTGCTTCTGTTGAGCCGAGGGGATGAACGATGACCGTCGATCAGAAGGCCCCCGAGGCCGAGCAGGAGACGGCGGCGGACGCGCCCGCGGGCCCGCCCGTCTTCGGCATGCCCACCCGCCAGGAGGAGCCCGCCCGGGGCTACGCCCGGCTGCGGCTGGGCCAGATCTACCGGGTCGGCACGATCGTGCTCGGCCTGCTGCTGCTGGTCACCATCAGCCAGACGGTGCTGGCGCTCTACCAGCACAACCAGGCTCGCGAAACGCTGATCGGGCAGGTCGACCCCGCCACGCTCAAGCAGTTCGACCTCAGCAGCGCGTTCGGCCGCCAGGACACCGCCATCCGCAACTACGCCTCCACCGGCGACCCCGCGCAGCTCCAGGTCTACCGCCAGGGCGTGCGCGACGAGGCCGCGGCGGCGGCCGAGATCCGGCGGCTGCTGGACGGCGTCTCCGGCTCGCGGCCCGTCCTCGACCGGCTGACCCGCCTCACCGCCGACAGCGCGGCCTGGCGGCGCGGATTCGCCGAGCCGATCGCGACCGGCACGGGCAGGGGCGACCTGCCCGCCGCCACCGAGCGCACCGGCGGCGTCCTGTTCGGCGCGATCCGCACCGGCAACGTCGGCCTCCAGGACGCGCTGACCCGCATGCACGGCGGGATCGCCGGCCAGCTGGAGCGCCGCGCCGCCATCACCTACTGGTCGATCGGCGGCGCCCTGACGAGCATCGTGCTGGCCTCGATCGCGATGGGGCTGCTGATCCGCCGCACCGTGCTGCGCCCGGTCTCGGACCTGTCCGCGCGCGTCCGCGCGGTCTCCCAGGGCGACTTCACCCACCCCCTGGACGTGCGCGGCCCCGTCGAGATCTCCGAGCTGGCCACCATCATCGACGCGATGCGGCGGCGCATCCTGGACGAGTGGCGGGTCAGCTCCGAGGCCCGCCAGCGGCTGGACGAGCAGACCGCCGAGCTGCGCCGCTCCAACGCCGAGCTGGAGCAGTTCGCCTACGTCGCCAGCCACGACCTCCAGGAGCCGCTGCGCAAGGTCGCCTCGTTCTGCCAGATGCTGGAGCGCCGCTACGGCGACCAGCTCGACGACCGCGGCCGCCAGTACGTGGAGTTCGCGGTGGACGGCGCCAAGCGCATGCAGGCGCTGATCAACGACCTGCTCAGCTTCTCCCGCGTCGGCCGGCTGTCGCGCACCGAGGACGCGGTCGACCTCGCCGCCGTCGCCCGGCAGAGCATGGAGGACCTGTCCACGCTGCGCGAGGAGACCGGCGCGCAGGTGGAGATCGGCGAGCTGCCCGCCGTCACCGGCGACCGCACCCAGCTCGGCCAGCTGTTCCTCAACCTGATGGGCAACGCGATCAAGTTCCGCCGCGAGGGCGTGCCGCCCCGGGTGGAGATCACCGCCCGGCGCGAGGGCGCGTTCTGGGAGTTCGCCTGCGCCGACAACGGCATCGGCGTCGAGCCCCGCTACGCCGACCGCATCTTCCTCATTTTCCAGCGGCTGCATCCGCGCGACGAGTACACCGGTACCGGGATCGGCCTGGCCCTCTGCAAGAAGATCGTGGAATACCACGGGGGCCGGATCTGGCTGGACACCGAGGGCCGCGACGAGGGCGACCCGGGCACCACCATCCGCTGGACCCTTCCGGCGGGCGAGGAGAAGAGCGAGGACCATGACGGAAGTTGACGCGCGGCCCATCGAGGTCCTGCTCGTGGAGGACGACCCGGGCGACGTGCTGCTGACCACCGAGGCGTTCGAGCACAACAAGGTCAAGAACAGCCTGCACGTGGTGAACGACGGCGAGCAGGCGATGGCGTTCCTGCGCCGCGAGGACCCCTACCCCGACGCGCCGCGCCCCGACCTGATCCTGCTGGACCTCAACCTGCCGCGCAAGGACGGCCGGGAGGTGCTGGAGGAGATCAAGGACGACGCCGACCTGCGCCGCATCCCGGTGGTGGTGCTGACCACCTCCGAGGCCGACGAGGACATCCTGCGCAGCTACCACCTGCACGCGAACGCGTACGTGACCAAGCCGGTGGACTTCGACCAGTTCATCAAGGTGGTGCGGCAGATCGACGACTTCTTCGTGACGGTCGTGAAGCTGCCGCGCGTGCTCTAGCGGGTCCCGGACGGGCGCGACGGCCGGTGGGGGGACTCCGGCGTGCCGTCCGGGCGGTCAGCCGCTCTCGGACGCCGAGCGCTTGCCCGTCCAGTCGACGCAGACCACGACCGCGTCGTCCTTGGGCTCGGCGTCCCCGTGGTAGTCCAGGAAGTGCCGGATGAACGTGCGCACCGCCTCCGGCGGGTTCTGCAGGCGCGTGTCGCGCAGCGCCTGGAGCAGCGCGACGTTCCCGTACAGCTCCCCCGCGGCCGACTCCGCGCCGTGCACGCCGTCGCTGACGATGATCAGGCGGTCGCCCGGCTCGACGGTGAACTCCTCCACCGCGTAGTTGGCGTCCCCGAACATGCCGAGCGGCAGCTGCGCCTCGAAGTCCAGCGCCTCGGTGACGTTGCCGCGCAGCCGGTAGACCTTCGGCGACCCGGCGTCGATCACCCGGACCCGCCCGGTGGCCAGCTCGAAGTCCAGCAGGATCGTCGCCACGTGCCGCACGCCGCGGTGGTGGGCGTACAACGTCTGGTCGGCCAGCGCCGCCTGCTCCACGATGTCGGCGCCCGAGCGGCGGGCGTTGCGCAGCGAGCTGATCGCCAGGTGGGTGAGCGCGGCCGCCTCGGTGCCGCTGCCCATGCCGTTGGTGACGGTGAGCGTGAGGTGGCCGGGCGAGACCGCCCAGTCGAAGTTGTCGCCCCACACGGCGTAGGCGGGTTCGAGCTGCCCGGCCAGCAGGAACTCGTCGGTGCCGCAGGCCCGCCCCGGCAGCAGGTCCCACTGCATCTCGGCGGCCAGGGTGAGGCGGCTGCGGCGGCGGACGCGGCGGTACAGGTCGGTGTGCACGTCGGCGATCTTCAGGGCGCGGGCGAGGATGGTCGCCATGACCGCCAGCTGCTCCTGGAGTTCGTCGAGCGAGACGGGCGGCGCGGCGGCGTGTTGCAGGGGGCTCGTGCCCGCGACGGCGTCCGGGAGGGGAATCCCGGAACCCGGCGTGTCGCCCAGGGACCGGTCGGCCGTGGCGGCGTCCTGGAGGGGCGTCACGGTCGCGGCGGCCTCCTGCAAGGGCGTCACGGTCGCGCTGTTGTTCCGGGCGCCCCCCACCGTGGAGTCGGTGGCGTGCTGCACGGGATCGGCCGCGTCCTGCCGGGGCCTGGGGACCCTGGTCTCGTCGTGCAGGGGCGTCACGGTGCCGAGGGCGGCGCGCGGAGTTCCGGCGTCGGCTTCGCCGTTCGGGCCGGAGAGGCGTACGGTGAGGACGCCCAGCCGGTCGCCGTGCACGGTGAGCGGCAGGTGCAGCGCGTCGCCCTCCCGGACGACCTGCTGGGCCGCGAAGGCGTGACCGGGCGCGGTGTTGTCCAGGCGGACCGCGTCGCCGCCCGCGGTCGCCGGGATGAGGAACGCCTGCCGGTAGTCGACGAGCAGCGCCTCCACCGCGGCGGCGCCGGCGTACTCCTTGATCAGGGTGACGGCGATGGCGAGCAGTTCGTGCGGCTGGGCGCCCCAGATGGCATGCTCAAGGTCTTGCGAAGGGGCGGAGTGCATGGATTCCTCGCCTGGGTCTGGAAGGCCGCCCGGGTGTTCCCCGACGAGCTCGGTGGGGTGAGATGCCGGGGCGGACGCGTTATGTAACAGTGGAGGGCATGGTCGCCACGCCGGGTCTGGGAGCAGAGGAGGCGGCGGCCGTCCTGGACGAGGCCGCGGGCAGTCTGATGGCCGTGTGGGCGCGCGTCCACAACGCGCCCGACGTGCCGGTCCCCGCCACGCAGCTGCGCGCGCTGTTCGTGCTGGAGCGCGGGCCGGTCAACATCAGCGCGCTGGCCACCGAGCTGAACGCGCTGGTCTCGTCGGCCAGCCGGTTGTGCGACCGGCTGGAGGCGTCGGGGCTGCTGCTGCGCGATCCCGGCCAGGACGACCGGCGCGAGGTCACCGTGCGGCTCACCGCCGAGGGGCAGGAGCTGATGGACCGGCTGCGGGTGCGCCGCCAGGAGGAGCTGGGCCGGGTGTTGTCCATGATGTCGGCGCAGGCGCGGCAGGCGCTGCTGTGGGGGCTCGGCCAGTTCCACGAGGCGTCGGGGATGGACCGCCCGGACGGGACGATCTCCCTGCCGGCCTGAGGCCGCCGCCCGGTTCCGCCATCCCGCCGTCCGCGGTCCTGGTCCTCGGGGCGCCTGCGACCGCCTCGACGTCCCCTGCGGCCGTTGGGGGACGCGTCGCCCGGTCAAGGCCATCGCTCCCCTTTCCACCCGAGCCGGGCCGCCGGCCGTCTCCTGCCGGTCCCCGTCGGCCCGGTGCCGTCGCCGGGTCCGCTGCGGCAAGGTAGTTGCCGTGCGACAAATGTAGCGTCCCCGGCCGTGCCCCGTACACGGATCCCGGCGACGTGCGCCGCGACGATCACCACCATCGAAGCCGACATACCCGTAATCGGCGGCACATAAGAGGGAAAATCCATTTTCATGGTGATCAAGAAATGCTTCTTCCCGGGCCGGGGTCGCGTTTCTTCGACTTTCCGAACACGGCGCCTCCGCCGCCGCTAGCATCCCGGCGGGATGGCGACCGTAAATGTCTTTCCCGATGTCCCTATCGAGATGACATGACCGCCTCTTGGAGGCCCTTCTGATGAACGCACGCCGCGCCGTCGTCGCCGGTGTCCTGCCGGCGGCCGCGACGCTGCTGCTCGGCGGCTGCGGGCAGGCGCCCGCGGGCCGCGCGTCCGGCGGTCCGGGGCCCGGCACCGCCAACGTACCCGAGGCGACGACCCACACCACCGTGGCCGGTGCTCCGCTCGACGGGGCGGCGGCCGAGACCGACGGCCTGGTCGTGCACCCGACCGCGCCGGTGCCGGTGCTGGACCGTCCCGGCGGCCGGACCGTCGCCACGCTGCCCGTCCAGCAACTCGGCGGCCCGACCTGGGTGCCGGTGGTCGAGAGCACGGGCGAGTGGCAGCGGGTGCTGCTGCCGAGCAAGCCGAACGGGTCGAGCGGCTGGATCTCGGACCGGAGCGGGGGGCTCCGGACGGCGCGCACGCCCTACGTCGTCAGGGTCGACCTGCGGGACCGGCGACTGAGCCTGCTGAAATCGGGCCGGAAGGCGGGGAGCTGGAAGGTCGCGGTGGGGGCGGCCAAGACCCCGACCCCGGCCGGCCGGACGTTCATGCTGGCCAGCCTGGAGCCGTCCAAGCGCACGCCGAGCCCGCTGGTGCTGCCGCTGGGCACGCACTCGGCGACGTTGGACACCTTCGGCGGCGGGCCCGGGACGGTGGCGTTCCACGGCTGGCCGGACGGCGCGGTCTTCGGCAAGGCGGTCTCGCACGGCTGCGTGCGGGTGCCCGGCGCGGCGCTGCGGGCGCTGTCGCGGGTCCCGCTCGGGACCCTCGTGATCATCACCGGCTGACCCCGGGGTCGGCCCCTCGAACTCGTCGAACTCGTCAAGGAGAACCCATGTCCTGCTGGAAGAACGCCGGACGCCTGGTCCAGGTGAGCCTGGTCGCCGCCGTGGCGGCGTCGCTCGCGGCCACTCCGGCGGTGGCCGCCCCCGCCGACAACGCCGGTGCCGCTCGCGGCAATGCGCCGGACGCTTCGGCGTTCGGGCTGAACGTGATCGGCCCGGTGCGTGTCCCGCCGGTGCCCGCGGTCTCGTCCGGCGCGGGAGAGGTGCGGAAGAGCGTGCTGCGCGAGAACCGGACCAAGGTGGTGAAGGCCGGTGTCCTGGACGTGAAGGCACAACACGACCGCGCCCACTCGCAGGTCGCCGACCTGCGCGTCCCGTCGGCGGGGCTCAGGGCCGAAGCGGTGACGGCCAAGTGCCTGGGGGGCCGGGGCGGGGCCGAGATCGCCGACGGGGTGGTGGCGGGCAAGCCGCTGGCCGTGGCCCCGCCGCCGAACACGACGGTGCCGGTGGACCTGCCGGAACTGGGCCGCGCGTCGGTGATCCTGAACAAGCAGGAGCGGATGCGGGACGGCCGCCTGAACGTGACGGCGATGGAGGTGAACCTGCCGGTGGGGCAGGGGAAGACGGAGTCGATCCGGGTGGCTTCGGCCACGTGCGGGCGTGGCCGCCCGACGGGCGGCCACCCGCAGGGGCCGAAGGGACCGCAGAAGCCGCAGGGGCCTCAGGGGCCGAAGACGCCGGGGGCGTCGGAGGGGGCGAAGGGGCCGCAGGGGGCTCAGGGGCAGCACGCTGAGGCGCCGGCGCCTACTCCGGTGAAGGGGGACCTGGCGGTTACGGGGTGAGGTGATTGCGCTTGGGCTTCTGTACCGGCTGGGAGCCCGCATCACCCGGGCTTCGGCTGCCAGGCTCCGCACCACTTGGGCTCTTGCACTGGCACCGCTCAGGACTACATACCGCTTGCCTGGGTTCTATACCGCCTGTCCTGGGCTGCACACCGCCGATCCGGGCTGCACACCGCCAGCCCGGGCCCCACACCACCAGCCCGAGCCCCACACCACCAGCCCGGGTTTGCCCGGCTCGCAAAGCGAGCCGGGCAAACCCGGGCTGGCGTGGTTCTAGGCCCAGCCTGGGGCGGGCAGTGTGGGTGAGGACATCCAGGCGGGTTGGGGTTGTTGTATGTGTGCGGAGCGCGGGGCTGGGGTTGTTGGTCGAGTGACGGGCGCGGGGCTGAGGTAGGTAGGTCTGTACTGAAAACCCGCACGGGCTGGGGTCGCTGGGAATGTGACCCAACCCCGCGCGGGCTTGGGGTTGTTGGTTGGGTGCGGGAAACCCGCACGGGCTTGGGGTTGGGCGGTTGGCTGTAGA
>NZ_BCRO01000114.1 GCF_001552635.1 Actinomadura hibisca NBRC 15177 | reverse complement strand
CGCGGCACGGCAGGCGGTAGAAGGGACCCACCCAACGGGAGAAGGCACGCAGGGGCGGGGCCTCAGCCAAGCCCAGACAGGCGCGGGTGGGCCGGGTCAAACTAGCGGGGTGGACCCGGTCAAACTAAAGGCACGCGAGGACGGAGACCCAACTCCCCCCGCTCACTCCTCCTGATACTCCCGATGATGGTTCTCCCCCGGCCAGGCCGGGATCGGCTCCGCCGGGTCAGGGTCGATTCCCGGCACCAGCTGCTCGCACCACACCACCTTGCCCGCCGCCGTCCGCCGCGTGCCCCAGCGGTGCGCCACCTGGCTCACCACCAGCAGGCCCCGGCCGTTCTCGTCGTCGTCGGCGGCGTGCCGCAGGCGCGGCAGGGCCGCCGAGCCGTCCAGGACCTCGCAGATCAGCGTGCGCTCGAACAGCAGCCGCATCTCGATCGGGCCCGTCGCGTAGCGCAGCGCGTTGGTGATCAGTTCGGACGCCAGCAGTTCGGTGGTGTAGTCCAGCGCCTCCAGGCCCCACTCCTCCAGCTTGCTGCGCACCAGGCCCCGGGCGCGGCGTACGGCGGCCGGGTCGGCGGGCAGGGTCCAGGAGGCGACCCGGTCCTCGGGCAGGCGGCGCAGGCGGGAGATCAGCACCGCGATGTCGTCGCGGTGGTGGTCGGCGTAGACGCCCGCCAGGGTCGCCTTCGCCAGGTCCTCCATCGGCCGGTCGATCGTGTCGGGGCCGAAGATGCCCTGCAAGCGCGCCAGGCCGTCGTCGATGTCGCGGCCCCGGTTCTCCACCAGGCCGTCGGTGTAGATCACGAAGACGCTGCCGTCCTCGACGGTGAACTCGCGGCTCTCGATCGCCGCGCCGCCCGAGACGCCCAGCGGCGGGGCGGGCGGGATCTCCAGGTACTCGTTGGAGCCGTCCGGGGCCACCAGCAGCGGCGGCAGGTGGCCCGCCGACGCGATCTCCAGGGTGCCGGTGGTGGCGTCGTAGACGGCGTAGACGCACGTCGCGAAGTGCGGTTCCTGCTCGCCCAGCTCGATCATCAGCTCGTGCATGACGTGCAGCGCGTCGGCGGGCGGCAGCTCCAGGTTGGCCAGGGTGTGCAGGGCGGTGCGCAACCGGCCCATCGTGACGGCCGCGCGCACGCCGTGCCCCGCCACGTCGCCGACGATCAGCGCCACGCGCGCGCCCGGCAGCGCGATCGACTCGTACCAGTCGCCGCCGACCTCCACCAGCTTGCTGCCGGGCAGGTAGCGGTGGCGCACCTCGACGGGCGTCGGCGCGGTCAGCCGGTGCGGCAGCAGGCTGCGCTGGAGCGTCAGGGCCGTGGCGCGCTCGCGGCTGAACAGCCGCGCGTTGTCGATCACGATCGCGGCGCGGGAGGCGAACTCCATGCCGATCTCGACGTCGTAGGCGTCGAACCGGCGGAAGCCCGGCACCCGCGTGCAGGCGATGAAGCCGAGCAGGGTGTCGCGGGCGATCAGCGGCAGCAGCACCATCGACACGTCGGTGAGCAGCTTGCCGACCGGGCCGCGCCGCCACTTGCTCGCGATGTCGCCGGCCGCGGCCAGGTCGACGTGCGGCAGGTGGACCGGCCGGGCGGTGTCCAGCACCTCGCGGTAGGGGGTGCCCTCGGGGAACACCAGCACCTCGCCGACCGGGAAGGTGGCCGTCCACATCGGGTTGCCGTCGTCGGAGGTCACCGCGATGCGGCGCAACACCGCCGAGCCGGACTCGCTGTGCACCTCGTCGGCGGCGACCAGGCTCTCCAGCACCAGCACCGAGGCGGTGGTGCAGTAGTGGGGGACGATCACCTCGACCAGGCCGCGGGCGGTCTGGTCGAGGTCCAGCGAGGCCCCGATGCGGGCCAGCGGGTCGTCCAGCAGGGCGCGCCGCATCAGGGCCGGGTCCTGGTAGCGCTCGCTGCGCGGCAGCGCCACCCGCACGAACAGCAGGCCGGTGGTGGTGGCGCCGACCATGGGCTGGGCGGTGACGACGGCGTCGGCGCGGGAGCCGTCGCCGCGCCGCACCGTCAGCACGGCGGTGCGCTCCTGGCCGGCGGCCACGGCCTCCAGCAGGTTCTCCAGGTCGGCCTTGGCGTCGTCGTCCACCAGGTCGGTGGCGGGGCGGCCGATGAGGTCGGCGGCCTCACGGCCGAGCACGGCGTGCGCCCCCGGGCCGCACTGCACGACGAGGCGCGCCCCGTCGACGCCGACGACCAGGGTGCGGGAAGCCGAATCGCTGGCGGGCGCCTCGCCTCGCGGCGCCATCACGGATCTCACCTGATGCGCTCCAGACAGCCGTCGTGGTCCACTCCCCTGGCGCCAGTATGGGGCATGGGGCGTGGTCAAGGGGAGAAGATCACGGTTACCGCACCGAAATGGACGGTATTCCCGCATTGTGCCCCGAGTGCCGATCCTTTCGCCAGGACCCGCCGCGCACGCCCCGGAACGGCCGCGGGGCCGGCCCGGGGCCCACCACCCGGAGGCCGCCGGTCAGGACACCGCCGGTAACGCCATCTGGAGACCAGCCGGAGGCCGCCCGGACGCTGCCCGGACGCTGCCCGGACGCCGCCCGGACGCCGCCCGGACGCCGCCCCGAGCGCCGCGCGACACACCGCCCCGAACCCCGCCCCGAACCCCGCCGGGGAATCCCGGGGGTACCCGAATCGTTGGGAGAGTGGGATCATCGTCCCGTCCGGGTACGCCACCGTGGCGCCTCGAGACTGGAGGTACATCGTGTCTTCTGCGACGTCCGCTTCCGCCCAGCCGACCGCCCTGTACGGCGGCAAGGGAGACCGGCGGATCACCGTCCGCGACATCGCCGCCGCCAAGCAGCGCGGCGAGAAGTGGCCCATGCTCACCGCCTACGACGCCCTCACCGCGCGCGTGTTCGACGAGGCGGGCATCCCCGTCCTGCTCGTCGGCGACTCGGCCGCGATGGTCGTCTACGGCTACGACTCCACCATCCCGGTGACGGTCGACGACCTGATCCCGCTGACCGCCGCCGTCGTGCGCGGCTCCAGGCGCGCCATGGTGGTCGCCGACCTGCCGTTCGGCTCCTACCAGGCCAGCGTGTCCGAGGGCCTGGCCACCGCCGTGCGGTTCCTGAAGGAGACCGGCGCGCACGCCGTCAAGCTGGAGGGCGGGCGCCGCGTGCTGCCGCAGGCCGAGGCGATGGTCGCCGCCGGGATCCCGGTGATGGGCCACCTCGGCCTCACCCCGCAGTCGGTGAACGTGTTCGGCGGCTACCGCGTGCAGGGCCGCGGCGAGTCCGGCGAGGAGCTGATGGCCGACGCCAAGGCGCTGGAGGCGGCGGGCGCGTTCGCCGTGGTGCTGGAGTGCGTGCCCGAGGAGCTCGCCCAGCGGGTGACGGCCTCGTTGTCGATCCCGACCATCGGCATCGGCGGCGGCGGTTCCACCGACGCCCAGGTGCTGGTGTGGCAGGACATGGCCGGGCTCACCCCGCACACCGCCAAGTTCGTCAAGAAGTACGCCGACCTCCAGACGGTCCTGGGCGACGCCGCGCGCACCTACGCGCAGGAGGTCGTGGGCGGGGTCTTCCCCGCGCCCGAGCACTCCTACCACTGATCCGAGAACGCCGAAGGCCGAAGGCCGCGCCGCCCACCGGGGCGGCGCGGCCTTCGCGCGTCAGATAGACCTCAAGACGAGCCCACGTCCGGATCGCCACCGCGCCCGGACCGTACCTCGCCGCCGGCCGAACGGGGCGGCGGAACGGCCGGAGGGATCTCCAACGGCCCCACCTCCCCTGCACCGCCCTCGCCGCTCCGTTCCCCGGGCCCGGAGATCTCCGGGCGCATCGTGTCCACCGCCGCGCGCAGCACGTCGGGCCCGGCCACGTTCATCAGCAGCAGCCCCAGGTTGTAGGCCATCTGCGTGTCGGTCATCTCGCTGCCCGCCAGCGCGTCCACGGCCGTGCGCAGGTCGGCCTGGTCCTCGGCCGAGACGTTCTGCAGCAGCCCGAGGCAGTAGGTCGGCAGCGCCAGCTTGGCCCGGTCGAACGACACGCCCTTCATGATGTCGCCGGTCTCGCGCGCCCGCGTGCGGGCCTGCATCCGGTCCACGCCCCGGTCGGCGGCGGCCAGCAACGAGGTCAGCAGCGTGCTCGGCCCGACCGCCACGTCCTCGTCGCCGACCCGCACGGTGAACACCGCGCTGCGGAACACCATCATCGACCCGAGGCTGGCCACCAGCACCTGCGTGGCCCCCGACACCTCCGGCGACTGCACGCCGAACTTCCAGTCGAAGGTGTGGAGCAGCAGCAGCGAGCCCGCCCCGGCCGCGCCGTTGATCAGCACGTAGGCCCAGGTGCTGGGCACCCGCACCAGCGTGGTCGGGCGGTCCCGGTAGCGGCTGACCAGCTCGGCGACGCCGACCAGGCAGCTCAGCGAGACCGCGACCAGATATCCGATCACCCGGTCAGTCCGCCGCCAGCCGGACGACCTCGTCGACCTCGCGCTCGACGGTGACCAGCCCGCTGCGGCGCAACGTCTCGACCGCGTGCTCCACCGCCGTCTCGGCGAGGCCGGTGCGGTGCTCGATCTCCTCGCGGGTCAGCGGGCCGTCGGCGGCGTTGAGCTGGTTGATCACCCGCCGGCACGCGTCGGCGGGGTCGGGGTCGACCGCCCGGACGCCCTCGCCGTGCGCGCGCCCCTCCAGGTCGGGCCGCGACCGCGCCTGGCCGCCGGAGCGGCCCGCGGGGGCGAGGAACGTGCTCCATGGATCTGCCGAGCGGATCTGCCTCATCTTCACCTGCCCTGTCCCGGTTCGATCATAGGACGCCTCGGGGCCGGTGCGCCGGAACGCCCGCAGAAACCCCCACAGCGGGGGACGCGGCGGATCGGGCCCGCGGTCGTCCGGTGCGCTCATGCCCCAACGTCAGCACTAGGACGCACCGGAGTCAGCTACCGATCCCGCCAGTCTTGCCTGCGGCCGTTCCGGTCCCGTCCGGCCGGTTCCGGCCCGACCGATTCACCCGCCCGGCCGGACCGCTCCGGTCAGGCCCGTCGGTTCAGTCCCGGTCGGGACGCTCCCCGCCGTCCACCGCGTCGGTCTCCCGCTCGACCGCCTCGCGCGCCGGCGAGTCGCCGTCCCCGTCCGCCCCGTCCACCTCGTCCGGCTCCGCGTAGGGATCTCCGGCGGGATCGATGCGGCGCGGGGAGGAGCGCGCCACGATCAGCCGGTCGCCGAACCGCAACATGTCGCACGCCTTGTGGTCGTAGGGCAGGATCGCGCCGTCGCGGATCAGCGCCAGCGCGGGCTGCGCCACCACCTTGATCGGCTTGCCGATCTCGTCGCGGTGCACCGGCCGCTCGATCAGGTCCAGCCCGCTGCCCTGCTCCAGCAGGTCCTCGATGACCTCGCTGACGGCCGGGTGCCGGGTGGAGACGCCGAGCAGCCGCCCGGCCGCCTCCGAGGAGGTCACCACGTGGTCGGCGCCGCTCTGCCGCAGCAGCGGCACGTTCTCCGACTCGCGCACCGACGCCTGGATGCCCGCGGTCGGGTTGAGCTGGCGCGCGGTGAGGGTGATCAGCACGGCGGTGTCGTCGCGGGCGCTGGCCACCACGATCTCGCGGGCCCGCTGCACCGCGGCCTGGCGCAGCACCGAGCTGCGGGTCGCGTCGCCCACGATGCCGACGAAGCCCGCCTCGGCGGCGTCGGCGACCGCGCGCGGGTCGGGGTCGACCACCACGATCTCGGCGTGGTCCACGCCGGTGTTGAGCAGGGTCTTGATGGCGCTGCGGCCCTTCGTGCCGTAGCCCGCCACCACGATGTGGTCTCGCACCCGGGTCCTCCAACGGGTCTTGCGCCAGTCCTCGCGGGTGCGCTCGGCCAGCACCTCCAGCGTCGTGCCGACGAGGACGATGAGGAACAACACCCGCACGGGCGTGATGAAGACGATGTTGACGAACCGTGCCAGCGGCGTCACCGGCGTGATGTCGCCGTAGCCGGTCGTGGAGACCGACACGGTCGCGTAGTAGAAGCAGTCCAGCAGGGACAGCGGGCCGCCGGCGTTGTCGCGGTAGCCGTCGCGGCCGACGTAGACCGCCGCGACCACCGCCACCAGCAGCGCCAGCGCGATGCCGACCCGCTTCAGCACCGCGCGCAGCGGGCCGACCCGGGTGGAGGGCAGCAGGATGCGGGGCCGGCGGGTGAGCCCCTCCCCATCGTTCACGGTGGGTAACCGTAGCACCGGCGGGGAGGGGCGCCGCGGGGAGGTCACACGTCGGTGATCCGCAGCCCGGCGTGCGCCTTGTAGCGGCGGTTCATCGAGATCAGGTTGGCGGTGAACGCCTCCACCTGGTGGGCGTTGTGCAGCCGGCCGCCGTAGATCCCGCGCATGCCCGGGATGCGCCCGGCCAGCGCCTGGACCAGGTCGGTGGCCTCGCGGTCGTCGCCGAGCACCAGCACGTCCAGCTCCATCTCGCCGACCTCGGGGTCCAGCAGCAGCTTGGCCGACACGTGGTGGAAGGCGGCCACCACGCGGCTGCCGTCCAGGACGGCGGCGGCCTGCTGGGCGGCGCTGCCCTCCTCGACCTGCAGCGCGTAGGCGCCCTTGCCCTTCTCGAAGCCGAGGGGGTTGACGCAGTCCACCACGATCTTCCCGGCCAGCTCGGCGCGCAACGACTCCACGGTGGGCCGGTGGCCGTCCCACGGCACCGCGATGATCACGATGTCGGACTCGGCGGCGGCCACCGGGTTCTCGGCGCCGCGCACCCGCAGCCCGTCGCGCTCGGCGGCCAGCTCGGCGGCGGCCTCGGTGGCGCGGTCGGCCTTGCGGGAACCGATGACCACCTCGTGCCCGGCCAGCGCGAACCGCCGCGCCAGGCCCTTGCCCTGGTCGCCGGTGCCGCCCAGGATGCCGATGGTCAGGCCGCTGACGTCCGGGAGGTCGTGGGGGCTCTTCTGCTGCTCAGTCATGCTCCGAGTCTGCCAGGCGGAAGATCGCCCCCGGCCGCCGCCCCGGGGCCGTTCCCATGCGTTCTCGGGGAAACCCCCTGCCCCGCGCGGCCGGTGCGGCACCATGGGCACGTGGACGCCGACCAGGTCACGATGTTGCGAGAGGTGTTGTCGGCCACCGGCTGGCTCGACCGCACCACCGATTTCGGCCGCGCCCTGCGCACCGGAGCGCGCACGCCGGGCGGGTTGATGCTGGTGGGCACCCCCGCCGGTGACCCCTGGCACATGGCCGCCCATCTGGACGACGAGAGCCGCCTCGGCGGGCTGCCGGGCCTGTCGCCCACGCTGGTGCGCTGGTCGCCGCCGCCGGACGCGCCCGCGCATCTGCGGGTCGGGCTGGAGCGGCTGGAGGCCGCCCGGCGCGGGGAGACGCTGCTGGTGGTGGCCGAGGAGGGCGCCCCCGACCCGCTGCTGGAGCGGGTCGACGACGCGCGCCGCACCGGCGCGCTGATCCTGGCGCTGGACGGCGGCGACCGGGAGCTGCGCGGCCTGGCGCACGAGGCGCTGACGGTGCCGCCGGGCGACGCGCTGCTCAGCTTCGACGGCGCCCAGCACCTGGTCAGCGCCGCGGCCGGGCAGGCCACGGGCGTCCGCAAGAACCGTG
Organism: Actinomadura hibisca NBRC 15177; assembly: GCF_001552635.1. Taxonomy (GTDB): domain Bacteria; phylum Actinomycetota; class Actinomycetes; order Streptosporangiales; family Streptosporangiaceae; genus Spirillospora; species Spirillospora hibisca. The sequence goes on along the minus strand of NZ_BCRO01000114.1, from coordinate 20,119 downwards.
GCCTGCGCGACCGGCTGGCGCGCCTGCTGGACGCCGTCAGCGGCCCGGTGGTGAGCGATCCGGTCGACTGACCTGCGGCCGCCCGCCCGGGGCGGCCCCGTCAGCCGTCACGGTCAGCCGTCACGGTCAGCCGTCACGGTCAGCCGTCACCGCCGGCCGTCACCGTCAGTCGTCATCGTCGTCCTGGGCCCGCCACGCCTGGTTGCGCTCGCGGGCCAGCTCCAGCGCGTTGGACGCGTCGGCCTGGCTCCGGTAGGGGCCCATGCGGTCCTTGTTGGGGCAGCCGGGTCCGTGCTCCACCTTCATGTGGGTGAGGCAGAACCACCAGTCCCCGTCGTTGTCGCTCATCCGTTCCTCCGATCTTGTGGCCGCGTCGCATTCGTGCCCCGATACGGCTGACTACACTCACTGACTATGACGACCCACCTCCTCCAACCCGGACGTGTCTCTCCCATGCGCAAGGTGCCCGCGCACATTCCGCGGCCGGAGTACGTGGGGAAGAAGCGTCCCAAGACGGGCGAGCCCGATGTCAAGACCCCGGAGATCATCGAAAAGATGCGGGTGGCCGGGCGGATCGCCGCGCAGGCCCTGGAGGAGGTCGGCAAGCACGTCCGGCCGGGGATCACCACCGACGAGCTGGACGTCATCGGGCACGAGTTCCTGCTCGACCACGACGCCTACCCCTCCACGCTCGGCTACCGGGGCTACCCCAAGTCGTTGTGCACCTCGATCAACGAGGTGATCTGCCACGGCATCCCCGACGACACGGTGGTGCGCGACGGCGACATCATCAACATCGACATCACGGCGTTCGTCGACGGCGTGCACGGCGACACCGACGCCACCTTCCTCGCCGGGGACGTGGACGAGGAGTCGCGGCTGCTGGTGGAGCGCACCCACGAGGCCATGATGCGGGGCATCCGCGCCGTCGCGCCGGGCCGCGCGCTGAACGTGGTCGGCCGGGTGATCCAGTCCTACGCCAAGCGCTTCGGCTACGGCGTGGTGCGCGACTTCACCGGCCACGGCATCGGCACCACCTTCCACTCGGGCCTGGTGGTGCCGCACTACGACGACCCGGCCGCCACCACCGTCATCCAGCCGGGCATGACCTTCACGATCGAGCCCATGCTCACCCTGGGCACCCACGACTACGACATGTGGGACGACGGCTGGACCGTGGTCACCAAGGACCGCAGGCGGACCGCGCAGTTCGAGCACACGATCCTGGTGACCGACAGCGGGCATGAGATCCTGACGCTGCCCTGACCTGTCCGCCGCCGCCCGATCCACACGACCCCGCACGACCCGCACGACCCCATCTGAATACCCCCGACGGCTCGGGAGATCGCCTCGATGAACGCGCCGCTGCCGCAAGAACCGCGGGTCCCCTCCGACAGCATGCCCCCGGGACGGGCCGCGCTCAGCGTGACCTGGGCGGCGCTGCCGGTGCTGACCCTGGGCTACGCCACCCCGTTCACCTTCGCGGTCGCGGCGCTGTGGCGGCGCAACCTGCACCTGCTGCTGGCCTCGGTCGCCTACATCGGGCTGTTCGTGCTGCTGCTGTCGCTCCAGCCGGACATGGGCAAGGAGGACGGCACCGAGCGCGTCGTCGGCGTGCTGATGTTCGTGCTGGCCGTGGTGGGGTGCGCGCACGCGTTCCTGATCCGGGGCCGGGTGTTCGACCCGCACGGGTTGTCGGGCATCGGCAACGAGCAGGTGGTGGAGCGGGTGCGGCGGCAGCGGCTGCTGCGCGACAAGGCCCGCGCGCTGGCCGCCGACGACCCGGGCCTGGCCCGCGAGTTGCGGATCGGCCGCCCGGACCTGCCGCGCCAGTACCAGGACGGCGGGCTGGTCGACGTCAACCACGCGCCGGTCGGGGCGCTGGTGCTGCTGCCCGGCGTCACCCAGGAGCTGGCCGAGCGGATCGAGCGGGTGCGCTCCGACACCGGCGGGTTCATGTCGGCCGAGGAGTTGTCGGCGGTGGCGGGGCTGCCGCCGGAGATCACCTCGGACGTGGCCGACTACGCGGTCTTCATCCGCTGACGGTCCCACCGGCCCCGGCGTCGGTTCCACCCCCGGCATCGCCGCCGACGTCGTCGCCCGGCTTCGCGTAGGAGCCCAGCGGGATGACCAGCGGCGCGCCCGTCACCGGGTCCTCGATCACCTTGGCGGGCAGCCCGAACACCTCCGCCAGCAGTTCCTCGGTCAGCACCTCCGCGGGCGCGCCCCGCGCCACGATCCGGCCGTCGCGCATGGCGACCAGGCGGCGGGCGTAGCGGGCGGCCAGGTTGAGGTCGTGCAGCACCATGACCACCGTGCGGCCGTCGTCCTCGTGCAGCCGCCGCACCAGCTCCAGCACCTCCACCTGGTGGGCGAGGTCCAGGTAGGTGGTGGGCTCGTCCAGCAGCAACAGGCCGGTGTCCTGGGCCAGCGCCATGGAGATCCACACACGCTGCCGCTGGCCGCCCGACAGCTCGTCCAGCATCCGGTCGGCGTGCTCCAGCATGTCGGTCCGGGCCAGCGCGGCGTCCACGGCCTGCTCGTCCCCGGCCGACCACTGCCGGTACCACGCCTGGTGCGGGTGGCGGCCGCGCGCGACCAGGTCGGCGACGGTGAGGCCCTCGGGGGCCTGCGGGGCCTGCGGCAGCACCGCCATGCGGCGGGCGACCTCCTTGGACGGCAGGCGGGCGATGTCGTCGCCGTCCAGCACGACCTGGCCGCCGCGCGGCTTCAGCAGCCGCCCCAGGCCGCGCAGCAGGGTGGACTTGCCGCAACCGTTCGGCCCGATGATCGCGGTGACGCCCGCCCCGGCCAGGTCGAGCGACAGTCCGTCCACCACCAGCCGGTCGCCGTAGCCCAGGCTCAGGCCGCGCGCCTCCAGGTCGCCGGGCGCCGGATCGCTGGCAGCCGGGTCGCCGGGGGCCGGGTCGCCGGGGTGGACGGGCGCGGACTTCACGTGGTGACCTTTCGGCGGGAGCGGACGAGCAGGTACAGCAGGAACGGCGCGCCCAGCACGGCGGTGACCACGCCGACCGGCAGCTCCACGCCGCCGAAGGCGGTGCGGGCGACCAGGTCGGCGCCGACGGTCAGCACCGCGCCGGTGACCAGCGACCCGGCGAGCGGGGGCTGCCCGGTGCCCGCCAGGCGCAGCGCGATCTGCGGGGCGGCCAGCGCGACGAACTCGACCGGCCCGGCCGCGGCGGTGGCGACCGAGGCGAGCGCGACGGCGGCCAGCACGAACAACGAGCGGTCGCGGTCCACGCGCAGGCCGAGGCCGCGCGCGGGCTCGTCGCCGAGCCGCAGCGCGCCGAGGGTGAACGCGCCGACCAGCACCAGCGGGACCAGCACCGCCAGCGCCAGCGCGACCGGCCGCACGTGCTCCCAGCCGCGCGCGTTCAGGCTGCCGGTGATCCACGCCATGGCGCGGCCCGCGTCGTTGACGTCGCCGAGGGTCAGCAGCCACCACTTGACGTTGGCGGCGACGCCCGCGAAGCCGATGCCGACCAGCACCAGCCGGAAGCCGTCCAGGCCGTGCCGCCAGGCCAGCAGGTAGACCGCCAGGCCGCTGACCAGGCCGCCCGCCAGCGCCGCGACGGGGATGCCGACCGAGGCCAGCGTCCCGCCCGCGCCGCCCGCCGCGCTGCCGGTGGCGACCGTCAGCGCGACGATCACGACGCTGGCGCCCTGGCTGATGCCGAGGGTGTCGGGGCTGGCCAGCGCGTTGCGGGACACCGTCTGGGTGAGCGCCCCGGCCAGGCCGAGGGCCGCGCCGACCAGCGCGCCGGTGAGGGCGCGCGGCAGGCGCAGCTCCATGACGACGTAGTGGTTCTCGGGGTCGCCGAGCACGGCGCGGAACACCGCGCCGACGCCGATGGGGAAGTCGCCGCGCCCCATGCTGAGCGCCATCAGCAGCGCGAGGACGGCGAGGCCGCCGGCCACGACCAGGGCGGCGCGCACGCGCAGCCGGAACGAGACCCGCGCGGCCCGCACGGTGAGCGCGACCCGTCCGGCGGGCGCGGCCTTTCCCACCGGACGGCCGGTCATCTGCCCGCTCACAGCCGCACCGGCTTCCGGCGGCGGACCAGCGCGACGAAGAACGGGCCGCCGATCAGCGCGAGCATGATGCCCACCTCCAGCTCGCCGGGCCGCGCCACCAACCGTCCGCCGACGTCGGCGGCCAGCAGCAGCGCCGCGCCGAGCAGCCCGGAGAACGGCAGCAGCCAGCGGTGGTCGGGCCCCGACAACGAGCGCGCCAGATGCGGGACGATCAGGCCGAGGAAGGCCAGCGCGCCGCAGGCCGCCACGGCCGCGCCGGTCAGCAGCGTGATGGCGGTGACGCCGACGGCGCGCGTCAGGCCGACGCGGTGGCCCAGCGAGCGGGCGACGTCCTCGCCGAGCGCCAGCGCGTTCAGGCCGGGCGCGTTGGCCATCGCCAGCACCAGCCCGGCCAGCACGAACGGCAGCAGTCGCGGCAGCAGCTCCGGGTCGCGCCCGGCGATCGCGCCCGCCTGCCAGAACCGGTAGGTGTCCATGGCCTGCTGGTCCAGCAGCACCAGCCCCGACACCAGGCCGTGCAGCAGCGCGGTGACCGCCGCGCCCGCCAGCGCCAGGGTGAGCGGGGTCGCGCCGCCGCGCCCCGCGCCGCCGAACGCGAACACCAGCACGCTGGCCAGCAGCGCCCCGGCGAACCCGAACCACACGTACCCGCGCACGTCGTCCACGCCGAGGGCGAAGATCCCCAGCACCATCGCGAACGCCGCGCCCTGGGTGACGCCGAGCAGCCCGGGGTCGGCGAGGGGGTTGCGGGTGTGGCCCTGCGTCAGCGCGCCCGCGACGCCGAGCGCGACGCCCGCCATCAGCCCGAACGCGGTGCGCGGCACGCGCAGCGAGCGGACGATGATGTCCTCCTCGCTCCCCGCCGGGTGCCACAGCGCCGACCAGACGCCGGACGGCGCGACGGTGCGCGCGCCGACCATGACGCTGGCGGCGGCGAGCAGCGCGGTCAGTGCCAGCAGCGCGACGAGCACGGCCGGGCGGTGCCGGCGCAGCGCGCGGCGGACGCGGCCGGGGCGCGGTCCGGCGGCGAGCCTCCCGCTGCCCCGGCGGGCCGGCAGCGGCCGGGCCGGTGCGGTCACCGCGCCCCCTCCGATCTCAGTACCATCATGATCATGTTAGGTTAGCCTCACCTAAATAAGATGAGCCTCGCCCGACCGAGAAGGAATACTAAATGAGGATGTCGCCGATCCGGCGCGCGGCCGCCGGCGTCGCGGTCGCGGCCGTCACCGTGCTGGGCCTGACGGGCTGCGGTTCCTCCGACGACAAGGCGGCCGCCGACGGCAAGGTCCTGCGCACGGTGCAGCACGCCATGGGCACCACGGAGATCAGGCGCGAGGTGAAGCGGGTCGTCGCGCTCGACCAGTCGTTCGTGGACGCCGCCGTCAGCCTGGACACCGACGTCTACGGCTACACCACCTACCGGTCCATCGAGGAGAAGCTGCCCGACTACCTGGGCGAGGCGGGCCGCAAGCACGGCGCGGAGGCCGAGTCCGTCGGCACCCTCACCGAGCCGAGCCTGGAGAAGGTCAGCGCGCTGCGGCCCGACCTGATCCTGTCGGCCAAGGTCCGGCACGAGGCGCTGTACGGCAAGCTGACCGGCATCGCGCCGACGGTGTTCAGCACCACGACCGGCGGCGTCTGGAAGGACAACGTCCGCCTGGTCGGCAAGGCCCTGGGCAAGGACCAGCTCGCCGAGCAGCGCATCGGCGAGTACGAGACCCGCGCCAAGGCGATCGGCGAGGCGATCAAGAAGAAGAACGGCGGCAAGCTGCCGACCATCTCGGTCGTGCGCTTCACCGACGAGCCGACGGTGCGCCTGTACACCGAGGACTCCTACTCCGGGATCGTGCTCAAGGACGTGGGCTTCCCCCGCCCCGAGGGCCAGCCCACCAGCAAGGACATCTCGGTCGACCTGAGCGAGGAGCGCATCAAGGACCTCGACGCCGAGCAGCTCTTCATCGCCTCCTACCCCGACGAGGCGGGCAAGTCCGCGCAGACGCAGGACAAGTTCAAGAAGAACCCGCTGTGGGGCAAGCTCAAGGGCACCAAGACCGACGTCCCCGACGTCACCTGGATGACGGCCGTCGGCCTCCAGGGCGCGCACGCCGTCCTGGACGACCTGGCCAAGCAGTTCGGCGTCGACCCCGCCCGCAAGTCCTGACGGCACGGCCCACGGCACGATGACGGTCAAGGCGGCGGGCCCCCTGGTGGCCCTGCTCCGGGACATCGCCGCGCGGCGGGACGATCCGCTCGGCGTCGAGCCCGCCCTGCGCGCCGGTGCCGCGCCCGGCCTGCTCGCCGCCACCGATCCGCGGCTGCCGGGCGCGCTCACCGCGAAGGCGGCGACGCGCTGGGACGCGCCGCCGCACATCGCCGCCGCGCTGGCCTGGAAGGGCTACGCGTACTGGACGGCGCTGCCGGTGGCGCTGGGCTGGGCCCTCAACCGCCGGGTCCCGCTGTTCCCGGCGGACGCGACCCTGGTGCGGGTGCTGGACGAGGCGCCCTACCTGGTCGTGGGGCTGCGCGAGGTGAGCGTCGCGGTCACGGCCGCCGACCCGTGCGCGGGCGGTCCCGGGACCGTCGTCGTCCCGGACGAGGCGGCCCTGCTCGCCCTCGTCCGGGACGTCCTGCTGCGCGGCCACTACGTCCCGTTCGTCCGCGCGCTGCGCACCGCGACGCGGGCGGGCGAGCGGGGCCTGTGGGGCACGGCCGCCGAGGCGCTGGCCTCGCCCGTCGCCCACGCGGTCCCCGGCGCGGCCGACGCGGTCCGCGCCCTGCTGGACGGGCTCGGTGCGCCGGTCGCCGGGCTGGTCGAGCTGACGGCCGACCCGCCGTCGGTGCGGCGGCGGACCTGCTGCCAGTGGGTCAAGCTGAGCGGCAACACCGCCTGCTCGACCTGCTGCCTGAACCGCGACCAGTAGGCAGCGATCAGTAGGCGACGGTGATGCGCCGCCCCACGGCCCGGCCCTGCTCCAGCTCGTCCACCAGCGCGACGGCGTAGTCCTCGGCGCTGATGGAGCTGTTGCCCTCGGCGTCGGTCAGCAGCGCGTCGCCGCCGAGCCGGAACGTCCCCGTGCGCTCCCCCGGCCCGATCTCGGCGGCCGGTGAGATGTAGGTCCAGTCCAGATCGCCCGCCTCGGCGCGGATCTCCTTCAGCAGCGCCTCCTGCGCCAGCGACTCCGGCTTGTAGAGCTCGGGGAACTCCGGCGTGCTCACCAGCGTGACGCCGGGCGCGACCTCCAGGCTGCCCGCGCCGCCGACCACGACCAGGCGGCGCACGCCCGCCTTGCGCATGCCCTCCAGCACCGCGTGGCCCGCCGCCAGCAGCGGTTCGACGGCCCCCGACCCGTCGCGCGGCGGCGCGATCGCCAGCACGACCGCGTCGTGGCCCCGGGCGAGCGCGGCGACGCCCTCGGCGTCCGCGGCGTCCAGCCGCTCGGTGCCGTCCGCGCCGCGGCGCGTGGCGCCGGTGACCTCGTGGCCCCGCGCGCGGGCCTCGGCCGCGATCCGGCTCCCGATCATCCCGGTCGCGCCGATCAGCAGAATCCGCATGGTCCCTACCTCCGTCAACAGCGATGACTTCCCTGCTCAGCGCAAAGGTATCCATCGGATACTGGTATCTTCAACGTGCCATGAGTACCTTGGGGAAACCATGAAAGAGCACCTGTTCGCGGGCGACGCCTTCGACCCCGGCTGCCCGACCCGGCTGGTCCTGGACCGCATCGGCGACAAGTGGACGGTGCTGGTCGTGCTGGTCCTGCTGGACGGGCGGCGGCGCTTCTCCGAGCTGCGCGACACCGTCGGCGGCGTCACACCCAAGGTGCTCACCCAGACGTTGCGCACGATGGAGCGCGACGGGCTGCTGACCCGCGAGGTGTTCGCCGAGGTGCCGCCGCGCGTGGAGTACGAGCTGACCGGCCTCGGCCGCTCGCTCCAGGTGCCGATCCGGGCGGTCTCGGACTGGGCCGAGCAGCACGTGCACGCCGTCATGGCGGCCCGCGACCGGCACGACGCGGCGTCCGGCGGCGACGCCTGAGATCCGCGTTCACCCGGAACCGCCGTGCCCGTTTCACCATCCAACCGGACGTAGTGGCCACTTCGGCGCGTCGCCCCTGAAAAGGATCATTAGCGGGCTAGAGTCCGGCGTGGCGGGACACGGGTGAAAGGCGGGGGTCGGCGGCATGATGGGCAAGACGCACGCCCTGAGCGGCGCGCTGTTGTGGCTGGGCGCCGTGCCGTTCCTCAGCCAGGAGCGCCTGATCGGCGACCACGCGGTGGACCTGTCCCCCAAGCAGCTGCTGGCGGGCGCGGTGGTGTGCGCGGGCGCGGCGCTGCTGCCCGACGTGGACCACCACAACGGCCGCATCGCCAACACCTTCGGCCCGATCACCCAGACGTTCTGCAAGTACGTGGGCAAGTTGTCGGGCGGGCACCGGATGGCGACCCACTCGATCCTGTTCGCGGTCGCGATGGGCTTCGCGATGAACTGGCTGGCCACCGACTTCGTGTACGGCTGGTGGGCGGCGCTGTTCGTCATCGTCGGGTTCGGGCTGCGCGGCATCGGCCTGGACTTCGAGGGCAAGGAGCCGCAGTCGGCGCTGGCCGACTGCGCGCTGGCGGCGTTCGCCGTCTACCTCATGCACGACCTGGACATGAGCTTCGCGGGCTTCGCGGTGTTCCTCGGCTGCATCGCGCACATCATCGGCGACAGCCTGACGCCGCGCGGCTGCCCGCTGCTGTGGCCGGTGCCGTGGCGGCTGGAGATCCCGCTGATCCCGCGCACCGACGGCCGGGTCGAGCGCTGGGTGGTGATGCCGCTGCTGCTGCTCGGCGTGGTGGTGCTGACGCTGCGCTCGGTGCTCGGCGACATCACCGCGAGCTGGCTCACCCGGAGCTGACGGTCACTTCAGGTCGGCGAACGCCGCGCAGGTGAGGAGCAGGTGCGTCGCGTCCGGGGGCGGCTCCTGCCGCGTCGTGGAGAGGTAGGACCTGATGACGCCGCTGTCCTCGCCGGGCTCGATCCGCAACGTGGTCCGGCGCACTCCCTGGATCTGCTCGGCGGTGCAGGCGAGCTGCGCCAGCGCCGCCCTCGACCACCGGCGCTTCTCCCCGGCGGTCACCTCCAGCAGGGTGCTCGGCTCCAGCTCCCCCTCCGCGACGATGGTGACGGGGTCCGGGGTGAGCCGGACGCGGGGCACCCGCGTGGTCAGGCCCCTGCGGCGCTCCTCGACGGTCAGCGGGACGCCGAGCTGCGGGATGGCGAGCGTGCCGTGGTCGGGCAGGCCGGGCCGCTGCACCGGCGTCAGCCGGCCGTCCTTCAGCAGGTAGAGGGTGATGGGTCCGGGCCGGTTGCCCGCGATCGGCTTGCTGCCCGCGCTGATGACCCCGGTCGGCCGGATGCCGCAGGCCGTGGCGGCCAGCAGCACCAGGGCGGCGACCGCCGCCGCCGTCGTGTTCCTCACGCGTCCTCCTGTTCCGCGGTGGGCAGCCACAACGTGAAGACCGCGCCGCCGTCGGAGGCGTTGGCGGCCTCCAGCGTCCCGCCGTGCAGCACGGCGTTCTCGCGGGCGATCGCCAGGCCGAGGCCGCTGCCCTCGCTGCGCGTCCGGGCGGCCTCGGCCTTGACGAACCGGTCGAACACCACCGGCAGCACGTCGGCGGGGATGCCGGGCCCGCCGTCGGTGACGGTCAGCACGACGCCGGAGCGGGCGTCGCGGGCGGCGGGGCCGTAGTCCAGCCGGACCGGCGGCGCGCCGTGCTTGAGGGCGTTGCCGACCAGGTTGGCGACGATCACGTCGAAGCGGCGCGGGTCCAGCCGCACCACCAGCTCGTCCGGGCCGGTCACGGTGACCCGACCGGTCTGGCCGCGCGCCGCCAGCGTCCCGGCGACCGCCTCGCCGAGCAGCACGTCGTCCAGTTGCAGCACCGCCGCGCCCGCGTCGAACCGGCTGATCTCGATGAGGTGGTCGACCAGCGCGCCCAGCCGCCGGGTCTCGGCGGCGACCAGCCGGGCGGCGGTCCCGCCCGCGCCGTCCCGCCCGCCGTCCTCGGTCAGCACATCGGTGACGGCGAGCATGGCGGTGAGCGGGGTGCGCAGCTCGTGCGACACGTCGGCCACGAAGCGGCGGGAGGCGGCGTCCATCGCGCGCAGCTCGGTCACCGTGCGCTCCAGCGCCTGCGCGGTGGCGTTGAAGGTGCGGGCGAGGTCGGCCAGCTCGTCGCGGCCGCGCGCCGGAACTCGCGTGGCCAGGTCGCCGTCGCCCAGGGCGCGGGCGGCCCGGCCCAGGCGGCGCACCGGGCGCAGCACGCCGCGCGCCGCCAGCAGCGCCAGCAGCAGGGCGAAGGCCAGCGCGGCGGCGTCGGCGATCAGCAGCGAGCGGGTGAACGAGCGGAGCTGGCGGGCCTCGCGTCCCAGGTCCACCGACACGAACACGATGGGCGGGGTGGTGCGCTGCGCCTCCGCGCCCTCGGCCTGCTCGCCCATCTGCTCGCCCGCCTGCGCGCCGATGAGCAGGTAGGGACGGCCGTCGCGCACGACCCGCTGGAAGACCATGCCGTGTGCCGCGCGCTGTGCGAACTCCTGCGTGACCGGCACGTGCAGGACCGCGTCCGCCACCGGCTCCCGCTCCTCCCGCGGCGCTGCCGGATCCTCGCCCCCGCGCGGGAAGGACGGCAGCACGATGGGGCCCTGCCATGCCATCGGCCCGGCATAGGCGAGCCGCCGGTCGTCGGAGGCGTACAGCCGCCGCATCAGGTCCGCAGCCAGGACGTCGGTGGTGTCGGGCGGGATCCGGTCCGGGACGGTGCGGGCGATGATCTCGCGGACCTCGGTGAGCGCGGTGTCCTGCGCGGCGGCCAGCATGCTGCGCCGCACCAGCACGTAGGAGATGCCGGAGGCCAGCACCGACGCCAGCAGCGCCACGGCCAGGAACGCGGCCGTCAGCCGGACGCGCAGGCCGGTGAGCCACCAGCGCCGCTCCGCCGCCGCGCGCCGTCGGAACGGCGGCCGGAACGGGCGGATCGGGCGAAGCGGGCGGCGCAAGTGGGGCAGGCGAGGCTGGCGCGGGCGGCCGGTCACGGCGCGACGAAGCGGTAGCCGAAACCCCGGACGGTCTCGATGCGGCGCGGCTCGGCCGGATCGTCCTCGATCTTGGCGCGGACCCGCTGCACGCACGCGTCCACCAGCCGCGAGTCACCGGGCCGGTCCAGCTCCCACACCGCCGCCAGGAGCTGCTGGCGGGTCATGGCGTGCCCGGGGCGGCGGGTCAGCTCCAGCAGCAGCCGCAGCTCGGTCGGGGTGAGGCGGATGTCGCGCCCGGCCCGGGTGACCTTCAGCGAGGTGCGGTCGACCACCAGGTCGCCGTAGGCGGACCGGTCGGGGTGGGTGTGCTCGGCGCGGCGCAGCACCGCGCGGATGCGGGCGTCCAGCACCCGGGGCTCGACCGGCTTGACCACGTAGTCGTCGGCGCCCGCCTCCAGGCCCAGCACCACGTCCAGGTCGTCGCCGCGCGCGGTGAGCAGGATGACCGGCAGGGTGTCGGCGCGCCGGATGCGGCGGCAGACCTCGATGCCGTCGATGCCGGGCAACATGACGTCCAGCACCGCGATCTCCGGGCGGCGGGCGCGCAGCGCGTCCAGGCCGTCCTCGCCGGTGGCGCGGGCGGTCACCCGGTGCCCCTGCCGGGTCAGCGCCAGCTCCAGCGCGGTGCGGGCCGAGGGGTCGTCCTCGACGAAGAGAATGCTCGCCACCCGCCCATTATCGGGCCGCCCACCAGCGAACCGATCTTTTGTCACGAAACCCGGACATCGCGCGGACAAGATCGGGACAGTGCGCCGGGACGGTGGGGTGCCATGACCCTGCTGATTCCCCCAGCCCCTCCGGTCGCCGCCGCCCGCGCCGCCGAGCCCGGCCGGGCGCTCGCCCGCCGCGCCGCGCTGCTGCTGGCGCTGGGCTGGCTCGGCCAGGTGTGCGTGCGGCTGTGGTTCGCGCGGGCGCGGACCGGGCCGGTGGCCGACCCCGACGAGACCGGCTACCTGGCGGCGGCGCGCTGGCTCGCCGGCGGCCCGGGGGCCGACCTGTCCGGCAACACCTTCTACCAGGTCGGATACCCGCTGCTGCTGACGCCCCTGCGGTGGGTGACGCACGATCCGGCGACGCTCTACACGCTGGTGATGGTCCTGAACGCGCTGGTGGCCTCGGCGGTGTTCCCGCTGGGGTACCTGGCGGCGCGGCGGCTGGGGCTCGGCGTCCCGGCGGCGCTGCCGCTGGCGTGGGCGGCGGCGCTGCTCCCGGCGGTGACGTTCTTCGACGCGTTCGCGCTGGCGGACGCGGTGCTGCCGGTGGTGGTGCTGGGCTGGCTGCTGCTGCTCGACCGGTTCGCGCGCGGGGGCCGGGCCGGGGACGCGGTGGCGGCGAGCCTGGTCGCCGCCTACGCCTCCACGATCCACACGCGCGGCACGATCCTGCTGGCCGTGCACGTGGCCGCGCTGGTGCTGCTCGCGCTCCGAGACGTCCCGTGGCTCCGGCGACCTGCCTTGCGCGGGCTGTGGCGGCGTCCCGGGATAGAACGGCGGCAGGGCGCGTCGCGTGGGACGCGGCGGCGGGCCATGCTGGAGCGGCAGCGGGGCTCGGGGCGTAGGACATGGTGGCTGCCCACGCTGGAGCAGTGGCGGGGCGCGTCGTGTGGGGTGTGGTGGCGGGCGTGCGTCGGGATCGCCGTCGCGGTCGCGGGGTATGCCGCCGGGGCTGCGCTGAACGGGATGTTGCGCGCGGAGCTGTATCCGGGCGGTACCCGTGATCTGGGCGCGAACATCGTCGACCGCGTCACCAGCCTCGAAGGGCAGGCGCGGGCCCTGTCGGGCGCGGCCGGGCAGATCTGGTACCTGGCGGTGTCCACCTGGGGGCTCGGCGGTGTCGGGCTCGTGGCGGCCGTCGCCGTCCTGGCGCGCCGTCGCACGCCCGCCTCCACCCGTCTCATGGCGGCGGCGCTGCTGGCGCTGACTTTCGGCATCGCCTACGCGTCGGCGGCGGCGCTGGCGGACGAGCACCGGGTCGGCAACTTCGCCTACGGCCGGTACCTGTCGTGCCTGGCGCTGGTCCACACCCTGGTCGGGCTCGCGGTGCTGGTGCGCGCGGGCCTGCGCACCGCCGTGCGGGCCTCGCTCGCGGCGGGCGCGGTGATCGCGCTGGCCGGGACGGCGGTGGTGGCGTACGCGGGCGGGCGGCTGCGCACGCACAAGTACATCGCGTTCGACTTCCCCGAGACCGGCTTCCTGACCGGCTCCCGGACGGAACTCCACCTGGTCGGCGCGTCGCTGGCGGCGTGCGGGCTGCTGGCGGCGTTCCTGGTGGCGCGGCGGTTCGGGTGGCCCGCGTTGACGATCGGGCTGGCGGGGGTCAGCCTGGCCGCGACGACGTTCGCCATGGGGCCGTCCCCCGCGCGGGCGGCCCCGGTCTCGCCGCTGCCGGGAGCGGCGTCCGGCGGTGTGGTGTCCGACCCCTCGCTGCCCTGGTTCGTGCACGTCAAGCTGGTGCAGCCGGTCTGGTGGACGCGCGTGACGGTGCTCGACGTGCGGCGCGCCCCGCTGCCCGAGGGGACGTGCTCGGTCGCCCTCGCGCCGCCGCCGGGGACCGCGCCCGAGGCGTCCTGGCCCGGCCACCCGGCGGGCTGGCGCGCCCATCCGCGCGAGTCCTTCGGCGCATCGTGGACGGTCTGGCGGAACCCGCGTTGCGCGGATGACTGACGCGGGCGGTCAACACGGGCGGCTGACGCGGGCGGCTGGCGGCGCGGCCCGGCGGCACTTCGGGGCCCCGGCCGGTCGCCCGGCCGGGGCCCACCCCTCCTAGAAGCGCACGACCAGGGCGATCCGGTCGTGATCGACGAGGAACCCGTCCGAGACGAAGGTCACCTCGCCGCCGTACTCCAGCGTGGTCTCGATGACGTTGTCCACCACGTCGTCCACGACGTCGGCGCCCCGCAGCGCGCCGTGCGGGCCCTCCACCGGCACCAGCTCGTCGTCGGTCTTCACGGCCGGGGCGTAGTAGCCGCGCTCGACCACCAGGTGCTCGCCGCGGCCCTCCTCCACCAGCCGCATGACCTCGCCGAGGCCGCCCGCGTAGCGCTGGAGGCTGCGCGCGGCCTCCAGCTCGGTCAGCACCGCCACCTCCCGCAGGTCCTCGTAGGCGTGCAGCACCGGGCGGGCCAGCTCGGCCAGCGTCGTGGCGGGGGCGCCCTCGTAGGCGCCGTCGATCCGGCCCGCGATCGTGACGTGCGGCCCGGCGGCGTCGTCGAAGAACGCCTGGTGCCGGGTCACCCCGGCGACGATCACCGGCCGCCGGTCGTGCGCCAGCCTCCGTTCCAGCGCCGTCACGACGTTCTTGATGAGCAGCCGGTGCTGGTCGTCGCCGTGCCGGGCGCCGCGCGGCGAGGCCCGGCCCACCGACTCGTCCTCGCGGAGGTCGGGTTTCAGCGGGAAGCCGCCGCCGGTGACCTCGATCAGCTCCTCGCCCCGGCCGTCCCACAACCGCGCGCACTGGTCCGACAACGACACCAGCCAGTAGCTGGAGCGGCGGGTGTAGGCGGCGACCAGGTCGCGGGTGGCGAAGGTCGTGTCGACCACGACCCGCTCGTCCACCGGCTGGTCGACGGTGAAGGCGTGGTGCTCGCCGTCGGGCGCGGCGAACAGCACCAGGCCGTCCTCGGCGTGCCGCAGGTCGACGTCCCGCACGGCGTGCTCCAGGCCGCGCAGCACCTCCTCGGCGGTGGCCGGGGCGACCCGGCCGTCCTCGTGGAGGCGGCGGCGCACCTCGGCCAGCAGGTTGCGCAGCCGGATGGGGTCCTGCCGGTTGCCCGGCTCGCGCCGGTGCGTCGGCATCAGCACCGAGACGGCCGGGAAGGTCCGCGGCTTGCGCAGTTCGGACAGAGTGACGGCGTCCATGATCCCCCGATCGGAAGTCCTGCTCCTCTGTAGTCCCCTTTGTAACGAACCGCAGGTAAACGCCGTGTAAGCGGCGAATGAGGATCGCGCCGGTTAAAGCGCCGCCCCGACCAACGTCAAGATCACGCAGTGCCCGCGCGCCGCGACGGCTGGAGTGCGCCCGAGTGGGGATGAGAACCACCGGAGGTGGGCTCTGGTGGATTCTCTGGTGCACGCGAACGGGCGGCGGACGGCGGCGGGCGCGGCCGTCCTGGCCGGGGCGCTGCTGCTGTCGGGTTGCGGGGGCGGCGGGTCCTCGTCGTCGTCGGCGACCCCGGCGTCGCCGGCGGGCTCGACGCCGGTGCCGGTCGAGGGCGCGGCCGGGCAGCTGGAGGCGCAGTACGAGCAGGTCGTCACCGACGTGCTGCCCTCGGTGGTGCAGATCGAGACCGACTCGGGCGAGGGCTCGGGGGTGGTCTACGACGGGCAGGGCAACATCGTCACCAACGCGCACGTGGTGGCGGGGGCCCGCCGGATCGAGGTGACGGCGGCCAGCGGCGGGCAGCCGCTGAAGGCCGAGCTGGTCGGCTCGTTCCCCGCCGACGACCTGGCGGTGGTGCGGGTGTCGGGCGGCTCGCTGAAACCGGCGCGGTTCGGCGACTCCGGCAAGGCCAGGGTGGGCCAGATCGTGCTGGCCATGGGCAACCCGCTGGGCCTGTCGGGCAGCGTCTCCAACGGCATCGTGTCGGCGCTGAACCGCACGGTGTCCACCAAGCGCGAGGGGGCCTTCCCCGGCGCGACCATCGGCAACGCGCTCCAGACCAGCGCCGCCATCAACCCCGGCAACAGCGGCGGCGCGCTGGTCACGCTGAACGGCGAGGTCATCGGCATCCCGACCGCCGCCGCCTCCGACCCGCAGATGGGCGGCGCGGCGGTCGGCATCGGCTTCGCCACGCCCAGCAACACCGTGCGGCAGATCGCGCCGCAGCTCATCCAGTCCGGGAAGGTCTCCAACTCCGGCCGCGCCGCGCTCGGCGTGACGGTGCGCACCCTCATCGACCCGCAGAGCCTGCAGCAGACGGCGGTGGGCGTGGTGGACGTCACCCGGGGCGGACCGGCCGACAAGGCGGGCATCAAGGCCGACGAGCTGATCCTGTCGGTCAACGGCGCCGCGACGCCCAACCAGACGGCGCTGTCGGAGGCGCTGGTGAAGCTCAAGCCGGGCGACGTGGCCAAGGTCGAGGTGCAGAGCACCGACGGGGCCAAGCGCACCGTCGACGTGACGCTGGGGCAGCTCCCCAGCTCCTGACCGGGCGACCGGCGCGGCGGTCCACGGGCCGCCGCGCCGGGCCTGAACGGTCAGAGGCGCTCGCGCAGCTCCCGCTTGAGGATCTTCCCGGCGGCCGAGACCGGGATCTCGTCCACGAACCGCACCTCGCGCAACTTCTTGTAAGGCACGACCTGCGCGTTGACGTGCGCCAGCAGTTCCTCGGCCGTCACTTCGCCCGAGCGGACGACGAACGCCGTCGGCAGCTCCCCGGCCGCCGGGTCGGGACGGCCGATCACCGCCGCGTTGGCGACGGCGGGGTGGGCGAAGAGCTTCTCCTCCAGCTCGCGCGGGTACACGTTGTAGCCGTTGTAGAGCAGCATGTCCTTCTTGCGGTCGACGATGGCCAGGTAGCCGTCCTCGTCGAGCACGCCGATGTCGCCGGTGCGCAACCAGCCGTCCTCGCCCAGCACCTCGGCGGTGGCCTCGGGCCGGTTCAGGTACCCGGCCATGATCTGCGGGCCCTTGGCGCAGACCTCGCCCTCCTCCCCCGGCGGCAGGCCCGGGGTGGCGTCGGTGACGGTCTCGGCCGCCACCGGAACGATCTTGATCTGGGTGTCGGCGACCGGCCGCCCCACCGTGCCGACCCTGCGCACGCCCGACACCGCCGCCGGGTTGGTGGTCAGGCCCATCGACGCCTCGGTCAGGCCGTACGCCTCGACCACGACCGCGTCCGGGAAGATCGCGCCGAGCCGGCCCAGCATCTCGTGCGACAGCGGCGCGGCCCCCGACCGGATCGCCTGCACCGACGACAGGTCGCGCTCGCCGAACGAGGGGTCGGCCAGCAGCGCCGAGAACAGCGCGGGCGCGCCGCCGAGGCCGGTGGCGCGGAACTTCTCCATGTCGGCCAGGAACGCCGGGACGTCCAGGCGCGGGTGCACCACGATCGTGGTCCCCGACAGCAGCAGGCTGCTGAGGTAGCCGATGGTGCCCATGGCGTGGAACCAGGGGGCGACGTTGACGAGGACGGCCGAGCCGAGCGGCACCGGGTACTCGGCGGGGTCGTAGTCGCCCTCCAGGACCAGCCCGCCCCGCGCGTCCAGGCCGGGGACCGAGCCGGAACCGGCGCAGGCGAACTGGAGGGTGTTCACCACCACGTTGCGGTGCGTCAGCATGACGCCCTTGGAGCGGCCGGTAGTGCCGCCGGTGTAGGCGATGTGCGCCAGCGCCGCCCGCGTGTCGATCTCGACGGCGGGCGGCTCGTCGGGCTGGCCCTCCCCGACCTGCTCGAACGCGACGCCGTTGGCGGCGAACGCCCCGTCGCACAACGTCGCCAGGTCCACCGGCCCGAGCGCCCCGACGACGATCACCGTGGCGACCTTGGTGCGGCCGACCGCCTCGGCGACCGATCCGGCGACCAGGTCCAGGGTGACCACGGTCGTGGCGGCGCAGTCGTCGAGCTGGAAGGCCAGGTCGTCGGGCGGCAGCAGCGGGTTGCAGGGCGAGAAGGTCGCCCCGGCCAGCAGCGTGCCGTAGTAGGCGAAGGCGAACTCCGGCACGTTGGGCAGGTGCAGGGCCACCACGTCGCCCTGGCCGACGCCCCGCGCGCGCAGCCCGTGGGCGAAGCGCGCCGACTCCCGGGCCAGCTCGGTGTAGGAGATGTCGCGGCCCATGTAGTGCAGGGCGGTGCGGTCGGTCCAGCGGCGGGCCGCGCCGGTCAGGACCGCGCCGACCGGCACGTCGGGGTAGTCCAGAGAAACAGCAGGAGACGTCGCGCCCATCGTCGTCCTTCCGGGATCAGTGCAGGTGGCGCGGGTCCAGGCCGGACCCGCGCCCCCAAATAGAATCGCGTTCTGATCCTCGGGCGCAAGAGCCCGCTTACCCGGGGACGATGAATCCGGTCTCGTAGGCCAGGATCACCGCCTGGGTGCGGTCGCGGGCCTGGAGCTTGGCCAGGACGTTGCCGACGTGGGTCTTGACGGTCTGCGGGCTGACGAACAGCTCGGCGGCGATCTCGGCGTTGGAGCGGCCCTTGGCCATCAGCCGCAACACGTCGGCCTCGCGCTCGGTGAGCCGGTCGTGCCAGCGCGCCCCGCGTCCGGCGGCCCGCGCGGCGGGCCCGTGCTCGGCGGCCAGCGCGCGGATCGCCGCCGGGAACAGCAGGCTGTCGCCGTGCACGACCATCCGGATCGCCTGGAGGATCTCCTCGGGGCGGGTGCGCTTGAGCAGGAAGCCGCTGGCCCCGGCCTTGAGCGCGTCGTAGACGTACTCGTCGTTCTCGAAGGTGGTCACCACGAGGACGCGCGGCGGCTCGGCCATCGTCTCCAGCAGGCGCCGGGTGGCCTGGATGCCGTCCAGCCGGGGCATCCGCACGTCCATCAGCACCACGTCGGGCCGCAGCCGCGACACCTGGCCGGGCACCTCGGCCCCGTCGCCGGCCTCGCCGACCACCGCCAGGTCGGGCTCGGCGTCGATGATGGCCGCGAGGCCCGCGCGGATCAGCCGCTCGTCGTCCACCAGCAGCACCCTGATCGTCATGATCCGGACCTTAGCGGCAGCTCCACCCGCACGCGCCACTCTCCCGCCTCGGGCCCGGCCGCCATCGTGCCGCGCAGCACCGTCACCCGCTCGCGGACGCCGCCGAGGCCCCGGCCGCCGCCATGATCCCCGCCTGCCGCGTCGCGCCCGGCCAGCGGGTTGTCCATCCCGATCTCCAGCCGCTCTCCGCGCACCGCGATCCGCAGCCGGACCGGGACCTTGCCCGCGTGCCGCAGGGCGTTGGTGAGCCCTTCCTGCACGATCCGGTACGCCTCGCGCGACACCGCCGCCGGGACGTGCTCCAGCTCCGCGCCGATCTCGGCGTCGATCTTCACGCCCGCGATGCGGGTCTGCTCCAGCAGCCGTTCCAGATCGCCGAGCGTGGGTTGCGGCGCGGTCCGCGCCCCGTCCTCGCGGCGGTCCTCGCGCAGCAGGCCCAGCACGTGGTCCAGGTCCTCCAGCGCGGCGCGCGCCGACTCCTCGATGGCGCCCAGCGCCTGCCGCGCGAAGTCGGGGTCGCGGTCCAGCACCCGCCCGGCCGCGGCCGCCTGGAGCGTCACCACGCTCAGCGCGTGCCCGACGGAGTCGTGCAGCTCGCGGGCCAGCCGGTTGCGCTCGGCCAGGCGGCGCGCGGCGGCCTCCAGCTCGGCCACCCGCTCGGCCGGGGACGGCCCCAGCAGCACCGGGCCGAGGCGGCTCAGCCCGGCCCCGGCCAGCACGATCAGGCCCAGCAGCGCCAGCAGCGTCAGCAGCCCGGCGGGCGGGGCCAGCCACACCCAGCCGCTGTGCTTCCACGCGTACAGCGGGCCGGGGTCGGCGGCGCTGCCCAGCCCCCAGTCGATCACCGGCAGCAGCCCCAGCACGACCGCGAACGGCGGCACCGCCAGGCTCATCGCGCTGACCACCACGCCGACGTGCAGGTGCGCGCCGAACCACAGGCCGGTCCGCGCGCGGGTCTGCCAGGAGGACGTCATCGCCGGGCGCAGCGCGGCGCTCGGCCCGCGCAGCAGCTCCCTGGCGGCGGTCGCCTCCAGGTACCGCACCGCCGGGACCAGACCGGTGACGAACGTGGCGGGCAGCGGGAACAACAACATCACCAGACCCACGAGCCCCGGCCGCTGGGTCGGCAGCAGCGAGGCCAGCACCATGCCGAGGAACCAGTACGGCATGAGCAGGGCGCCGCCGATCACCAGATGCGCCCAGCGGCGCCAGGTCGCCGGGGCGCGCACGGCGCGCGTCAACAGGAGCACGCCCCGATCCTGGCAGCGCGCCGGGACCGGGGCATCCCCCGCGCGGGCTAGTCAGTGTTTCGAAGGCCCGGCCCAGGAGGGCTCGCCTGGC
>NZ_BCRO01000113.1 GCF_001552635.1 Actinomadura hibisca NBRC 15177 | reverse complement strand
TCTGTCCCGACGGGGCTCGCCTCCGGCATCGCCCCGCCGGGACAGTTAGGCACTCGCGCGACGGCTGAGGTCTTTGAGACAGGCCCTAGTCCGCGCCGGTCGTGCCGCCCGCCTTGTCGGTGTCGCGCTCGGCGAGCTTGGCCAGGCGGGCGTTGTAGGCGGCCAGCTCGTCGTCGCCCGCGCCCTTCTCGCCGCGCGCCGCCGCGCGGTCGGCCCGCCGGTCCTCGCGCTTGGCCTGCCGCTGGTCGTCGAAGAACCACTGGAACGCCAGCACGATCAGCACGATGAACGTCGGGATCTCCCCGAAGCCCCAGGCGATCGCGC
Source organism: Actinomadura hibisca NBRC 15177 (assembly GCF_001552635.1). Lineage (GTDB taxonomy): Bacteria > Actinomycetota > Actinomycetes > Streptosporangiales > Streptosporangiaceae > Spirillospora > Spirillospora hibisca. The sequence continues at coordinate 10,273 of NZ_BCRO01000113.1, read as the reverse complement.
CGCCGGTGTGCTGGTCGCGCAGGACCGACACGGCCCACTCGGGGTGCACGGCGGTGTACCAGCCGCGCGCCAGGGGCTGGCCGAGGTTCATCAGCGCGATGCCGAAGAACGCGTGGAACGGCATCGTCACGAACAGCAGCAGGATGCGGCCCGGGTAGGGCAGCTTGCGCGGCGCCGGGTCCACGCCGATCAGCACCCAGAAGAAGAGCGACCCGGCCGCGAAGAAGTGCACCATCATCGCGATGTGCCCGAGGTGGTTGCGCATGGCGGCCTCGAACAGCGGCGTGAAGTACAGCGCGAAGGTGCTGGCCACGAAGATGATCGTCGCGACCGCCGGGTGCGCGATGAACGCCACGTACCGGCTGTGCAGCAGCGCCGTCAGCCACTCGCGCGGCCCCCGGTCGCCCCGGATCCTGGCGGGCCGCAGCGCGCGCAGCGCCAGCGTGACCGGCGCGCCCATCACCAGGAAGATCGGCGTGAGCATGTTCAGCACCATGTGCTGCACCATGTGCACGCTGAACAACACCGGCGCGTACCGGGCCACGCCGGTCTGGGTGACGATCACGATGCTGAGCAGCCCGACGAACCAGGCGACGGTCCGCATGACCGGCCAGGAGTCGCCGCGCCGCCGCAACCGCAACACCCCGGCCAGGTACACCCCGGCCAGCACGATCACCAGGGTCGCGAAGAAGAAGTCGAAGGTCCACAGCGTGGCCAGCCGTCCGGGCGTGATCGCCGGGGGCATGTCGTAGCCGATGAGGGCCTTGACCGGGCTCTCCTCCTCGGCGGGGGCGGGCGGCGCGGTGCGGGCCAGCGCCACCGCCAGGCCCATCGTCGCCGCCATCACCGTCACCTCGACGGCCGCCAGCCGGGTGAACGCCCACGGTTTGCGCTCGGCCAGCGCCGGGAGCGTGCGGCCCCGGTGCCACCAGCCGAACCAGCCCAGCACCGCGAAGAACACGATCTTGCCGAGGGCCAGCCGCCCGTAGTCGGTGTTCACCATCTCGGCCGGGTCGGGCAGCCGGGCGATCACGTTGACCAGGCCGCTCGCGCCGACCACAACGTAGCACCACAGCGCCATCCGGCTGAACCGGTCGGCCATGACGTCCAGCCGGGCGCGGCCGCCCAGCGCGTGCGCGCCCAGCACCGCCAGGCCGCCCACCCACGGCGCGACCGCCAGCACGTGCAGCGCCACGCCGGTCACCGCGACCGAGTGGTTGGCGGCCGAGGCCGAGTGGCCGGTGAGCGGCGGCGGCAGCAGCGCGGCCATCGACAACACCAGCAGCCCGGCGACGCCCGCCGGGGCGACGGTGGTGCGCGCCAGCAGCGCCACCACCACCGTCAGCAGCACCACCAGCATCAGCGCGGTGCCCTGCGGGAGCTGGCCCACGTAGCTGCTCAGCTCGCTGCCGGTGACGACCTCGCCGACCGGCTGGCCGAGCACGTCGGCGACGGTGAACACCAGCGTGGCCGCCGCGGCGGCGGCCCAGGCGGCCGCCAGCCACGACGCGGCCCGCACGTACCCGACGGCGGCCGCCGACAGGCGCGCCCCGCCCCTGCCGCCCTCCAGGGGCAGCAGCGCGAAGCCCGCCAGCAGCGCGCCCACCGTGACGGCGGCGCCCAGGTCCATCAGCAGCCGCGAGACCGGCAGCCCCCAGCGCGTCACCGCCCCGGCGTCGCCGAGCCCGGGGATCACCTTCTCGGCGACCGCGCCGCCCAGCACCAGCCCGGCGACCATGACGCCGATCGCGGCGGCCAGCGCCACCGCCGCCGTCCGCACCACGCGCGGCAGGCCGCCGGACACCGTGCCCTCACTCACCGCCGGTCACCCTCATTCGCCCTTGCCCGCCGGGTGCTTGCGCTTGGCGCGGAACACGATCACCAGGCCGATCACGATGCCGATCAGCACGCCGCCGCCGACCATGACCCACACCAGGCCGGAGCCGGAGTCGTCGGACTTCTTCTCGGCGGCCTTCTTCCCGGCGGCGGGCTCGTCGGTGGTCTCCTCCAGCGGCCCGGTCTTCTCCTCGACCGGCGAGTCCGACTTGGCCTCGGCGGTCTCCAGGTTCCCGCCGCCCGGCGCCTCGCCGCCCTCGGCGGTGAAGCTCAGGTCGGTCTTCTCGATACGGTGCCCGTCCTCGCCGACCACCGCGTAGGAGACGGTGTACTCGCCGGCGGGCAGCGGACCCGCCAGCTTCTGCGTGACGTTCGGGCCCTGCCGCACGGCCTCGCCCTGCTGGAACTCCTTGCCCTGGACGTCCTTGACCAGCACCTTCGCGACGCTGATCTTGTCGCTGAACACGAGCTTGACCTCGGAGACCGAGGCGGCCGTGGCGTCCTTGCCGGGCGTGCTGCTGACCAGCCGCGTGTGCGCGAGCGCGGGCGCGGCGAACACCATGCCGAACGCCGTGACGAGGGCGGCGAGCAGGCCGAGGCGGCGCAGCGGCGACCGCAGTTTGTTGATCATCATGGGAGGCCGGAAATCTCCAGAATAGGTTTGAAGGGCCTCACCTACCCTACTGAGAACGCGCCGTGGGCAGGCCCGGGGGCGGAGAGCCCGCCTTCCGGACGCGCACTGACCGATGGATCACAGGGTGTCGAGGGTGTGGGTGCGGCCGTGTTCCTCGAACTTCTTGCGCAGGTCCGCCGCCTGGGCCTGGGTCAATGGCTCGTAGGTCAGGGTGCGGGTGGGGCGCCACCAGATCGTGGGCCGTTCCCCTTCGGCTTCGGTCCAGTGGGCTCGGCGTAGGGGGCGTTTGTCCACTTTGCCGGTCGCGGTCAGCGGCATCGCGGGGACTGTCCGGACGAAGCGGGGTGCCCATTTGGTGCCCAGGTCCGGCTGGGCCGCCAGGAAGGCCGCGAAGGCCGTCGGGTCGAAGTCGCCGTGCAGTTCCAGGGCCGCCATCACCTGGTCGCCGGTCCGGGGGTCGGGCACCGGGTAGACGGCGCACATCACCACGGCCGGCCAGCGGGCCAGGATGCGTTCGACGGGGGCGGCGGCGAAGTTCTCGCTGTCCACCCGCAGCCGGTCCGCGCCGCGTCCGGCGAAGTAGAAGTAGCCGTCGGCGTCGCGGTAGCCGAGGTCGCCGCTCCAGTAGCGGCCGTCGCGGACACGTTCGGCGTCGGCCTCGGGGTTGTTGTAGTAACCCTCGAACGCGGCGGCCACGTTGAGGCCGACGATCTCGCCGATGGCCTCGTCGGCGTTCAGCAGGCCGCCCGCGGCGTCGAAGCGGGCGGGCGGGCGTTCGGTGCCGGTGTCCGGGTCCAGGATCGCGACCTCGATGCCGGGCTGGGGCACGCCGAGGGCGTCGGGCGGCGTCTCGGGCGTCTTGCGCAGGGAGATCGCGCCCTCGCTGGAGCCGTAGCCCTCGATGATCTGGCAGCCGAAGCGGGTGCCGAAGCGTGCCATGTCCTGGGCCGACGCCTCGGTGCCGAACGCGGCCCGGAGCGTGTTGTCGGCGTCGTCCGGGGCTTCGGGGGTGGCGAGGACGTAGGCCAGGGCGCGGCCCACGTAGTTGAAGTAGGTCACGCCGTGGCGGCGCACGTCGGGCAGGAAGCCCGACGCCGAGAAGCGGCGGCGCAGCACCACCGTCGCCCCGGCGTGCACGGCCATCGCCAGGTTCGCCATGACGGCGTTGCCGTGGAACAGCGGCATCGCGCAGTAGGTCACCGCGTCGCGGGTGATCGTCATCTGGGCGGCGCGTTCGGCGATGGCGGCCAGCCGTCCCTGGCTGCACGCCACCGCCTTGGGCGCGCCGGTGGAGCCGGAGGTGAACAGCAGCAGCAGGCGGTCGGCGGGGGTGAGGCCGGTGAGGTCGGGCGGGGGCGGGTCCGCCGGGAGGGCGGCGGCGTAGGCCGGGGTGTCGGTGAGCAGGACGCGGCCGGGCGGGACGCCGGTGTCCAGGCCGTCGAGCAGGGGCGCGTGGGCGGTGTCGGTGACGATCAGGTCGCAGTCGGTGTGCCGGATGTCGGCGGCCAGCTCCGCGCCGCGCCGGGTCGGGTTGATGCCGACGGCGGTGGCGCCGGACAGGGCCGCCGCGCCGATCCAGAAGACGTGCTCGGGCACGTTCTCCAGCAGCATCCCGACGTGCCGGGGCCGGTCCGGCGGCTCCGGGCAGAGCTCCGGCGGCAGTGCCGCCCTGGCCGAGGCCGCCGCGACGACCTCGGCCCAGGTGTGGGTCCGCTCCTCGAAGCGCAGCCCGGTGTGGTCGTCGGCGGCCCGGTCCAGCAGCAGTTCGGCGAAGATCGCGTCCGGCACGCCGCGAGCGTGTCACCCAAACGGTCGCTTGGTCAAGAGCAGCCGCAGTCGCACCCGCAGTCGTCGCAGCAGTCGCAACAGTCGCAGCACTCGCAGCAGCCGTCGCAGCTCCCGTCGCAGTGCCGGCTGCACCAGCACCGGTCCGAGCAGTCGGCGGTGTAGTGGGCGCTCCACTCCGGCTGCCACAGGCCGCAGGTGGCGCACACCGCCGACCCGGTGAAGCACGGGACCGGGAAGCCGGGGCGCGGGGGACGCACGCCGTGCCGGGCCTCGGGCGCGCTCGCGAAGGCGCGCTCGACCGAGCGGCGCACCTCGCGGTCCAGCAGGGCGCGCACCAGCTTCCGGTCGGCCAGGTCCAGGTCGGCGACGGCGAGCCGCAGGCCGTGCAGGGCGTCGTCGCAGTGCCGGCGGGCCTCGGCCGGGGCCGTGCCGGTGGCGAGCAGCGGGTTGAACGCGCCCGCCGCCCCGTCCTCGGCGAGGTCCTCGACGGCGTCGAGCAGGTGGGCGAGCCGCCCGAAGAAGCGGCCCGCCTCGGCCAGCGTCTCGGCGTTGTGCTCGCGGCCCGCCAGCACGGCGGTGTGCGCGAACACGGCCGCGACGGCGGTCTCGGTGGGCTCGGTCAGCTCCAGCAGGCCCAGCCCGCCCGCGCTCTCCAGCAGCGGCTGCCGGGCGACGGCGTCGCGCAGCACCGCCGGGTCGAAGCCGACCGACGCGCCGGTGGCGGCCCCGGCGGCGTCCCAGCGGTCGGCCATGCGCCCGGCGGCGGCCGCGACCAGGCGGCGGGCGTACGGGCCGTCCCCGTCGGCGACGTGGTCGCGGGTGCGGCCCGCCGCCAGCAGCAGGGACGCGGCGGCGGCGAGCCGCGCGCCGTCGGCGCGGGCCGCTACCACCCGCGCGCCCTTCATGCCGCGCAGCGCGCACGGCCCGGCCTTACGGCGCGGCGACCGGTCCGGGGCCTGCGCCTCCACCAGCACCGACACCAGCAGGCCGTCGTAGTTGGTCACCAGGCGGGCGGCCTGGCCGTGCTCGGACCGCAGGGTCAGGCACAACCCGCACAGGTGCGCCATCCAGTCCTCGAACAACGACCCGCACAACACGTGGCGGCAGGGCCGGACGACACCGAACATTCAGGACTTCTCCCCCGCTCGACGATCGCGACATCATGCCACTGACGCGATCACCGGCGGGGCGGTTCCCCGGCGCTAGACCCCGACGCAGGTCAGCGCGCGCCGGTAGGCCGCCATCCGGGGCTCCTCCGCCTCGGTCTCGGCCAGCAGCTCGGCCAGGTCGAACCACGCCTGCGCCGCCTCCCGGGAGGACTCCATCTCCTCCAGGCAGGTGGCCGCGCGGGTCAGCGCCTCGACGGCGCGGTCCCGGTCGCCGCGCCGCACGCACGCCTCGCCGAGCGCGGTGAGCGCCGCGGCGGCGGCCCGGCGCGGCTCCTCCCCCAGCAGCTCCAGCGCCTCCTCGGCCAGCGCGACCGCCGCGCCGGGACGGCCGAGCGCGTTCTCGGCGCGGGCCAGCTCGGTCAAGCACTGCGCCACGTCGATCTCCCCGGCCGACCCGGAGTTGATCTCGGCGCGGACGCGGGCCAGCAGGTCGCGGGCGTGCTCGGCCTCCTCGGGCCGGGCGCGCAGCAGCAGCCCGGCGTAGGCGACCCGCAGCCGGGCGAGGTCGCGCTGGTCGACGCCGCCGCCCGCCAGCATCAGGGCGCGCTCGGCGAGCGCGACGCCCTCCTCGTACTCGCCGCGCACCTCGGCGACGTAGGCGGCCTCCCAGTAGGCGGCGGTGCGGGCGCGCGGGCCGCCGACGCGCTCGGCCCGCTCGACGAGCTGGGCGGCGAGCTGGTGGGCCCGCACCAGGTCGCCGCGCTCGATGAAGGCGGCCAGCAGCGCCGCGCCCAGGTGCACCGCGGCGTCGGTGGAGTCGGCGCCGGTGGCGATCAGGTGCCGCAGCGCCTCCTCGGCCACCGCGACCCCGGCGCTGGTGTCGCCGCGCTCGCGCAGGCAGCGGCTGAGCGCCACGTGCACCCGCGCCCAGTGGTCGAGGTCGGCCTCGGCCGACGCCTCGGCGGTCAGCGCGCGCAGCTCGCCGATCGCCTCGGCGAGCTCCCCGGCCGCCTCCAGCGCCAGCGCGTGGCCCCAGCGGGCCTGGTGCAACATCTCCGGCAGCGCGACGGCGTCGGCGCTGGCCAGCACGTCGGCGAACCGGGCGCGGGCCTCGCCCGCCGCGCCGTTGCGCAGCGCGATCTCGGCGTAGTCCAGCGTGACGCGCAGCTCGTCCACCACGTCCTCGCTGACCCCGCTGACCAGGTAGGTCGCCGAGCAGTTCAGCTTGGCCGCCAGCAGGTCGATGACGCTGGGCGCCGGCACCCGCTTGTCGCTCTCGATCAGCGAGATGTAGCTGTCGGACAGCTCGGGGAAGGCGAGCTGGGCCTGGCTCACCCCCTGCCGGATGCGCAGCGCCCGGATCCGCTGTCCGAGAGTCTCCCGATCCATCCTGTGACCACCCTCTACGAGGTCCTCGCCGGGCGCACGGCGCGCAGGGCGAGGAAGAAATCGACTCGATCTTCCAGTGTGCCCAGATCCCGCCCGGTGAGTTCCTCGATTCGCCGAATCCGGTACCTCAGGGTGTTCACATGGACGTGCAGCCGCGCCGCCGTCCGGCTCCACGAGCCCGAGCAGGCCAGGAAGACCTCCAGCGTGCGCACGAGGTCGGAGTTGCGTCCGGCGTCGTAGTCCTCCAGCGGGCCGAGCAGCTGCTCGCGGAAGGAGGAGCGCACCGGCTCGGGCACCGAGGCCAGCAGCAGCGCGTACGAATCGATCGCGCCACCGGCCGCGCCCGCCAACTCTCGCATACGCACCACGGCAGGCTATAGCGGGTCGCATCCGGCATGGAGCAGGAGGGGGGCGCGGCACGCCCCTTTCCGCCCACCCCTCCTGCTCCGCGCCGTGCTCGCCTCCTGCTGTACTTACGCCATGACTGTGTCCACCCACGTCCTCGACACCCAGGTCGGCCGCCCCGCCGCGCGCATGGCGGTGCGCCTCGACCGCCACGAAGGGGACACCTGGCGCCCGCTGGCCGAGGGCGAGACCGATGGCGACGGCCGCTGGAGCGTTCCCGAGGCGAGCGGCGGCGCGGGCCCCTACCGGCTGCGCTTCGGCACCGGCCCCTACTACGCCGCGCTCGGCACCGCGACGTTCTACCCCGAGATCGCCGTCATCTTCACCGCCGCCGACTCCGGCGAGGACCACCACGTGCCGCTGCTGCTGAGCCCGTTCGGCTACTCCACCTACCGGGGCAGCTGAGCGGCGGCCCCCGGCGCCGCGCACAGGGCGGCGGCAGGGCACCTGAGCAGCCGAAACGGCGGCGTCCCCGCTAGCGGCACACCGGTTCGCCGGTCGCGGAACACGGGCAGTTAATCTGTGCTCGCCATTTTTCGATCACGACTGCTCACGGTCGCACCGCTGAATCCGGAGTCCGCCTGATGTCGCACGCCACGACCGCCGAACCCCAGGACACGCCGCCGCCCCCCGAGGGCTCCGCCGGCCCGCTGGACCGGTTCTTCGACCTCACCGGCCGCGGCACCACCGTCGCCCGCGAGCTGCGCGGCGGGGTCACCACGTTCTTCGCGATGGCCTACATCATCCTGCTCAACCCGATCATCCTGGGCGGGGCCAAGGACGTCACCGGCGCGACGCTGTCGATCCCGCAGCTCACCACGATGACCGCGCTGTCGGCGGCGATCGCCACCGTGGTGATGGGCCTGGTCGGCAACACCCCGATGGCGCTGGCGGCCGGGCTCGGCATCAACGCGGTGGTGGCCTTCCAGGCCGCGCCGGTGATGACCTGGCCGCAGGCGATGGGCCTGGTGGTCATCGAGGGCGTGATCATCGTGCTGCTGGCGCTGACCGGCGTGCGCGAGCTGATCATGAACGCGATCCCGCTGGCCCTCAAGCACGCCATCGCGGTCGGCATCGGCGCGTTCATCGCCCTGGTCGGGCTGGTGGACGCCGGGTTCATCACCTCCAGCGCGACCTCCCCGCCGCTGGCCCTCGGCGTCGGCGGCAAGCTCTCCACCTGGCCCGCGGTGGTGTTCGCCTTCTCGCTGGTCCTGATGATGGCGCTGTACGTGCGCAAGGTGCCGGGCGCGATCCTGATCAGCATCGTCGCCGCGACCGCGCTCGCCATCATCATCCAGACCAACGCCTCTATCCCCGCCCAGGGCAAGGGCTCGTGGGGCGTGGTCACCCCCGAGCTGCCCGACAGCTTCTTCGCGATGCCCGACTTCGGGCTGTTCGGCCAGGTGGACCTGTTCGGCGGCTTCGGCCGCGCCGGGTTCATCACCGCGCTGGTGGTGCTGTTCACCCTGGTCCTGTCGGGCTTCTTCGACGCGATGGGCACCATCCTCGGCATCAGCGACGAGGCGGGCCTGGTGGACGAGAAGGGCCAGGTCCCCGGCCTCGGCCGCATCCTGACCGTGGACGGCGTCTCGGCCGCCTTCGGCGGCGTCACCAGCTCCTCGGCCAACACCGTGTTCGTGGAGTCGGCGGCGGGCGTCGGCGAGGGCGCGCGCACCGGCCTCGCCAACATCGCCACCGGCGCGCTGTTCACCGTCACCCTGTTCCTGACCCCGCTGGCGGCGGTGGTGCCCGCGCAGGCCGCCGCGCCCGCGCTGGTACTGGTCGGCGCGCTGATGATGGCGCAGGTCGCCAAGCTGGACTGGGACGACCTCGGCATCGCGATCCCGGCGTTCCTGACCGTGGTGTTCATGCCGTTCACCTACTCGATCACCAACGGCATCGGCGCGGGCCTGGTGTCCTACGCGCTGATCCAGGCCGCGCTCGGCCGCTGGCGCAACGTGAACTGGCTGTTGTGGATCGTGGCCGCGATCTTCGTCGTGTATTTCGGTTTGAACGTCGTCGAGGAGGTTCTGGGTGTCAAATAGTGCCGACATGGCGTAAGCAGAAGGTAGGGCCTTACCTCCTGGCCGGCCCCCCGGCGTGAAAGGCGTGGCTGTGGCGTCCGCGGACGATCATCTGGACCCTCCCCGGCACGGTCACGTCCTGCTCGCGCCCGGCCGCTTCGGCGGGGCGCTGAGCGCCCCGGCCGTCGCCCGGCACCTGGCCGCCGGGCTGCGCCGCGCGCGGCCCGGCGTGCCGGTGGTGGAGCTGCCGGTCGCCGACGGCGGCGAGGGCACCGCCGAGGCCGCCATCGCCGCCGGGTGGCGGCGCGTGGAGGTCCGGGTGTGCGGCCCCACCGGGCATCCGGTCACCGCCGCGCTGGCGCTGGACGGCGACACCGCCGTGGTGGAGCTGGCCGAGGCGTCGGGGACGCGGCGGCTGCCCGACGGGCGGCCGCACCCGCTGTCCACCACCAGCCTGGGCACCGGCCAGCTCCTGGCGCACGCGGTGCGGCTGGGCGCCCGGCGCATCGTGCTGGGCCTCGGCGGCGGGGCCTGCGCCGACGGCGGCGCGGGCCTGGTGCAGGGGCTCGGCGGGCGGCTGCTGGACGCCGCCGGCAAGGACCTGCCGCCCGGCGGGGCGGCGCTGCGCGCGCTGCACGCGCTGGACCTGCGCGGGCTGCCCGACCTGTCCCGCCTCGAAGTGATCATGGCGGGCGACGACGCCGGGCCGCTGCTGGGCCGGGGCGGCGCGGCCGCCCTCCAGGCGACGGCAGGGCCCGCGGCCGGGCCGGGGGCGCGCCGAGGCGCGGGCCGGGAGGAGATCCGGGCGCTGGACGCGGGGTTGCGCCGCTGGGCCGACCTCGCCGAGTCGGCGGCCCGCCGGACGGCCCGCGACCGCGCGGGCGCGGGTGCGGCGGGCGGGGTGGGGTTCGCGGCGCTGACCTTCCTGGACGCCAAGCCCGAGCCCGGCCTCGGCCTCATGCTGGACCTGCTGGGCTTCGCCCGCAAGGCGCGGGGCGCGCACCTGGTCGTCACCGGGGAGGGCGCGCTGGACGTGCGGTCGCTGCGCGGCGGCCGCGCCCCGGCCGGGGTGGCGCGCGCCGCCGCCC
>NZ_BCRO01000112.1 GCF_001552635.1 Actinomadura hibisca NBRC 15177 | reverse complement strand
CGGGATGGTTCGGGCACGGGGCTGGGGTTGTTGGTCGGGTGCGGGGCGCGGGCTGAGGTCGCTGGTCATGCGTGGGGCACGGGGCCGGGGTTGTCGGTCACGCGCGCAGCGCGGGCTGAGGTAGTAGCGCGGAGCGCGGGCTTGGCGCGGAGCGTGCCCTTAGCGCGGAGCGCGGGCTTGAAGCGGAGCGTGGGCTTGGCGCGGAGCGTGGGCTTGAAGCGAAGCGCAGGCTTGAAGCGGAGCGCAGGCTTGAAGCGAAGCGCAGGCTTAACGCGGAGCGCAGGCTTAACGCGGAGCGCAGGCTTAACGCAAAGCGCAGAGTTAGAAGCGGAATGCGGGATTTGGACTGTTGGCCACGCGCGGAGCACGGGGCCGGGGTTGTCGGTCACGCACGGAGCGCCAGGCCGAAAGGGTTGATCTGGCACCCCACACGAGGCCAGAGCGTAACCCCTCAGGACGTGCCACCCCCCACAAGAGGTTCCAGAACACGTTCGACCAAAGAGGTATCGCAGTGTTCAACCACCTCAGTAAGGCGTCCCCCAGCCACCCGGAAAACAAAACAGTACGTCTGCGGATAGGACTCACCCCGCGTGGTCGTAGCCGTAGCCCGAGCCTGAACAACAACCCGGTCCCCCTCCGCCAGGATCAGTTCAGCCTCAACCCGGTAGTCGCTGAACTGCGCCATCAGCGGTCGCAGCAGCCCGTGGACAACCCTCTCCTTCGGTCCCCACGTCCCTGACCATGACCACGACCCCGGAAAGATCCAGCGGAAGTCGTCGCTCATCGCGTCGCTGAGGGCGCGCCCGTTGCCCTGCGCCATCTGCTCGAAGATCTCCTGAAGCAGCTTGCTGTTCTCTTCTGCACTCATATGGAGGAGGCTAGGCAACACTAAAGGCATGCTACAAACGACTGTCTCGCATGGTTGATATCGAGGTTTCGCATGGGTGAGTTCACCGTCGTCGGCCTGCGCGTGGTCCGCGAGGCGGCTCGGCACGGCTCGTTCTCCACCGCTGCCGAGCGCCTCGGCTACACGCAGTCGGCGGTGTCCCGGCAGATCGCGCTGATGGAGCAGGCCGCCGGGCGGGTGTTGTTCGAGCGGCAGGCCCGTGGTGTTCGGGTCACCGAGGCCGGGCGGGTGGTGCTCCGGCACGCCGAAACCGTCTTGGCCGAACTGGACGCCGCGCGTGCGGGGCTCAGCGATCTCGGCGAGCGGCCCGAGCGTGTGCGGGTGGGCGCGTTCTCTACCGCGATGGCTGCGCTGGTGCCACGAGCGATCGCCGCCTCACCACGTGTACGAGTACCGCTGCGTGAAGGGCTGAGCGCACGCCTGGCGGCGGCGGTGGCCCGGAGCCGTCTCGATCTGGCGGTGGTCGTGGCCCCGCCCAACGCACCCGACGGCATCGACCTGCTTCCGCTGGTAGACGACCCGTTGCTAGTGGCACTCCCCCGCGCGCACGCGTTGGCGGGCGAAACGGCGGTGCCTCCGCAAGCGCTACGAGACGAGCAATGGATCGCAGGCAGCGCCGACCCGGCCTCGACGCTGCTCGGCACCTGGAGCGACGATCCGCAGGTGGCGTTCGTCGCACGGGACTGGACCGCCAAACTCGGTCTCGTCGCCGCCGGTCTGGGCGTCACAGTGGTGCCAGGGCTCGCGGTGACGATGGTGCCGCCAACGGTGGCGCTGACGCGCATCGACCATCCAGCGGCGGTACGTCCCACAACGATCGTGCGCCGCCCAGAGGCCACACCCGCCACCCAAGAGTTCACCGAAGCCCTGCTCGACACGGCCACAGAGCTGGCGACCGAGCTACGCCACCGCCTGCGCTAGAACCTTCGGCCGGATGCAGGGCGCGGGGGCGGAACGCGAGTCGCAAAGTGCACCCCCGCCCCTCCAGTCCCAAGCCCGCCCCAAAGCCGTCCCCCAACCCCGCCCCCTACCCCCATCCGGGGGTGGCGCGACGGTGTGACCTGGCTAACGATCCTCCTAACGGTGCCGACCGACACCACCCACCCAGCGGTTCCCACCAAGGAGGACGACCCCATGCCCGCAGTCGAGTTCCGGGCGGCGCGCGACTTCCTGCTCGCCCATCGTGACGATTACGCGACGGCCCGGGAGAAGTTCCGCTGGCCCGTCCTCACCGGGTTCAACTGGGCGCTGGACTGGTTCGACCGCGTCGCCGAGGACAACGACAAGCCCGCGCTCTGGATCGTCGAGGAGGACGGTTCCGAGGCCCGCTACTCCTTCGCCGACCTGTCCCGCCGCTCCGACCAGGTCGCCAACCACCTGCGCGCCGCCGGAGTCGAGCGCGGCGACCGCGTCGTCCTCATGCTCGGCAATCAGGTCGAGCTCTGGGAGACCGTGCTCGCCGCCATGAAGCTCGGCGCGGTCCTGATCCCCTGCACCCCCCTGCTCGGCCCGGCGGACCTCGCGGACCGCATTTCGAGGGGAAGGGCCCGGCACGTCGTGACGGGCTCTGCGGACACCGGCAAGTTCGCCGGGCTGGGCGGGGACTTCACGCGCATCGCCGTCGGCGAGCCCGTGGACGGCTGGTTGCGCTACGACGACGCGTACGCCTCCGACGAGCCGTTCCACCCCTACGGTGCCACCCGCGCCGACGACACCCTGCTGCTCTACTTCACCTCCGGCACCACCGCGCAGCCCAAGCTCGTCGAGCACACCCATGCGTCCTACCCCGTCGGGCACCTGTCCACGATGTACTGGCTGGGCCTGCGCCCCGGCGACGTGCACCTCAACATCTCCTCGCCGGGCTGGGCCAAGCACGCCTGGAGCAACGTCTTCGCGCCCTGGAACGCCGAGGCGTGCGTCTTCATCTTCAACTACACGCGCTTCGACGCCGACCGCCTGCTGCGCGAGATGGAGCGCTGCGAGGTCAGCAGCTTCTGCGCGCCGCCCACCGTCTGGCGGATGTTGATCCAGAGCGACCTGGCCGCCCTGTCCACGCCGCCCCGCGAGGTCGTCGCGGCGGGCGAGCCGCTCAACCCCGAGGTGATCGAGCGCGTCGGGCAGGCGTGGGGCGTGACGATCCGCGACGGTTTCGGGCAGACCGAGACGACGGTCCAGATCGCCAACACGCCCGGCCAGCCCGTCAAGCCCGGCTCGATGGGACGTCCCGTCCCCGGCTACGACATCGTGCTGGTCGATCCGCTCACCGGGGAGCCCGGCGAGGAGGGCGAGATCTGCCTCGACCTGCGCGAACGCCCGCTCGGCCTGATGACCGGCTACCACGGCGACGCCGGGCGCACCGCCGAGGCCATGGCGGGCGGCCGCTACCACACCGGCGACATCGGCTCCCGCGACGCCGACGGCTACATCACCTACGTGGGCCGCGCCGACGACGTGTTCAAGGCGTCCGACTACAAGATCTCGCCGTTCGAGCTGGAGAGCGTGCTGATCGAGCATCCGGCGGTCGCCGAGGCGGCGGTGGTGCCGTCGCCGGACCCGGTGCGGCTCGCGGTGCCCAAGGCGTACGTCACGCTGGCGGCCGGGTGGGAGCCGGTCGCCGCGACCGCCGCGTCGATCTTCGAGCACAGCCGCGCGCAACTGTCGGCCTACAAGCGGGTGCGGCTGCTGGAGTTCGCCGAGCTGCCCAAGACGATCTCGGGAAAGATCCGGCGCGTGGAGCTGCGCGCCAGCGAGCTGGACAAGCACCCCGACGCCGACGCCCGCCCCACCGGCGAGTTCCGTGAAGAGGACCTGCGATGACCGAACCGTCCTACGCCTCCGGCACCTCCGCCAAGCCGCTGCTCGGCGACACCATCGGCGCGAACTTCGCCCGCACCGCCGCCGCCTTCCCCGACCGTGACGCGCTGGTCGAGCGCGCGACCGGCCGCCGCTGGTCCTACGACCAGCTCGCCGCCGACGTGGACGCCGTCGCGCTCGGCCTGCTCGACCTCGGCGTCGCCACCGGCGACCGGGTCGGCATCTGGGCCCCCAACTGCGCCGAATGGGTGCTGGTCCAGTACGCGACCGCGCGCATCGGCGCGATCCTCGTCAACATCAACCCCGCCTACCGGGTGCACGAGCTGGAGTACGTCCTCAACCAGGCGGGCGTCCGCACGCTGGTCGCCGCGCCGGAGTTCAAGACCTCCGACTACGCCGCGATGATCGAGCAGGTGCGGCCGAACTGCCCGGACCTGGCCGACGTCCTGCTGCTCGGCGGCGACGCCTGGGACGCCCTGCTCGCCACCGGCCGCGCCGGGGACCGCGCCCGCCTGGACGAGATCGGCGCGACGCTCAGCACCGACGACCCGATCAACATCCAGTACACCAGCGGCACCACCGGCTTCCCCAAGGGCGCGACGCTCTCGCACCACAACATCCTGAACAACGGGTTCTTCGTCGGCGAGCTGTGCGGCTACGACGAGGAGGACCGCGTCTGCGTGCCGGTGCCCTTCTACCACTGCTTCGGCATGGTGATGGGCAACCTCGCGGCCACCAGCCACGGCGCGTGCGTCGTCATCCCCGCGCCCGCCTTCGACCCGCGCGCCACGCTGGAGGCGGTGGCCGCCGAGCGGTGCACGTCGCTCTACGGGGTGCCGACGATGTTCATCGCGGTGCTCAACGAGCCGTCGTTCGCCGAGCACGACCTGTCCTCGCTGCGCACCGGGATCATGGCGGGGTCGCCGTGCCCGGTGGAGGTGATGAAGCAGGTCGTCGACCGGCTGGGCATGGCCGAGGTGACCATCTGCTACGGCATGACCGAGACCTCGCCGGTGTCCACGCAGACCCGCGCGGGCGACTCGCTGGAGCGCCGGGTGTCCACCGTCGGGACCGTGCACCCGCACCTGGAGGTCAAGATCGTCGATCCGGCGACCGGGGCGACGGTGCCGCGCGGCGTGCCCGGCGAGTTCTGCACCCGGGGCTACTCGGTGATGCTCGGCTACTGGGAGGAGCCCGACAAGACCGCCGAGGCGATCGACGCGGCGCGCTGGATGCACACCGGCGACCTCGCCGTCATGGACGGGCAGGGCTACGTCAACATCACCGGCCGCATCAAGGACATGGTGATCCGGGGCGGCGAGAACGTCTACCCGCGCGAGATCGAGGAGTTCCTCTACAGCCACCCCGACATCGTGGACGCGCAGGTCATCGGCGTGCCCGACGCCAAGTACGGCGAGGAGCTGATGGCGTGGGTGCGGCTGCGCGAGGGCGCCGCGCCGCTCACGCCCGACGCGCTGCGCGCCTTCTGCGCCGGACGCCTGGCGCACTACAAGATCCCGCGCTACGTGCACGTGGTGGACGAGTTCCCGATGACGGTCACCGGCAAGGTCCGCAAGGTGCAGATGCGCGCCGAGGCGGTGGAGATCCTGGGCCTGGGCGACGCCGCCGCGACCGAACACGCGTGACCCGGATCACCGCTTTCCCTTCCGCGCGGGCGGCGCGCGCGGCATCCTGCTGGCATGGGTGACGACGCCGGCGCGGTCCGTTCGGCGGTGCTGACGCTGCACCGCCGCACCGGCCTGCCCATGGTGTTCGGCGGGGCCATGGGCGACTCGGAGCGGATGCGCATCACCGAACTGGTCGGCAACACCACCGACTCCCTGACCGGACTGACGGTGCGGCGCGGCAACGGGCTGGGCGGCAAGGCCATGGCGCTGGGCCGTCCCATCTGGGTCGCCGACTACCCGCGCGCCTCGGGCACGAGCACTTCACCGACAAGCAGGACTGCTTCCTGGCCGCCTACGCGCTGGCCGCCGCCCTGATGATCGACGTGGTGGCCTCGGCGGCGGAGGAACCGGTCAGCGCGCCGCTGGCCCGGTTCGACCGGATGCTGGCCGCCTACCTGGACGGCCTGGCGGCCGACGCGGCGCGCTCGCGGACGTTCCTGTTGGAGATCTACGCGGTGGGCCCGGACGCGACCGCCCACCGCTTCGCGGTACAACGCCGCTTCGTGGAACTGATCGCGGAGGCCCTGCACGAAGACCCACGCTGGCAGGCGCTGCCGGACCCGGACTTCACCGGCCTGATGCTGGTCGGCGGGATAGCGAGCCTGGTCAGCGGCAAGGTGGCGACGAACGAACACACCGACCTGCCGACGCTGCGCACCCCGATCCTGGCCCACGTAAGCAGCCTGCTCGACGCGACCGCCCAGCGCTGAAGCACCGCCGGGCACGGCCTAGGAGTCGCGGGGCGCGGTCGGCGGGTTCGCGTGCTGTGGACGATCAGTGCCCGCCGGGCGGGCGCGGCGGGCTTCGATCATGCTCAGGATGCCGACGACGAAGGCGAAGGCAAGACCTGCGGCCATCACGACGTTGCCGGTCACGGTGCCCGCGTTGGAGGAGGTCAGGTTGGGCGTCAGCTGGCCCGCCAGGGTGCCGACACCGACGATCCAGAACGCGATGAGCACCCCGAAGACCGGGTGCCACCACCAGCGGGCGGTGAGCAGCGTCAGCAGACCGGCCACGGCGATGAACAGGATGCCGGGCGGCACGACGACGAAGGACGACAGGGCGTCGGCGAACTTGTCCGGGTCGGCGATCCACTGGATGACCAGGCCCGCGATGCCGACGAGCAGACCGGCGAGCGAGAGGAGCGTGCGGCGGCTCAGAGAGAGCATGATCGGTTCCTTCACGGTGGGGTCAGCGGGAGGCGCGGCGGGCGTGGACGGCCGAGGCCAGCGCGAAGACGGCGGCGGCGGCGAAGCCGAGCATCTGCAGCCACCCGGCGGTGAATTCCAGGACGTGGTCCGGCTGGGTCAGCCGGGTCGCGAACGCGGGCGTGGCGAGCCCGCCGACCAGGAAGAAGGCGCTCGCGGCGACGACGAGCAGCGGGACCCACCGCCACCAGGCCAGCGCCACCAGCGCGGCCAACGCCAGATCGATGAAGGGGCCCGGCCCGTCATAGCCGGGGGCCTCGTCACCGACGGCGGCCAGGACCAGCGCCGTACAGGTGGCGAGCAGGAGGATCCGGTGTCGGCCGTGCGCGCGGCCGATCGCGGTCCGGGCCGCACGATCGCGGCGCGGCGGTCCCGCCCGGTCCCGCGACCGCTGATCGTCGGACGGTGTCGGCAGTGCCATGAGACGGCCTCCTTCGGTGGGCTGCCGCACCATCGTCAGAGGCGGTCACCGCCGCCGTCGTCCCATCGCGGGAGGCTTCCCGCCTACGCCTTCAGGCGTAGCCGGACCGCAGGCCGTCATCAGCGAGTACCCGGCGCTTCTGGGCGCTGGCCGGTCCTGACGCCGACCTGCTCGAAGTGGCGGTGCCGCCGCACCCACGGCACCCCGAGCCGGGCGGCGCGGTCGACCGCGTCCCGCCGGCTCGACGCGACCGCCCGCGTTGAAGGCCCCGAGCGCAATTCGTCTCCGGCTCAGGGGGTGAGGGGGTTGTCCGGCGAGTCGAGCCAGACGCGTTCGCCGTCAGGGGTGACGGTGATGCCGAAGCGGTCGATGTCCGGTCGTCCCCACGCCAGCCACCGGGAGTACGCGGCTTGCACCTCGTCCCACAGGTCGCGGTCCCCGGCCTGCTGGACCTCGTAGGAGTGATCGCCGGGGACGTAGTCCACCGACGCCCAGGAACCGCCGGGGCCGGTGGCGTCCAGGACCCACAGCGTCGCCTCTCCGGTCGGCTCGGTGTCCTCGTGGAACCGCGAGACCACACCCGGCACCAGAGCCGCGATGGCCAGATCGGCGGCCACCGGCGCGTACCGGATCGGCCGGGGGTCGAGCCGCGTGCGGGACCTGGCGGGGTCACCGGCCGCCGAGCCCCAGGAGTCGGGCGGCCCTGCGGCGGGACGCTGGGACCGCATCAGCATGTAGTCCGCAGAACCGCCCCACCGCCGTGCCGTCGCCGACCACGTCGAGCCGCAGCACGGTTCCGAACCCGAAGCCGGGCGAGTACGGAAGCACGATCACTCCTCCCGGCCGGGTCTGCTCGATCCATGCGGGCGGGACGCGCGACACCGCGCACGTGGCGTGGACCCGGTCATGCGGCAACGGGTCGAGTTGCCGGAGGAACCGGACGACCACGGTCGGCATCGACAACGACGAGGTGGCCAGCCCCTCCCCCTCAGCACGCCCGTCCTCGAACTGCGTGATGAGCGGCTGGTCCAGCCCGACCACCTCGGCGAAGACCCGCCGGTAGATCTCCACCTCGCCCGGCGCGGTGATGGTCAACTCGGCCGTGGGCGTCTCGGTGATCACGCGCCGTCCGTCGAAGATCCAGAAGGTGGGCACCGACCAGATGCGGCGGGCCCGGTCACGGGGGATGACCCCGAGCGAGACCTGCGGCCACGTGGCGACGTCGCGCAAGTGATCGAGCTGCTCCCGCATCATCACGCGGGACCCGATCCGGAACCACGGTGCCGATTCCTCCAGGACGACGGCGAACGTCCGCCTTCCGGACCGGACGACCCGCTGTCTCTCCATCCGCGCCTCGACGGCGTCCGCGAGGTCGCCGGGGAAACCGTGGAATTCGTTGAACCGCCCCATGCGCGCCGTCGCATAGGCACTGGTCTGGAACAGCCCGGGGATCACCCCGGGCTCAGTGTCTGTTTCCCATTCCCTGATCAACGCTGTCAGCGCTGACCTGCATAGCGTTCGGCGTAGCCGTTTGCGTTCTGGAGCCGTCACGTCGTGACGCCTTCGCGTGACGCTAACTCGACCAGTTGCGTGTTCTGCGTGATCGCCGCCGGGGAGGCCCCGGCGGCGATCGTCGCCGACTGGGAGGACGTGCCGGTGGTCGTGCCGGTGATCAGGTCAGGGGACGGTGACGGCGACGGCCAGGCCCTTGATGTGGATGTAGTTGGTGTTGTGGTCCTGGGCGGCGGAGTCCTTGGTGTTCTTGGCCCAGTAGCCGCCGTTCTTGTGGGCGCCGGCGTAGATGACGTAGCGGTCGGCGCTGGCGGGGAAGCGGACGGTGTCGCGGAAGACGCCGTCTTCGCCGCAGCTGCCGCCCAGGTCGTCGAACGTGGGGGCGCCGCCGCTGTAGCGGCGCTTCTCGAACGTGCCGGTGACCGAGCACGCGCCGGCCTTCTCGGGGTGCCAGGCCAGGCCCCAGTAGTACTGGAACCGGGCTTCCAGGGTGGCCTCGACGGCCTTGCCGCCGCCGGGCAGGGCGACGGGCTTGGCGCACAGCTTCGCCAGGGCGCGGGTGTAGCCGTTGGAGGACTTGAAGATCTGGGTGCCGCTGCCGGGAGCGCACACCTCGGCCGCCGGCGCGGGCGCGGGCGCGATGGATGCGGCGTGAGCGGGAGCGGCGGTGCCGGTGCACAGGACGGCTGCGACGCCGGCGGTCAGGAAGGCCCGGACCGCGTCCGGTCGACTACTGAGAGTGTTCACACTGTCACAATAGTGAATTCCGGTGGAGCCGGGGGTTGAGCAGGAGGCGTGGAGCTGCTCGGGGAAGCTTCATGGCGTGGGCCGGGCCCGGAAGTGTGTGGTGGGCGGCGTGCGGTTGCCGGGGGAGTCGTCGCCGCGGCGCAAGTACTGTTCGGCGGCGTGTGGAATGCGGGCGTATCGGGCGCGCAAACGTGCCGCTGAACAGGAGAAGTCGGCTGCCACGATGATTTCGCAGGAGGCGGCGGCGTGGCTGCGGACTCCGGCCGGGTGGCGAGCGAGGTTGGTTGCGTGGAGGCACTGCCCGGTGTGCGGAGTGCTGGTGTGGGCCGGTGTGCGGCGGCGCGCGGATGCGGTCCACTGCTCACCGAAGTGCCGGCTGCGGGCGTGGCAAGCACGCCAGGAGGCCGTGGTCGAAGCGGACGATCTCAACGGTCAGCCGTTTCCGGCGTCCTGGTATGGCCGGTTGTTGAAACGGCTATTCGCTAGGCGGCCAGCGTGTGGGGCGCGGCGGTTTGGGCGGGTTGCTTGCGGGTGAGGCGGCGGGTCATCAACATGATCGCCGCCCAGGTGATCATTGCTTCGGAGTGGGCGGCGCGGCGTTCGTGGTCGCGGCGGTTGCGGCGGGCGCGGGCAGCGCTGGGCGCGCAGCCGGATCTGTTCGCGTAGCCGGTCACGGATCTGGGTGATCACCCCGTGGTGGCTCCAGCGAGCGAAGAAGCCATAGACGGTGCGCCAGGGCGGGAAGTCGGCTGGCGGCACGCGCCATTTGCAGCCGTTGTCGACCGGGTAGCGGATGGCGTCGACGATCTCGCGGCGCGGGTGGGTCTCAGGCCGGTCGCGACCATCAGCTGCTTGGTGGTCAGCCCGGCGGGCCGGGCCTCCAGCAACGCCACCCGGACCCGTTCCCCGCAGATGTTCTCGGGGATGCGGGGCCGCAGGCCGCCGCCGCGAGGCTTCTCGCCGCCTTTGGCTTCAGCCATCGTCTCCGCCGATCAACCGTAGAGCCATGGCCTTCTCCAGACTGGAGGATGCTCGGCTACGTCTCCTTGGCGGCCTTGCCCCGGGCCGCCGCGCGGTCAGGAGAGAACGGACTTGTGTTTCCGCGGAAGCCCCGCCGCGTTGAAGGCCCCCAGCGCAACGGGGGTGGTGCGCTGGGGGCCTTCGGGCGGGTGGCGGCGTCGGGGGAAGGCGCCGCCGCCCGCTACCCGGGGCTTTCCGGCCCCGGGAGTTGGGACGGGCCGGGGCGCTCGCCGCTCCCCTCCTTGCCCGGCGAGGGCCCCGGCTCGTCGTCTGGGAGGTCCTGGCCTCGGACTATCTCGCCTGCGCGCGTCAGTTCCTCACCGGCGAGCGCGGCGAGCTGACGGCGCGTGGAGTTCAGGAAGCCGTGCGCGCTCATGGCGCGGTCGAAGGCGGCGAAGACGATGCTGACGGCACGGGCCGCGCGCACCTGGGACGCGGTGGCCTCGCGCTCGAAGACTTCGCGCTCGTTCTGGAGGCGGGCCAGGTCGCGTTCCAGCTGCGCGATGCGCTCGGCGTCGCTCATCCCTGTTGTCTTTCGTCCTCGGTGTGCGTGAGAGGTGCCAGCGCGGACGCGGCGAAGTCGCGCACCCGCTCCCGCGTCGTGTCGGGGACGCCGAACGTGCGCATGGCCTCTTCGTAGACGAGCTGGACGACGCACACGACGAAGCGCCGGTCTTCTTTCGCGACGTTCAGCGCTTCGCGGTGGAAGGCGAGGGCACGTTCGGTCTCATTCATCGTGGCCTCCTTCGCGGAGTTCCACGGTCGCGGCGCTTGCGGCGGATGGCGTGCGGGCGTCGTCGTTCGGCTTGCGCTTCATGGCCGTCCTCCTGACGCGACGAGCGTCCAGAGGGTGCGCCGACAGACGTTCAGGGTTTCCTGGACGGCGTTGTCCTGGACGGGCGTGATCGTCGTCGGGCTTCCGGGTCCGGGACCGCCGCCGTCCGGTGCCCAGGCGTACCACCAGCGCCCGTCGAGGAAGTTGGCCGTCACCGAGACGGCGGGACTGGTGCCGCGCCCGGCGAAGGAGACGACCACGCGGAGCGCCGAGGTCTCGTCCCAGATCAGGACGCCGCGAAGGTCGCTGGCGCGCTGGAGCGCGGCGAGGAGTTCGTCCAACACCTGGCGGCGGGGGTTGACGCGCCCGAAGCCGGTGTTTTGGTGGCTCGACGGGACGGGCTGGAGCGAACCGCCGGAGCGCGCATGGCGTCCGCGCCGACGTCCAGACCATGACGGGCGAGCTCGGGAGAACATGTCCCCACCTCCGGAAGGCTGTTCATCAATTGGCTTACAGAGTGCGCCCTCACGAATTAAGCTCGCTACGTTCCTAGCCGAAGTGGAACGTCTGGAACGGTGACGATCATGCAGAACCGCCTTGATCCAAATCGCTCGCTCTGGGACGTCATTGCAGTTCAGGTGCGTCTTTATCGCCTCCGGCACGGACTAACGGGAGATCAACTAGCGCAGATTCTGGGATGCCAACGTTCCCAAGTTTCCAGAGTCGAGAACGGACTTAGGAAGCTAAGTGCCGAATATGCGACGATTCTCGACACGACATGGAAGACCGAGGGCCTGTTCTCCTTCCTCGTGCGGCACGCCTCCGCCCGCTCGACGGATGACGGATGGCTGACCGGTCTGCAGGAACTT
This sequence comes from Actinomadura hibisca NBRC 15177, assembly GCF_001552635.1. Taxonomy (GTDB): domain Bacteria; phylum Actinomycetota; class Actinomycetes; order Streptosporangiales; family Streptosporangiaceae; genus Spirillospora; species Spirillospora hibisca. The sequence continues at coordinate 26,718 of NZ_BCRO01000112.1, read as the reverse complement.
GAAAAGGACGCGAGCCGCGTACGCCTATGGGAGCCGTCCGTTGTTCCGGGCCTCCTCCAGACGCCGGACTACGCACGCGCACAGCTCCGAATGGGGCTCGCCTCCGAGGACGAGGTGGAGGCGGCGCTCAAGGTTCGGCTCGCCCGTCAGGTGGCCGTATTCGACCGTTCGACCCCGGCGCTCTTCACGGCCATCCTTTCCTGGACGGTGATCGAGCAGTCCGTCAACAGGCCCGGCATCATGCGGGAACAGCTTGAGCACCTGATAGCCATGACGGAGCGCCCTAACGTGGCGATCTGCGTTGTGGAGAAGTCCGCAGGAATTCACCAAGGCCACGATGGGCCCGTGAGGCTCCTGACGGTGGACGGCAGGGACATCGGTTTCGTCGAGGCACCGATGGGCGGCCGTCTGCTACTCGACCCGAAAGACATCCAAGATGTCGCGATACGGTACGACCAGGTATCAACGCTAGCGGCATCCTGGGATCGCTCTCGGGAACTGCTACACGAGGCGATGGAGCACCACCCGTGACCGAATGGCGCAAGGCGAGCCGGAGCAGCAGCACTGGCGGTGAATGTGTGGAGATGCGGCGAGCCGCCGGAACGGTGGGCCTTCGCGACTCCAAGGACCCCAACGGCCCACACGTCACACTCGCCCTGACCGCCGCCCGCAACCTCCTCACCACCATCAAGGCGGAATCCCGCGAAGAGATCGAGAAGGCAAGAGAGGGCTACGCATGACCTACACGACCGCGTGGCGCAAAGCGAGCCGGAGCCACTCTGACGGCGGCGACTGTGTGGAGATGCGGCGGGCCGCCGGAACGGTGGGACTCCGCGACTCCAAGGACCCCAACGGACCGCACTTCACCCTCCCCCTGACCGCCGCCCGCGACCTCCTCACCACCATCAAGGCGGACGCCTGGAAGGCGTGACGCCGCTCCCCCCAGCACTACCGAAGGGCCCCAGCCAACGCTGGGGCCCTTCGGCGTCGAGGCAGATCAACAATCCAGCGCGCGCCTGCACCGGCCTGACCGACCTCATCAGGTCGCTCAGTCTCGCGCGCGGTCCGGCCAATCCGAGAAACTTCCAAGGAAGTGGGAACCCGCCCCAACACTTCGGTCCTGTACGGGTGATTCCTCCGAAAGGAACCCCCATGAACGGACGAGGCACGTGACCGCGCCGTCGGAGATCGACGAGGCGTCCGACGCCGAGGTGCTGGCCCGGTCGGTGCACGAGCCCGAGTGGTTCGCGACGGTCTTCGACCGGCACATCGACGCGATCCACCGGTACGCCGCCCGGCGGCTGGGCGCGGAGATCGCGCAGGACGTCGTCGCCGAGACCTTCCTGACCGCCTTCCGCAAACGCGCGGGCTACGACCCGCGCAGGCCCGACGCCCGGCCCTGGTTGTACGCGATCGTCACCAACGCGATCCGCGCGCACAAGCGCGCCGAAGTGCGCCGCAACCGCGCGCTGGCCCGCGCGGGAGGCCGCGCCGAGGGCGAGCCCTTCACCGAGCGCAGCGACGCCCGGCTCACCGCGCAGCGGCTCCAGCCCGCGCTGGCCGCCGCGCTGGCGAAGCTGTCGGCGGCCGACCGCGACCTGCTGCTGCTCATCGCCTGGGCCGACTTCAGCTACGAGGAGGCCGCCGACGCGCTCGGCATCCCGGTCGGGACCGTCCGGTCCCGGCTGCACCGCATCCGCAAGAAGACCAGCCGCTTCCTGGGCGGCGACCCCCTGAGCACCGGCGAGGAGCAGGCATGAGCACCGACGAACTGATCACCACTTTCCGGGACGGCCGCCCCGAGGTGGCCCCCTACGACGCCGTCGACAAGGCCCGGCTGCGGTTGCGCGTGCAGTCCGGCGAGCCCGCGCCGACGCGCCGTTCCGCGCGCCGTCCGCTGCTGCTGGCCGGGGCGCTGACCGGCGCGTTCGCGGTCGGCGGCGGCGTGCTCGTCGCCGTCCAGCCGGGGGGCGGCGAGCCGCCCGCGCGCGTGCGCCAGGTCTCGGCCGTCACCGCGCTGGCCGAGGGGGCGGAGCGCGCGGCCCGGGGCCCGGAGGGCGCGCTGGGGCCGCGCCAGTGGGTCTACCTCAAGTCCGTCTACGCGCCGACGCAGGAGGGCGGCGCGGGACCGGCGCTGTTCGGCCGTCCCGGCAAGCTCGTCACCCGCGAGATGTGGCGACGCACGGACGAGAAGGCGTTCGCCTTCATGGAGGGCGGCAAGCTGCGGGTGGCCTCGGGCTCCAAGTTCGTCCCGTCGGGGCCGCTGCGCATGGACTACCCCACGCTGCTGGCCCTGCCGGACAACGCCACGGCGATGCTCGCCCACATCCGGAAGATCGTCGACGCGGAGGAGCGGCAGAGCCGGAGCCGCGCCCAGAAGGGCGGCAAGCTCAAGCCCGGGACCAAGACCCCGCCGCCCCCGCCCGCGCCGCTGACCGCCGCGCAGCGCGACGCCCGCGCCTTCGACGTCGTCTCGCAGTACCTGCGCGGCGCGCTGTTCCCCGCGCGCCAGCGGGCCGCCCTGTACGGCGCGCTGGCCAAGATCCCGAGCGTCCGCTACGCCGGTCGGGCCGATGACCTGGCCGGTCGGCGCGGTGTCTCGCTCTACCTGGACCTTGACGGCAAGGAGCACCACGAGGTGTTCGTCGACCCGAAGACCTACTCCTACCTGGGCTTCCGGGTGACGGCGCTGCGCAGCTACACCGACGCGGGCCGGCTCGGCGTCCGCAAGGGCCAGATCCTCGGCTGGGGCTCGCTGACGGCGGCGAAGGTCGCCGCCCCCGGCAAGCGGTCCTAGGCGTCGCGACGCTCTCCCCGCATGATCGAAGGGCCCCGGCAACGCTGGGGCCCTTCGACGTTGAAACAGCTCGACGGCCTGCCCTTACCGCCCGGGAGGTCGGGCCCGTCGATGATCAGCCCACTGCTGTCCCAGGGCGGCCAGTTCGGCCTTCCACGGCACTGCGGGATCGGCGCTGCTGCGCCGCCGCCAGGACTCGGCGAACGCCCATGCGAGCAGGTCGATGGCCGTCGGATCGGTCCCGGCCCACGAGGGGAACCGCGCCGACCAGCGGGCCACCTGGTCAGGGCTGTGTCCGGCTTTGAGCAGCCAGGGAATGAGCAGCGCCAGTTCCACCCAGGCGGCTCCGCGCGAGGTGAAAGCCCAGTCCACGACACAGGCGCGGCCCTCGGGGGTGATCAGCAGGTTGGCGGGGTTCAGGTCGGCGTGGAGCAGAGCGCCGCCCGCCATCGCGGAGACGTCCGCCAGGACCGGCTGCCAGCGTCGCTCCACCTGGAGCACGACCGCATCAGGAGCGGCCATCGCCTGGAACGCTTCCAGGACCTCGGTCAGGACGGCCAGATCCGGAGAGCCCGGCGTGTAGTCGGCATGGCGCGCCTCGACGTACTCGAACCCCAGCAGCAGCCATCCCGCCTCCTCCACGGTCCACAGGAGACGGGGCGCGTACGGCTGCACATGCGGGTTGATCCGGGCCTCGTTGCGCAGGGACCAGATCTCGGGGCCGTCCCGGTCGGCCTCCTTGCGCGCCCCCTTGACGAAGACGGGCCCCGAGGACGCGCGCAACGTCCCCGCGATATGAGCATGGTTGCCCGAAGGGGCCGGCACGAGCCCGGCCACCGCACCGACCTGCTCTTGGACGGCGTCCCTGACCGGCTGGGGCAGGTCGCCCCACGCACTGCGCGGCATCAACGCCCTTCCCGTCGGCTCACACACATGGATTGGCCGGGCAGCAGGACTCCCCGGTGCCCCAGAATTCCATCTCCACCCGATACCCGGTGGCCCGCAGCGCCGGAACGGTGCGGGCCATCGCCGCCCCGGAGCTGATGTCCTCGATCATGATCGGGACGTGGTGGACGAACCGCCCGGCGACGCGCTCGCAGAACTCGGCGTACTCGTGGGTGTGCTCGATGAAGCAGTGCCAGCCGGGGTCCACGGCGATGTCGGGAACGATCCGGAGGCCGGGATTGTCGGCGACCGCCTTGAGGTAGACCAGGGTCTGCTCGATGACCCGTTCGGCGTAGCGGACGGTGACCCGGTGCCGCGTCACCATGAACCTGACGAGCTTGCCGAAGGTCTCCGGCGAGACCAGTTCGCGCGGGTCCTTGACGACGTCGGCGGTGCGTTCGGAAACAACGGTCATCTCGGCTTCCTCCTCGAAAGCCTCGGGCGCGGCCTGCCGCCGCGCGCGTCGTGAACCGGGAAGGTCCACGCACAGAACGCTAGGAAGTCGCCCTCCACCACATCCAGGGACTTGCGTCGACTTGCACGTCAATTCAGAACCCGGCGATCGCCGCGGTGATCAGCTTGCGCGCGGGCGCACCGTGCACCGCCATGCCGGAGAGTGCCGCGAAAGCCCGCCGGTACAGGTCGAGCTCGCCCGGCCGCTGAACAGTGATCTTCGCTGAGACCGTCTCCAGGACGACCTGAGCGTCGTCCAGCATCCAGAAGCCTTCGACAGGCCACATGCCGCGCTCCGCCGCGAAGGGGATGATCCCCAGAGAGACCGACGGCAGCGACATCACGTCGAGCAGATGACCGAGCTGTCCGGCCATGACAGCGGGATCACCGATACGCGCGTGCAGTACGGACTCTTCGATGACCACCGCGAAGCGGTGCGCACCGGAGTAGAGCAGGCGTTGACGCTCGACACGCGCCGTCGCCGCCTCATCATCGCCTCCGGGGATCGCGAACAATTCAGAGATTCGCCCGAGAAGCGCAGCCGCATACCCGTGAGTCTGGAAAAAGCCGGGCACCACACCCGGCTCATAGATCCGGAACATCTCAGTCTGATCCCACAGGGGGATGACGGCCTCTTGAAGGCGCTTCAAACCGCCTCGCTGCATGCGCTGCCATTCCACGTACGCGGCATCGAGCTGGCGATTGACCGTTATCAGGTCCAAAATCACCTGCTCATCGGCACCACAGGCCAGGCACCAGCTCCTGATGTCGGTGTCGGTGAGGGCCTGCTTACCCGACTGGATGCGACTGCATTTCGACTCGTGCCAGCCGCAGGCACGTGCGACCTCGCGGGCGGAGAGGCCCGAATCAAGCCGGACGTCCCGCAGGCGCGCCGCCAGAACTTCACGGGCCTGCTGGACCGCGGACGAGGGGTGCCGGGGCATGGCGACGATTCAGGAGGGCCGGTACTCCCGATGGTCGGTGGCCCGTTCCCATACCGCGTCAAAGGAGTCTCGGCACATCTTGGCCATATCCGGGTCACGGAGCACTTCGTTGCCCGCCCACTCTCCCCTGCCGTCGAAGTGGTTCCAGACCAACAGCTCGTCGTCGAACACCCAGAAGTCAGAAGGCGGGACAAGAAGTCCGGACGTGTGATGGCGCGGCAGCCAGCGCACCTCCTCCCCGGCCGCGATGTTCACTGGCCCGGTGCACTCCCAGAGCCAGCGCGCGTAATCGGAGAGAGGCTCTGAGACGATGCGAGCCCGCCGGACCGCGACCCGCCTCGAAACCGCTTCCTCGACGATCGACGCCCACCACTCATCAGAGTCGTCCGTCTCGACGAGGCCGCTTTTCAGCCACCGGGTGAACGATTCGTCGGCCATGTAGGCGTCGCGCAGTTCGAGATGGACCGCCGAACGGGTCGTGGCGGCAAGAAGCGCCGCGAAGTCATCGCCGGTCAGGGGCGCGTCCATCAAGAGCCTCCAAAGCCTTGAGGATGATCGGCTTCATGCGTGCAGGCAAGCGCACCGACGACTCGTTCGCCGCAGTACGGCTGTGCGAAGAGATCTCAGCCAGCACGGCCGCATCCGTCTCAGTCCATCCCTGGAACACGATTTCACCCGTCACGCGGTCGATGAAGACCGCCGGGGAGCCTTGGTTCTTGCTGGTGTCGTCCTTGCCATAGAACTCCAGAGCCACGGCGACCTCCGCGTCAGGCGGTGTGCGCGGCCTTGCGCGCACTGTGCTGCGATCCTCCGTTCGTGCATCTGCTCCGTCAAGGTTGCCGATGCGGACCTAACGCAGAAGCCACAAAGGTGCAGGGCCGTCGGACCTGGTGGTCCGACGGCCCTGCGCGGGGGTGCTCCTTGCTGGTCAGGCTTTGTTGAAGGTGTGCTTGGCCCACAGGTAGGAGACCAGGGCGATGCCTGCGCACCAGGCGGTGGCGATGGCGGCGCTGTTGCCGATCGGGGTGCCCAGCAGCAGGCCGCGGACGGTCTCCATGATCGGGGTGAAGGGCTGGTACTCGGCGAACCAGCGGATCGCGGTCGGCATGGAGTCGGTGGGGACGAAGCCGCTGCCCAGAAAAGGCAGCAGAATCAGGGGCATGGGGGCGTTGCTGGCGGCCTCGGGGGTGGAGGACTTCAGGCCCAGGGCGACGGCGAGCCAGGTGATGGCGGTGGCGAACAGGGTCAGCAGTCCGGCGGTGGCCAGCCACTCGACGGCCGTGGCGTTCGGGCGGAACCCGATCGCGGCGGCGATCCCGACCAGGACGGCCATGCCGAGCAGCTGCTGGATCACGCTGGCGACGACGTGGCCGGTCAGGACCGAGGCGCGGGAGATCCGCATGGTGCGGAAGCGGGCGATGATGCCTTCGGTCATGTCGGTGGCGACCATGACGGCGGTGCCGGTCGCGGCGGTGGCCGCCGCCATGAGCAGGATGCCGGGGACGACGTAGTTGACGTAGGCGCTACGGCCGCCGCCGCTTCCGCCGAGGCCCGCGCCGAGTGTGCCGCCGAAGACGTAGACGAACAGCAGCAGCAGGATGACCGGCGTGATGATGAGCTGGATGGTCATGGACGGGTAGCGGACCAGGCGCTTGAGCTGCCGGCCGATCATGGTGGAGGAATCGCGGGCGGCGAGGGCGAGGGTGCTCATCAGACGGTCTCCTGCTTCTGGTCGTTGCGCTGCCCGGTGAGGGTGAGGAACACGTCGTCCAGGTCGGGGGTGTGGACGCTGAGTTCGGCGGGTTCGATGCGGGCGGCCTCCAGCTGGGCGAGCAGGCCGCGCAGGGCGGCGACGCTGCCGTCGTTGGGGACCTGGAGGGTGAGGCGGGCGTCGTCGGAGGTGTCCAGGAAGCCCTGGCCCAGGACGTCCAGCGCGTTCTTCAGCGGGGCTTCGTCGGTGAAGCGCAGGGTGACGTGGCCGCCGGGGATGAGGCGCTTGAGTTCGTTGGCCGTGCCCTGGGCGATCAGTCGCCCCTGGTCCAGCAGGGCGATGTGGTCGGCGAGCTGGTCGGCTTCCTCCAGGTACTGCGTGGTCAGGAAGATGGTGACGCCGGTCGCGACCAGCTCGCGGACGATCTGCCACATGGCGCGGCGGCTGCGGGGGTCCAGGCCGGTGGTGGGCTCGTCCAGGAAGATCAGGCGGGGGTCGCCGACCAGGGTCATGGCCAGGTCCAGGCGGCGCTGCATACCGCCGGAGTAGGTGGAGGCGGGCTTGCCCGCGGCCTCGACCAGGTCGAAGCGTTCCAGCAGCTCGTCGGCCTTCCGCTTTCCTTCTGCCTTGGGGAGGTGCTTGAGGTTGGCCATCAGCAGCAGGTTCTCCCTGCCGGTGAGCAGCTTGTCGACCGCCGAGCACTGCCCGGTCACCCCGATCGCGCCGCGTACGTCGTCGGGGTTGCGGGCCAGGTCGTGCCCGGCGACCTGGACGTCACCGGCGTCGGGGGCGATGAGGGTGGACAGGATCTGCACCGTGGTGGTCTTGCCCGCCCCGTTGGGGCCGAGCAGGGAGAAGATCGTTCCTTCGGGGACGGCCAGGTCGATGCCGTCGAGCACGACCTTCTCGCCGGTCTTGTCGCGGTAGGACTTGCGCAGTCCGCTCGCCGCTATGGCCAGGTTCGTCATGGCGATTGCTCCTTGGGGGGTGTGGGGCGCGGGGATCACTGGGTGCGGGCGGTGATGTCGCCGCGGGTGGTGGTGGCGCGGATGTCCAGGCCGGTGGTGCCGTCGTTGCGCAGCGCGTTGCTGACGCGGCCCAGGCTGGTGTGGGCGTCCAGCGCGGCCGACACGCCCGCGGCGGCGGTGACCGAGATGTCGCCGGACTGGGTGTTGAGCACCACCGCACCGCCGGTCGCCTCGGTGATGCGGATGTCACCGCGCATGGTCTTGATGTCGGCCGGGCCGTCCAGGCGTCCGACCTCGACGTCGCCGTCGGTGGCGGTGAGGCGGACACTGGCGGCCTCGTCGATCTTGACCTGGCGGTAGGCGCCGTCGAAGTCGACCGCGCCCAGCCGCCCCACCACCCGCAGCTCGGTCGCGGCGGCCTTGCCCTCCACGCGGGAACCGGCGGGCAGCTTCACCGTCACCTCCACCGAACCGGCGGGGCCCAGGTGGCGGTTCTTGGCCGGGGTCGCGATCCGCAGGACGCCGTCGGCGAACTCGACGGTGGTCTGCTCGGCCGCCTTGACGTCGCGGCCCTTGGCGGCGTTGACGGGCCGGACCTCCACCGCGGTGTCGGCGCGGTCGGCGGCGATGAACTGCACGCGTCCGGCCGCGATCTCCAGGCTGGCGGTGATGGGGGCGGGGGTGTTGAAGGTGGTCATCGGGTGCTCCTCGCGTTCCGTGCGGCTTGTTTCTGATGAGAGAAACGCTACGTTGCCTTCACGGATTCAGCAAGGACCTCTTTGCATTCAAAAGGCGTTTACGCAGGTTGATGCCGCAAAGTTGTTGCGATGGAGATGAAAGCTAATGCAACAAAGGAGCGATGCTCGTTGCAATAGAATGAAGGTGAACGCTAAGGCGGCAGCCTGCGAGCGCGCAGGAGACCGCCATGCCGGGGAGGCGGCAGGACCCACGCCTCCCCGCTCGGCGGCCGACGCGAAACGCGAAACCGGACGGGACCGGCTCAGTGGTCGACGCTGATGCTCCAGCCCGTCGCGTCGGTTCCCATGTGCAGCAGGGCCCCCCGCTCCAGCAGCACGATCACTTCTCCGTCGTCGTGCCGGAGGAAGATCTCCCTGATCTCCCGCAAGCCCTCGTCCAGGAGCCGGACCTTGAGCCTCTCCCCGTGCCGGAACCTGGCATGGGCGGTGGGGCCGGTGTACCGGACGACGTCGTTGCCCGAGCCTTCGATCTTCCGGTCGAAGGACCGGATGGTGTCGAGGGGCTGAACGTCCACGGACCAGCGCGACTCTCCCGCCACACGCAGCACCGTCGGCCCGGCCAACGGGACGACACCGCTGCGGAAGGCGAGCAGGTCACGCTGCTCAGCCTCCAGCTTGGACAGCACGAAGAGCGAGGAGTAGGCGGGGTGGTCGCCGTTGTGCGCGGTCACCTCGGCCAGCGCGGGCCCTCCGGCGTAGAGGAACACGTCCTCCCCCTGGCCGGTACGGCTTTCGACGAACCGTGGCACCGCCGCGAAGTCGAGCAACGCCAGGGTCCATTCACCGCGCGTCTCGATCTTCAGATGGCTGGGCACCTTCCGGTTATCGACCAGCAGCGCGCGCCCGACCGTTCCCCCGGCACAACTGAAGAGCCAGTAGAAGCTTTCCAGCCGCCGGTTCCTGTGGCGGATCACCGCCTCCTCAGTCCCCAGGTTGCGGAATTCCACCACCGTCTCCCGGCCGAACCCCTCCGGCAGGGCCAGCACCTTCTTGCCCCGCCCGGCGAAGACGTGCAGCGGCTCCCCGTCCCAGGGGCGCTCCGAGATCTGCAACGCGTGCTCGCCCGGCTCCCCCGCTCCGTCTTCCCGCTTCGACCGGCCGGCGGCGGTGCTGCCGATCCACTGGAGGTCCAGCCTGTCGATGGCGTCGTAGCCACGATCGAGCTCAGCATTGACCCGGTCGTAGTCTCCCTTGCCGAGACGCTTCAACCGCTCGTAGATGTCGTGCGCCTCCTGGTAGTCGCGGAGCATGGCCTCGGTGGCGTCGTCGGTGCGGGGGTCGAACTCGTGCTCGTCCAGCATCTCCCCGTAGTGGGGGACCATGAACGACACCAGCCGCCGCTCCGTCAAGTACCGGTCCACGAGCCACTGCACGGGAAAGGCGACGGCACCGAGCACGAGCGGGAGGCCGACGAACCACCACCCGTACGCCAAGGAGACGACCCCGGCCCCCACCAGAAGGCAGGCGGCAAGCACCCACCGCCACCGCGGCATATAGCTCAGTTCTTCCAGCACGATCACACTCTCGCACCAGTGGCCAGGCGGCCATGACTCAGGCGGCGGTCGCCAGGGCCAGGGCGGCGGCCACCGGGACCAGGTAGAGGAGCGGGTAGGGGATGTGGGCGTAGGAGCGGGCGCGCACGATCGTGATGACGGCCCCGGTGAAGTACAGGATCAGCCCGATGGCCGCCAGGGTGCCGATGACGGGCACCAGCAGCCCGACGAGCAGGCCCGCCGCCCCCGCCGCCTTCGCGGCTCCGAGCCAGGGCCACCACGAGCTGGGGACGCCGTACTCGGTGAGCGGCTCGACCACCCAGGTGGCGCGGCGCAGGATCGAGTAGGCGGAGAAGGCCACCCAGGCGGCGGCGAGGACGGTGACGATGACGTGTGCAGTGGACATGTGCGGGTGCTCCCTAGCTGTGCGCGCCGGGGCGTTCGCTCCGGCCGGGTCGGTCTGTCACTGCCTTGACCCGGCGCGGTGGGCCGGTGTGACGATCCGGCCGTGTGACGCGCATCACGTGGGGAGCGCCCGCGACCTCCTCACCGCCATCAAGGCGGACGCCTGGAAGGCATGACCCGCGAGGCGATCGAGAAGGCGAGGGACGGCTACGCATGACCTGCACGTCCATTCCGTGCCTCGTGTGCTTTCCCGGCAGGAAGGGGCCGCCGACCGTCCGGCGGCACGGACGCCTTGGTCGAGGCCGTACGGCCGCGTCGAAAGACCTCAGCGTTGGCTCGGGTACCGGCGCGGGAAAGCGGATGCATGCGCCGCGCCGCTGATGCCCGCCGCCGTGGTGCGGGGCGCCTTTGCCGCACCAACGCCTGCAACGGTCCGCGAACGAGCGCCTTGCCGGGGCCCGCCGAATGACGGTCTGCCGCAATGGTCTTTCCGGAAGGCCGGAAAAACAAGATCAACCATTGCTATGCTCCGCACCTTCCTCAGAGATCCTTTCTACGTGAAGGTGATGGGCACAAGTGAAGATGGCAAGCAGGCGGATCGTGGTCGCCACCACGGCCGCGGGCCTCGGGACCGCGCTGACCGCGACCGTCGTCGTGCTGGCGGGCGCCGACGAGCGGAGCGCCGCCCCCGCCGGGGCCGCGGCGAACGAGCGGGCATGGCGGCAGGTCCCGCCGACGGCCTACCCCGGCAGCACCCATATCAGCGACATCACCGCCACCCCGGGCGGCGGCGTGTGGGCGGGCGGAAACCTCAGCACGCAGAGCCTGCCGCTGGTGGAACGCCTGACCAGCAAGGGCTGGGCACGGCTCGCGATCCCGAGCACGCTGCCCAAGGTCCAGATCCACACCATCGGCGCGTCGTCGGCCACCAACGTGTGGGTCGGCGGCTCCATGTTCAAGCCCGGAGCGACCAGCCTGCTCCGCTGGAACGGCGCCAAGTGGTCCGCGCACTCGCTCGGCGAGACCTTCCTGCCGGTCGAGATCACCCCGATGAGCGCCAACGACGTCTGGGTCGCGGGCAACGCGGACCACCTCAAGCGGTGGAACGGATCGACCTGGCGCAACTACCCCCTCGGGTTCCGGGCGCAGACCATCAGCGGAGTCTCGGCCAAGGACCTGTGGGCGGTCGGCCTGTCCACCGACAGGAAGCCCGCCGCGGCCCACTGGAACGGCACCGCCTGGCGCCGTTCCACCCTCCCCGGCATCCCGGTGGTGTCCGGCGGCGAGATGAGCGCGCGCCTGAACGACGTGGTGGCCCTGGCGCCGAACAACGTCTGGGCCGCCGGCAGCGTCCCGGCCAAGGACGCCACCGGCAGGATGACCGCGCGGGCCCTGCTCGCCCGCTGGAACGGCGCCAAGTGGACCACCGCCATCGGCGCGAACGGCACCGCGTACTCCGCGATCGAGGGCGACGGCGCGGGCGGCCTGTGGATCGTCGACGGCACCGTGCTGCGGCACCGCACCAAGGCCGGCGTCTGGACCCGGGCCGCCCTGACCATCGCGCCCGGCCGCCAGCCCCGGGCGTCGGGGCTGGCGCTGCGCCCCGGCACGAGGACGGTCTGGGCCGGCGGCTACGTTCCCAAGCCGAGCCCCTCCACCGACATCCGGACGATGTACTGGCGCAACGACTGACCTGGTGATCCCGTCCCGGCCGGTCGCGAGGACCTCCTCGCCCGCCGGGACGGATCGCGAAGCGATGTGGCACTCGCCAAAGTCCCGGTCAGGGGTGCTCGCCTGGCGGCTCGCACCGACCGGTGCGGTCGAACAGCGGGCCGCCCGGCCTTGCGCTCCAGCGCCTGGACCGCTTGGGGAGCGCGGGCGGCGGCTTGGGGCCGCCGCCCGCAGTTGGGTCAGTCGAGAACGGTCAGGTTGATTTCGTTCAGGCGGTCGGGTTCGGCGATCACGTCGATTCCCGTGATCAGGCCGTTGGCGATCGTGAAGGCCAGCACCACCCGCAACCGTCCGCCCGGAGCCATCGCCAGCCCCACCGCGCCGTCGATGAGGCCCAGCCCGGTGAACTGCGCCCGCTCGACGGCGGCCATCGCGCCCCGGGCGACGGGTTCGGCACCCGACACCATGACGGGCTCGGGGCTCGGGATCACGGCCTTGTCGGCGTGCAGCACCACGTTGGGGTGGAGCAGGGTGACGAGTGCCTGGAAGTCTCCGTTTCGGGTGGCCGACAGGAAGGCGGTCACGATCTCCCGTTGCGCGGTGACGTCGGACGCGCGCGGCGGATCGCCTCCCCGCACCCGGCGGCGGGCGCGGCTGGCCAGTTGCCGCGTCGCCTCCGGGGAACGTTCCAGCATGGGCGCGATCTCCTCGAACGGCATCGCGAACAGGTCGTGCAGCACGAACGCCACCCGTTCGGCGGGCGTCAGCGCGTCGAGCACCACCAGCAGCGCCACGCCGACCGAGTCGGCCATCACCGCCTCCTGCTCGGGATTCCCCTTGGCGGTCGGCGGATCGGCCGTCCACGACTCCCAGGGGTCTTCCCGGCGTTGCTCGCGCGAGCGCAGCATGTTCAGGCACACCCGCGCCGTCACCGTGGTCAGCCATCCGCCGAGGTTGCGCACCTCGCCGAGATCCGCCCGGCTCGCCCGCAACCACGCGTCCTGCAAGGCGTCGTCGGCCTCGCTCAGCGAGCCCAGCATCCGGTAGGCCACCGCCCGCAGATGCGGCCTCTGCTCGGCGAACCGCTCGGCCAGCACGTCATCGTTCACATCGTCACGCCCTCAGATCTCGCAAGGTCAGATGACGATACTCAGCGCGCCCGCCACCGCGAAGCCGACCAACGACAGGATCGTCTCCAGCACCGTCCACGTCTTCAACGTGTCGCGCACGCTCATGTTGAAGTAGCGCGACACGATCCAGAAGCCGCCGTCGTTCACGTGCGAGGCGATGATCGAGCCGGCCGAGATCGCCACCGCGATCAGCGCGATGTGCGCCTGGGAGTGGTCGTGCCCCTGGACGAGCGGCGCGACGATGCCGCCGGTGGTCACGATCGCGACGGTCGCCGAGCCCTGCGCCAGGCGCAGGCCGCAACTGATCAGGTAGGCCAGCACGATCACCGGCAGGCCCGCGTCCGAGAGGGTTCCCGCCAGGGCCTTGCCGACGCCCGTCGCGGAGATCACCGCGCCGAAGAACGCGCCCGCGCCCACCACCAGCAGGATCATCCCGATCGGGCGCAACGACTTGGTGGCCAGGTCCGACAGTTCGGCGGCCGGGACGCCGCGCCGCACGCCCAGCAGGTACGACGCCAGCAGCACCGCGATCGTCAGCGCCACCGCCGGGTTGCCCAGGAAGGTCAGCACCGGCAGCGCCGCGCTGCCCTTCCACCACACCGTGCCGAAGGTCGCCAGCAGGATCAGCACCAGCGGCACCGCGATGATGAACAGCACCAGGGCGAGGGACGGTTCGGGGCGTTCGGCGGGCTTGTCGCCGTCCTCTTCGATCTCCTTCTCCCGCGCCTCCTCCGCGACGATGTAGTCCTCGGGCACCTCGACGTGGATGCGCTTGCCGATCCACGCGCCCCACGCCACGCCCGCCACCAGGAACGCCGGGAGCCCGCACACCAGGCCCATCACGATCAGCCAGCCCAGCGAGACGCCCAGCAGCCCGGCCGCCGCGACCGGGCCCGGGTGCGGCGGCAGGAACGCGTGCGTCATCGACAGGCCCGCCAGCAGCGGCATCGCGTACAGCACCAGCGATCGGCCGCCGCGCCGCGCGGTGATGTAGACCAGCGGCGCGAGCACGAAGATGCCGATATCAAAAAAGACGGGGATGCCGAAGATCAGTCCGGCCAGGCCCATCGCCAGCGGTGCGCCGCGCTCGCCGAAGACGCCCAGCAGGCGGCGCGTCAGCACGTCCGCGCCGCCGGACGCCTCCAGGATCGCGCCCAGGATCGTGCCCAGGCCGATGATCGGCGCGATGTGGCCGAGGATGCCGCCGAAGCCCGTCTCCAGCAGCGAGTTCTTCTGGCTGAGCGCGGTGCCGACGATCTGCTCGACGCTCAGCCCGGCCACCAGCGCCAGGGCCAGGGCGGAGATCAGCAGCGAGATGAACGGTTCCAGCTTGACCTTGATGATCAGGAACAGCAGGACCGCGATCGCCGCCGCGCTCAGCAGCAGCAGCCCGCCGGTCTCGTGTTGCAGCCAGTGGATCATCGGTGACCCTTCCTGTGGGGGGGAGGCGGGCTCAGCGCACGCGGCCGTCGGGCCGCAGGCGCAACGACCGGCCCGGGAGGGCGCCGGTCGGGTGGCCGTCGGCGACGACCGCCGTGCCGTTGACCAGCACGTGCGGGATGCCCTCGGCGGCCTGTCGGGGTTCGGGGAAGGTGGCGGTGTCGCGGACGGCGTCGGGGTCGAACAACACCAGGTCGGCGTGGAAGCCGGGGCGGACGAGGCCCCGGTCGGCGAGGTTCAGGCGGCGCGCGGCCCGTCCCGTCAGGTGGGCGACGCACTCTTCGAGCGACAACACGCCCAGCTCGCGGACGTAGCGGCCCAGGTAGCGGGGGAAGGTGCCCCAGGCGCGAGGGTGGGGTTTCGCAACGGCCAGAAGACCGTCACTTCCGCCCGTGTGTGCGGGGTGCCGCATGATAGCGCGGACGTTCTCCTCGTGCCCGACGTGCTGGAGGATCGTGGTGGACAGGTCGTCGGCGATCAGGCGTTCGCAGTAGACGTCGAACGGGTCGCGGCCCGAGGCGGCGGCCAGGTCCGCGATCGTGCGGCCGATGACGGACGGGTCCGGCGAGCCCGCGATCTCGATCGTCTCCCACTCCACCGGCACGCCGTGGCAACCGTCGGAGCCCTCGACCTCCATGCCGTGCCGGATGCCCGCGCGGGCCGCCGGGTCGCGCAGCCGGTCCAGGGTCGCGGCGGGGCCGCCCTCCGCCGCCCGGCTCGGCAGGAGCGCCGCCAGCGTCGTCGCGCCCGGCAGGTAGGGGTAGGTGTCGAGGGTGATGTCCGCGCCGTCGGCGAGGGCGCGGTCCAGCAGCGCGAGCAGGTCGGGCGCGCGGCCCTTGTTGACGCCGAAGTTCATGGTCGCGTGGGCCAGGTGCAGCGGGCAGCCCGAGCGGCGCGACACCTCCACCATCTGCGCGTACGCCTCCAGCGCGCCCGCGCCGTAGGAGCGGTGGTGCGGCGCGTAGAAGCCGCCCGACGACGCCACCACCTCGCACAACGCCGTCAGCTCGGCGTCGTCGGCGTACATGCCGGGCACGTAGGTGAGGCCGCTGGACATCCCGACCGCGCCCTCGCGCATCCCGGTGGCGACCAGCTCGCGCTGTTCGTCCAGCTCGGCGGGGGTGGGCGGGCGGTCGGCCCAGCCCATCGCCAGCATCCGCACCGTGCCCTGCGGGACCAGGTAGCAGGCGTTGACGGCGATGCCCTCGTCCAGCCGGTCCAGGTACCCGCCCACGGTGCGCCACGACCAGTCGAAGCCGGGCGGGTCGCCGTTCCAGCCCGCGATGGCGCGGCGGACGGCGGGCAGCGTGGCGTCGTCCACCGGCGCGTACGACAGGCCGTCCTGCCCGATGACCTCGCAGGTCACGCCCTGGGTGACCTTGGCGGTGTGCGGCGGGTCGGCGAGCAGCGCGAGGTCGGAGTGGGCGTGCATGTCGATGAAGCCGGGTGCGAGGGCCAGCCCGGCGGCGTCCAGGACGCGGCGGGCGGTGAGGCCCGCGCCGATCTCGGTGATCCGGCCGCCGGTGACCGCGACGTCGGCGGTCCGGCCGGGCGCTCCGGTGCCGTCCAGGACGAGCGCGCCGCGGATCACCAGGTCCGTCACCCGAACCACGTCCGGATCAGGTCCACCACGACCGGGTCGGGCGCGTCGGCGTCGTCCACGACGGGGATCAGCGCCCACTTGTCCATGGCGGTGCAGGGGTGCGACAGGCCGAGCCGCACCACGTCGCCGATCTCGGCGTCGGAGTCGATCAGGAAGGTGTGCTGGTCCATGACCTTGGTGACGCGGCCGCGCTCGGCCGGGCCCTTGCCGCGGATGAGCTGCGGCACCGGCATGTCCTCGTCGAACGGCAGGTCGCGCTTGCCCGCGTCCAGCAGCGCGAGGCCGGGTTCGGGGCGGGAGGTGACGCGGGCCCAGCCGTGCATGGCCGAGGCGAGCGCGACGCCCGCGCCGCGCGCCAGCGGCGAGATCTCCCGGTAGAAGCCGTCGTCGTGGATGACGTACGCGCCCGAGCGGAGGATCACCTGCGCGTCCAGGCCGCCGAGGACGCCCGCGACCTGGTCGAAGTAGGCGCTGCCGCCTGCGGTGACGATGGGTTTTTCGGTGGCGTAGTCGAGGCGGTCGAAGAGGGCGGCGAGCCGTTTCAGGTAGCCGTCCACCGTCTCCAGCGACGCGGCGGTGGCGTCGTGCACGAACGCGCCCTCGTATCCGGCGACGCCGACCAGGTCGAGGGTCGGCGCTTTGGCGATGGCGTCGGCGATCGCCACGGCCTCGTCGTCGTCGCGTGCGCCGGTGCGTCCGTCGGGTCCGCCCAGCTCGACGCACACGCTCATCACGCGCTGGGCGCGGGCGGCGCGCAACGCCTGGTCCATCAGCTCGACGGTGCGCACCGAGTCGGCCCAGGTCACGAACTCGAAGTGCGGGTCGTGGTCCAGTTCCCCGGCCAGCCACGCGAGCCCGGCGAGGTCGGTGACGGCGTTCGCCAGCATCAGCCGCCGCACGCCGAACGCGCGGGCGACGCGGAGCTGCGGCAGGTTGGCGAGCGTGATGCCCCACGCCCCGGCGTCGAGCTGCCGCCGCCACAGTTGCGGGGCCATCGTCGTCTTGCCGTGCGGGGCCAGCAGCACCCCGGCGCGCTCGGTCCAGTCGGCCAGCACGCGGACGTTGTGGTCGAGCGCGCCCGCGTCCAGCGTCAGCAGGGGCGTGCCGAAGTCGCTCAGCGGCGGGCGGGCGGCGGCGTACTCGGCGGCCGTCGTGCCGTGCGCGGAGGGCGGGATCGCCTTGAACCGCCAGTCGAGCCGTTCCTCCCCCAGCGCGTCCAGCGCGGCTTCGTCCACGGAACCTCCATCGTTGCGCTATGTGCAACGCGCATTGCGTCATGTGCTGCTGCGGTTGTAACATCGCGCTCGCAGGCCGGTCAATGGGCTGGGGGACTCATGCGGGACGCGGAACGTACGCCGGACGCCGTCTGCGTGGGCGAGACGATGGCCGTGCTGCTGCCCGACCGGCCGGGTCCGCTGGAGGACGTCGAGGCGTTCACCTCCTCGGTCGGCGGCGCGGAGTCCAACGTGGCGCGCGGGCTGGCCGCGCTCGGCGTGCCCGCCGCCTGGGTCGGGCGCGTCGGCGACGACGGGTTCGGCCGCCGCGTCGTTCGCGCGCTGGACGCGGCGGGCGTCGACACCTCGCACGTGGCCGTGGACCCCCGCCGCCCCACCGGCCTGTACGTCAAAGAGACGGGCCACGACGGCGGACGCCTGCACTACTACCGCGCCGGTTCGGCGGCCTCCGCGCTCGGCCCCGACCTGCTGGACGGCCCGGCCGGGCCGGTGCTGCGCGACGCGCCGCTGGTGCACCTGACCGGCATCCTCCCCGCCCTGTCCGACAGCGCGCTGGAGCTGACGGCCGCGCTGCTGCGCCGCGCCGGGACGGTCAGCTTCGACTTCAACTGGCGGCCCGCGCTGTGGCACGACCGCGACCCGCGCCTGCTGCTGCCGCTGCTGGACGCCGCCGACATCACGCTGCTGGGCGCGGACGAGGGCGAAGCCGCGTTCGGTGTCGGCGACCTCGCCGGGCTGCGCGCGCTGCTGCCCGGCCCGCGCTACCTCGTCGTCAAGGACGGGGCGCGCGGCGCGACCGTCCTCACCCGCGACGGCACGGCCGTCACCGAGCCCGCGCTGAAGGTCGACGTCGTGGACCACATCGGCGCGGGCGACGCGTTCGCCGCCGGTTACCTGGCCGGTACGCTGCGCGGATACGACCTGCGGCGCCGCCTGCGCCTGGGCCACGTCGCGGCGGCCGCCACCCTGGTCGTGCCGGGCGACCACGGCCCGCCCCCGCCGCCCGACCGCGTCGCCGAGCTGCTGGCGGCGACGCCGGAGCGGTGGGCCGCCACGACCGTCCGGGGGACGACATGAGCCAGAGCCTGGCGCGGGGACTGGGCCTGCTGATCGAGCTGGGCGAGGGACCGCGCTCGCTGGACCAGCTGGCCGCCACGCTCGGCGTGCACAAGACGACCGTGTTGCGGCTGCTGCGCGAGCTGGAGCGCGAACGGTTCGTGCACCGCGACGACGCGCACCGCTTCCACCTGGGGTCGCGGCTGTTCGCGCTGTCGGGCGCGGCGCTGGAGCAGCGCGGCATCCGCGCCATCGCCGCCCCGCACCTGGCGCGGCTGAACGAGGCCACCGGCCACACCGTGCACCTCGGCGTCTACGAGGGCGGCGCGGTCGTCTACCTGGACAAGTACGACTCGCGGCACGCCATCCGCATGTACTCGCGCGTCGGGTTGTCGATGCCGCTGCACGCCACCGCGATCGCGAAGGTGCTGCTGGCCGACCTGCCGGAGGCCGCGCGCCGCCGCATCGCCGACGAGATCGACTACGTGCCGTTCACCGAGCACACGCTGACCGGCCCGGACGCGCTGCTGGCCGAGCTGGACGGGGTCGCCGCGCGCGGGTACGCGATGGACGACGCCGAGCACGAGACGTTCCTGCGCTGCGTGGCCGCGCCGATCCGCGACGCCGGGGGC
Organism: Actinomadura hibisca NBRC 15177; assembly: GCF_001552635.1. Taxonomy (GTDB): domain Bacteria; phylum Actinomycetota; class Actinomycetes; order Streptosporangiales; family Streptosporangiaceae; genus Spirillospora; species Spirillospora hibisca. The sequence goes on along the minus strand of NZ_BCRO01000112.1, from coordinate 7,477 downwards.
CGCGTGATCGCCGCCGCGTCCGTCTCGGTGCCCGACGTGCTGCTGAACCGCGACCAGGTCCTGGAGCTGCTGCCGGACCTGCTGGAGGCCACCGGCGGCATCTCCGCCGCCTGCGGCTGTGTTGACTGAAGCCCCGGCCCGGGAGGGCCCGCCTAGCGGCTCGCCCTCCTGACCGTCCCCCGAGAGAGGAACCCCCATGACCGACAAGACCGAGATCCGCACCGACGGCGCGCCCGCCCCCGCCTGGGCGTTCTCGCAGGGCGTCCGCAAGGGCCCGATGCTCCAGGTGTCCGGGCAGGGCCCGCAGGACCCGGCGACCGGCGAGTTCGTCGCGCTCGGCGACGTGCGGGCGCAGACGGCGCGCACCCTCGCCAACGTGAAGGCGGTGCTGCTGGCGGGCGGCGCGAGCGTGGCGGACGTGCTGATGTTCCGCGTCTACCTGACCAAGCGCGCGGACTTCCCGGCGATGAACGAGGTCTACACCGCGTTCGTCAAGGAGAACGTGCCCGACGGCGTGCTGCCCGCGCGCACGACGGTGTTCGTGGAGCTGCCGCACGAGTCGATGCTGGTCGAGATCGACGCGCTCGCCTGCGTGGACTGACGCCGCTTTCCGGCCCGCTCGCCGCCCGGTCCGCCGTGCGAAGAATGTGACCTCCGTAAAAGCCGTAGATCACCTGTAAGACCGCTAACGTGTCGGTTGTGGCGGATTTGGAGGCGAGCGGGCCGTCCCGCCGCAGAGCGCTGTGGGTGATGGGGGCGGCCGCCGGACTGGCCGCGCTGGGCGCGGACGGCGTCCACCATTCGGCCGCCGCCGCCCGTCCCGGCGGAGCCGTGGGCCCCGCTCCGACGCCCACGCCCGTCCCGCCGCCGTCGCCCACGCCGACCCCCACCCCGACGCCCACGCCGCGCCTGCCCCCGTGGACGCAGGGCACGCTGACCGCGACGACCACGCCGGTGCGCAACCTGACCGAGCTGGTGCCGCCGCCCCCGCCCAACTCGATCGCGCTGACCATCGACGACGGGCCGCACCCGCAGTGGACGCCCCGCGTGCTGGACCTGCTGGACGAGCACCAGATCAAGGCGACGTTCTTCATCATCGGCGTGCAGGTGGACGAGTTCCCCAAGCTGGCCCGGCGCATCGCCGACCACGGCCACCAGGTCTGCAACCACACGATGAACCACCCCGACCTCAGCAACGCCACGGCGAAGAAGGTGCAGAAGGAGATCGTCGAGGCGCACCACAAGATCGCCGAGGTGACCGGCATCGTGCCCACCTTCTTCCGCGCGCCCGGCGGCGGCTGGTCCAAGCGCGTCTACGAGACCATCGCCGAGCACGGGATGTTGCCGATCGACTGGGCGGTGGACCCGCGCGACTGGGAGCGGCCGGGCGTCGGCAGCATCCGCCGCACGCTGGTCGGGAGCACGGCCGGGCAGATCCTGCTGTGCCACGACGGCGGGGGCGACCGGTCGCAGACGCTGGGCGCGCTGAAGGGCGCGATCCCGAAACTGAAGAAGAAGGGCTTCACCTTCACCGCGCTGTAGACCGCAGCCCGGCGAACAGGTCGTCTTCCGGGAGTTCGGCGGGAATCGTTGAGCGTGCCAGGTGGTAGTCCTCGGTTGGCCATACGGCGCGTTCGATGTCGCGGGGGTGCAGCATGAATCCGGCGTTCGGGTCGATCTGCGTGGCGTGGGCTAGTAGCGCGCGGTCGCGGGTGGCGAAGTACTCCGCGCAGGGCACGCGCGTGGTGATGTCGAGTGTTGGCGCGGTGTCGGGCCATTCCGCCAGCAGCGGGCCCACTGCGGAGTCGATGCCGCGTTCGGTCATGGCGTCGTGCAACGTCTGGAACCACGCGCGCGACAACGCGCCCTGGTAGTAGAGCTTGAGCGGACGCCAGGGCGCGCCCGCGTCGGGATATCGGGCGGGGTCGGCGGCGGCGTCGAACGCATCCACGGTGACCTGGTGGGTCTTGATGTGGTCGGGGTGCGGGTAGCCGCCGGTCTCGTCGTAGGTGACCACGACGTGCGGGCGGAACTCGCGGATGAGCGCGACAAGCGGGGCGGCGGCCTTTTCCAGGGGCTGCACGGCGAAGCAGCCGTCCGGAGGCTCCCCGAGGCCGGAATCCACGAAGCCGAGGAAACGTTGGCGGACGCCCAGAATCTCGCGCGCCGCTGCCATTTCAGCGCGGCGGATTGCGGGCAGGTCCGCGCGGACCTCGGGACGGTCGAGCGCCGGGTTGAGGACGTCGCCGCGCTCCCCGCCCGTGCAGGTCGCGACCAGGACGTCCACGCCCTCGGCGGCGTACCGGGCGAGCGTCGCCGCGCCCTTGCTGGACTCGTCGTCGGGGTGGGCGTGCACGGTGAGCAGGCGCAGCGTCATCGGATCTCCTTAGGTCGAGCCTAAATTTACCTCTAGACCACTTAATGGGTCAAACATAAAAATATTCTCGACCTAGAGAGACGTCAGCGCCCTGTAAGGATTCGCGCCCGCCGCGACGGCTCCCGCCCTGATGGACTGGACGCACACCCCCGGACGAGGAGAGACGCGATGAGCGGGCTGCTGGGCAAGACGTGGATACGGGCCGCGCTGGTGGCGGCGGTGGTCCTCGGTGCGATCGCCGCCTACCTGACCCAGCCGTGGCGGTTGTTCATCGACCGGAGCGTGGACGAGGCCGCGCCCGCCGCGCAGACGGTGCCCGCGTCGTCCGGGACGTCCGCCGTCCCCAAGACCGCTGAGACGCTGGCGACCGGGTCGTTCGTCTCGCACGAGCACGACACCAAGGGCGAGGTGAAGATCGTGCGGCTTCCGGACGGCAAGCGTGTCCTGCGCATCGAGGACCTGGACACCTCCGACGGCCCGGACGTGCGGATCTGGCTGTCCGACCAGCCCGTCAAGGAGGGACGCGCGGGCTGGACCGTCTTCGACGACGGCAAGTACGTCGAGCTGGGCCGTCTCAAGGGCAACAAGGGCGACCAGAACTACACGATCCCGGCCAATGCCGACCTCGCGAAGCTGACGAGCGTGTCGTTGTGGTGCAAGCGGTTCCACGTCTCGTTCGGGGCCGCCGCCCTGCGCGCCTGAGAATGCGGAAGGGCCGCCGGTGCGTCGCACACCGGCGGCCCTTCGTCCGTTCAGCGCAGCACGGGCTCGGGAACCGGCCGCACGGCCTCGTGTTCCTCGCCGTGCGAGACGCGCGGCAGCCATCCCAGCCAGCGCGGCAGGTACCAGTTGGCCCGTCCCAGCAGCACCATCGCCGCAGGCAGCAGCACGACCCGCACGACCGTCGCGTCGATCAGCACCGCGACCGCCAGGCCCACGCCGAGCTGCTTGAAGTCCTGCATCGTGAGCGTGCCGAAGATGGCGAAGGTGGCGACCATGATGGCGGCCGCGCTGGTCACCACCCCGGCCGTGGACCGTACGCCCGCCCGCACCGCGTCGGCGGTGGCGAGCCCCCGGTCGTGCGCCTCGCGGATCCGCGACACCACGAACACGTGGTAGTCCATCGACAACCCGAACAGCACCACCAGCACGAACAGCGGGATCCACGACTCCAGCGCGCCCGCCGCCTCCGCGCCGACCAGCCCCGCGCCCCAGCCGTGCTGGAACACCGCGACCATCACGCCGTAGGCGGCTCCCACCGACAGCAGGTTCAGCACGATCGCGCTGGCCGCGATGACCACCGACCGGAAGAACACCAGCATCAGCAGGAACGTCACGCCCATCACGAACAGGAACACCGGCACGATGCTGTCGCCGAGCCGGGCGTTGTAGTCCTCGGAGAACGCGAGCTGCCCGGTCACCGGGGCGTCGGCGACCTTCCCGACCGTCTGCGGCACGACCTGCTCGCGCAGGGTGCGCAGGGCGTGCTTGGACGTCGCGTCGCTGCCGTTGCCGGCGAGCGGGATCTCGACCTGGACGACCCCGGCGGCGCGGTGCGGCGTGACGGTGACGGGCTCGTTCATCTCGCCGGTCGCCACGGCGCGCCGCCGCAGCTCGGCGATGGCGGACGTCACCTCGGGTGCAGCGACGTCGCGGGCCTTGACGACGACCTGCGCGGGCGCGGGCCCGCCGGGGAACGCCTCGTTGAGCCGCTGGTAGTCGCGCACCAGCGCGGTGTCGGACGGGAACTGTTGCTCGATGCCGAGCTTCTCGGTCTTCATTCCCAACGCGGGCGCGGCCAAGGCGAGCAGCAGCCCCGCCGACAGGACCGCCGCGATCCCCGGCCGCGCCAGCACCGGACGCAGCAGCGCGCCCACGGCACCGCCACCCGAACGGCGACGCAGCAGCGGAATCCGTCCCAGCTCAACGCGGTCGCCCAGCAGCGACAGCAGCGCGGGCAGGACCGTCACCGAACCGAGCATGGCGATGAGCACGACCAGGATCGTCGCCATCGCGAAGCCCTCGAACAGCAACATCCCGGTCAGGAACATCCCGGCCATCGCCACCATCACCGTCAGCCCCGACATCAGGACCGCGCGGCCGGAGGTGGCGGCGGCGACGCGCAGCGCGGCGTCCTTGTCGCGCCCCGCAGCACGCTCCTCGCGTTCGCGCCGCAGGTAGAACAGGCAGTAGTCCACGCCGACGGCCAGGCCCATCAGCAACATCACCGAGTTGGTGGTGCCGTCCACGTGCACCGCGTGGCTGGCGACGGCGAGCAGCCCGCTCGCGGCGAGGAACGCGGTGAACGCCAGCAGCACCGGGAGCACGGCCGCCAGCAGCGCGCCGAACGCGACCAGCAGAATGCCGAGTGCGAGCGGCAGCGCGGTCAGCTCGGCGCGCTTGAAGTCCTTGCCGAGCGCGTCGTTGAACGCCTTGCCCGCTGTGGCGTCGCCGAAGCGGCCGACAGTAAGGCCGGGGTGGGCGGCGCGCGCTTTGGCGGTCGCCGCGTCCAGCACGGGTAGCCGCTCGTCGCTGCGCTCGTCAGGCAGGGCGAAGCGGACCAGCAGCGACCGGCCGTCCTTGGAGGGCACGTCGGGCCGGGCTTCACCACGCTGCGCGACGGCGCGGACCTCGGCGGCGGCGCGGGCGCGTTCCGTCGCGTTCCCGCCCTGGATCAGCACCAGCTCCATGTCGGGCTCGGTGATCCCAGCGTCGGCGAGGATGCGCTCGGCGCGCGCCGTCTCGCCCACGCCCTGCTCGTGGTCGGCCATCGTGACGCGGCCGGCCGCGCCGCCCAGCACCGAGGCGAGCACGACGAACGCGAGCCAGCCGAGTACCGCGACCGTGCGATGGCGCGCGCTCCAGCCGCCGAGCCGCGCCGCGAGATTGGGTTTCATGGGGTCCCTGCCTGCCTGGTGGGGGGGTGACACCCACTGACGCTAGGAAGCGCACCACCCACGCGGACATGGGCTTGGACGGCGTCCGGGGGGTGTAGCTGAGTACACCCTTCGTCCGGGTTCGAGGCACACTGTGCAGCACCTCCCCGCGCCGGAAACTGGACTCCGTAAGCAGGGCGAGGTACGGAGGAAACAGTGAACAAGCGGACCCGGCTCGCCGAACGCGGCAAGCTCGCCTGGGACGGCTTCCGGCTGTGGGCGGTGCTCGCCCCGGTGATCCTGCTGTCGGTCGCGATGCTGGTGGCGGTGTCGCTGACGGGCGTCGGGCTGGGCGTGCTGCTGCTCCCCTCGGCGGCGATCGCGGCGCGGGGGCTGCTGAACGTGCAGCGCGATCTGATCGCGCGCTCCACCGGCGTCGCCGTCGAGCGCCCCTACCTGCCCGAGCCCGCCGACGCCGGGGACGGCGTGTGGCAGCGGTTCCTGCGCGTGGTGAACGACCCGGCCACCTGGCGCGACCTGCTGTGGACGCTCGCCGCCCCGATCATCGCGGTGTTCACCGCCGCGTTCCCGGCCTTCCTGGTGCTCTGGGGCCTCTGGGGCTGGTTGCTGGCCGCCGGGTTCGGGCGCCTGATCGTCTCGCTGGGCGGCTCCGACTGGTACGCGTTCGTGCACGTCAGCGAGGGTTACGCGACCGACCCGGTGCGGCTGGCGGGCAGCGTCCTGCTCGGCGCGACCGCGATGGTGGCGGGCCTGTGGTCGGCCCCGCGCCTGGTGCGGGCGTACGGGCTGTTCAGCCGGTCGCTGCTGGGCCCGACCGAGAAGTCACGGCTGGCGCTGCGCGTGGACCGCCTGACCGAGACCCGCGCCGTCGCGGTGGACACCTCCGCCGCCGAGCTGCGCCGCATCGAACGCGACCTGCACGACGGCGCGCAGGCCCGGCTCGTCGCGATGGGCATGAGCCTGGGCGCGATCGAGCACCTGCTGGAGACCGACCCGGCCAAGGCGAAGGTGCTGCTCGCCCAGACGCGCGAGTCGTCGGCCAAGGCGCTGCACGAGCTGCGCGACCTGGTGCGCGGCATCCACCCGCCGGTGCTGGCCGACCGGGGCATCGGCGACGCGGTGAAGGCCCTGGCGCTGGACCACCCGCTGAACGTCGAGGTGACCGCCGACCTGCCGGGCCGCCCCGAGGCCCCGGTGGAGTCGGCGGCCTACTTCGCGGTGTCGGAGATCCTCACCAACGCGGCCAAGCACTCCGGGGCCGAGCGCGTGTGGGTGTACATGCGGCACGCGGACGGGATGTTGCGCGTCAGCGTCACCGACGACGGCCACGGCGGCGCGTCGCTGGAGGGCGGAACGGGCCTGCGCGGCATCGAGCGCCGCATCGGTACATTCGACGGCGTGCTCGCGCTGAACTCCCCCGCCGGCGGGCCGACCATCGTCACCTTGGAGCTGCCGTGCGCGTTGTCCTAGCCGAGGATCTAGCCCTCCTGCGGGAGGGACTGGTGAGCCTGCTGGAGTCGCACGGCTTCGAGATCGCGGCGGCGGTGGACAACGGCCCGTCACTGCTGAAGGCACTGCTCGACCACCGCCCGGACGTGGCGGTGGTCGACGTGCGGTTGCCGCCGACGTTCACGGACGAGGGCATCCAGGCGGCCCTGGAGGCACGCCGCCAGGTACCGGGCCTGCCGATCCTGGTGCTGTCGCAGTATGTGGAGCAGCTGTACGCGCGCGAACTGCTGGCGGACGGCAGCGGCGGCATCGGCTACTTGCTGAAGGACCGCGTCTTCGACACGGCGCAGTTCATGGACGCGGTGCGGCGAGTGGCGGGAGGAGGCACGGCGATGGACCCGGAGGTGATCTCGCGACTGGTGGCGCGCGGCGTGCGCGACGAGCCGGTGGGGCGCTTGACGCCGCGCGAGCTGGAGGTGCTGGAGCTGATGGCGCAGGGGCGGTCTAACGCGGCGATTGCGCAGGCGTTGGTGGTGACGGAGCGGGCGGTTACTAAGCACACGGCGAACATCTTCGCGAAGCTGGATTTGGCGGTGCACGACGATGACAACCGCAGGGTGCTGGCCGTGCTGACCTATCTGAACCGCTAGCCCATCAAATCTCCAACTCCCAGCTCCCAGTCCCTGAGCCCCAACCTTCCCGCCGGGGGGCAAGGGGCGGAGCCCCAAGCACGTACGGGGGTGCAGGGGGCGGA
>NZ_BCRO01000111.1 GCF_001552635.1 Actinomadura hibisca NBRC 15177 | reverse complement strand
GCCAGGCGAGCCCCCTGGGCCGGGGCTTTGAAACACTGGCTAGCCCTCGGGTCACAGGGCCTGCGGGAAGCGCAGCGTTCCGGCCGGGTCGTAGGTCGCGTTGGTTCTGGCGAGGCGGTCGAGGTTGGGGCCGTAGTAGGCGCGCCGCCAGTCCTTGAGGTCGGGGTCCATGTAGTTCACGTACGCCGCGCCGCGCAGGTACGGCTCCATGGCCTGGTGCACGTCGTGCAGCCAGGCGCGGTTGCCGCCGCCGTAGGCGATGTACTGGAGGCAGAAGCGGGCGGCGCGGTGCGGGAACGCGGTGTCGCCGGGCTTGGGACGGCCGATCGCGCCGCCCATGGCGTCGATGAGCACCGAGCGTCCTTCCGCGCCGGTGAAGTGCCCGACCAGCGTCTTGATCGCGTCGTCGGGCAGGTCGCGGTAGGCGATGTGGGACTTGGCGGCGTACTCGGTGCGCGGGAAGCGGCCGCCGGGGCGTTGCCCCGGCAGGCGGCCGGGCGCGTGGCACTCCTCGACCGACTGGCCCGAGCATCCGGCCAGCAGCTTCATGGTGGCGACGTGGTCGCGGCGGCGGACGGCCGTCTCGGGGTCGCCGCCGCCGACCCGGCCCGCCAGCTTCTCGATCTCGTGGCCGGGATCGGCCAGCGCCATCCCGGCGATCTCCAGATCGGCCGGGCCGCTGTTGATCTGGAGGCCGGACCAGATCTCCGGCGGCGCGTCCGGCGCCCACCGCTGCCAGCCGCGCAGCACGTCGGCGGCCCGCGACCACGGCCACCGCACCGAGAACTCGTGCAGGTCGCCCGCCCGCTCGGTGCGGAACACCAGCGAGGTCGCGACGCCGAAGTTGCCGCCGCCCCCGCCCCGGCACGCCCAGAACAGCTCGGGGTCGCGGCGCGCGTCGCACTCGCGGACCCGCCCGTCCGGCGTCACGACCTGCACCGACTCCAGTCGGTCGCAGGTCAGCCCGTACGCGCGGGACAACGCGCCGAGCCCGCCGCCCAGCGTCAGCCCCGACACCCCGACGGTGGGGCAGGTCCCGGCCGGGACCAGCGCGCCCGCCTCGCCGAGCCGGACGTGCAGGTCGATCAGCCGGACGCCCGCGCCGACGACCGCCCGCCCCTGCTCGGCCTCGATCCCGTCCATCGCCGACACGTCCACCACCAGGCCCGTCCCGGTGGACCAGCCCGCGTAGTTGTGGCCGCCGCAGCGCACCGCGACCGGCAGCTTGCGGCGGGCGGCGAAGCCCATGCACTCGGCCACGTCCTGCGGGTTCGCGCAGTAGGCGATCCCGGCGGGGCGGATCCGGTCGAAGCGGGGGATGTAGAGCCGCCGTGCCTGCTCGTACGCGGCGTCTTCGGGGCGGATCAGCTTCCCTTCGAGGCCGCGTGCCAGGGCGTTCCAGTCGGCGGGGCCGGTCGGGGCGGTGCTCGGTGGCGCGCTGCTCGTGCGCGCGGGGGTGGACGCGTCGGGTTTGCGGGGTTCGCCTGAGCAGGCCGCCGCCAGCGCACCGAGACCCGCCACGAGAAACCCGCGTCGCTCCATTACGGCATTGTCACCACGAGCGCATCGTTTACTCAGGGACGGCGGAACGAGCGCAGGAATTCCTCGAAGTGCGTGACGCCGTCCGTCCACCGGTCCTCGGAGGTGGCGAGCGTCACGATGTAAAGGGCGCTCCGGTAGGAGAACACACGCACCCGGCAGTGTCCCGCCCTGCCGTTCTTGGTGAAGGTGAACTCCAGCTCGGCGGCCTGACCTTCCTGGTAGGGGATGCCGGAAGTGAGCGATTTCTGGGCGTAGTCGGGGTAGGTGGACTTGTTCGTGCTGAACTGCCTGGCGGCGTTGGACAGGTGCAGGAACTCGTTGCCCGGGACATTGGCGACCTTCTGCACCACGAAGCCCTCGACCACGCCTTTGGTGTTGGTGGTGAACGTGGCGTCCGGATTCTCGTCCTTCTTGTTCCAGCCCTTGGGGATGTTGGCGGCGAACGCGCTGTTGCGAAACAGCTCGTAACCGGCCGGGACGGCGGTGGACTGCGTGCTCGGCGTGCCCGAGGACGGCACGGAGGACGAGGCGTTCGTGTGCGGGCTGGGGGAGGTGGTGGGCCGGACGCCCGGGTCGTCGTCGTTGCGGGTGAACAGCACCACCACCAGCACCGACGCCACCAGCGCCACGCCGATGACGACGGCGGGCAGCACCAGCGGCCAGCGCGCGGTGTGGGGCCGCTGCGGCGTCTGGTCTTCGGTGACGACCGGCGGCACCGGCGGCATCGTCACGTCCCGCCGACCCAGCGGCTCACCGCCCGGGGGAGTGGGCGGCGTCCACGCGGGCGCGGAGCCCGCGACCTGCCGCAGGAGCCGTTCCGCCTCGTCGGGGTGCATGCGCTGCGCCGGGTCCTTGCGCAGCAGGCCCTGCAACACCGGCAGCAGCGGGCCCGCGTTGCGGGCCGGATCGGGCTCGTCGGCGAGCAGCGCCGCCATCACGCCCCACACGTCGGGCCGCTGGTACGGGGGCCGCCCCTCGACCGCCGCGTACAGGGTCGCGCCCAGCGACCACAGGTCCGACGCCGGGGTGGCCTTCTGGTGGCGGGCCTGCTCGGGGGCCAGGTAGGCGGGGGAGCCGACGATCGTGCCCGCCTGGGTGAGGGTCTCGTCGCCCGCCACGGTCGCGATGCCGAAGTCGGTGAGCACCGCGCGGTCGGGCGGCAGCAGCACGTTGCCGGGCTTGACGTCGCGGTGCACGACCCCGGCGGCGTGCGCGGCGCGCAGCGCGGCCAGCAGGTCCAGGCCGATCGCGGCGGTACGGGCGGGCGGCAGCGGGCCCCCGCGCCGCAGGACGTCGTCCAGCGCGGGCGCACGCACCAGCCGCATCACGATCCAGGGGCGGCCGTCCTCCTCGACCACGTCGTGCACGGTGACGATGCCGGGGTGGTCCAGCCGCGCCGCCGACCGGGCCTCGCGGAAGGTGCGGGCGTGCACGCGCTCGACCTGCTCGGCGTCCAGGCCGCGCGGCAGCGTGACCTCCTTGACGGCGACCTCGCGGTCCAGCGTGCGGTCGCGGGCGCGCCAGACCGCGCCCATCCCGCCGCGGCCGAGCAGTTCCAGCAGCTCGTACCGGCCTGCGATGAGTCGGGGCATGAACGCGACGATACCGACATGATCGGTGCGTCGGCGGCCCTATTCGGCGGGGTTGTCCGGCCCTGTCGTCCGGCCCTGCTGCCTGGTCCCGCTGCCTGGTCCCGCTGTCGGGCGGTGCTGCCCGGCTCTGCTATTCGGCGTCGCCCTCCCGGCTGCGCAACAACCGCCGCAGCGAGTCCAGCCGCGCCTGGCTGGCGTGCCCGTCGGCGACCCAGGAGTCGAGCCCGCAGTCGGGTTGCAGGTGGTCGCAGTGCGGCGGGCAACGCTCGGCCGCGCCCTCGGCGAGGTCCTCGAAGGCGTTGATGACGTTCTCGGGCTTGATGTGCGCCAGGCCGAAGCTCCGCACGCCCGGGGTGTCGATGATCCAGCCGTCGTGGCCGGGCAGCTCCAGCGCCAGCGCCGACGACGAGGTGTGCCGGCCCCGCCCGGTGACGGCGTTGACGTGGCTGACGGCCCGCTCGGCGTCCGGCACCAGCGCGTTGACCAGCGTGGACTTGCCGACGCCGGAGTGCCCGACCAGCACGCTGGTGTGCCCCGACAGCAGCTCGCGCAGCGCGGCCAGGTCGTCGCCGCGCTCGGTGACGATGTAGGGCACGCCGAGCGGCGCGTACTCGGCGACCAGCTCCTCCGGCCCGGCGAGGTCGGCCTTGGTCAGCACCAGCAGCGGGTCCATGCCCGCGTCGTAGGCCGCCACGAGCTGCCGGTCGATCATGCGGGGGCGCGGCTCGGGGTCGGCGAGCGCGGTCACGATGACGAGCTGGTCGGCGTTGGCGACGATGATGCGCTCGAACGGGTCGGTGTCGTCGGCGGTGCGCCGCAACGACGACGCGCGCGGCTCGACCCGCACGATCCGGGCCAGGGTGTCGGGCGCGCCGGACACGTCGCCCACCAGCGCCACCCGGTCGCCCACCACCACGCCCTTGCGGCCCAGCTCGCGGGCGCGCATCGCGGTGACCATGCGGTCCTCGACCAGGCAGCGGTAGCGGCCCCGGTCGACGGCGGTCACGAAGCCCGCGACCGCGTCCTCGTGCGCGGGCCGGATGCGGGTGCGCGGCCGCGAACCCTTGCGCGACGGCCGTACCCGGACGTCGTCCTCGTCGTAGTCGCGTGCGCGGCGTGCCAAGTGCCCTTACCCCGTCCTCAACATTCCGGTCCACAGCTCGGTGAAGTCAGGAAGTGTCTTGCCCACCGTGGCGGGGTTCTCCACCTCCACGCCCGGGACCGCGAGGCCGAGGACGGCGGCGGCCATCACCATGCGGTGGTCGTCGTAGGTGTGGAACACCCCGCCGTGCAGCCGCCGCGGCCGGATCTCCAGGCCGTCGGGCAGCTCCCGGACGTCGCCGCCGAGGGCGTTGATCTCGGTGACGAGCGCGGCCAGCCGGTCGGTCTCGTGGCCGCGCAGGTGCGCGATGCCGGTGAGCCGCGACGGCCCGTCGGCCAGCGCGGCGAGCGCCGCGAGGACGGGGGTCAGCTCGCCCACCTCGTGCAGGTCGGCGTCCAGGCCGGTGAACGAGCCGGTGCCCCGCACCGTCAGCCCGTCCGCGCCCCGCTCCACCTGCGCGCCCATCGCGGTGAGCAGGCCGCGCAGCGCGTCGCCGGGCTGGGCGGTGTCGGACGGCCAGCCCGGCACCGTGACGCGGCCGCCGGTGACCAGCGCCGCGCCCAGGAACTGCGCCGCGTTCGACAGGTCGGGCTCGATCGGCCAGGCGCGCCCGGCCAGTGGCCCCGGCGCGACCCGCCACACGTCCGGTTCGGTCTCCACGACCGCGCCCGCCTCGCGCAACATCCGCACCGTCATCTCCAGGTGCGGCGCGGACGGCACCGGCGGGCCCTCGTGCCGCACCTCCACGCCCTTGGCGAAGCGCGGCGCGGCCAGCAGCAGGCCGGACACCAGCTGGGAGGAGCCGGACGCGTCGATGGTGACCGCGCCGCCCTCGACGGCCCCCGCGCCGTGCACGGTGAACGGCAGCGCGCCGCGCCCGCCGTCGTCGATCTCCACGCCCAGCGCCCGCAGCGCGGTGATGATCGGGCCCATCGGCCGCTCGCGCGCGCGAGGATCGCCGTCGATGCGGACCGGGCCGCCGGCCAGGGCCGCGACCGGCGGCAGGAAGCGCATGACGGTCCCGGCGAGGCCCACGTCCACCTGCGCGGGACCCGACAGCGCGCCCGGCGTGACGCGCCAGCCGTCGCCCTCCTCGTCGATGAGCACGCCCATCGCGCGCAGCGCCCCGACCATCAGCTCGCTGTCGCGGCTGCGCAACGGCCGCTCCACCGTGCCGGGCCCGTCGGCGATCGCGGCCAGGATGAGGGCCCGGTTGGTCATCGACTTGGAGCCGGGCAGCGGCACGACGGCGTCCACCGGACCGGCCGCGACCGGGGCGGGCCAGTGCTGTTCAGGACTGGAAGCGGGCATGGACCCAAGGTTATCGGCCGAGGCGGCGCATGTTCTCCGTGCCGGGCGGCCTGTGGATAACTACGGATCACATCGGGATGGTCAGCAGCGTCTGGTCGCCGCCCTCCACCCTCACCTCGAAGCGGGCCAGGTCCTTGGCCGCGATGGCGGTGCCGCCGTGCGTGACCAGCGGCGCGTCCGAGCCCGGCACGCCGTAGCCCTTGGCGGGCACCTGCCAGCTCGTGACGACGCTCCGCTCCCCGCTGCGGGAGACCGCCTCCAACCGGCACCGGAGCGGGCCGCGCACCCCGCGCAGCTCCAGCCCGACGTGCGTGCCCCACCCCTTGCTCTCCAGGCCCACGACGCCGTTGACGCCGGTGGCGGGGTCCTTGCCCGAATGCCGGTCGCCCCAGATGACCAGAGACTGGGCGGGGCCGTGGTTGTGGCCGCCGGCGACCGGCGGCGTCGAGTCGTCTTTCAGGGATGCGCCGATGGTGATTCCGACGGCCAGCACCGTCACCGCCGCGACTGCGCCGATCACGTAGGTGCCGCGTCGGGCCCGGCGGTCGCGTTGTTGTTGCTGTTGAATCAGGTCGATCACGGCGGGCGGGGGTGCGTCCTCGGCCGTGTCGGTGGCCGGGCCCAGTTCGGAGAGCGCGTCGGCCGTGCCCGCCATTTCCGCGAGTTCGGCCTGGCACTGCGCACAATCGCGGAGATGCGCCTCGAAGGCCCGGTGGTCCCCGTCCTCCAGCAGGCCCAGCGCGTAGGCGCCGACGTCGGTGTGCTCGACCTGAGAAGTCATGCCGTCACCCCTCTTTCTTCCAAGGCGACGCGCAAGGCGCGCATGGCGTAATAGACGCGGGACTTGACCGTCCCCAACGGAATTCCGAGCACCTCGGCGGCCTGGTTCACCGTGCGGTCGCGCAACACCGTCTCCGTCAGGATCTGCCGGTGGGCGGGCGACAGGGCGTCCAGCGCCTCCGCCACCACCACCTTGCGCAGCAGCGCGTCGGTCTCGTCGGCCATCGGCAGGTTCTCCAGGGGCCCGTCGCCCACCTCGGGCGGCCGCACGTCGCGCGACCGCCGGTGGTCGATCACGATACGGCGGGCGACGGTGGCGAGCCACGGCATCAACGAGGCCGACCCTGCCGCCGGTCCCGGCTCCAGCCGGTCCGCGTTGCGCCAGGCGCGGACCATCGTCTCCTGGACGACGTCCTCGGCCCACTGCCGGTCGCCCCCGGTCAGCCGCAGCACGAACGCCAGCAGGGGCCGGTGGTACTCGCGGTACAGCTCGGTGACGACGCGCTCGCGGTCGTCGGCGTCAGCGACGCCGGCGGGCGGCGGCGCGGACCGGGGGCGGCGGATGAGGTTCCGCAGCCCCCCGGTCGCGCGGCCGTGCGCGCCGGACGCGGTTCCGGGTGCTGCCATGGCCGGGCGGCTCCGTCGGGTCGCAGGGGGAGTCCCTGTGGAACGGGCGGTCAGCAGGCAGTACGGACACGGAACGCGGACGGGTTCAACGCATTTGAGCCTCTTTTAAGGCTCACTTCGGGAAGACGCCTCAGCGCTTGATGGCCTTGGCCAGCCGACTTCCCTTGCTGGAGGAGCGGGCCGACTTCGCGGCCTTCGCCGCCTTCAGCGGAGTGCGCGCCGCCTTGGCCGCGCCCTTGGCCGCACGCTTGCCGCCCTCCTGCCGGGCCGCCTGCACCTGCCGGGCCGCCTCGCGCCGCGCGTTCTTCAGCTCGGCCGCCGCCTCCTTGCGCAGCACCTTGCTCTCCGCGCCCGCCCGGATCTGCGTCTCGCGGAGCTGCCGCCGCAACTCGGCGGTGCGCGGCGCCTTGCGCGGCTCGGCGGCCACCATGACCAGCGCGCCGAACAGGCCGGCGTTCTTCAGCAGGTGGGAGCGCTCGCTGGCGCGCCGCTCGGGGTCGTCCTCGGTCCAGTAGCGGTGCTCGGTGGCCAGGGTCGGCACGATCTGCGCGGCCATGAGCAGCGTGGTGAGCCGCCGGAACCGGCCGGTCAGCAGCAGCACGCCGGTGCCGAGGCTGACCGCGCCCTGGATGCGCACCAGGGACTCGGGGTCCTTGGTGGGCAGCCAGTCGAGGCGGTCGGCGATCGGCTTGACGGTCGGGGCGACCTGCTCGGCCCGCTGCCGCGGATCACGCAGGGTCTCCAGTCCGGTCATGATGTACGGGGCCGCCACGAACGGGCGGGCCAGGGTCGTGAAGGGTCGCATGCTCGGCTACATGCCCATCGCTTCGAGGGTCAAGCGCCCCGGCGGCCACGCGGTGCGACACGTCCGGAAAAGGACGTGATCGGCGCGGCAGCGGGCAGGATGGTGGACATGTGCGGTCGATACGCCACGGCCCGGTCGCGTCAGGAACTGCTCGACCAGTTCCAGGCGCAGGCCGACGCCGTCGAAGAGGAACTGGAGCCCGACTACAACGTCGCGCCCACCAAGCAGGTCCCGGCGATCCTGACCCGGGCCCCCAAGGACGCCCCGGAGGAGGAGCCCGCCGTCCGGCAGTTGCGGACGCTGCGCTGGGGGCTGGTGCCCTCCTGGGCCAAGGACCTCGCCATCGGCAACAAGATGATCAACGCGCGGGTGGAGACGGTGCACGAGAAGCCGTCCTACCGGCGGGCGTTCGCCAAGCGGCGCTGCCTGCTGCCCGCCGACGGCTACTTCGAGTGGTACGTCCTCCAGCAGCAGCAGGAGGAGGAGCAGGCGAAGAAGAAGCGGCCGCAGAAGCAGCCCTTCTACATCCACCCCAAGGACGGCGCGGTCATGGCGATGGCCGGGCTGTACGAGCTGTGGAAGTCGCCCGAGGGCGAGTGGGTGTGGTCCACCACGATCATCACCACCGACGCGCCCGACGACCTGGGCCGCATCCACGACCGCATGCCCATGATCGTGCAGCCGGACCGGTGGGACGCCTGGCTCGACCCCGGGCTCACCGACACCGACGAGGTGCGCGGGCTGCTGGTCCCGGCCCTGGCGGGCGGGCTCGCCGGGACGATGAGCGCCTATCCCGTGTCGAAAGCGGTCAACAACGTCAAAAACAACGGTCCGCAGCTCATAGAACCGGCGGCGGATGGGGATAGTTCTGGCAAACATTCCGCCACCTTGTTCTGACCGCCGCCCACCCCCGCCGCGGCGGCGGCCGGATGCGAGACCCCCCTTGCCCGGGGCCTACCGGGAGGAGTCCGGAGCACCGTGGACACCGCCACCGCCCGTTCCCGTCTCGTGGACGCGCTCGCCGAGCTGGACCGATCGATCGAGATCCTCAAGGGGGAGCATCCCGAGCGCGAGCTGTCGGCCTCCGACGCCGGGTCGGGCCTGTCCGACAACGACCGCGTGGCGGCGGCGCTCAGCGCGATGGAGCGCCACCGGGGCGCGGTCCGGGCGGCCCTGGGGCGGCTGGACGAGGGGACCTACGGCCGGTGCCTGGGCTGCGGCAAGGCCGTCCCCGAAGGGCGCCTGGAGGTGCGGCCGGAGGCGGCGCGCTGCGTGACCTGCCAGGCGAAGCACGACCGCGCGATGCGGTAGCGCCCTCGGAACGCGGCAGGGCCCGGGGCGCGGCAGAGGCCCCAAGATGCGGCAGGGCTCCCGGACGTGGCAGGATCCCGGGACGCGATAGGGCCCCGGAACGGGGTTCCGCTAGACGCTGCGCACCGCGCTGGCCAGCAGGTGGATGCCCAGCGACTCGTCGCCGGGCGGAGCCGCCAGCTCGGTGCGCACCAGGCGCGCCAGCGCGTCGGGGGAGCGGGTCAGCACGTGCTCGACCGTGGACGGCGACAGCGCCGTCCGGGGCCGGATCCACTCCACCTCAAGGCCCGCCTCGGTCAGCAGCTCGCGCAGCTGGTCGGCCCAGAAGCAGCGGGTGATCGCGCCGTCCGGCCAGGGCACCAGCACGACCTCGGCCGCCGGGACGTCCGACAGGTGGGCCCAGCAGTTCTGCTCGGCCAGCAGCGCCATGCCCAGCGTCAGCGAGTCCACCGACAGCAGCACCCGGCCGCCGGGCCGCAACACGCGGGCGATCTCGGCGACGGTGGTCTCGGTCGCCAGGTGCCGCGACAACACCCGGTGCTCGGCGATCACCGCGTCCATCGAGCCGGAGGCCAGGAACGTCAGGGTGCCCGAGTCGGCGACGACCTGCCGGACGCTGCCCGGGGGCGGCGTCGGGCGGCCGGGGCGGCCCAGCCGGGGTGGCGTGGCGCGTCCGGCCGGCGGCGCGGCGACCCGGTCGTCGGGGTGGTGGTCGCGGGGGCCGGCCAGCATCGGGTCGGCGACCTCCAGCACCCGGTGCCCGGCCGCGGCCGCCTGGAGCGCGGTCCGGCCGTCGCCGCCCGACAGGTCCAGCACGCGGCCCGGCCGGTGCGGCAGCCAGCGGGCGAGTTGCGCGGCGGCCACGGCCCAGTAGAAGGACCAGTACTGCGTGAGGGGCGCGCCGTCACCGGACGCGTCGCGCAGGCTGGCGATGGTGGGCTCGGACGGTCGCGCCGGCACCGGTAGCAACGGTTTGCTCCTGTTCTCGCCTTGTATGGGACTTGTTCCCCGGTCCGGGTCCGGCATCACCCTCCGTATGGGGCGATCTTGCGTCCCTCCATTGTCCCCGGTCTAGCGCGGCGGCCGTCACACCCGTGTAAGGAATCGAAACGGAAGCGCCGATGTTGCACCGACTTACCAGCCCTTGTACAGGAGGTGCCGTCCATGACCACAGCCGTTGCCGAACCGGCGCGCGGCGACGCGGTCGCCCCCACCGGCGTGTTCCGGCAGCGCGGCCCTATATCGTCTGTGAGGTACGACGCCGCAAGAGGCGTCGCCACAGCTGAGGGGGTGGGTCAGGTACCGGGCACCACGGAAACCGTGGAGCAGCGCCAGGAGCGGTTCCAGCGCGATGTGCTCCCGTTCTTGGACCAGTTGTATTCGGCCGCGCTGCGCATGACGCGCAATCCCGCGGACGCCGAGGATCTCGTACAGGAGACCTTCGCCAAGGCCTTCGCGTCCTTCCACCAGTTCAAGGAAGGCACCAACCTCAAGGCCTGGCTCTACCGCATCCTGACCAACACCTTCATCAACTCCTACCGCAAGAAGCAGCGGCAACCGCAGCAGGCGGCGACCGAGGAGATCGAGGACTGGCAGCTCGCGCGGGCGGAGTCGCACACCTCCAGCGGCCTGAAGTCGGCCGAGGCCGAGGCGCTGGAGCACCTGCCCGACTCCGACGTGAAGCGGGCGCTCCAGGAGTTGCCGGAGGAGTTCCGCATCGCGGTCTACCTCGCCGACGTCGAGGGCTTCGCCTACAAGGAGATCGCCGACATCATGGGGACGCCCATCGGCACCGTGATGTCGCGGCTGCACCGTGGCCGTCGCCAGCTCCGGGGGATGCTGGAGGACTACGCTCAGGACCGCGGCCTGACCCGGGCCAAGGAGGGGTCGGCGTGAAACGTGCACCGATGTCCCGTCGCGAGAAGGGTGAGTGAGTCATGAGCTGCGGTGACCACCACGACACGCCCTGCACCGAGGTGCTGGCCCGTGTCTACACCTACCTGGACGGCGAGCTCGACCAGGGCGGGTGCAGCGAGGTCAAGGACCACCTGGACGAGTGCGGCCCCTGCCTGCGCGAGTACGGCCTGGAAGAGGCCGTCAAGAAGCTGGTCGGCAAGTCGTGCGGCTGCGAGCCGGTGCCCGAGGACCTGCGCACCAAGGTCCTGGGCCGGATCGAGCAGCTCTGCGGGCAGATCGAGAACGGCGAGATCGTGATCACCGAGACCGAGGTCGAGGTCGAGGTCCGCGACTGACGGCCCGCCGGGCCCGCCCGGCCAGGCTGTTCGGCCAGATCGTCGGCCAGGCCCGGCGCGACCCGCCCGGCGGCCTGCTGTGGCCGCCGCGCGTGCCCGCCGCCCGCGACGCGGATATCGTGCTGGGATGCGCGTTCTCGTGACCGGCGCGGCCGGTTTCATCGGGTCCCATGTCGTGGACCGCATGCTCGACGACGGCCACGAGGTCGCCGGGGTGGACGATCTGTCATCGGGGGCCAACGTCCGTGACGACGTCGAGCTGTGGCGCACGGACGTGGCCGACCCCGCGCTGGCCGGCCGCGTCGCCGCCTGGCGGCCCGAGGTCGTGCTCCACCTGGCCGCCCAGGTGAGCGTCCGGGTCAGCGTCGGCGACCCGCTCGCCGACGCCCGCACCAACGTGCTGGGCACCGCCAACGTGCTGGAGGCCGCGCACGCCGCCGGGGCCCGCAAGGTCGTGTTCACCTCCAGCTGCGCCGTCTACGGCGTGCCCGACGCGCTGCCGGTCCCGGCCGACGCTCCGCTGCGGCCCGCCTCCCCGTACGCGGCCTCCAAGGTCACCGGCGAGGTCTACGCCCGCATGTACCGCGAGCTGCACGGCCTCGACTTCACCACGCTGACCCTGGCCAACGTCTACGGGCCCCGCCAGACGCCCGAGGGTGAGGCCGGGGTCGTCTCCATCTTCACCGACGCGCTGCTGGGCGGCCGTCCCACGCGCGTGTTCGGCGACGGCAAGCAGACCCGCGACTACGTGTACGTGCTCGACGTCGTGGACGCCTTCGCCCGCGCAGCCGGGGAGAAGGGCGGCGGCGAGCGCTTCAACGTCGGCACCGGCCTCCAGACCACCGACCGCGAGCTGCACACCCTGGTCGCGCGGGCCGCCGAGGCCGCCGACGAGCCGGAGTCCGCGCCGCCGCGCCTGGGCGATCTGCCCGCGATGTCCATCGACCCGGCCGCCACCCGCGAGGTGCTGGGCTGGGAGCCCCGGGTGGAGCTGCGCGAGGGCCTGGTGGAGACCGTCGCCTGGGCCCGGAGCAGGGTCTGACCGGCGGCGGGGCCGCCGCCAAGATCGCGCCGGGTGACGATTAGTTCACGCTTTGCTCACGATTCCCGGCTTGCCTGTGTGACCTGCGCCTCACACGTTAGGCTTGGGCCGGAACCAGTGGCGGGAACAGCCGGCGTCCCGGGAGCGACGGGCGCGGGCCGGCCCGGACGGCCGCGGCGCGGCTGCCGGGCCGGGGTACGGGGGGAGACGACCATCATGGGCGAGCCGACGACGGCGGCCGTGCGACCGGCGTCCCCCCGGGGCGTGTCCTGGGCCTGAGCCGGCCCCCGGGCGCCGCACGGCGCGATCGACCCGACTCCCGAGGGGGCGGCAGGCAATGCGTGGACTACCGCTGGCGGCGTGGTTGTACGTCTGCGGGGTGGTCGCCCTGGCGGCCGGCCTCATCGCGACGTCCTCGTTCGGCGGGCTCGACTGGCGCGCGCTGGCGGTGCTGGCCGTGTTGTTCTTCATCTGCGACTCCGCGCCCGCCCAGCTCAACGTCGAGCGCGCCCGCGTCTCGCTGAGCTTCGCCGCCAGCCTGGCGTCGGTGGTGCTGCTCGGCCCCGAGGGCGCCGCGCTGCTGGGCGCCACCGCCGTGGTCAACGGCCAGCGGGTGTTCGCGCCGGTCAAGCGCATGTTCAATGGCGCCCAGTTCGCGCTGAGCGGCTACGCCTCCGGCGTGGTGTTCCAGGCGCTGGGCGGCCGCCGCTTCGCGCCGGTGCAGCCGGGCTGGGTCGAGCACGTGATCGGCCCCTTCTTCGGCGCGCTGGTCGCGTTCGTGCTGGTCAACCTGACGCTGATGGCCGGGATCCTGCTGCTGGCCAAGCAGGCCGCGCCGCGCGAGCTGCTGCGCGAGTACGGCCAGCTCGCGGTGGGCTGCCTGGGCTACGGCATGTTCGGGCTGCTGATCGCCGGATTGTGGCCGCGGGTCGGCACGGTCGCGGCGGTGCTGGTGCTGCTGCCGCTGTTCATCGCCCGCTGGGCGATGGAGCAGGCGCACGACCAGCAGCAGGCCCACTCGGCGACGCTCGCCGCGCTCTGCCAGGCGGTGGAGACCAAGGACTACTACACCCGGGGCCACTCCGAGCGGGTCTCGCGCGGCTCGGTGATGATCGCCCAGGAGATCGGGATGCGCGCCGACCGGGTGGAGGCCATCCGCTACGCCGGGATGTTGCACGACGTCGGCAAGCTCGGCGTGCCCACCAAGGTGCTGCAGAAGGACGGCCCGCTCACCGAGGAGGAGTTCGCCGCCATCCAGCTGCACCCGATGCGCGGGCTGGAGATCGTCCGCGAGATCGGCTTCCTGGACGAGGCGCTGGCCGGGATCATGCACCACCACGAGAAGATGAACGGCCGCGGCTACCCGATGGGGCTGGCCGGGGACGAGATCCCCGAGTTCGCGCGGGTGATCTCGGTGGCCGACGCGTTCGACTCGATGACCTCCACCCGCTCCTACCGGCCCGCCCGCAGCATCGAGGAGGCGGTGGCCGAGCTGCGCCGCGGCATGGGCGACCACTTCGACCCCGAGATCGTGGAGGCGTTCCTGCGCGCGCTGGACCGGGAGGGCTGGCGCCCCCCGCACCCGCCGGTGCTGCCCGACGACGAGGTCGTGGAGACCACCCGGCAGGACCACGACGACCCCAGCAACCCGATCCGCGTCGCCGGCGACGGCGTGCGGAGCTAGCGGAGGGCCCCGGGCATGACCACCCGCTCGGTCCGCGAGCACCGCGCCGCCTGGCAGTCGCTGGACTCCGGCCAGCTCCTGCTGATCGCGATGGCCGGGCTCGGCGTGCTGGTCGCCGTCACCCAGGTCGCCGCCGCCGGGCTCGACCAGCCCGACACCGCCGTGGTGTTCGGCGTGCTGATCGCGCTGGGCGAGCTGTTCCGCATGGTGATGCCCGGCAACCGGGAGGTCGCGCCGATCGCGACGGCGGGCGCGCTCGGCTACGCGCTGCTGGTCGGCGTCGGCACCGAGCACGCCCCGCCCGGCGCGCCGCTGGGCGTGGAGGCGGCGGTGCACACCCCGCTCCAGGTCGTCGCGGTCGCCGCCGCCGGGATGCTGGTGGGCTCGCTGCCGCACTTCGCGGTCGGCCGCACCCCGCGCCTGGACGCGATGGCGCGCCGCCTGCTCACCGTCGCGCTGGTCGCGTTGTGCTTCCGGCCGCTGCTGGGGATGCAGCCCGGCTGGCGGCTGCTGCTGGCGGCGATGGCCGTGGTGATCGTGTTGTGCTGCTGCGCGGACGTGGTGATCGCCGCGATGATCCGCGCGGAGGCGGTGCGCGCCCGGTTCGGCATCGCGCTGCGCGACGAGATCGGCGCGAACGCGGCGCTGTGCGCGGCCACCAGCGCGACCGCCATGCTGATCGCCGTCGCCACCACCGTGCTGGGCCCGGCGGCGCTGCTGGTGTTCACCGCGCCGATCCTGGTCACCCAGTTCGCCTTCCGCCGCTACGCGGGCATCCGCGCCACCTACCTCCAGACGGTGCGCGCCCTGTCGCGCGTCACCGAGGTCGGCGGTTACGTCGAGACCGGCCACTCGCGGCGGGTGTCGCGGCTGGCGGTGGCGATGGGCCGCGAGCTGGGCATGGCCGAGGAGTCGCTGCTGGAGCTGGAGTACGCGGCGCTGATGCACGACATCGGGCAGCTGTCGCTGGGCGACCCGATCCCCGGCGGCGCGACGGTGCTGGCCTCGCCCGCCGAGCAGCGCCGCATCGCCGAGCTGGGCGCCGAGGTCATCCGGCAGACCGGCGTGCTGGACCGCGTCGCCCACATCGTGCGGTTGTCGTCCCACCCCTACCGCACCGGCCCGGCCGCGCCGCAGGCCCCCGGCGCGGCGGTGACGGTCCCCGACGGCACGCGCGCCGCGGCCGGGACGGCGGTGCGCCCGGTGCCGCCGCCGCTGGCCAGCCGCATCATCAAGGTCGCCAACGCCTACGACGACCTGGTCGGCGACTCGGCCGACCGTGACCGGGGCGCGGCGGTGCTGGAGCGGCTGCGGCTGGACTCGGCGGCCGAGTACGACCCGACGGTCGTGGAGGCGCTGAGCCGCGTGGTGGACCGGCGCCCGCGCGTGTGACCCCGGTGACGTGCGGGGCGCGCGGGGATTGCGCCGCACGCCACGGGGCAGTGAACGCCCGGTACGGACAAATCTACGGTCCGGTATTTGTCGATCGCGTGGCCGGACGGCGGGGGCCCGCCCCCACTAGTGTCGGCCGGGTCCCCGGATATCGCCGGGCCGGTGAACGGTGAGGAGTGCCCCCAGGTGTTCGAGTCGGTCCTCGTGGCCAACCGTGGCGAGGTGGCCAGCCGGATCATCCATACCGTCCGCTCGATGGGCCTGAAGGCCATCGCGGTGTACTCCGAGGCCGACGCGGGGCTGCCGTTCGTGGCCGAGGCCGACGAGGCGATCCTGCTCGGCCCCGCCCAGCCGGTGCACAGCTACCTGGACGCGCCGTCGGTGCTGGAGGCGGCGCGCCGCACCAACGCGCAGGCGATCCACCCCGGCTACGGGTTCCTGGCCGAGAACGCCGGGTTCGCGCGGCGGGTGATGGACGCCGGGCTGGTGTGGGTGGGGCCGCCGCCGCTGGCGATGGCCCGCATGGGCGACAAGATCAACGCCCGGAACCTGATGAAGGAGGCGGGCGTCCCGGTCGTCGCCGGGGTCTGGGAGCCGGTGCCCGACGAGGACACCGCCGCCGAGGAGGCCGAGCGCATCGGCTACCCGGTGATGGTGAAGGCCGCGGCGGGCGGCGGCGGCATCGGCATGGGCGCGGCCCGCGACGAGGGCGCGCTGCGCGCGGCGTACCGCACCGCGCGGAGCCGCGCCGAGCGGTTCTTCGCCAGCCCCGACGTGCTGCTGGAACGCTACGTCGAGCACGCCCGGCACGTCGAGGTGCAGATCCTGGGCCTGGCCGACGGCACCGTGCTCGCGCTGGGCGAGCGCGACTGCTCGGTGCAGCGCCGCCACCAGAAGGTCGCCGAGGAGACGCCGTCCCCGGCGGTGGGCGACGAGCTGCGCGCGCGGATGCTGGGCGCGGCGATCAAGGCCGGGGAGACGGTCGGCTACCGGGGCGCGGGCACGGTGGAGTTCCTGCTCGACCCGGCCACCGGCGAGTTCTTCTTCCTGGAGATGAACACCCGGCTCCAGGTCGAGCACCCGGTGACCGAGCTGGTCACCGGCATCGACCTGGTGGAGCAGCAGCTCCGGATCGCCGCCGGGGAGCCGCCGACCTTCACCGAGGCGCGGCCGCGCGGCCACGCCGTCGAGTTCCGCGTCTACGCCGAGGACCCGCGGCGCTTCCTGCCCCAGCCCGGCAAGATCAAGGTGTGGGAGGAGCCGGTCGGCGAGGGCATCCGCATCGACGCCGGGTACGCCGAGGGCAACACGGTGACCCCGTTCTACGATCCGCTGCTGGCCAAGCTGTGCGTGTACGGCGTGGACCGGCCCGCGGCGCTGGCGCGGGCCCGCGCGGCGCTGGCGGCGTTCCGGATCGAGGGGCTGGAGACCAACCTGCCGTTCCTGGCCGAGCTGCTGGAGCGCCCGGAGTTCCTGGACGGCAGCTATGACACCGGGCTGGTGGACCGGATGCGGCCGCCGTCCTAGGGGCGGCGGCCGGTTCTGGTCCGGCGGCCCGTTTCACCGCAGATCGCATTTCCACCGCCGGACGTCGTGCCGGTGGTGCCCGATAGAGAGGAACCGCCGTGGCCGAGGTCCGCGCGGAGATGGTCGCCAACGTGTGGCAGGTCGTCGCCACCGAGGGGCAGCGGGTGGAGGAGGGGGACACCCTCGTCATCCTGGAGTCGATGAAGATGGAGATCCCGGTGCTGGCCGAGGACGCCGGGACGGTGGCGAAGCTGGCGGTGGCCGAGGGGGCGGTCGTGCAGGCGGGCGACCTGCTCGCCGTCGTCGAGTAGTCGGTTAGGGTTCGTGCTCGTGGAGACGACGACCTACTGCGACCGTTGCGGCGAGCCCGTCGCGTCCGGCGGGCCCGCGCCCGGGGACGGGCACGAGACGTGCCGGACCGCGCGGGCGATGGAGCCGCCGCGCTACTGCGCGCGGTGCCGCCGCCGGATGATCGTGCAGGTCACGCCGCTCGGCTGGACCGCGCGCTGCTCCCGGCACGGGGAGTTCACGCCCGGCTAGAGGGCCAGGTGGTAGGTGAGCAGCGTCAGCCCCGGGACGGGCGACCAGTCGCGTTCCGGGGTGCGGACGAAGCCCATCCGCTCGTAGAGGCGGTGCGCGCCGGTCATGTTCTCCTGCGTGGACAGGCGCACGCCGCGCAGCCCGGCGGCACTGGCACGGTCCAGGCACTCCTGCACCAGGGCGCGGCCGACGCCGTTGCCCTGGGCGCTGCCCAGGACGGCCAGCATCCGGAACTCGGCCTCGTCCGGCCCGGCCAGCTCCGCGTAGGGGCTGCCGGGCGGGCAGTAGGCGACGGCCCCGGCGAGCCCGCCGTCCAGCTCGGCGACCAGCAGGTCGGTCTTGGCGGCGCGCGCGGCGGCGTCGCGCAGGATGGCGACGTAGGTGGAGGCGGGCGAGACCAGGCCGCCGTCCACGTACACCTCGACGGTCAGCGCGCCGATCCGGGCGTGGTCGGCGGGCCGGGCGGTGCGGACGGTGACGCGCTCAGACACCGGTGGTGCTTCGCGGGTAGGCGTCGGCGGGGTCGGTGGCCACTGCGTGGCCGTGGAGCTGCCGCATCGGATGTCCCTCCAGTCCCCGGATCCCGTTGGTGTCGACGATCATGACCGTCGGCAGGCCGTGCCGCACCAGGGTATCGGCGTCGATGAGCGAAAGGCCCGCCACGCCGGGGGAGTCGGCGCTGACGGGCGGGCGGCCCGCCGTTAATAGTCGTTAGAGGGTTGACGACGAGTGGTCCGGGTCGGTTGATTGGCAGGTGTCCCTCGCGCCCGGCCCTCTGGAGGCGTCATGCCGGTCCCCCGCTCCATCCTCAGCAAGGCCGACCTGCCCGACCTGGACCTGGAGGTCGTCGCCGGGACCTGGCCCGACGACCTGACCGGCCACTTCGTGGTCTCCACCTCCGACCAGCGCACCCATCCCGTGCACGCCTTCTTCGGCGACGGCGTCATGGCGCGGCTCGCGCTGCGGCCCGGCACCGACGGCGCTCCCGAGGGCACCTTCGCCTGGCGGCCCCGGGTGATCGAGACCCCGTCGGTGCGGCTGCGCCGCAAGCGGCCCGACCTGTTCACGGCGGGGCCGGTCGGCACCAGCTCGCCGTGGGGGTTCGTGAACGCCGCCAACACCGCGCCGCTGCCGTGGGGCGACCGGCTGTTCGCGACCTGGGACGCCGGGCGGCCCGTGGAGGTCGATCCGGTGACGCTGGAGTTCGTCGCCGAGGTCGGGCACCGCGACGACTGGAAACCCGCGCTCGACCAGGCCGTGCTGCCGCTGGTGTCGTCCACGGCGCACCCGGTGATCGACCCCGAGCGCGGCTGCATGTGGAACGTCAGCCGCGACGTCATGACCGGCGTGGTCGGCGTCATCCGCTACGACGGCACCGGCAAGCACGTGCACCGGTGGACGGTCGAGGGGGCCGTGCTCCCGCAGGCGACCCACACCATCACCCAGACCCGCGACTGGCTGGTGCTCGCCGACACCGCCTACAAGGTGGACGCCGACGAGATCTTCGGCGGGGACCGCACCGTCGCCAACAACCCCGACGGTCCCGTACTGCTGATCCGCAAGGACGACCTGGTGCCCGGCCGCGACACCGTGCGGTGTAAGGAGTTCCGCATCGCACCCGAGGTCAACCACTTCTACGCCAAATACGACGACTCCGCCGGCGTCGAGATCGTCATGGAGCACACCCCCGGCGTGGACATCGGCATGTACCTGCGCGAGGACGACCTCGACGCGTTCGGGCGGCCCGTCGATCCCGCGCTGCGCGGCATGTACAGCCACGGCATGACGCCCGCGCTGACCACGCTGCTGCGCTTCGACCCCGAGTCGGGGCAGGTCACCGAGCGTGCCCGCGCGTACGACCCCGAGCGCTGGTGGCAGGCCGAGCTGTCGGCGATCGACTGGAGCATGGAGGGCCAGCTCGCCCCCACCCGGCACCACCTGATCTTCCTCGGCTTCCACCCCGAGGCGATCAACCAGCGCGCGCTGAAGAACTACGGGGGCCGCGTGGACGCCGCGCTGTTCCCCGACGAGGAGACGCCCGCCGTCCTGGTGACCCTGGACCGCGACGACCTCAAGCCGCTCGCGGAGTGGACCTACACGCTGGACGACTACCCGACCTCGCCCGTCTTCGTGCCGCGCTCGCCGGGCGGCCCGGGACGCAGCCGCTACGCCGGGCCGAACCCTGGCGGCCACGAGGGCTACCTGGTCGTGGCCGTGCACAACGACGACCGGTTCCGGATCGAGGTGTTCGACGCCGCCGAGGTGGGGCGCGGGCCGGTGGCCGTGCTCGCGCCGCCGCGTGGCGTCACGGTCCCGTTCCTCATCCACTCGGCGTGGCTGCCCGAGGCGGTGCCCGCGCCCGCCGGGCTGGACCGGCTGCGCTTCGCCGACGACCTGGACGCGCGGCTGGACCAGCTCGATCCGGGCCTGGCCGCCGTGGCGCACGAGGTCGCCGACGAACTAGACGCCCGCTAGGGCTTGGCGACGTCCCGGCAGGTCTTCTCGTCGGGTAGCAGCGGCCGGAACCGGGCCGAGTAGACCTTGCCGTCGCTGAGCCAGCCGCCGTCGGGCCGCTCCTGCGCGAGCCCGGCGGCGGTCCTGGCGTCCCGGCCGGTGAACACGGTGCACAACCCGCCCGCAGCCTGCTCGCCCTTGCCCAGCGAGGCCAGCGGCCAAGGCTTGGAGGGGCCGCCCTGCGAACCCGTCTCCCCGGCAAGCACTGCGATCCGCTCGACGGGATAGGCGCGCGCCGGGGCGGCCTGGTCGGCCGAGGCCCAGCCGGTCGGGTCCAGCCGCTTCTGGAAGCGGACGGCCGGGATCTTCTGCATCTCCGGCTGGTAGATGCGCGTCCGCGCCGAGCCCATCGTGTACTCCAGCACCATGGCGTCGGCGACGTCCTGCGGCCCGAGCGTACGGCCGCGCTCCAGCCCCGCCGTACGCGCCTGCGCGAGCAGCCGCTGCAAGGCGTCGGGCTTGAGGCGGTACTCGCGCAGCGCCGTAGGCGACGCCTGGCCCTGCGGACGGACGACCGCGCGCCCGTCCCCGTACAGCGAGAACTCGGGTAGAGCCCCCGGCCCGCCCAGCCCGGCGATACCGCCGGTAGTCCGCCACCGCAGCACAAGCCCAGCGCTGGCGGACGGCGCGCTAGAGGACGGCGCGCCGGTGGAAGCCGGACTGGTGGCGGCCGGACTCGAAGCCGCAGATTCCTTCGGCGGCGGCGTCCCGGTCCCCGCCTCAGAACCGCAGGCGACGAGCGCCGCCCCCGCCGCGGCCATCACGATCCCCCGACTGATCACGTCCCATGGATCGGCCATGGGCCTTGGACGCCGCGCCCGCCGCCCCGGTTCCGCCCGTACAAAAAGGGACGGTCAAGACTGTGGGATTCGGCGGGCGTCGCCTCGAGGACGGCGCGCTAGTGTGCCGCACGTGAGTGTGCTCGTGGTGACCGGGACCTGCACCGGCGTCGGAAAGACCGTCGTCACCGCCGCCGTGGCGGCGCTGGCGGCCGCGCGCGGCGCGTCGGTCGCGGTGGTCAAACCCGGCCAGACCGGCGTGGCCCCCGGCGAGCCCGGCGACCTCGACGACGTGCGCCGCCTCGCCGCCGTCACCGACCTGCACGAGTGCGCGCGCTTCCCCGACCCGCTGTCGCCCGCCGCCGCCGCGCGCCGCGCCGGGGTGCCGCCGCTGCGCCTCGCCGACGTGGCCGCGCGCATCCGCGCGCTGGCCGAGACCCGCGACCTGGTGCTGGTCGAGGGCGCGGGCGGCCTGCTGGTCCGCTACGACGACGAGGGCGCCACGATCGCCGACCTGGCCCGCTGGCTGGGCGCGGCCGCGCTCGTCGCCGTCCGGCCCGACCTCGGCACCCTCAACCACACCGCGCTCACCCTGGAGGCCATGGCGCACCGCGGCGTGCAGCCGGCGGGCCTGGTGATCGGTCGGTGGCCGCAGGAGCCCGACCTCGCGATGCGCAGCAACATCCGGGACCTGGAGACCATCGCGGCCCGCCCCCTGGCCGGGGCGCTGCCCGCCGGGGCGGGCTCCCTCGACCCCGCCGAGTTCCTGGTCGCCGCGCACCGGAGCCTGGCTCCGGCGCTCGGCGGCTCGTTCGACCCCGCCGCGTTCCGCGACACCTACGGCCCGAAGGAGAACCCATGACCGACATCCTCGAGGTGGCCCGCCAGCAGGTGCTGGTCGAGGGCAGGGGCCTCAGCGCCGCGCAGGCCCTCGAATGCCTCACCCTGCCCGACGACCGGCTCGCGGACCTGCTCGCCCTCGCGCACGAGGTCCGCATGACGTGGTGCGGCCCGGAGGTCGAGGTCGAGGGCATCGTGTCGCTGAAGACCGGCGGCTGCCCGGAGGACTGCCACTTCTGCTCCCAGTCGGGCACCTTCGAGTCCCCGGTCCGCTCGGTGTGGCTGAACATCCCCGACCTGGTCGAGGCCGCCAAGGAGACGGCCAAGACGGGCGCGACGGAGTTCTGCATCGTGGCGGCGGTGCGCGGCCCCGACGCGCGCCTGATGTCGCAGGTCCGCGACGGCATCAAGGCCATCAACGACGCCGTCGAGATCAACATCGCGTGCTCGCTGGGGATGCTGACCCAGGAGCAGGTGGACGAGCTGACCGCCATGGGCGTGCACCGCTACAACCACAACCTGGAGACCGCCCGCTCCCACTTCCCGAACGTGGTGACCACCCACTCCTGGGAGGAGCGCTGGGACACCCTGCGCATGGTGAAGGAGGCCGGGATGGAGGTGTGCTGCGGCGGCATCATCGGCATGGGCGAGACCGTCGAGCAGCGCGCCGAGTTCGCCGCCCAGCTCGCCGAGCTGGAGCCCGACGAGGTGCCGCTGAACTTCCTGGCCCCGCGTCCGGGCACCCCGTTCTCCGACCTCCCGCTGGTGGAGGGCGCCGAGGCGCTGAAGACGATCGCGACCTTCCGCCTGGCGCTGCCCCGCACGATCCTGCGCTACGCGGGCGGCCGCGAGCTGACCCTGGGCGACCTCGGCACCCGCGAGGGCATGCTCGGCGGCATCAACGCCATCATCGTCGGCAACTACCTGACGACCCTGGGCCGCGCCGCCGAGAAGGACCTGGACCTGCTCACCGAACTGCAGATGCCCATCAAGGCCCTCACCAAGACCCTCTGACGTCCGGCGTCCGCGTCGTGCCCGCCGTCCGACCGGCGGGCACGACGCGGACGACCGCTCATTTGCTCCAGGGTTCCCAGAGGTCGGTGGGGATGGTGAGGTCGATGGGCTCGGGGAGATGGACGGTCTCGCCGAAGGCCCAGGACTCCTCGTGCAGGTAGGCGGCGGCCCCCTCGTCGGGGATCGAGTACAGGATGGTCCGGGCGACGCGCGGATCGCGATCCACCAGCAGGTAGTAGGGGATGCCCGAGGCCGCGTAGTTGTTCCATTTGTTGTCCGGGCGTCGCGCCGGAGGACGCCGGTCGCCGTCGGCGTTGCTGGCCGAAGTGACCTCTACGACGAGTTCCACCTGATCGGGCACGATTTTCTTCACCTGCGCCTTGCGAACAGCCAGGACCGCTTCCCGGGACATGATGGTGAGATCCGGAACGAACCCCTTGCCGGTTCCGATGAAGGACAGGCCGCTGTTGATGTCGAAGCCCCAGGGGAAGCCCGGCCGGTCGGCGCGGGCGTCCGCCAGCGCGTCGATGATGTCGGCGACCATGCCGTTGTGTTCGGGCAGGGCAGGGGGCGACACGACGATCTGACCTCCGATGACCTCGACCTTGGACCCCTCGGGCGCGTGGACGAAGTCATCGAGTTCGCCGTTCACCCACATGTTGTAGGGCGTGTCCGGCAGGAGCGTCGGATCTATGTACTGGACGGTGATGCTCACGTCGGGTGACTCCTCCCTCACGATTTGCTCCAGTCATCGTAGGGAACAGGTGTTCTAAGCGTACTCAGAACAGCACGATTAGTCACCGGCGGGCGCGGGGCCCGTCAGTGGCGGCGCAGGCGGGTGATGAACTTGTAGCGGTCGCCCCGGTACAACGACTGCGCCCACTCCACCGGCTGGCCCGTCGAGTCGAACGCGTGCCGCGACAGCAGCAACATCGGCAGGCCCACGTCCACCGCCAGCAGTTGCGCGTCGTGCGGGGTGGCCAGCACCGTCTCGATCGTCTCCTCCGCCTCGGCCAGGTGCACGTCGTAGGCCGTCGCCAGGGTCTCGTAGAGGGAGCGGTGGCGGGGGAGTTCGCGGCGCAGGCCCGGGAAGCGGCGGGCGGGCAGGTGGGAGGTGTCGATCGACATCGCCTCGCCGTCGGCCAGGCGCAGCCGGTGGATGCGCAACACGCGGCCGCCGGGGCGGATGCCCAGCAGCGCGGCCAGGCGCTCGTCGGCGCTGACGTAGCCGATCTCCAGGATGCGGGTCTCGGGGTGCAGGCCGTGGTGGCGCATGTCCTCGGTGTAGGAGACCAGCTGGAGTTCCTGGGACACCTTCGGTTTGGCGACGAAGGTGCCCTTGCCCTGGATGCGCTGGAGGCGGCCCTCCACCACCAGCTCGGCCAGGGCCTGGCGGACGGTGGTGCGGGAGGTCTCGTACTTCTCGGCCAGGGCGCGCTCGGGCGGCAGCGGGCTGCCCGGCGGCAACGACTGGATCAGCTCGACGAGCAGTTCCTTGAGCTTGTAGTACTTGGGGATGCGGGGCGCCTGCGCCGAGTGGTGGCGGCCGACGTCACCGCGCTCGAAGCCCGTGCGCTCGAAACCCACCCCGTGCCGGGGCCCGCCCCTGACCTCCGTCACGGCCTCTCCTCACGTTCATCACCGGTTGTCCCCGATGTTACGTCTGAAGACTACGGCCGGTAGAGCCCGCCACGGCCGTCAGGGCGCGCCGGAGTGTTGTGAGGTCGGCCTCGCCGACCGTGGCGCGGGCGGTGAGCCGCAGGCAGGCGCGGCCTTTGGGCACCGACGGTGGCCGGAAGCAGCCGACGTTCAGGCCGTGCTCGCGGCAGGTCTCGCGGGCGGCCAGCGCGGCGTGCGGCTCGCCCAGGAACACCGGGACCACGGCGGCGGCCGGGACGGTCGTCTCCAGGCCGAGTCCGGCCGCCAGCGCCGACATCTGGTGCGCGCGGGTCCGGGCGCGGGCGGGCAGGGCCGGGTCCGACTCGATGATCTCCAGGGCGGCCAGCGCGGCACCGGCGGCGGCCGGGTTGAGGCCGGTGTCGAAGATGAACGCGCGGGCGGTGTCCACCAGCGTCTCGATGATCTCCGGGGCGGCCAGCACCGCCCCGCCCTGGGCGGCCAGCGACTTCGACAACGTCAGGGTGAGGACGACTTCGGGCTCGCCCGCGATCCCGGCGGCGTGGGCCGCGCCCCGGCCCTGCTCGCCCACCACGCCGAGGGCGTGCGCCTCGTCGATCACCAGCAGCGCGCCGTGCGCGCGGACGATCCCGTGCAGCGCCTCCAGCGGGGCCAGGTCGCCGTCCACGGAGAACACCGCGTCGGTGACCACCAGGGCGTGCTCCTCCTCCCGATCGGCGAGGGCCTGCTCGACGGCGGCCGTGTCACGGTGCGGCACGACCACCACGCGGGAGCGCGACAGGCGGCAGGCGTCCACGATCGACGCGTGGTTCACCTGGTCGGACACCACCAGGACGCCCGGCCCCGCCAGCGCCGCGACGCTCAGGTTGGCCAGGTAGCCCGACGACAACACCAGCCCGGCGGCGCTGCCGGTGAACTCCGCCAGCCGCCGGTCCAGCTCGGCGTGCAGCCCCGTGCTGCCGGTGACCAGGCGCGATCCGGTCGAGCCGGTGCCCCAGCGGCGCGCGGCGTCCGCCGCCGCCGCCACCAGGCGCGGGTCGCGCGACAGGCCCAGGTAGTCGTTGGAGGCCAGGTCCACCAGGCCGTCGTGGTCGGCGCTACGTGGACGCAACGCCCGGCGCAGTCCCTCGGCGGCGCGGCGGTCGGCGGCGGTGCGGAAGCGGGCCAGCACGTCGGTCATGGCCGGAATCCTGCCAGGTGGAACCCCTGATCGTGATGGGGCGGACCTACAAATGGGCGATGATGGGCTTTGTGCCTACGTTGAGCGACCTGGTGCGCGACCACACGGATCTGACCGACAGCGACGTGGAGTGGCTGCACGCCCTGGTGTCGGACTGGCAGCTGCTGGCCGACCTGTCCTTCGCCGACCTGCTGCTGTGGGTCCCGCTGCGGTCGGCCGACACGCTGCCCGCCGAGTCCGGGCGGCGGCGGCCCGCGCCGGACGGCGGCGCGGTGCCCGGCTGGGTGGCGATCGCGCAGATGCGGCCCACCACCGGCCCCACCGCCTACCCCGAGGACCTGGTCGGCAAGGTGGTGCGGACCGGGCGGCGCGGCCTGATCGACGTGGCGTGGCGCGAGAAGCGCATCGTCCGCGAGGGCGACCCCGAGTGGGGCAGCGGCATCCCGGTCCGCGAGGAGTCCATCCCGGTGCGGCGCGGCGCCAAGCTGCTCGGCGTCATCCAGCGCAGCACCAACCTCAGCTCGGCCCGCACCCCGAGCCGCCTGGAGCTGACCTACCTCCAGAGCGCCAGCGACCTCGCCCAGATGATCTCCGAGGGCCGGTTCCCGGTGCCCGGCGAGGAGCCCAACATGGTGCGCTCGCCCCGCGTCGGCGACGGCCTGATCCGGCTCGACCGGGGCGGCCGCGTTGGTTACGCCAGCCCCAACGCCCAGTCGGCCTACCGGCGGCTCGGCTTCGCGGGCGACCTGGTCGGTGAGCTGCTGGGCGCGGTCACCGGTGAGCTGTGCGACACCGGCGAGCCGATGGAGGAGGCGCTGACCACCGTGCTCAGCGGCAAGGCGCCGCGCGAGGTCGAGGTCGAGGCCGCCGGGTCGGTGATGCAGCTGCGCACGATCCCGCTGGTGGTCGGCGGGGCCCGGATCGGCGCGATCGTGTTGTGCCGCGACGTCACCGAGCTGCGCTGGCGCGACCGCGAGCTGATGACCAAGGACGCCACCATCCGGGAGATCCACCACCGGGTCAAGAACAACCTCCAGACGGTGGCGGCCCTGCTGCGCCTCCAGGCCCGGCGGCTGCGCATCCCCGAGGGCCGCGCCGCGCTGGACGAGGCGGTGCGCCGCGTCGGCTCGATCGCCATCGTGCACGAGACGTTGTCGCTCACCCCGGACGAGCTGATCGACTTCGACGACATCGCGGACCGCGTGATCACCATGGCGGGGGAGGTGTCCACCCCCGAGACCCGCGTGGTGCCCAAGCGCACCGGCACCTTCGGCGTGCTGCCCGCCGAGGTCGCCACGCCGCTGGCGATGGCGCTGACCGAGCTGCTCCAGAACGCCCTGGAGCACGGCCTCGCCAACCGCTTCGGCACGCTGGAGGTCGCCGCCCGCCGCTACGGCGAGCCCGGCAAGGTCCTGAACACCACCGACATCGCCGTCTGGGGCGACTGGCCCAGCAAGGACGACCGCACGCCCCAGGAGGCGGGCGAGGAACCCCCGGCGGGGCCGTCCGGACGGGCCGCGCAGGGGCGGCGGCTCGTGGTCGTGGTGTCCGACGACGGCGTGGGCCTGCCCGAGGACTTCGACGTCGAGAGCAGCAACAGCCTCGGCCTCCAGATCGTCCGCACCCTCATCGTGGGCGAGCTGGGCGGGCGATTGGACTTCCGGCGGCGGCCCGGCGGCGGCACCGAGGTCGAGGTGGACGTCCCGCTCGACCAGGGACAACGCCCCGGCCCGCCTCGCTAGCGGCGCGCGGCCGCGCCGACCGGCACGACCCCGGGCGGCCCGGCCGTCCGCCGGGGCCCGGAAATGACGAACCCCCGTGGCCGTGGGCCACGGGGGTTCGATCGTCATCGGCGGGCGCTGGGGGCTCTCCGGGCTCTGAGGTTCGGAGGCGACGCCGCCTGTCGCTTGCTCTACCGCTCGTTCAGGAGTGTTTCCGGTGGTGGGTCAGGCGCCGATGTCGGCGTTGGCGCGGGCACGCGCCCGCGCGGTGCGGCGCTTCAGGGCGCGGCGCTCGTCCTCGCCCATGCCGCCCCACACGCCCGAGTCCTGGCCGGACTCCAGCGCCCAGCGCAGGCACGCGTCGGTCTCGTCACATCGCCGGCATACCTGCTTGGCCTCTTCGATCTGCAGGAGCGCGGGCCCGGTGTTCCCGATCGGGAAGAACAGTTCGGGGTCCACGTCACGGCAGGCTGCGCGGTGGCGCCAGTCCATGCGGTCCACTCCTTCGTCAGCGGTGGTGTAAACACTCAACTTGTGAACGGTTTCACATGTCGCGAACACCCCGGGACGCAAAAGTTTTGGTCATGGGGTGAGATGCGGCGACGCGGCGATCAGGAGGCTGACGACACTGGGCCCCTGTCGGCCGACGCACTTTGAGCGTGTCAGGGCGGCGCCGGAGCACGCAAGACCTTGGAGAAACGTTTCGCAAAGTATGAGTGTCGCATGTGTCACATCAGCGGGTCGGCGGTGTTGCTTTCCTGTTAACAGGCACCGCGAACAGCCTCATATGACAATGCGTACCGCCTTGGGCACCGACCGGAACACGATCCCGCGCTGCTCCCCAAGGTAGTCGCCGTCCAGCTGGAAGGCCACCGGACGCTCCGCGTGCAGTGTGACCTGGGCCGCATCGTGCACGTTCACCACCTGGCGACCCTGCACCGGACGGGTCCGCGCCAGCATCATCTGCCCCAGCGCGCCCAGCGTCGGGCCGAGCGCCAGCGAACGCATCCCGAACACATCCAGCCCGCGCGAGAAGTTCGCCTTCGGAGTGGGATTCACCGGCGCGCGGCCGAGGAAAGTCCACGGCGCGGTATTGGAGACGAAGGAGAGAAAGAGCCCCGATATGGCGGGCCGCCCCGGCACTTCCAACGTAAGGGGCGGATCGCGCCGATCGGTGCCGGTGAAGAAATGGCGCAACGCGGTGCGCACATACAGCGACGGATCGGCCTTCGCGCCCGCCACCCGCCGCAGTTCCACCTCCCGGACCACCTCGGCGTCCAGCCCCACCCCGGCGTTGAAGGTGAAGTACCGCTCGACGCCGTCCTCCAGCCCCGCCGTCGCCAGCCCCACCGACCGGTACCGTCCCGCCCGCAGCGCCGCCAGCACCGGGCGCGTCGCGGCGATCGGGTCGTTGGGCAGGCCCAGCGCCCGCGCGAACACGTTCGCGCTCCCGCACGGCAGCACCGCCAGCGCCGGCAGGCCCGGATCGGGGCCGTGCGCCAGCAGCCCGTTGACCGCCTCGTTCACCGTGCCGTCGCCGCCGAGCGCGATCACCACGTCGAAGCCCTCGTCGGCGGCCCGCCGCGCCAGCTCGGTCGCGTGGCCGCGGTGCCCGGTCTCGGCGAGCACGAGGTCGAGGTGGCCGGAGAAGGCCCGCACCAGGATGCCGCGGGCCCGCCGGGAGGTCGAGGTCGCCTTGGGGTTGGCGATCAGCATGGCGCGCACCGCGCCAGGGTATCCGCACCCTCCGCCCGGCCGGTGCGGGCCCACGGGCACGGGCGAGTAGGGTTTGGCGTTGTGACCCAGCCATCCGCCCGGCGCCCCGGCACCGTGTACGCCGCCGCCGCCCTCGAAGCCGCCGAGGGACTGGCCGCGCTCGGCTTCGGCCTGTTCGTCGGAGTGGAGACCGCGATCGGCAAGGCGGTCGACCCCGTCACCGCCGTCGCGGTGACCGTCATGGCCCTGGTCGGCGGCGCCGCGATGCTCGGCGTGGCCCGCGGGCTGCTGCGCGCCGAGCAGTGGAGCCGCGCGCCCGTCGTCGTCACCCAGCTGTTCTCGCTGCCGGTCGCCTGGTCGTTGTGGCAGAGCGAGCAGCCCTTCTACGCCGTCCCGCTCGGCATCGCCGCGATCGGCGCGCTGGTCACCGTCCTGGCCCCGCCGACCACCGCCTGGCTCGCCCAGGCCGAGGCCGACGACGAGGACGCTCCCGCTGCGGACCCCGAGCCCAAGAGCGGCCGCTCCAAGCCCCGCTCCTGACAGCCGGACGCCGGGCCCCCGAAAGGGAACCCGGCGTCCGTGTCAGTCCGGCTCACTCGTCGGCGGTGAGACCGTCGCGCAGCTGCGCCAGCGTCCGCGCCAGCAACCGCGACACGTGCATCTGCGAGATGCCCAGCTCCGCCGCGATCTGCGACTGCGTCATGTTGCCGAAGAAGCGCAGCAGCAGGATCTTCTTCTCCCGCGCCGGCAACTTCTCCAGCAGCGGCTTCAGCGACTCGCGGTACTCCACGCCCTCCAGCGACTCGTCGATCATCCCCAGCGAGTCGGCCACCGCCGGGGCGTCCTCGTCGCCGGAGTCGGGCGCGTCCAGCGAGACCGTGGAGTAGGCGTTGGCGGACTCCAGGCCCTCCAGCACCTCCTCCTCGGTCATCTGGAGGTGCGCCGCCAGCTCGCTGACGGTCGGGGCCCGGCCCTCGCGCTGCGCCAGATCGCTGATCGCCTTGGTCAGCGAGAGCTTCAGCTCCTGGAGCCGGCGCGGCACCCGCACCGCCCAGCCCTTGTCGCGGAAGTGCCGCTTGATCTCGCCGACGATCGTCGGCGTCGCGTAGGTGGAGAACTCCACGCCCCGGCCCAGGTCGAACCGGTCGATCGACTTGATCAGACCGATCGTCGCGACCTGGATCAGGTCGTCCAGCCACTCGCCGCGGTTGCGGAAGCGGCGGGCCAGGTACTCCACCAGCGGCAGGTGCAGCTCGACGAGCTGGTCCCGGATGCGCTGCCGCTCCGGGTCGCCCTCGGGAAGCTGCGCCAGCCGCTCGAACAGCGCGCGCGCCCGCTGCCGGTCCGGCACGGCGCTGGTGTCGGAGCGCTCGGTGGTGTCGCCGGTGTCGTTCGCGCCGGCCAGCGAAGTCGTCTTCTCCGTCACGGGGCCCCCGCCGCCACACCGCGGCGCTTCTGGAGCGTCACGGTGACACGGTCGTCGGCGCCCACCCGGGCGTCCACCTCACCGGCCAGCGACGACAGCACCGTCCAGGCGAACGTCTCGCGGTCGGGCTCGCGGCCGTCCATCGTCAGCACCGACACGGCGATGCGCATCGCGTCGCCGGTCAGCTCGAACTCGCAGGTCAGGTCGGTCCCCGGGACCGCCTGCGCGAGCAACATCGCGCACGCCTCGTCGATGGCGATGCGCAGGTCCTCGATCTCGTCCAGCGTGAAGTCCAGCCGCGCCGCGAGCCCCGCGGTCGCGGTCCGCAGCACGGACAGGTACGCGCTGGCGGCCGGCAGCTTCACCGTCACCACGTCGCGCTCGGACAACTTCGTACTGGCCGCCAGTGCAGCGGTTTCCTCGGTCACGTCACTCCTCGTGGGATGGTCCCGCTCCTTCGAAACTACCGCTAACCGAGCCCGGTGCGAGCGTTCGCCGCGCGTGGCTTTCCCACCAAAGTCCCACAGACAGCGGTGTTCGCCACGCAAACCGGGACGGCGAGCGAAATAAGTCACGCTCACGGCGCCGTCAGCGGGACTCGGCCGCCGCCGCGAGCTTGCCGATCGCCTCCCCGGCCAGCCGGTACACCTGCCACTCGTCCTGCGGCCGCGCGCCCAGCGCCTCGTAGAAGTCGATCGACGGGGTGTTCCACTTCAGCACCGACCACTCGACCCGCCCGTACCCGCGCTCGTCGGCGATGCGCGCCAGCTCGGCCAGCAGTAGCTTTCCGTGCCCCTTGCCGCGCACGGCCGGGTCGACGTACAGGTCCTCCAGGTAGATCCCGTGCCCGCCCAGCCAGGTGGAGAAGGTCAGGAACCAGATCGCGAACCCGACCACCCTGCCCTCGTCCTCAGCGATGAGCCCGAACACCTTGGGCTCGGCGCCGAACAATGACGCGCGTAGGTTCTCCTCGGTGGCCCGGACCTCGTGCAGGGCACGCTCGTACTCGGCCAGGTCACGGATCAGGCGGAGGATGTCGGGGATGTCGTCGGGGGTGGCGGTGCGAATCATGCCCGCAGGTTATCGCCGCCGCACTACCCTGATGCCCGTTCCCCAGTCGCTGGGGGTGGTCCGATCGCGGAGATCGACAAGATCTTGTGCGGGACCTTTTCCCCACGCAGGTGGGGGCAGGACGCGGACGAGGCCCGTCCCCCTGGGGGGACGGGCCTCGACGTGCGGTGGCCCGGTCAGGCCTGCTTGGTCTCCCAGAAGATCTTGTCGATCTCCGCGATGCGACCCAGCAGCTGGTCCGCGACCTCGACGTCCATGCCACCCTTGGTGCCGGCGGCGCCGGCGAGCTTGGTGGCCTGGTTGAACAGCTCGTTGAGCTGCGGGTACTTCTCGAAGTGCGGCGGCTTGAAGTAGTCGGTCCACAGCACCCACAGGTGCTCCTTGACCAGGTTGGAGCGCTGCTCCTTGATCACGATGGCCCGGGTGCGGAACACCGGGTCCTCGTTGGCGTGGTACTTCTCGATGATCGCCTTGACCGACTCGGCCTCGATCCGGGCCTGTGCCGGGTCGTAGACGCCGCACGGCAGGTCGCAGTGCGCGGAGACCGTGGTCTTCGGGCGCAGAAGGTTGCCGAACACGCTCGTGTCCCTTCCCTTGTAACGGATCATGCTCAGGGCTCCGACACTACTCTTGTGGACCGGGGGACATGCGGTCAGGGCACTCGGTCTTTGGGCGTAGGTCCCTTACCTGATGGTCTTTGTCCCCGTTTCGACATCCCGGGAGGAGCGCCGTGCGAGTCCGGGCCGTCGAGGTGAGCGGGGTCTCCATGCTCCCGGCGCTGCGGCCGGGGGACCGGCTGCTGGTGCTGGCCGGGGGCGCGGTCGCGGCCGGGGACCTGGTCGTCGCCCGGCACCCGCGCGAGCCGGAGCGGCTCATCGTCAAGCGCGCCGCGCACCGCGCCGGGGACGGCTGGTGGCTGGAGAGCGACAACCAGCGCGCGCCCGGCCGCCAGGACAGCTGGGACTTCGACGCCGTGCCCGACGCGCTGGTCCTCGGCCGCGTGGCGGCGCGCTACTGGCCCGCGCCGCGCCTGTTCCGCGTGCGCTGACGCGACGGGCGTTGGCGCGACGGGCGTTGGCGCGGCGTGCGCGACGTGGTGGGCGCGCTAGCGCTGGCGCTGGCGCGGTACCTCCGCCTTGACGCCCGTCGTGGCGCGCCGCGCCGCCGCGACGCTGGTGCGGCCCGCGCAGCGGTCGGAGCAATATCGGCGCGTCTGGTTGGCGGTGGTGTCGAAGAAGACCCGGTCGCAGCCGGCGGCGCGGCACGCCCCCAGCCGGTCCAGGCCGTGGTCGCTGATCTTCACGGCCAGGCCCATCGCGGCGCGCGCGGCGTAGCGGTCGGGGATCGAGCCGCCCTCGTTGAGGTGCAGGTGCCAGTCCTGGTCGTCGTGGCCGGACAGTTGCGGATGGACGGGGTGCTGGATGAGCAGGGAGTTCAGGCGGTCGATGGCGTCGGCGTCGTGCCCGGCCGCGGCGGAGGCGAAGATCTGCCGCAGCTGGCCGCGCAGGGCGCGCATGCCGTCCAGGTCACGGTGGGCGATCCGGCCGCCGAGGTGCGGCCTGTCGTGCAGCAGGGCGCGCAGCCCGTCCAGATCGCGCAGGGTGTCCCCGGCCGGGTCCTGCGTGTTCACCAGTTCGATCGCCAGGTCTGCATAGGAGGAGAGGTCCACGAGCGCTCCTGACGGAGTGACCTGAGGTGCGAATCGTAGGTGTGATTCCCCTATGTCGAGTATTACACCCCGTGCGGGAAAGCTCGTGGACGCGAGAGTGGCACGATATGAAATATCGTGCGGCGTTGGCGGGGTTCGGCGGATAATTTGATCGTCGACCGGGATGCGGGGCGTGAATTTCAAGGTCGTCCGCCGTGGGGTGGCGACCTTGCGATGGTCACGCTCGGTAATGAACGCGGCCCGTGCCCCCGCTCGGGGGACACGGGCCGTGAACGCGACTCCGGTGGCGGAGGTCAGATCCGGGCGACGCCCTCCTTGCGGGCCTGCGCCGCGACGGCCTTGGTGACGGCCGGGGCCACCCGCTCGTCGAACGGGTTCGGGATCACGTAGTCGGGCGACAGGTCGTCGCCGACGATGCCAGCCAGCGCGTCGGCCGCCGCCAGCTTCATGCCCTCGGTGATCGAGTGCGCGCGCACGTCCAGCGCGCCCCGGAAGATGCCGGGGAAGGCGAGCACGTTGTTGATCTGGTTGGGGAAGTCGCTGCGGCCGGTGGCCACCACGCGGGCGTGCCGGCGCGCGACCTCGGGGTGCACCTCGGGGGTCGGGTTGGACAGCGCGAACACGATGGCGTCCTGGTTCATCGTGGCCACGCACGACTCGTGCACGGTGCTGCCGGACAGGCCGATGAACACGTCGGCGCCGCGCAGGGCCTCCTCGGTGGAGCCCTTCAGGTGCGAGCGGTTGGTGATGGCGGCGATCTGCTGCTTGACCGGGTTGAGGCCGTCGCGGCCCTCGTGGATCAGGCCCTTGCTGTCCGACAGCGCGATGTCGCCGATGCCCGCCTCGATGAGGATCTTGGAGACGGCGATGCCGGACGCGCCGGCGCCGGCCACCACCGCGCGCAGCTGCGACAGGTCCTTGCCGACCAGGCGGGCGGCGTTCTTGAGCGCGGCGAGGGTGACGATCGCGGTGCCGTGCTGGTCGTCGTGGAAGACCGGGATGTCCAGAGCCTCGCGCAGCCGGTCCTCGATCTCGAAGCAGCGCGGCGCGGAGATGTCCTCCAGGTTGATGCCGCCGAAGCTCGGCGCCATCCGGATGACGGTGTCGACGATCTCGTCCACGCCGGTGCAGCCCAGCGCGATCGGCACCGAGTCCACCCCGGCGAACTCCTTGAACAGCAGCGACTTGCCCTCCATGACCGGCATGGAGGCGGCCGGGCCGATGTCGCCGAGGCCGAGCACGGCGGTGCCGTCGGTGACCACCGCGACCACCTTGGAGGTCCAGGTGTAGTCGTAGGCCAGCTCGGGGTTGTCGGCGATGGCGGTGCACACCCGGGCGACGCCGGGGGTGTAGGCCAGCGACAGGTCGTCGGCGTCGCGCACCGGGATGGTGGAGCGCATCTCGATCTTGCCGCCGCGGTGCAGCGGGAAGGCCGGATCGTCGTCGAGGGAGAGTTCGGTGGGAATGGGCTCAGCAGCCACAGCGACCCCTGTCAGTGAAATGGATTTCGGGCTGAGTGCCGTCGCGGTGGTGACGGTCTGGTGGCCGGTCACCTCTTCGGCATCTCGCGACGTACGGGGGTCACCCGTTGTCCGATTGTGCCACACCGTCGCCGGGCTTCCAGAGAAATGCCGGGTGGCGGCTGTCACGTGCACGACACGCCGTGACGGGGTGATCGCGCAGCGTGCGATGACCCAGCGTGAGCGATCATCGGCGGGTCTGCGTTGTTGTCCGATTGTTTCGCACCCTTAATCCAGATCCCTCCTGGTGTGCGCAAAAATGTGCACTCGACCTCACGGATCTGCCGAGATCCGACGCAATGATTCTGGAGGGGGACCTGTGACCACTGGTTCTCTGCGCCGCCGCCTCTTCGCGGCGGGCGCGCTTGTGCTGTCGGGCGCCCTCACGCTTTCCGCGTGCGGCGAGAGCGACGACGACCCGGGCACGGGCGCGAAGAACTCCGCCGCCGCCGCGGTCGGCGCCGACGCCAAGCTGGCGGCCATGGTGCCGGACGCGATCAAGTCCGACGGCAAGATCGTCATCGGCACCGACGCGTCCTACCCCCCCAACGAGTCGGTGGACCCGGCCTCCCGGAAGATCGTCGGCTGGGACGTG
The DNA here is from genome assembly GCF_001552635.1 of Actinomadura hibisca NBRC 15177. GTDB lineage: Bacteria > Actinomycetota > Actinomycetes > Streptosporangiales > Streptosporangiaceae > Spirillospora > Spirillospora hibisca. The sequence continues at coordinate 3,630 of NZ_BCRO01000111.1, read as the reverse complement.
GACCTGGCCACCGCGGTCGGCGCCAAGCTGGGCCTGAAGACCGAGTTCCAGAACGCCGGCTTCGACACCATCATCCCGGGCGTGCAGTCGGGCAAGTACGAGCTGGGCGTCTCCTCGTTCACCGACAACAAGGAGCGCGAGAAGGTCGTCGACTTCGTCACCTACTACTCCGCGGGCACCTCGTGGGCGGCCCTGAAGGGCAACCCCAAGGGCATCAACCCCGACGACGCCTGCGGCAAGAACATCGGCGTGCAGCAGGGCACCGTCCAGGTGGACGACCTCAAGGCGCGCAGCAAGAAGTGCGTCGACGCCGGCAAGCCGGGCATCAACGCGGTGGTGCGCAAGCAGCAGACCGAGGTCAACAACGACCTGGTCGCGGGCAAGGTCGACGCGATGGCCGCCGACACCCCGATCGTGGGCGGCGCCGCCAAGAAGACCGGCAAGCTGGAGCTGATCGGCCAGACCTACGACACCGCCCCCTACGGCTACGCGATCGGCAAGAACGCCGGCCAGCTGAAGGAGGCCGTGCTCGCCGCGGTGAAGGCGCTGGTCGCCGACGGCACCTACAAGAAGATCCTGACGGACGCGGGCGTCGAGCAGGGCGCCATCACCGATCCGGTGATCAACGGGGCGCAGAGCTGACGTCCCCATGAGCGACTCCGTCTCCGTCGCCAAGAGCGACGGTCCCGGTGACGGCGGGCGGCCCGAAGCGATTCGGGCCGTCCCGGTCCGGCACCCCGGCCGCTGGGCGGGTGCGGTGGTCGTGCTCGTCCTGGCGGCGATGTTCGTCCACTTCCTGCTCACCAACGACGCCCTCGACTGGCCCGAGCAGCGCAAGTACCTGTTCTCCCCGGCCGTCATGGACGGCCTGTGGGGCACGGTCTGGCTGACGCTCGCCGCCATGGTCGGCGGCATCACCATCGGCGTCGTGCTGGCGCTGATGCGGATGTCGGCCAACCCGCTGATGAGCGGCGCGGCCTGGTTGTACCTGTGGTTCTTCCGCGGCACCCCGCTCTACACCCAGCTGCTGATCTGGGGGTCCATCGGGGCGCTGCTGCCGACCGTCAGCCTCGGCATCCCGTTCGGTCCCGAGGTGCACACCTGGGAGACCCAGAAGCTCATCAACGCGGCGCTGGCCGCGGCGCTCGGCCTGATCCTCAACGAGGCCGCGTACATGGCCGAGATCGTGCGCGCGGGCATCCTGTCGGTGGATCCGGGGCAGCAGGAGGCCGCGAGCGCGCTCGGCATGTCCCGGATGCAGACGATGCGGCGGATCGTGCTGCCGCAGGCGATGCGCGTGATCGTCCCGCCGACCGGCAACGAGACCATCTCGATGTTGAAGAACACCTCGCTGGTGGCGGCGGTGCCGTACGCGGAGCTGACCTGGACGGCGCAGACCATCTACGCCGACACCTACAAGGTCATCCCCATGCTGATCATGGCGTGCCTGTGGTACCTGCTGCTGTCGTCGCTGCTGATGGTCGGGCAGTTCTACCTGGAGCGGTACTTCGGGCGGGGCACCTCGCAGAGCGAACGCGGCCGGTCCCGGCTGCGCGCGCTCGGCGCGATCCGCGGAGGGGGCGGCGGGCAGTGACCGACACGATTCCGGAAGGCGCGCGGGCCGGGGGCGACGGCCTGATGGTGAAGGCCGAGAAGGTGCACAAGTCGTTCGGCCGGGTGGAGGTGCTCAAGGGCATCGACCTGGAGGTGAAGCCGGGCGAGGTGATGTGCGTCATCGGCCCGTCGGGCTCGGGCAAGTCCACCTTCCTGCGCTGCGTCAACCACCTGGAGAAGATCAACGCGGGCCGGTTGTGGGTGAACGGCCACCTGGTCGGCTACCGGCAGAAGGGCGACAAGCTCTACGAGCTGCGCGACCGGGAGGTCTCCGCGCAGCGCCGCGAGATCGGCATGGTCTTCCAGCGGTTCAACCTGTTCCCGCACATGACGGCACTCGGCAACGTCATGGAGGCGCCCGTCCGGGTGAAGGGCGAGTCCAAGGCCAAGGCGCGCGAGCGCGCGGCCGTGCTGCTGGAGCGGGTCGGGCTCGGCGACAAGGTCGGCAACTACCCGGCGCAGCTGTCGGGCGGCCAGCAGCAGCGCGTGGCGATCGCCCGCGCGCTGGCCATGGAGCCGGCGCTGATGTTGTTCGACGAGCCGACCTCGGCGCTGGACCCCGAACTGGTCGGCGAGGTGCTGGACGTCATGAAGCAACTCGCCCTGGACGGCATGACGATGGTCGTGGTGACCCACGAGATCGGCTTCGCGCGCGAGGTCGGCGACTCGCTGGTGTTCATGGACGACGGCGTCGTGGTGGAGAAGGGCGTGCCCCGCGAGGTGCTGAGCAATCCGCAGCATCCGCGCACGCGGGACTTCCTGTCGAAGGTGCTGTGACGGTTCCCGCGCCTGCCGCTCCGTGAGGCGCTGGCGAGGCCCGCATCCTGTTGAGGGGCGCTGACGGAGGCCCGCATCCTGCTGGGGTGCGGGCTTCCGCCTTTGCGGATGTGGCAGGGTGGCGGCATGTTCGCTGTCACGGCTACACGATTCGACGCAGACGATCCCCTCAACGGCCTCACCTACGGCGAGCGGCCCGACCCGCAGGCGCCCGAGGGCTGGACGACCGTCACGGTGAAGGCGGCCGCGCTCAACCACCACGACCTGTGGTCGCTCAAGGGCGTCGGGCTGCGCGAGGACCAGCTCCCGATGATCCTGGGCTGCGACGCCGCCGGGGTGGACGAGGACGGCAACGAGGTCATCGTGCACGCGGTCATCGGCGACCCCGACCGGGGCGACGGCGACGAGACCCTCGACCCCAAGCGCTCGCTGCTGTCGGAGGTGCACGACGGCACGCTCGCGCAGAAGGTGGCGGTGCCGCGCCGCAACCTGGTGCCCAAGCCCGCCGAGCTGTCGTTCGAGGAGGCGGCCTGCCTGCCGACGGCGTGGCTGACCGCCTACCGGATGGTGTTCGGCAAGGCGGGTCTGGAGCCGGGGTCGTCGGTGCTGGTGCAGGGCGCGGGCGGGGGCGTGGCGACGGCTGCGATCTCGCTGGCGTCGGCCGCCGGGTACCGGGTGTACGCCACCAGCCGCAGCGAGGACAAGCGCGAGCGCGCGCTGGAACTGGGCGCCGACCAGGCGCTGGAGAGCGGCGCGCGGCTGCCCGAGCGGGTGGACGCGGTGATCGAGACGGTGGGCGAGGCGACCTGGTCGCACTCGCTGAAGTCACTGAGGCCGGGCGGCCGGGTCGTGGTGTCGGGCGCGACCAGCGGTCAGGTGCCGCCCGCCGAACTGAACCGGGTGTTCTTCCTCCAACTGTCGGTGGTCGGCTCGACGATGGGGACGCGCGCGCAGCTGGACCGGTTGGCGAAGTTCCTGGTGAAGTCGGGGGTGCGGCCACGCATCGACCGGGTGCTGCCGCTGGAGCGGGCGGCTGAGGGGTTCGCGGCGATGCACGAGGGTGATCTTTTCGGGAAGGTCGTCTTCACGCCGTGAGGTAGGAGGTGGGGGTGGGAGTGGGGAGGGCTGGATGGTGCCCTTCGCCAGGTCGGGGTCGGTCAGGTGGGGAAACCCGCGCGGGGTGGGGTTGGTGGGCACGTGCCTCGACCCGGCGTGGGGTTGGGGTTGTTGGTTGGGTGT
>NZ_BCRO01000110.1 GCF_001552635.1 Actinomadura hibisca NBRC 15177 | reverse complement strand
TGTCCCCGGCAGGGGGACTCCGTCCCCCTGCACCCCCTGGGGTCGCGAGGGTGGGCCTCGGGTGTGGGGGCTGTGGCTTGGTCTGTTCAGGTGACCTGATGGTCATCTACGCTCGGGGCGTCGGCGGCAGAACGAGATTCGGGGCGGCACATGGGCACGGCGCACAGCGTGGTGATCGTCGGGAGCGGGTTCGGCGGCATCGGCATGGCGATCCGGCTGAAGCAGGCCGGTGTCCACGATGTGGTCGTCCTGGAGAAGGCCGGCGGGCTCGGTGGCACCTGGCGCGACAACACCTATCCCGGTGCCGCCTGCGACGTGCCCTCTCATCTCTACTCGTTCTCCTTCGAGCCCAAGACCGACTGGAGCCGCCGGTTCCCGCCGCAGGCCGAGATCCTGGAGTACCTCTGGCACTGCGCCCGCAAGTACGAGGTGCTGCCGCGCGTTCGGTTCGGCACCGAGGTCATCGAGGCTCGGTTCGATGAGGGCGCTGCGCTGTGGCGGCTTTCCACCAATGACGGGGAGTTGTCCGCGCGGATTCTCGTCTCCGCCTGCGGGCAGCTCAACCGGCCCGCGCTGCCCTCGATCGCAGGGCGCGAATCGTTCGCCGGAGCCGGCTTCCACTCGGCGCGCTGGGATCACGACGTGGATCTCGCGGGCAAGCGTGTGGCCGTGATCGGGACAGGGGCCAGCGCCATCCAGATCGTCCCCGAGATCGCCCGGGTCGCCGAGCGGTTGACGGTCTTCCAGCGGTCCGCTCCCTACGTCATCGAGAAGCCCGACCGGCCCTATCGGGAGTGGGAGAAGTCCGTTCTGGCGTCGGTGCCCGGTGCGCACGGGCTCAGTCGCGCCAAGATTTACGCCCGCTACGAGTCGCGGGCCCTCGGCTTCGTGAAGTACCCGAAGCTGATGAAGGTGATGGCCGACCGCTTCCGCAAGAACATGCACGCCCAGGTCCCTGATCCCGGGCTGCGCGCCAGGCTGGAGCCCGACTACCCCATGGGCTGCAAGCGCATCCTCATCTCCAACGACTACTATCCGGCGCTCACCAGGGCGAACGTCGAGCTGGTGACCGAGGGGATCGATCGCGTCGTCCCGGCGGGTGTCGTCACCCGCGACGGTGTCGAGCATCCCGCGGACGTGCTCGTCTACGCCACCGGCTTCCAGTCCACCGGTTTCCTGGCCCCCATGAAGGTCACCGGCCGGGGCGGGCGGGAGCTCAACGAGCGCTGGCGCGACGGCGCCGAGGCCCATCTCGGCATCACCGTCAGCGGCTTCCCCAACCTCTTCCTGCTGTACGGGCCGTACACCAACCTCGGCCACAACAGCATCATCTACATGCTGGAGTCCCAGTTCCGGTACGTCATGGGCTGCGTGGAGGCCATCCGCCGCAACGGGCTCGACTGGATCGACGTACGGCCCGACGTCCAGGACGCCTTCGGCCGCGAGATGCGGGAGCGTCTCCGCAGCACCGTCTGGGAGGCCGGTTGCGACAGCTGGTACATGACCTCCAGCGGCAAGGTCGTCAACAACTGGCCCGGTTTCACCTTCGCCTACCGCAGGGCGACCCGGCGGCCCGATCCCCGGGACTTCGTCGCGCGCCGGGCGTCCGCTTCCTGAGCAGGGACTTCTTTACCGTCCGCTGTTCGTAGCGATGCTCACGAAGGGGCATTTCTCCCTGTATCAGGCCGGGTGTCCCTTCGGTTGGGAGGTGCTCCCGCGTGTGGCGACCGCAGGAGGAACCATGGGGCTGGCTTCCTACCATCTGGAGAACGGCGGTCACCTGTTCGCGGGTCACTGCGCCGAGTACTCCTTCGGGACCGGGGACTTCACCGTCGAGGCGTGGGTGAGGACCCTGGCCGGCGGCACCGTCGTCGGCAAGAAGGGCATCGACGACGGGCCCGGTGAGGGCGGGTTCTGGCTGGTGGCGCGGCCGGACGGGACGATCGGGTTCGTCACCGGCGACGGGCGGGGCACCTTCCGGTTCGACAGCGTCGCGACGGCCGTGTGCGACGGCGTCTGGCACCACGTGGCGGCGGTGCGCCAGGGCACCACTATTGCTCTCTACCTCGACGGCGTCGCTCTGGACGGCAGTTCCAGCGGCGACGCCCTGCCGCCTCTGAACGTGGACAATCCCCAGCGGCTGACCTTCGGCATCCTCGACCGGCAACAGGAGCAGTACCGGGAGTTCGCCGGTTCGCTCGCCGAGGTCCGGTTGTGGAACCGTGCTCGGGCCGCTCAGGAGATCGTCGCGGCGCTCGGTACCTCGCTGCCGCCCGGCACGGCGGGGCTGGCCGGTTACTGGCCGCTGGAGGGTGGCCAGCCGCTCGACTTCACCTCTACTCGGAACACCGCCCATCCCGAGGGTGTGGTGGCGCCCTCCACCGACGCGCCGCCCTTGGGGCCGGGTGACGCGCCTCCCATGCTCTTCCTGTTCGCCGGCCGCTATGACGCTGCGGCGCGCGAGCAGGGTGGTTGGTCGCCTGCCTCGGGGTTGCGGCTGACCGGTGCCGGTTACGTCATCCAAGGTGATCAGGTGCTGGTCGGCGCGGTGATCGACGGGAACACCGTCACCTGGCCGGCCGAAGGGAACCTGACGCAGGGCAGCGTCACCTTCGTCCTCTCGGGTTCCGACGCCGCCTACTGGGCCGACGATCCGCAGTCGCGCTACTGCTTCCAGGGCTGGTTCCGGTCGGCCGGTGGGGCGCGGGTCGACTATCGCGGTGTGCTCATGCCCCAGCGCACCGGTTGCGGGATGCTGCTCAACATCGGTTCCGGAGAAATTCTGTACACGCCGGACGATCGGCCCGGTGCCCCGGTCACGCTGGCGCCCAAGACGGTTGAGGTGAATGAGCACTACTGCCTCTACGACGATTCCCGGATCCTGCAGATGCGCTCCGGTCTGGCGATCAGCGTCCAGGGGGACCGCATCCCGGGGACGGAGGTCGTCCTCGACGAGTTGGGCGCCGATCCCAAAGGGCAGTCCTGGACGTTCGGCGGCGACGGTGTGATCCGGCCGGTCGGCTCCCCCAACCTGGCGCTCGCGGTGGATCACGTGCCCGTACCGGCCCGGCTGGTCCTGGCCGTCTCCCGGCACACCGACCCGGCCCAGCAGTTCGTCACCCTGTCCAATCCCCAGTTCATCTGGAACGGCAGGCAGTCGCAGATTCTGGCCTCCGGCGGCGCCGGCTACATGCAGGTCCGCGCCGTCCCCAAGGCCGACGACGCCCCCGCCGAGCTCTGGTACCGCGTCCGCTCCAACCTGGTCAACGCCGCCAACGGCGCGGCGCTCGCGGTCAGCGGGCGGGCCGCCCCCGGCGCGACCCTCACGATGGCCAAGCTCAACCCCGGCAGCGCCGCCCAGGACTTCGTCTTCGACCAGGGACGGCTGCTGCACGCCTCCTCCCACCTGCCGGTGAAGATGAGCAGGGACGGCGTCCTGGTGCTGGGCCGCAGCGACGAGCACCAGACCGAGTGCCACTGGACCATGGCCCCCTACCGGCCGACCGCCGCCGGCGCGCGGGCCGTTCCCGAGGTCGCGGCGGCCAAGACCATCGAGTACACCGTCCGCTTCTACACCGCCGACTCCTACTTCAGCGGCACCGACGACAAGGTCGAGATCGCCCTCGTCGGCGACGCGGGGAGCAGCAAGTACGTCGAGCTCAAGAAGTCGCGCACCCACTCCGACCCGTTCGAGAGCGGGAACATGGACGAGTTCAAGGTCACGCTCGCCAACGTCGGCGCGATCCACGGGATCAACGTCCGGTACGGGGGCGGCAACTGGCTCTGGAACGACAACTGGCTGGTGGACGCCGTCCAGGTCTACGACCCCTCGGCCGCCGCGACCTACTACCAGGCCCCCAAGGGCGCGGGCACGCAGATCGTGATGCCGTCCCAGATCTACATCCAGCTGCCCTACCCGGTGGCGAGCGGCGCCGACTCAACGATGAGCGTCGGCAAGGCCCCGACGCAGGACGAGATGACACGGGGCTGGGCCGACCACACCTGGAACCGGGTGCGGGGTTCGGGGCTCACCACCTTCTTCGACAACGGGGGCGGGCACGAGGGGCCGGGCACCACGCAGGACGTGATCACTTCGCACTGCTCGCTGCACACCGCCGTGAAGATGGCGACCCGCTACGGCATCGACGCCGAGCACCCCTACCAGCCGGTCTACGGCCACAACGACGTCAACGGCGTGCAGACGTGCGGCATCCGCTCCAGCGGCCGGATCAACCGGGACGGCCAGTGCCACCAGATGAGCAACCGGCTGCTGTACATCTGCGAGCCGATGGTGACCCTCGACGACGCCCCGCACGAGAAGAAGCCCACGGGCTACGGCTTCACGGTGCTGCTGTTCGGCCGCTACGGCCTGGGGTTCGCCGAGTGGTGCCAGATCAACGACTTCCGGCCGCCGTTCCAGAGCTCGGCGGCGCTGTTCGACTTCGTGCGGCGCGCCGTCAAGGACGGGCCGCAGGCGATCAAGATCGCCTACCACGCCATCACGTTGCGGGCCGAGTACCTCGACCGGATGGAGGAGATGTACGGCCCCGCGGCCCACCGGTTCTTCGCCGCCGTCAAGGACGAGGGCATCAGCAACAAGACGATGTCGGACCTGGTGGACCTGCCCGAAGACAAGATCGTCGAGGAGCAGCGGCCCTACCGCCCCTCGGTGCCCGCCTGAGGCAGGCCCTAGGCTCGGGGCATGCCGACTGCTCTCATCACCGGCGCCACCGCGGGGATCGGTGCCGCGTTCGCCAGCCGCCTGGCCGCCGACGGGTTCGACCTCGTCCTGCTCGCCCGCGACGCCGCCCGCCTGGACGCCTCCGCCCGCGAGCTGGGCGACCGGTACGGCGTCGCCGCCCGGACGCTGGTGGCCGACCTCGCCACCGACGACGGGATCTCCGCCGCCGAGGACCGGCTCGCCAAGGGCGTGGACCTGCTGGTCAACAACGCCGGGTTCGGCAACAGGGGCACCTTCCTCAACGTCCCGGTGTCCGACGAGACCACCATGCTGAAGGTGCACTGCGAGGCCGTGCTGCGGCTCACCCACGCGGCGCTGCCCGGGATGCTGGCGCGCGGGCGGGGCGGGATCGTCAACGTGTCGTCGGTGGCGGCGTTCGCCTCGCGCGGCACCTACGGCGCGTCCAAGGCGTGGGTCGTGAGCTTCAGCCAGGGCGTCGCGCAGGACATCAAGGGCCGCGAGGGCGGCGCGGGCGTGCGCGTGATGGCGCTGTGCCCGGGGTTCGTGCGCACCGAGTTCCACGAGCGCGCCCAGATGGACGTGTCGGGCATCCCGGACTTCATGTGGCTGGACCGGGACGCGGTCGTGGACACCGCCCTGCGCGACCTGCGGCGCGGCACCGCCGTCAGCGTGCCCGGCGCGCAGTACAAGGCGATCGTGGGGTTCGCCAAGATCGTGCCGAGCGGGCTGGCCGGGCGGTTGTCGTCGCGCACCGGCCGCCGCTACGACTGACCGGTCTTGTCACCCGGCGGTCCGGCACGGCAGGGTTACTGATCGCCGGTCCGGGGGCGCGCCGGCGACGGTCTACCGAGAGGTCCCACCCCGATGGCTCGCGACCTGGGCTACGCCGCCCTGGCACTGCTGGCGACCACCGCCTACTACGCCGCGTTCCTGGTGTTCCGGGCCGCCGGGGCGCGGATGCCCCCGCTGCGCGGCAGCCGCCCGTTCCACGTGGCGCGGCACATGCTGACCAGCCCGGTGTGGCTGGTCGGCGGGGTGGTCCTGTTCGTCGGGCTGGCCTACGAGGTGGTGGCGTTCTCGGCGGTGTCGCTGGCGGTCGCGCAGCCGGTGTTCGCGCTCGGGCTGGTGCCGCTGGTCGGGTACGCGGTGCTGGTGCTGGGCGAGCGGCTCAGCGCCCGCGAGTGGACCAGCGTCGCGCTGTTCATGCTGGCCACCGTGCTGATCGGGCTGTCGGCCGACGGCGCGGGGCGGCCCGCCGCCGACGCCACGCTGGTGGGGACGCTCCGGGACCCGTGGCTGATGCTGGGCGTGATGGCCCCGGCCATCGTGGTCGCGGGGCTGGTGTGGCTGGTCGGCGACCGGCGCGCGGGCGGCCGGCACGCCCGCCGGCTCGCCGGGGTCGCCTACGGGATCGGCGCGGGCGCCTGCGCCGGGCTCGCCGAGGCCGGGATCCGCGGCATGTCGATCGTCTACGACGGCACCCGCAGCGTGCAGGCCGTGCTGGAGTCGCCCTACCCCTACCTGACGGTCGGGATGGCGGCGATCGCGCTCGGCCAGCTCCAGGTGGCGTTGCAGCGCTGCCGGGTCGCGGTCGTGGCGACGGTGCTGACCGTGATCGGCCGCACCTACCTGGTGGTGAGCAGCATGGTGCTGTTCGGCGACTCCTGGCCGCGCGAGACGGTGCCGTTCGCGCTGCGCACCGGCGGTTTCGCGCTGGCGCTGGCGGCGCTGGCGGCCTTCCCCCGCTACGAGCGCGACGCCGACCGCGGCGTGGAGGGATCCGGCTCGCGCGTTGCTTCGCCCGGCTGACGGCGGGGATGCTGGAGGGAGACGGGGAGGAGCTGCCATGCGGGTGCTGGTCACGGGTGCGGCGGGGTACGTGGGGTACGCGGTGGGGCGGCGGCTGCGCGACGCCGGGCACCGGGTGTCGGGGCTGGTGCGCGACCCGGGGCGGCCGCTGCCGCCGGGCGTGCAACCGATCATCGGCGACCTGCTGGACCCGGCGGGGCTGGCGGCGGTGCTGGACGGCCCCTACGACGCGGTGTGCCACCTGGCGGCGCTGACGCGGGTGCGCGAGTCGTTCGCCGACCCGCTGGGCTTCTTCACCGTGAACGTGCAGGGCACCGTCAACCTGCTGCGGGCGCTGCCGCCGGTGCGCGCGGACGGGTCGGCGACACCGCCCACGCGCGTGGTGTACGGCTCGACGGCCGCCGTGTACGGCACGCCCGACCGGCAGCCCATCTCCGAGGCGCAGCCGCCCGCGCCGACCAGCCCCTACGGGGCGTCCAAGCTCGCCGCCGAGGAGGTCGTCCGCTTCTACGCGCGCACCGGCGCGATCGGCGCGGTGGTGCTGCGCACCTTCAACGTGTCCGGGTCGGTGGACGGCCGCCCCGACCCCGACCCGACCCGGCTGATCCCGCGCGCCCTGGCGGTGGCCGACGGGCGGGCCCCGCACCTGGAGGTCAACGGCGACGGCGCGGCCGTGCGCGAGTACCTGCACGTGGACGACCTGGCCGCCGCGCACGTGGCGGCCGTCGAGGCGGCCCGGCCCGGCGAGGAGCGCGTCTACAACGTCGGGAGCGGCGCGGGCGCGTCGGTGGCCGAGGTGGTGGAGACCGTCGCGAAGGTCACCGGGCGGCCCGTGCCGGTGGTGCACCGGCCGCCGCAGCCCGAGCCGCCGCTGCTGCTGAGCGACGCCGCCGCGATCGGCCGCGACCTCGGCTGGCGGCCCGGACGCTCGGCGCTGCCCGAGATCGTCGCCGACGCGTGGGCCGCCCTGCACCCGGCGGGCGGATAAACTCCCAGCGTGTCGGAGTCCAAGTTCGAAGTCCAGATGTTGCACGACCGCGTCATGATCCGGAGTGACAAGGACGCGGGCGAGCGCCGCAGCTCCGGTGGCATCGTCATCCCGGCCACCGTGGAGCAGTCCAACCGGCTGCACTGGGGCGAGGTCTGCGGGGTCGGGCACCACGCGCGCACCGTCAAGGTCGGCGACCGGGTGTTGTTCCACCCCGAGGACCAGTACGAGGTCGAGATCCAGGGCGAGAACTACCTGGTCATGCGGGAACGCGACCTGCACGCCATCGCCAACGAGCGCCCCGAGCACGGCACCGGCCTCTACCTGTAGCGGAACCCCGGTCACCGGCCGTCCGTTTTCCGGACGAGAGCGCCGGGCGCGCCGCCCGGCCCCCGAGCCGAGGAGCCGCGCATGGCCAGCCGCGTCCCGCACGACCGATCCGGGCAGCTCAAGCAGATCGAGAGCGGGCTGCTGCCCGGGGAGCAGATCGTGGCCGTCTACGACGCGATCGGCACCGGGACCGGCTTCATCGGCCTCACCGACCGGCGGGTGATCGTGCAGGACACCTCGTTCGTCGGCAAGAAGGTCGCGCTGACCAGCATCCCCTACAACAAGATCACGTCGGTGAGCGTGCTGAGCAACAAGTCGTGGGCGGGGGGCTACTTCTCCACCGGGTCGATCGCGGTGCACGTCGGCACGCAGACCTACGTGGTGGAGTTCCGCGGCGACCACAAGAGCCACCACGTGCACGACGTCATCCTCCAGCACATCTCCTGAGCGCCGGGGAGCGGAGATCGCTCCGAGTGTGGTGGCGGCGGTGCGCGGCCTGCCGAAAGTTACTTTTGAGTAGGTAGTGACGTGTCTCACATTCTATGTAGAACATGTTCTCACTCAACGAGAGTGAGGTGCGTCACATGGACGACGTATCCCCGCGTGAAGCCCGCTCCCCGGGCTTGTCGCGGCGCGGTTTCATCGCTGGAACAGGTTCTATCCTCGGTGTCGCCGCCCTCGGTGGCCGCGCCGCCACCGCCTGTGCGGCCACCGTCTCGACGGCCGCGTCGATCCCCGCCGGGGCGCACGTCCCGGTCCTGGTGATCGGCACCGGGTACGGCGGCTCGGTCGCCGCGCTGCGGCTCGCCGAGGCGGGCGTCAACGTGCACATGGTCGAGATGGGCATGGCCTGGGACACCCCGGGCTCCGACGGCAAGATCTTCGCCAACACCACCAGCCCGGATGGCCGGTCCTACTGGCTGCGCACCAAGAGCAAGCAGCCGCTCAGCAACTTCCTCGGCTTCCCGATCGACCGCACGATCCCCCGCTACACCGGCGTCCTGGACGCCGAGGAGTTCGGCGGCATCATCGTCTACCAGGGCCGCGGCGTCGGCGGCGGCTCGCTGGTCAACGGCGGCATGGCCGTCACGCCCAAGCGGGAGAACTTCGGCGCCATCCTGCCGTCGGTGAACGCCGACGAGATGTACGGCACCTACTACCCGCGCGCCAACGCCGGGCTCGGGGCGAGCGTCATCGACCCGGCCTGGTTCGAGAGCGCGGCCTGCTACCAGTACACGCGGGTCGGCCGCAAGCACGCCCAGCGGTCCGGCTTCCCGTTCGTCTTCGTGCCCACCGTCTACGACTGGGACTACATGCAGCAGGAGGCGGCCGGGACCGTGCCGAAGTCGGCGCTGGCCGGGGAGATCCTCTACGGCAACAACCACGGCAAGCGGTCGTTGCAGCAGACCTACCTCGCCCGGGTCAGGGCGACCGGCCGGGTCACCATCTCGCCGCTGCACAAGGTCACCTCGGTCGCCCCGGCGGCCGGCGGCGGCTACACCGTCGTCATCGACCAGCTCACCACCACCGGCGACACCGCCGCCACCAAGACCGTGACGGCCGACCGGGTGTTCTTCGCCGCGGGCAGCGTCGGCACCAGCAAGCTGCTGGTGAAGCTGAAGGCCACCGGCGCGCTGCCGAACCTCAACGGCGAGATCGGCAAGGGCTGGGGCGACAACGGCAACGTCATGTGCGGCCGCGCCAACCACCTGTGGGACCCGACCGGCTCGCTCCAGGCGTCCATCCCGACCGGCGGCATCGACAACTGGGCCGCCGGAGGGGCGTTCGCCGAGGTCGCGCCGCTGCCGACGGGGATCGAGACCTACGCGTCCTTCTACCTGGCGATCACCAAGAACCCGAACCGGGGCCAGTTCTCCTGGAACGCCTCGGCCGGGCGCGCGGACCTGAACTGGCAGACGGCCTGGAAGCAGCCGTCCATCGACATGGCCAAGTCGATCTTCGACAAGATCAACCGCAAGGAGGGCACGATCTACCGGACCGACCTGTTCGGCACCGCCAAGATCTGGGGCGACCACCTCACCTACCACCCGCTCGGCGGCGCGGTGCTGAACAGGGCCACCGACAACCACGGCCGTCTGCACGGCCACCCGGGGCTGTACGTCATCGACGGCGCCCTGATCCCCGGCAACACCAGCGTCAACCCGTTCGTGACCATCACGGCGCTCGCCGAACGGAACATCGAGAAGATCATCGCTACCGACCTGTAGCGACGCCTCGACGCACAGCCGGCCACGGGCGCGTGTGGCCGGCCGCCCGTCCCCTCCCCCGGGCGGGCCCTCCCTTCCCTAATCTGGGCGGATGTCGCACTATCGGACCTACCGCGTCGTGGACGGGGAGCGCATCGAGGGCAAGCTCCGGCCCGTGTTCCTCCGCAACGGCGACCACTACCTGGCCAACATGGGGATCTACGCCGACGGCGCGATCTACTGCTGGGAGTGGACGGACCTGGACGGCCTGCGCCGCAAGCTCGACGAGGGCCGGATCGCCACGAACCTGCCGGACGGCGGGCGGGCCTCGATCCACGAGCTGGCGAGCTGGCGCTTCACCGAACCGCAGGTGTGGGTCACGACCGAAGAACTGCTCGGCGAGGTCGCGGACACCATCGAAGAGCTGAACGGGCGACCGGACTCCACGCACCGGTGCCTGGACGCCGCGCTGAAGTACGTCGGGTCGCGGCAGGAAGCCGACCGGATCGCGCTGCGGGCGGCCTACGAGGAGATCCCCGAGCATCGCCGCGTCTATGCGCTGGGCGACATGGACTACCGCGACGCTCCGCTGCGCGTGCTGGCCGCCGAGATCGGCGAGGTGTGCGACACCTACACCACCTACGAGTTGGAGGACGCCGACGACGCCGAGATGCGGGACGGGTGCCTGGTCATTGGCGAGCGGGAGCGGCAGTGGGCCTTCGACTACTTCGCCGGGTGGGAGTCGGAGCGGCGGGAGAGCGCGCGGTTCGACGAGCGCGAAGAGACCGCGTCGCCCACGATCGTCCTCAACTTCGGGCGGCCCATGTATCCGCAGAGCCACGGGCTGCGCAACGAGTACCCGGCGCCGTTCACCTACGGCGGGGCGGCGTATCCGACCGTCGAGCACGCGTACTGGGCGCTGTCGGTCGGTGACGCCGGACTGCGGGAGCGTGTCCGCGCCGCTGACAGCACCAGGGCCGCGCGGGAGCTGGCCGAGCAGGAGCCGGTGCGGGAGGAGTGGCCGCAGATCCGGCTGGCGGTCATGGCGGATCTGCTGCGCGCCAAGTTCGACCAGCATCCGGAGCTGGCGGAGGTGCTGCTGGCCACCGGGGACGGCCGCCTCTTCTACAGCTTCGGGCCGACCCGTTTCTGGAGTAGCGACCGCGAGGGGCGCAACTGGGTGGGGCGGCTGCTGGAGCTGGTGCGGTCGGAGCTCCGGGTGCGCCGGATGGCCATGCTCTAGGCGACTTTGGTCGATGCGGGGCGGCCTTGTGGCCGTCGCCGGGGCGCGGCGCGGCGCGCGACGCTGCGGGCGTGAAGATCTTTGAACGGGACCGCTGGGCGCGGCGGGCGGCCGCGCTCGGGCTGGTCGTGCTGTCGCCTTTGTTCGCCGAGTCGTTGTCCGGCTACGACTCCACCACCGGCGACCCGCTGGCGCTGCTGGGCGGGCTGCTGCTTTTGGGGCCGCTGTACGGGTGCGTCGCGCTGCTGATCCGGGAGGCGGCGCGGCGGCTGGGCGTCGGGTGGCCGGGCGTGGTGGCGATGGCGACGGCCGCCGGGATCGTGCAGGCGGGGGTCGTGGACCAGAGCATGTTCGCGATGAGCTACCGCGAGGTGCCCTACTGGGACGAGATGTTGCGGCCGACGCTGATCGAGCCGCTGGGGTTCGCGCCGTACATGGCGACGTCGTTCGTCGTCGGGCACGTGGTCTGGAGCTTCTGCGCGCCGATCGTGCTGGTCGAGGCGCTGGCGGGCGAGCGAGGGCGGGAGCCGTGGTTGCGGTGGCCGGGACTGCTGGTGGCGGGGCTGCTGTACCTGGCGGCGGCCGCGCTGATCCTGGGCGACCATCTGAAGCACGCCAGCGACATGGCGTCGGGGCGGCAGGTGGCGTCGGCGGCGGGGGTGGCGCTGGTGCTGCTGGTCGGGGGTGTGGTGTTCGGGCGGCGGACGGGGACGCGGCGCGACTTCGCGGTGCCGGGCCCCTGGATCGTCGGCGCGGCGGCGCTGGGGTGTGCGGTCGGGTTCAACCTGATGCCGTCCACGTGGGCGGGCTTCGCCGGGTGCGTGGCGCTGCTGGTGCTGGCGGCGGCGGGCGTCGGGTTGTGCTCGCGGTCGGTGCGGTGGGGACGGCGGCACATGGTCGCGCTGGCGGGCGGCGCGGGGCTGGCCATGGCGGTGTCGGCGTTCTTCGTGACGCCGCTCGGGGACGTGGGACCGGTGCGGCAGTACACGCACAACACCGTCGCGCTGCTGGGCGTGGCGGCGCTGACCGCATGGGCGGCGCGGCGCTCGGATGTCGGTCCCGTCCGTTACCGTGCGGATGCATGACCTTCGCCGCTCTCGACGGGGCTTCGGTGCACCACGCCTACGGCGAGGCCGCCGTCTTCCTGCTGGACGCCACCGGGGAGACTGAGATCCCGCTGCTGGTCGACCGGCAGGTCCTCGCGCGGCCAGCTGGTCGCCGAGGTCAGGTCCAGACTCGTGCCGTAGAGCCCGTACGGCCCTTGGTCAGGCGGAGTTGGGCCGGGATGCGGGCGCGCAGTTCGGCGACGTGGCTGACGATGCCGACGGCGCGGCCGCCGTCGCGCAGGCCGTCCAGCACGTCCATCACCTCGTCGAGCGACTGCTCGTCCAGGGTGCCGAAGCCCTCGTCCACGAACAGCGTGTTGATCTCCGCGCCGCCCGCCTCGGCCGTCACCACGTCGGCGAGGCCGAGGGCCAGGGCGAGGGAGGTGATGAACGACTCGCCGCCCGACAGCGTCGCCGGATCGCGGTCCAGGCCCGTCCACGAGTCGACCACGCGCAGGCCCAGGCCGCCCGCGCCCTTCTTGCGGACGCCAGCGGCCTTGTCGATGGTGTGCGCCAGCTCGTACCGGCCCGCCGACATGCGCGCGAGGCGCTCGTTGGCGGCGGCGACCACCTGCTCCAGGCGGGCCGCCAGCACGTAGGCCGACAGGGACATGGAACGGCGGTTGGCCGACGACTTTCCTGAGGTCAGGCCCGCCATACGCTCGGCGACTCGATATTCCTCGGCTGCTGGATGCCACGTGTCCACGGCGGTCCGCAGGTCGGCGCGCAGTTCGGTGAGGCGGCCGTAGCGGCGGCGCGCCTGGTCGGCGGCGGACGCGGCGGCGGTGTGGGCGGCCTCGGCCAGCTCCAGCGCGCCCTGCAACGCGGCCGGGTCGGGGGCGGGTTCGGCTGCTGCGGCGGTGAGGTCGCGGTTGCCCAGGAGGTCGCGGACGATCGCGTCCTCCTTGTCGAACCAGCGCACCTTGTCGCGCAGCGGGCCCTGGTCCTCGTCGTCCAGCTCGGCGGCGAGGGCCTCGTCGGCGGAGCGGAACGCCTGCTCGTCGAGCTGGACGGCCTCGGCCTCGCGGGACTCGGCCAGGGTCTGCGCGGCGGTCGCGGCGGCCTTGCCCGCCTCGACGGCGTCCTGGAGGGCGTCGGCCTCCTTGGTGAGGCGGGCGACGCGGGCGTCCAGGGACGGGTCGTCGCCGCGCGCGCGGTCGAGTTCGGCGGTGAGGCGGCGCTGCTCGGCGGACAGTTCGGCGTCGCGGGTCTGGATCTCGGTGAGGCGGCGGGCGACGTCGTCGTGGTCGGCGCGGGCGCGGTCGAGTTCCCGCTCGGCCTGCTGGAGGGCGGTCTCCAGGCGGGCGGCCTCGTCGGCGTGGGCTTCGGCCGTGGCGAGGGCGGAGTGGGCGGTGTCCAGGTCGTCGGTGAGGGCCTCGACGGTGGTGTCGCCGGTGGTCGCGAGCAGGTGTTCGTGCTCGGTGCGCAGCTCGGTGACCTGCTTCGCGGCCTTCTCGCGGGCCTCCTGGGCGCGGTCGGCCTCGGCCTGGGCGCGGTCCAGCTCGTCCTGGTCAGGGACGATCGCGAGCGTCGCCAGCGGCTCGGGGTGCTCGCGCGAGCCGCAGACCAGGCAGGGTTCGCCCGCGACCAGTTCGGCGGCCAGGACTGCGGCCATGCCGTCCAGGCGTTCCTGGCGCAGGGTCTGGGCGCGGTCGCGGGCCTCCTGCGCGGTGTCGGTGGCGGCGCGGTGGGCGTCTTCGGCTTGGACGAGGAGCCGTTCGACGGTCTCTCGGCGGCGGCCTGCGGTCAGGCGGCGCTCGGCTTCGGCTACGGCGGCGCGCGCGCCGGGCCGGGCGGCGGCTGCGAGGCGGGCGGCCTCCAGCTCCTGGGCGCGCTGTTTCACCTGGTCGGGCAGGGCGGTGAGGCGGACGGCCAGGTCGTCGCGGCGGGGTTCGAGGGTGCTGCGCTCCTCGGCGAGGGAGGCGCGGTCGGCGTCGTGGCGGCGCAGCCGTTCGGCGTCGGCGCGGCGGCCTTCCAACGTGGCGATCTCGTTGCGGCGGTCGCGTTCCTCTTTGGCCAGCACGTCTTCCGCCGCGCCGGGCGGGACCAGCGCGTTGACGAGGGAGCGGGTGTAGTCGGCGTAGCGGCGGGCGCGTTCGGCGTTCTCGGCGTGGCGGCGCGTCTGCCGGATCAGGCCCGCGACGCGTCCGGCGCGCTCGGCGGCCTCCAGGCGCGAGGAGATCCGCATCTTCTCCTCGGCGCGCTCGGCCAGCACGTCGCGGCGGCGCAGCGCGTCGGCGTGCTGGGCCTGCCGGTCGGCCAGGGCGCGGCCGTGCTCCAGGGCGGCCTTGGCGGCGGCGAGGTCGGCGGCGACTTCACTGCTCAGCGCGTCGGCCTGCGCGGAAATGGCCTCGTGGTTGCCCGTCAGCTCGGCGGCCCAGGCGGGCAGGAAGCTGATCGGGGCGTCTTCGGGGAGGGCGGCTCCGCTCGTCTCGGCGATCCGGCCCGCGACGGCCTCCGCGCCGCGGCTCAGCGCCTCGGCCTTCCGGTGCGCCTCGGCGCGGTGGTCGGCGAGCCACTTCTCGACGCGGGTGAAGATCTCGGCGGCGAACAGCCGCTCCAGCACCTTGCGGCGCTCCTCGGCGTCGGCCCGCAGGAACCCGGCGAACGCGCCCTGCGGCAACATCGCCACCTGGCAGAACTGGTCCTTGTTCATCCCCAGCAGCCCGCCGACCAGGTCGCTGGCCTCGTCGATGCGGGTGCTGAGGCCCGTCCAGTCGCCGTCGTGCTCCTCCAGCACGACCTTGGCGTTCTCGGTGGTGGTGCCGGTGCCGCGCAGTTTGGGCCGCTCCCACGCGGGCGACCGGGTGATGCGCAGGCGGCGGCCGCGCAGCGTGACCTCCAGCACCACGCGCGGCGCGGTGCCGGGCGCGGCGTGGTCGCTGCGCAGGCCCTTGGCGTCGTTGCGGACGCCGGGCACCGCGCCGTAGAGGGCGAAGCAGACCGCGTCCAGCACGCTGGTCTTGCCCGCGCCGGTCTGGCCCTGGATGAGGAACAGCCCGGCGTCCGACAGCGCCTCGAAGTCGATCTCCTCGGTCGCCGGGAACGGACCGAACGCGGTGACCTCCAGCCGGTGCAGCCTCACGCCCGCGCCTCCTTGATGCGGCAGTGCTCGAACGCCCGGTGCAGCAGGTCGCGCTCGGTGCCGTCGGCGGGGCCGTCGGTCACCTCGGCCACGAAGTCGCCCGCCACCTCCAGCTCCGAGCGGCCCTTGACGCGCTCGGTCCAGGTGCGGGTGTCCTCGCCGGGGCCCTCCTCGGGCTCGAAGCCGAGGACGAGGGTGTGCGGGAAGCGGCGGCG
The DNA here is from genome assembly GCF_001552635.1 of Actinomadura hibisca NBRC 15177. Taxonomy (GTDB): domain Bacteria; phylum Actinomycetota; class Actinomycetes; order Streptosporangiales; family Streptosporangiaceae; genus Spirillospora; species Spirillospora hibisca. The sequence goes on along the minus strand of NZ_BCRO01000110.1, from coordinate 24,685 downwards.
CAGCCGTTCCATCGCGGCGGACGGGCGGCGCGCGTCGGTCAGCGTCACCTGGAGCCAGCGGTCCTCGACGCCCTCGTGGCGCGGGTCGGACAGCAGGTCCTCCAGGCGGCCGCGCAGCCGGGCCAGGCGGCGCGGCACGGGGGCCTCCACGAACGCGGCCTCCATCCCGCCGTCGTGCAGGTCGACCAGCCAGGAGCCCTTGCGGTGACGCTCCTCGGAGAAGGAGTAGGCCAGCGGCGACCCCGAGTACCGGACGCGGTCGGTGAGCGCCTGCCGCCCGTGCAGGTGGCCGAGCGCCACGTAGTCGATGCCGTCGAACACCGACACCGGCACGTTGGAGGAGCCGCCGACCGAGATGTCACGCTCGCTGTCGCTGGTCTCGGGCGCGGCCTCGCCGCCGGTGACGAACGCGTGCGACAACACCACCGAGCGCGCCCGCCCGGCCGCGTCGGCGCGCACGCGGCACATCGCCTCGGTGAGCGCGGCGGTGTGGCTGCGCTCGTCGAGCTCCCAGTCGTGGCGCAGCAGCTCCGGCTCCAGGTACGGCACGCCGTAGATCGCGGTGCCGTCGAGCACGACGGGCTCGCCGACCCGCGCGAAGTCGGTGCGCAGGTGCACCCCGGCCGCGTCCATCAGCGACGAGCCGAAGCCCAGCCGGTGCATGGAGTCGTGGTTGCCCGCGATCAGCACCACGCGGGCGCCCAGCCCCACCAGCCGCGCCAGCGTCTGGTCGCAGAGCCGGACCGCGTCCACGGCGGGCAGCGCGCGGTCGTAGACGTCGCCGGACACCAGCACGCAGTCCACCCGCTCCGCCCGGACGGTCTCGACCAGGTGGTCGGCGAAGGCGGCCTGGGCCTGGAGGAGGTCCTCGCGGTGGAAGGATCGGCCGAGGTGCCAGTCGGAGGTGTGGAGGAATCGCATGTCGCCCATACCTTAGGCACCACCGGGGCGCATACGGCCCAGAAACGCCGACCCGCCACAAACGATCTCCGCTATATCGGGAGGAACCGCCGCGAGGGCGTACGGTGGTCCTCCCCGGACCCGCCTGGAGCCGACCGTGCCCGCTGCCGCACCGCCGCCGCGCCTCGAAGAGGTCGCCGACCGCGTCCACGCCTACGTCCAGCCGGACGGCACCTGGTGCCTGAACAACGCCGGGTTCCTGGTCGGGCCGGAGGCGGTGACGGTCATCGACACCGCCGCGACCGAGGCGCGGGCGCTGGCCCTGCGCGCGGCGATCGCCTCGGTGACGCCGCTGCCCGCCCGCACGGTCGTCAACACCCACTTCCACGGCGACCACACCTACGGCAACGGGGTGTTCGCCGGGGAGGCGGTGTTCGTCGCGCACGAGAACTGCGCCGCCGAGATGGCCGAGCAGGGGCTGCTGCTCACCCACGTGTGGCCCGACGTGGAGTGGGGCGACATCCGGCCCGTGCCCCCGTCGATCACCTTTGCCGACCGGCTGCCCCTGCACGTCGGCGACACGGCCGTCGAGCTGATCCACCACGGCCCGGCGCACACCACCGGCGACGCGGTGGCCTGGCTCCCCGAGCAGCGGGTGTTGTTCGCCGGGGACCTGATCTTCAACGGCGGCACGCCGTTCGTGCTGATGGGCTCGATCGCCGGGTCGCTGGCCGCGCTCGCCGAGCTGCGCGCCCTGCGCCCCGAGCGGATCGTGCCCGGTCACGGCCCGGTCTGCGGCCCCGACGTGCTCGACTGGACCGAGGGCTACCTGCGCTGGCTCCAGGAGCTGGCCCGCGACGGCATCGCGGCGGGCCTGCCGCCGCTGGCGGTCGCGCGCGAGACCGACCTCGGCCCGTACCGCGAGTGGACCGACCCCGAACGCCTGGTCGGCAACCTGCACCGCGCCTACTCCGAGGCTCGGGGCGAGCCGCTGGGGGCGCCGGTGGAGTTCCTGGCGGCGATGCTGGAGATGGCCGAGTACAACAACGGCCAGATCCCGACCTGCATGGCTTGACCTGCACAGCCTGACGGAGCGTTACGCCGCGGGCGTCCGCATCCCGGCCAGGGTCAGTTCGACGAGCCGGTCGGCCTGCTCGACGGGCAGGTGCTCGCGCGTCCAGGCGGCGGCGTTCATCAGCGCGAAGACGTCGGCGCTGGTCACGTCCTCGCGCAGGACGCCCGCAGCGCACGCCTTGGCTATGAGCTGGTCGCCGATCTCGGTCATGCGCAGGCAGGAGGCGCGCAGTTCGGACTCCTCGTCGTCCATGCTGTCGGCCAGCACGGCGGCCAGCCCCTGGTAGGCGGCGGCGTGCTCGACCACGGCGTAGACCCACCGGGTGAGCGCGTCTTCCGCGTCGGGAGCGGCGAGCAGTTCCTCTCCGCGAGCGAACAGCTCCTGGTTGCGCTCGCGCAGCAGCGCGCCGATGAGGGCGCGGCGGTTCGGGAAGTGCCCGTACAGCGTGCCGACCGCGACGCCCGCTCGCCGGGCGATGCCTTCCAGCGACGCGTTCGTGCCCTCCTGGCGGAAGACGGCGTCGGCTTCGGCGAGCAGCTTGTCGCGGTTGCGCTGCGCGTCGGCGCGCGGGCGGCGGCGGCGCGGTTCGTTCATCGTGCTCCCTTGCCAAGTTGAGGCACCCTCAGGTTAACTCTTTTCCCGAGGGGCCCTCAGTTTATCGTGTCCGGGCCCCGCCGCCTCCCGAGGGGACCCAAAAATGATCTTGGTGACCGGGGCCACCGGCTCCATCGGCTCGCACCTGGTGCGCCGCCTGGCCCGCGACGGCGCGGAGTTCCGCGCGCTGGTCCGCGACGAGGCCAAGGGACGCGCGCTGGGCTGCGACTTCGTCGTGGGCGACTTCGACGACCCCGGCTCCGTCGCCGCCGCCCTCGACGGCGTGGACCGCCTGTTCCTCAACGGCGCCGGAGCCGTGCCGGTGGAGGGCGAGCAGCCGATGGTCCGCCAGCAGCAGGCCGTCATCGACGCCGCGCGCAAGGCCGACGTCCGGCACGTCGTGAAGGTGTCGGCCTGGCACGCCCGGAAGGGCTCGCAACTCTCCCAGGGCGCGCACTGGCTGATCGACGAGCACCTCAAGGAATCCGGCCTGGCCTGGTCGTTGCTCCAGCCCGCCGGATTCATGCAGAACTTCCTCGGTGCCGGGGCGTTCACCCCGGACGGGCAACTGGTCTCCTCCTACGGGGACACCCCCGTCGCCTACATCGACTGCCACGACATCGCCGCCTGCGCCGCCACCCTGCTGGCGGGCCCGCACGGCGCGAACGAGACCTTCGTCCTGACCGGCTCCGAGGCCCTCACCCACGCCGAGATCGCCGCCAGGATCTCCGCCGCTCTTGGACGGACCGTCACCTGCGCGGACGTCTCCCCCGACGCCATGGCCACCGCCTTGAAGTCCCAGGGCCTGCCGCGCTCGTTCGCCGACGACCTCGCCGTGCTCCTCAAGGAGGTGGCCTCCGGCTCCCAGGCCGCGCCGACGACGGCCGTCCACGACCTCACCGGCCGCCCGGCGCGCACGTTCGACGACTTCCTGGCCGACAACCTGGACGCCCTGCGGAGCCTTTTCTAATCGGCCGTCCGAAACCGGGACCACCAGGCCGGTCACGCAGGTGGAGGGGGAGGAACCGGGACGTTAGCTCCTCCCGCCGTGCCCCCGCCGTCCTGTCCCTTACAGTGACTGCGTGACCGAGCGTCCCTATGTGCTGCTGAGCTGCGCCATGTCGGTGGACGGCTACATCGACGACGCCTCCCCCGAGCGGCTGCGGCTGTCCAGCCCCGCCGACTTCGACCGCGTGGACGACGTGCGCGCCTCCTGCGACGCCATCCTGGTGGGCGCCGGGACGGTCCGCCGCGACGACCCCAAGCTGCTGGTCAAGTCCGAGAGCCGCCGCGCCAAGCGCGTCGCGCGCGGCAGGTCGCCCGACCTCACCAAGGTGACGGTGACCTGGAGCGGCGACCTCGACCCCGAGTCGCGGTTCTTCACCACCGGCGACGCGCCCAAGCTCGTCTACACCGCGTCCCCGGGCGCGCAGGAGCTGGCGGGGCGGCTCGACGGGCGCGCCGAGGTGATCGACGCCGGCGACCCGGTCAGCTTCCCCGCCATGCTCGACGACCTGGGCGTGCGCGGGGTGCGGCGGCTCATGGTCGAGGGCGGCGGCGGCATCCACACCTACTTCATGACCGCCGGGCTGGTGGACGAGCTGCACCTGGTGGTCGCGCCGTTCCTCATCGGCGATCCGTCCGCGCCCCGGTTCGTGGGGTCGGGGGTCTTCCCGCAGACGCCCAAGCGGCCGATGCGGCTGGAGGAGATCACCCGCATCGGCAACCTGGCGCTGCTGCGCTACCTGGTCGGCGGGGAACGTGGCTGAGCGGCGCGCGGACGACCACGCCTGGCTGGAGGTCGCCTGCGACCTGGCCGCCCTGTGCCCGCCGTCGGTCACGGCGTTCTCGGTCGGCGCGGTGGTGGTGGACGGCGACGGCCGCGAGCTGGCCCGGGGGCACTCCCGCGAGGGCGACCCCCACGACCACGCCGAGGAGGCCGCGCTCGCCAAGATCGAGGGGATCGACCTCGGCGCCGCGACCGTCTACTCGTCGCTGGAGCCCTGCGGGCAGCGCAAGTCGCGGGCGCGGACGTGCGCGGCGCTGATCCTGGCGGCGGGCGTGCGGCGGGTGGTGTTCGCCTGGACCGAGCCGTCGCTGTTCGTGGAGGGCACGGGCGCTGAGCTGCTGCGCGCCCACGGCGTCGAGGTGGTGCAGCTCCCCGAGCTGGCCGACCGCGCCCGGCTCCCCAACGCCCACCTGCTCTAGGCGGCGGGCGCTAGACGCCGGCGGACCCCGAGCGCAGCTCGGCGAGGGTGCCGAGCGCGAAGTCGAGGTAGCCGCGCAACGTCTCGGGGTCGTCCAGGTCGAGCGGGCCGCGGATCAGGATCAGCGACACCGCGACGCGGAACAGCGCGTCGACCAGCAGCGGCAGGTCCACCTGCGGGATGCGCCCGGCGTCGGCGTGCTCGGCGGCGACGGGGGCCAGCAGCGTGGAGATCCACCGGATGGTGGCCTCGGCGTTGACGGTGAACACCGGCAGCACGATCTCGGGGATGTCGCGCAGCGCCGCCTGGAGCAGCGGGTGGCGGCGGCCGTAGCCGACCACGAACACCAGCAGCTCGACCAGGCTGTCGCCGCTCCAGTCGACGTCGCGCAACCGCGGGACGACTTCCCCGGCGAACACGGTGATCTCGCGGTGGACCAGCGCCTCGCGGATGTCGTCGACGTTGCCGCCGTACTTGTAGAGGGTGGGGCGGGAGATCCCGGCGCGGCGCGCGATCGCCGACAACAACCGCCCGTTGGCGAACCCGCCCTCGACCAGGCACTCGGCGGCGGCGTCCAGGATCAGGGCGCGGATCTGCTCGGGCGAGCGGCCGGCGGCGCCGCGCCGTTCCCGGACGGGTCGGGGGGCGCGCTCCGGGGCGCCGGTTGCCGGTTCGGTCACGGGATCCCTTGCTGTCTTGCCGCGCTCCCCCGCGGGAGGGCGGGGAGGTGATGTAGCGCACCCCACTATAAGCCCGGTCGACCTTGACCAAGGGAGCGCTTACTTTTTACAGTTCAATGAGCAATCGTAAATCTGACCCGCGTTGCGGCGACGCGGGACTCCCCCAGAGGTGGCTGCGCATGATCATCGACCAGGAGTACCGGGACGTGCTGCGGACCCTGTCGGAGGGCTCGGTCAACCGGCGCTTCGACCCCTACCTCGACATCGACTGGGACTCCGCGGACTACCAGATCGACCCCAAGGACCCGCGCTGGATCCTGCCCGACGACTGCGACCCGCTCGGCGCGCACCCCTGGTACCAGGCGCTGCCCGAGGAGCGGAAGATCGAGATCGGGCTGTGGCGGGTGGCCAACATCCAGAAGGTCGGCCTCCAGTTCGAGAGCGTGCTGATCCGCGGGATGATGCAGTACGCGATGCGGCTGCCCAACCAGACGCCGGAGTTCCGCTACTGCCTCCACGAGATGACCGAGGAGTGCAACCACATCCAGATGTTCCAGGAGCTGGTGAACCGCACCGGCCAGGACGTGCCCGGCATGCGGGCCGACTACCGGGCCACCTCCCACTTCTGGCACCTGGGCGCCTACCTCCCGGTGATCTTCTTCATCGGCATCCTGGCCGGCGAGGAGCCGATCGACCACTTCCAGAAGGACGTGGTGCGGCGCGGCGACGACCGCCCGGCGGCGCTGCTGCGCACGATGCAGATCCACATCGCCGAGGAGGCGCGGCACATCTCGTTCGCGCACCGCTTCCTGCGCGAGCACGTCAAGCGGCAGACCAAGCCCGGCAAGGCCGTCACCTCGATCGCCTACCCGGTCATCATGCGCTGGCTGGCCGGGGCGATCATGGCGCCGCCGCGCGACATGGCCAAGAAGTTCGGCATCCCGCGCCAGGTGATGCGCGAGGCGTTCTGGAGCAGCCCCAAGTCCCAGGAGATGATGCGCAACTACTTCGGCGACGTGCGGATGCTCGCCGAGGAGATCGGCCTGATGAACCCCGCCTCGCGCGCGGTGTGGAAGAAGCTCGGCATCGACGGCGAGCCCTCGCGCTACCGCGGCGAGCCGCACCGCGCCGCCCGTCCCGCGGCCTGACCGTCCCCGCGGCCCGATCCCGGCGGCCCGATCCCGGCGGCCCGACCACTCCGCGGCCCCCTCCCCCGCGCGCGACAGAACGAGAGAGAACACGCCCATGACCCACGTGGTCACGCAGTCCTGCTGCAACGACGCCTCCTGCGTCTACGCCTGCCCGGTGAACTGCATCCACCCCACGCCGGACGAGCCGGACTTCGCCACGGCGGAGATGCTCTACATCGACCCGCGCGCGTGCGTCGACTGCGGGGCCTGCGTGACCGCGTGCCCGGTCGGGGCGATCCAGCCGCACAGCAGGCTCGGCGAGGGGCAGCTGCCCTTCCTGGAGATCAACTCCGACTTCTACGGCACCGGCCCGGTCGGCGACCTGCCGATCCTCGCCAAGGTCGCCCCGCCGCTGGAGGTCAAGGCGCGCCCCGAGCCGCCGCGCGTGGCGATCGTCGGATCCGGGCCCGCCGCGATGTACGCCGCCGACGAGGTGCTGACCGTCCCGGGCGCGCGCGTGGACGTCTACGAGAAGTTGCCGACGCCCTACGGCCTGGCTCGCGCCGGTGTCGCGCCCGACCACCAGGAGACCCGCCGGGTCACCACCCAGTTCGACACGATCGCGGCGCAGCCGGGCTTCCACCTGCACGCCGGGGTCGAGGTCGGCGCGGACCTCACCCACGAGGAGCTGCTGCGCCACCACCACGCGGTGATCTACGCGGTCGGCGCGTCCGCCGACCGGCGGCTGCCGGTGGCGGGCGCGGAGCGGGCGGTGTCGGCCACCGGGTTCGTCGCCTGGTACAACGGGCACCCCGACCACGCGCACCGGTCGTTCGACCTGTCGCACCGCCGCGCCGTGGTGATCGGGAACGGCAACGTGGCGCTCGACGTCGCCCGCGTCCTGGCCCGCGACCCCGAGGCGCTGGCGGCCACCGACATCTCCCCCGCCGCGCTGGCGGCGCTGCGCGAGAGCCGGATCGAGGAGATCGTGGTGGCGGGGCGGCGCGGCCCGGCGCACTCGGCGTTCACGCTGCCCGAGCTGGTCGGCCTCGCCAACGCGCGGGGCATCGCGGTGTCGGTGCCCGAGGCCGACCTCGACGTCACCGGCGCGGGCGAGGAGTCCCACACCGTCCGGCACAAGTTGCGGCTGCTGCGCGAGCTGGCCGCCCGCGACACCTCCGGCGCGCGCCGCCGCATCACGCTGCGGTACCTGCTGGCCCCCGAGCGCATCACCGACGACGGCGTCACCTTCGCGCGCAACACCCTGGAGATCGGCGACGGCCTGGTGCAGGCCGTCCCGACCGGCGAGACCGAGCACATCGAGGCCGGGCTCGTGCTGACGTCCATCGGCTACCGGGCGCTGCCGGTGCCGGGGCTGCCGTTCAACGAGGCGACGGCGACCGTCCCCAACACGGCCGGGCGCGTCGAGGGCGCGGCCGCCACCTACGTCGCGGGCTGGATCAAGCGCGGCCCGACGGGGTTCATCGGCACCAACAAGTCCTGCGCCCGCGAGACGGTCGCGGCCCTCGTCGAGGACTACAACGAGGGCCGCCTGAACGACCCGGCGGCGAGCACCGCGGCGTTGCAGGAGCTGCTGCGCTCGCGCCGCCCGGACTCCGTCGCCCTGATCGGCTCGCCCTGATCGTTCGTTAGGAGAAGTCCGGCTCGGCCTGGGGCGGCCCCTCGATCTTGTTGAAGCCGCGCACGCCCGCGACCAGCGGGGCGCCGTCCCAGAGCCGTCCGGCCTCCTCGCCGCGCGGGATGCGCGACAACACCGGCCCGAAGAACGCGACGCGCTCGCCGCCCGGCGGCGTCACCGCGACCACCGGGCTGCCGACATGCCGCCCGACCAGGTCGAGGCCCTCGAAGGTGGAGGAGCGCACCTGGTCGTCGAGCGCGGTGGAGGTGGCGGCGTCGGCGAGTTCGGTCGGCAGTTTCGCGTCGGCGAGGGAGTCGGCGAAGGTGTTCTCGTCCCAGTCGTTCTCGTGGACCCGCTCGCCGAACGCGGTGTAGAAGCGCCCGAGCGCCTCCTGCCCGTGCTCCAGCGTGACGGCCATGGCGACGCGCGCGGGCAGCCACAGGAAACCCTCGGTGTCGCCCTCGGGGTCCTCCTCCTTGTCCTCGTTCAGCGCGGCCAGGCTCAGCAGGTGCCAGCGCACCTCGACGGGCCGCACGCGCGCGGCCTCCAGCAGCCAGCGCGAGGTGATCCACGTGTACGGGCAGACGGGGTCGAACCACAGGTCGGCGATCGCGGTGTCGGTCATGTCCCCGTCCTACCCCGAGATCGCGTGAGACCGCAGTCTCACCGGCTCTTGCCAATCCCCCCGCCCGGCATGCCATGCTGTGCCCAAGCAAGCATTCGGTCAAGGGGAGGCACACCAGCATGCGCCAGCACGATCGCTTCTTCATCGGCGGCGAGTGGACCGCGCCCGCCGGCACCGGCACCATCGAGGTGATCTCCCCGCACACCGAGGAGGTGCTCGGGAGCGTCCCCGAGGGCACCGAGGCCGACATCGACGCCGCCGTGGCCGCCGCCCGCAAGGCCTTCGACCACGGGCCCTGGCCGCGCATGACCCCGGCCGAGCGCGCCGAGAAGCTGGGGCGGCTGTCGGCGATCTACGCCGAGCGGCAGCAGGAGATGGCCGACCTGGTCACCGCCGAGATGGGCTCGCCGATCCTGTTCTCGATCTTCGGGCAGGCGGCGCTGCCGCAGATGGTGCTCCAGTACTACGTGGACCTCGCCGCCTCCTACCCCTTCGAGGAGGAGCGGCCCGGCATGCTCGGGCCGGTCACCGTCACCCGCGAGCCGGTCGGCGTGGTGGCGGCGATCTACCCGTGGAACGTCCCGCAGTTCACGCTGATGCTCAAGCTGGCCCCGGCGCTGATCGCGGGCTGCACGGTGGTGGCCAAGCCCTCCCCCGAGACGCCGCTGGACGGCTACCTGCTGGCCGAGTGGATCAAGGAGGCGGGCATCCCGGACGGCGTGGTCAACATCGTGCCCGCCGGGCGCGAGGTCGGCGCGTACCTGGTGGCGCACCGCGACGTCGACAAGGTCTCCTTCACCGGCTCCACCGACGCCGGGCGCAAGATCGGCGCGGTCTGCGGGCAGCAGCTCAAGCCGGTCACCCTGGAGCTGGGCGGCAAGTCGGCGGCGATCATCCTGGCGGACGCCGACCTCGCCGCCACCATCGAGGGCTTCAAGATGGCCTCGCTGATGAACAACGGCGAGGCGTGCGCCGCGCAGACCCGCATCCTGGCCCCGCGCAGCCGCTACACCGAGGTCGCCGACGCGCTGGCGGCCATGGTGACGGGCCTCGCCGTCGGCGACCCGGCCGACTACGGCACCGAGATCGGGCCGCTGGTGGCGCGCCGCCAGCAGGAGCGCGTGGAGAACTACATCCGGATCGGCCAGGACGAGGGCGCCAAGCTCATCGCGGGCGGGCTGGACCGCCCGCACGACCGGGGCTGGTACGTCGCGCCGACGGTGTTCGGCGAGGTCTCCAACGACATGCGCATCGCCCGCGAGGAGATCTTCGGCCCGGTGCTGGCGCTGATCCCCTACGAGGACGAGGACGACGCCGTCCGCATCGCCAACGACAGCTCCTACGGCCTGGGCGGCTCGGTGTGGACCGCCGACGTGGACCACGGCGTGGAGGTGGCCCGCCGCATCCGCACCGGGAGCTGCGGCGTCAACCTGTACGTGCTGGACCCGAACACGCCGTTCGGCGGCTACAAGGACAGCGGCCTCGGCCGCGAACTGGGCCCCGAGGGCCTAGCCGCCTACCTGGAACACAAGGCGATCCCCCGCCCGGCGTGACACCCCGCGTGCCGTTCTGGGCGTCTCCCGCGTGACCCCCCGCGCGGCCGGGCCGGCTCTCCCCTTCCGGCCCGGCCGCACGCTTTTCACTCCAGCGGTACCGCGTTCACCCCAGCGGCACCGCGTCCCAGCCGTGCCGCTCGCGGCATGCCCGGACGACCTCTGGATCGGGATAGCCGGTGACCAGCAGCCGCACGCCCGGGACCGGCGGCGCGCCGCTGTCGAAGGCCAGGTCGAAGGCCAGGGCGCGCAGCTTGGCGGGGGTGACCACCGCCAGGGTGGCGCGGTGCCGGGCGATCGCGGCCAGCAGCGGCGTCACGCCCGGGTCGGGCACCCCGACCAGGGTCGCGCCGTGCAGCAGGCACAGGTCGATCAGGCCGAGCCGGGTGGGGAGCGTGCAGTCCTCGGCGGCGCACACCAGCACGTCGCCGTCGTTGACGCCCACCGCGGCGTCCAGCCGGTGCAGGTCGGCGAGCCGGTCGGCGTGGGTGATCTTCTCCGGGGGCGCGCACAACCGCAGCGCCAGGTCGCACGGCGGCCCGAACGCCCAGTCCACCGTGGCCGCCGGGCCCGCGCCCGCGTCCGTCCCGGCCTCGCCGCCCGCCTCCACCAGGCGCGCGAACGGCGTCGCGTCCGGCACGTCGCCGAACGCGAACACCTGGCGCACGAACGACCGCTCGGTGGCCGCCAGCGAGACCGCCGCGGTCTCCGAGCAGGTCAGCAGCAGCCGCGCCCCCGACTCGCTCATCATCGCGGCCAGCTCGGCGACCGGCGCGTCGCGCGGCAGCGGCGTCGGGACCGCCCCGGCGGCGCTGACGGCGTGCACCGCCAGCGCCAGGTCGCACACGCCGGACAGGTGCAGCGCGGCGGTGTCGCCGGGCCGCACACCGTGCCGCCGCAGCCCCGCCGCGGCCGCCGGGACGGCCGCGGCGAACCCGCCGTAGCCGAGCCGCCGCCCCGGGTCCACCAGCGCCGGGCGGTCGGCGTGCCGGGCCGCGTTGCCCCAGGCGGCGTCGGTGACGAGCCGGGTGACGCCGGTGTCGGTGCCGGCCGGCTGGCCGTGGTCCCCGTCGAACATGGGATGACGGTAGGCGTCCCCGCCCGGCCCCGGCATCCGCAGATGTGTGTAGGCCGATGTGTAACTCGCCGATGCGCGGCTCATGGCATCAGCCGGGCGCGTTCGAGCAGCGCGCGTCGCTGGACGCGGCCGGCGGGCGAGCGCGGGATCAGGTCGACCAGGTGCACCGTCGTCACCCTCCGGTAGGGCGGAACGTTCGCGTTGACATAGGCGAGCAGGTCGGTGGCCGCCACCGGCCCGGCCGGCACCACGAAGGCGTGCGGGACCAGGCCCAGGTCGGCGTCGGGGGCGGGCACCACGGCCGCGTCGCGCACCGAGGGGTGCGCGGCCAGCACCGCGTCGGGCTCGGCGGGCGGCTCGGGGCGGCCCTGGCCGAGGCGGCCCAGGATGTAGACGCGGCCGTGCTCGTCGGCGAACGCCGAGTCGCCGGTGGGCAGCCAGCGGGAGGTGCCGGGGAGCGGGTCGGCACGGCGGGCGGGCCCGCCGAGCAACGTGCCCCCCGGCACCTGGACCGGCACCCGCAGGTACAGCTCGCCGGGCTGGTAGGCGGGCTGGTCCGCGCCGGTGCCGGGGTCTACGACGCGCCAGGCGACGCCGGGCAGGCCGCGGCCGACCGAGTCGAGGGTGCCCTCCTCGGCGGCGCGCAGGTTGAGGTGGGTGACGCCGGCGGCCTCGGCCAGCCCGTAGGCCTGCCGGACCGGGCAGTCCAGCCGCGCGGCGCAGGCGCGGGCGGCCTCGGCGCTGAGCGGCCCGCCGGTGCTGATCACCGCGCGCAGCGAGCGCAGCCGGTAGCGGCCGACGGCGCGGTCGTAGGCGAGGGTCTCCACCAGGTCGGGCGGCAGCAGCGCGACGGTGACGCGGTGGTCCTGGATGACGCGCAGCAGGTCGTGGCGGCCGGAGCCGGGGCGGGCGACGACGGTCGCGCCCAGCCGCAGCGCCGGGTTGAGGATGCCGTTCAGGCCGAGCACGTCGGCGAACGGCACCGCCGACAACACGGTGTCGGACGCGCCGATCATGCCGGCGTCGGCGATGCGCACCAGCCCGGCGACGACCTCGGCGTGGGTGAGCGGCACCACGCGGGGCGGCGCGCCCGCGCCGCGCGTGCAGGTGAGCAGCGCGGCGTGCCCGGCCGGGTCGATCGGCACGTCGGGCGCGGCCCCGCCGGCCAGCAGCCGCGCGAACGGCGCCACGTCGGGCTCGGCGCCGAAGCAGTAGACGCGGGTGACCTTGGGGGCCGCGCGCAGCGCCCGCTGCGCGATGTCCAGCAGCACCGGCCAGGTGATCAGGACCGTGGCGCCGGACGCCTCCAGCAGCCGCGCCATCTCGGCGGCCGGGGTGGTGACGCGCATCGGCAGCGGGACCGCGCCCGCCGCGATGACCGCGTGCAGGGCGATCGCGAACTCGGGGGTGTCGGGCAGGTGCAGCGCGACGACGGTGCCGGGGCCGATGCCCTCCCGCGCCAGGCCGGCCGCGGCGGATCCGACCGCCGCGGCCAGCTCGGCGTGGGTGGGCCCCCGGCCCGAGGTGGCGTCGACCACCGCCGCCCGGCCCCCGCGGCCCGGGTCGTCGGCCGCCGCGAAGACCGCACGGGACACGGTGACCGCCGGCTGGACGGGGAGCGGGTCCGCTGTGGTGCAGATCATGTCCTCACCGTACGGACGGCGCGGGCGGCCCACATGCTCCGGACTGTGCAGGCGGGGTCGTATTCGGGAGGCCCGGGACGGGGTGCGCATGTGTACACACCCCGGCGTTCGGAGGTTGCGGCGGACCGGAACGGGTCGTTATCGACGCTGCTCTTCGCCGAGGTGCTCCACGGCCCAGGCGGCGACCTGGGCGCGGGAGGCGAAGCCGAGCTTGGTGAGGATGTTGGTGACGTGGCGCGCCACGGTCGCGGGGCTGATGACCAGCTCGTCGGCGATGCCCCGGTTGCTGAGGCCGCGCGCGACGAGGGTGGCGATCTCGCGTTCGCGGGCGGTGAGGGTGCTGGGCGGGGTGACGGGGGCGGCGACCGGCACGTCGGGGGGCAGGGCGTGCGGGCCGGAGGACCGGGCGGACGGCATGGCAGGCGGCACGGCGGACGGCGCGGAAGGCGTCGCGGCGGGCGGCATGACGTGCGGTGCGGCGAGCGGTTCGCTGGACGGCGCGGCGAGCGGTGCGGCGGCCCCGTCGGCGCCGGGCTCGGCGATCGGAGCGGCGAACATCATGGCCGACGACACCGCCTGCCGAGCCTGCGGCACGCCCACAGCAGGGCCGTCCGGGCCGACGACCGGCTCGGCCTCATGGCCCACCTCGTGGCCCAAGGCGTAGGTGACGGCGTCGTCGGCGGGGGTGACCCGGCCCTGCCCCCACAGCTGCGCGACCAGGGGCTCCCCGAACTGGCGGCGGATCGGTTCCAGGGTGCGTTCCAGGCGGGCCCCGGTGCCCTGGCGGCGGCTGGGCGCGGCGGGCCGCCCGGCCGCGTCCGCCGAGCGCATCCCGGCGGCGGCCCCGGCCAGCAGTACCGCGCGGCGCGCGTCGCCCTCGCAGGCCACCAGCTCGGCGAACGCCTCCAGCGCGCGGGCGACGTCGAGCCGGGTGCCCGCCGAACGGCTCAGCTCCAGGCAGCGGATGAGCGCGGCGCGGGCGGCCGGGAGGTCGCCCTGCTCCAAGGCGACGCGGCCGATGCCGGCGAGCGCGCGGGCCGTCTCGGGGCGCGCGCCGACCTCGGCGAGGGCGGGCAGCGCCGCCTCGTAGTGGCGGCGGGCGGCGGCGGGGTCGCCGCGCATCCCGGCGAGGCGGCCGAGGCCGATCAGGGCGTGCGCGGCGCCCCAGAGCTGGTCGATCTCCCGCATGACCCGCAGGCCCGCCTCCAGCAGCTCGCCCGCCTCGCGCAGCCGCCCCTCGCGCAGCCGCAGGCAACCGCGGGCCGTCAGGCCGTAGCCGCGGTTCCACTCCTGGTCCTCGCCGCCGGTCAGCAGGTCGGCCTCGTCCAGGCGGGCGTCGGCCTCGGCGAAGCGGCCGGCGTGGGTGTGCGCCTCGGCCAGGGTGATCAGCGCGGTGGCGGTCATGAAGTCGTCGCCGGCCTTGCGGCAGGGCTCCAGCGCGCGCTCGGCGAACCCGGCGGCGTGCGCGAAGTCGCGGCCGCCGACGGCGAGCTGGGCGCGCCCGGCCAGCGCGGGGCCCAGCACGTAGGCGGGCAGGTCACCGGCGCGGGCCAGGAACCGGTCGGTCCACTCGGCCCACTCGGTGACGCGGCCGCGCACGATCCAGTAGGTGCGCAGCGCCGTGCAGACGCGTAATCCCTCCTCGACCGCGCCGCGGTCCATCGACCAGCGCAGCGCGGCGCGCACGTTGCCGAGCTCGGCGTCGTACCAGCCGAACAGCGCGGCGCGCTCGGTCCAGGTGGCGGGCAGCTCGGCCAGCGCCTGCTCGGCGTGCCGCTCGGCGGCCTCCAGGACGGCGTCGCGGTGCCGGTCGCGGATGGCGGCGGTCTCCCCGGCCTCGGCGAGCCGCTCGGCGGCGTACTGGCGGATGCTGTCCAGCAGCCGGAACCGGGTCTCGCCCGCCACGTCGTCGCCGACGGCCACCAGCGACTTGTCGACCAGCGCGGTCATCAGGTCGAGCAGGTCCTCGGGGGGCAGCTCGCCGCCGCCGGTCTCGTCCACGCAGACCAGCTCGGCCTGCCCGAGCGTCCAGCCGGAGAACACCGACAGGCGGCGCAGCAGCACGCGCTCGGGGTGGCCGAGCAGGTCGTGGCTCCAGTCGATGGCGGCCCGCAGCGTGCGCTGGCGCGGCGGGGCGGTGCGGTCACCGGCGCTGAGCAGCCGGAACCGGTCGCCGAGCCGTTCGGCGATCTGCTCGACCGACAACACCCGGACGCGGGCGGCGGCCAGCTCCAGCGCCAGGGGGACGCCGTCCAGCGCGCGGGTGACCTCCTCGACCGAACCCGTCGCGGCGAAATCGGGCCGCACCACGCGGGCCCGCTCGACGAACAGCCGGACCGCCTCGTCGGGCTCCAGCGGCGGCACCCGCCAGACCGTCTCCCCCGCGAGCCGCAGCGGCTCGCGGCTGGTGGCCAGCACGCGCAGCCGGGGGCAGCGGGCGAGCAGGATCTCGGCCAGCTCGGCGCACTCGGCGACCAGGTGCTCGCAGTTGTCCAGCACCAGCAGCGCGCCGCGCGAGCCGAGGGCGTCGGCGAGGGTGGCCGCCAGGGGCCGCCGCTCCTCGGCGACGCCGAGCACCGCCGCGACCCGCCGCGCGACCGGCTCGGGCGGGCCGTCGGCCGCGACCTCGGCGAGGTCGGCGTACCAGACGCCGCCGGGATGGTCGCCGCCGTCCAGCATCGTGCGCGCGACCCGCACCGCGAGCCGCGTCTTGCCGATGCCGCCCGCCCCGCAGAGGGTGACCGCGCGCAGCGTCTCCAGCAGGCGGCACAGGTCCGCGACGTCCCGCTCGCGGCCGACGAAGGCGTCGGACTCGGCGGGCAGGTCGGAGCCGGTGGAGGGATTCAGCGAAGTCATGCGCCCAGAGGTGTCCGGTGTTACGGCCCGTGCATCTCAAGTGTCCCTGCGAGTGTGTCATCAGGACAGGGGGGCCGCACCGCTTTCCCCAGATGGTTATCTTCCTGTTCTTTACCGACTCCTGGCGAACCGAACACGCCACACGGGCGCCGATTCCACGCTGGGCCGTCGGTGGCCTTACCGTAGGTCGCCGTGTCCCCCACCTCCGATGATGCGTTCGCCGCCCGTGACGACGCCCCCAGCCTGGACGACGTGCTGGAGGGTGAGGCGGTGCTGGGCGTGTACCGGCAGATGTTCGCCGCGCTGGCCCGCGACAGCGGGGCCGTGGTGGACGACCCCGAACTCGTGGACGTCGCCGAGACGCTGCTGGCCGCGTTCGCCGACGCCGGGGAGGAGGGGCTCAGCCGCGAGCAGATGCGGTACGTGTGCCGCCGGTATCCGGCCGAGGTCTTCGACAACCGGCTGCGGGTGCTGAAGGGGCTCGGGGCCGTCCGCGAGGTGTTCCCCAAGCCCAACCAGCTCCGGTACCGGGCGTCGTTCACCAGCGTCGTCGGGCTCATGTTCGTCCGGCGCATGATGCTGGACGGCGGGCAGAGCGAGATGCACCGGCTGCTGGCGCTGGAGCAGCTGAACGTCGCCGACCCCCGGATGACGCCCGCGCAGGCGCGCGACGGCGCGGACGGGCTGGCGCGCGCGTTCCGGCTGTGGAGCGTCGAGCTGCTCACCCTGACCAACGGCACGATCGAGGAGTTGCGCGAGCAGGCGCCCAAGTTGTGGGGCACCGAGGAGATCCTTCAGCGGGCCGAGCGGCTGCACGGCGCGATCCTGCGGCGCTGGCCGCAGCTCGACCGCACCTGCACCGACCTGCGGGCCGCGATCTACGCCTACGGGGACGCGTCGCGGCGCGCGGCGGCCAGACTGTCGGACTCGGCTGGTACCACTCGGAACCTGACGCTGTTGCCTCCGGAGACGTGGCGGACGTTCGCCCGGACGGCGACCAGGGAGGAGTTGGCCGCCGTGCTCGACGGGTTCGTGTTCGACGCGCCCGCGCCCTGGCACGAGCCGTCGGCGGTCGTGGCGGCCGTGGAGGACGGGCCGCGCGCCACTCCCCCGCGCCCCGCGCCGCCCCGGCCGTCGGTGCCCGACCCGGGGCTGTCGGGTGACACCGGCTCCGACGCCACCGCCGTCGAGCGGCTGCGCACCGTCGCCGAGCAGGTGCTGCGCGGCCGCGACCGGGTCGCGGTGCAGGACGTGCTCGACCAGGACTGGGTGACCGCGCGGCGGCTGCTGGCCGACCTGTCGTCGGTGCACCTGCACCCCGAGCTGCCCTACCGGCTGGCCTGGGGCGACGGCATGGCGGCGCGTCCCGACGGCTCGCCGACATGGGTGTCGTCGGGGGTCTTCGAGAGGACCGGCCGGTGAGCGTCGATCCGCAGGTGCTCGCGCGGGCGCGGGCGCGCGTGCTGGGCGTCCCGTCGATCACCGTCGCCGAGCCGGTGCCGCCGGGGTTCACCGGCGCGTCCGACGGCACGCGCGTGTGGCTGCTGCCCGAGTGGCCCGACGGCGCGACGCCCGCGCTGCTGGAGGAGTACGACACCGCGCCCATGCCGCTGGACCGCCCCGGCCAGGCCCGCCGGGTGCTGGCGGCGGCGCTGCGCTGCTGCTGGCCGCGGCTGGACGACGCGCCCTGGCCCGGCCAGGACGCGCTGGTCATCGACGTGCTGGAGGTGTACGTCGGGTTGTCGCGCGGCGACGCCGACCTCGCGCGCCGCTGGGCGACCGGCGAGCTGCGCCGCCTCGCCGACACGGGCTGGCTGCTGCTGGACGAGGCGGCGGGCACGGTGCGTCCGGGCCCGCGCGTGGCGCTCTGGGCCGACGAGACGCTCGGCCCGCTGCGCGACCTGCTGCGCCGCCTGCCCGAACCGGTGCGGGAGGACGCGCCGTGAGCGAGTTGTTCGAGCCGCTGCTGCGCTCCTACGACGAGCGGCGGCGGGCGGAGCTGGTCGCCGCGTACATGGCGGTCGAGCACGCCGCCGCGCCGGTGCCGGAGGTGCGGTTCGCGGCGCTGCGCGAGCCCGCGCTGCGCCGCACCGTCGAGGCGATGCTGGGGTTGTCGGGCCGCACGCTGGTCCGCGCGGCCACCAAGGAGTGGATCTCCGGGTACCGCGATGAGGTGGCCGCCGAGCTGGCCGCCGACCCCGACTGCGCGCCGCCGGCCGACGAACGTGCCGTCCTCACGCTGGTGCTGATCCACTCGGTGGCGATCCCGCGCGCGGCGGGGCTGCTGGCCGACGACTCGTGGCAGTCGCCGTTCCCGACGCCCGTCGAGGAGCTGCGCCGCCGCTCGCAGCTGCCGATCGGCGAGCTGGAGGCGGCGCTGCGGCGGCTGCGCGTGGCGGGCCTGGTGACGCAGGTCAAGGCAGGGGGCGACGAGGCGGGCGGGTTCGTGCCGGGGCCGCAGTTCCACCGGCTGACCGACGCCGCGCGCCGCCGCCTTCAGGAAGAGCTGATCCTGGCCGCCGGGCCGGACTCGCCGCTGGCCGCGGCGATCCGGGCGCGCCGCCGGGGCCGGTCGAACATTCAGGGGGACTCAAAATGACCGCCGTGCTCGATCCGCTCATGCCGGGCCCGGCCCCTCGCTCAGGGGCCGACTCCGAGAACGTCGTCGGCGACCGGACGCTGGTGGCGGTGCAGGCGGTCAACATCTCGCGCCTGTCGACCCACCCGGTGCCGACCGTGCCCGGAACGCTGATCGTGGTGGCAGGTCAGGGGCCGAAGGACTCCAACGGCGCGGGCAAGTCGTCGTTCATCGCGGCGATCACTGCGCTGCTGGGCGACGAGCAGTGGCGGTTCGCCTCGGGGGCGCGAGCCGTCGCCGAGTTGCTGTTCAACGCCGAGCTGGCCGCGCAGGGCGACAACAAGTGGGCGAGCGCCGACCATGGCTACATCGTGGGCGTGTTCGACCACGCCGAGGAGAACCACCGCCCCGAGGGCGAGGGCGCGATCACGGTGTGGCTGCGGGTGAACGCCGACGCGCCGCACCTGGAGATCCGCTGGCGGCACGGCGTGCACCTGGCGGCGGCCCCGTCGGAGGCGGACCGGGTGAGCATGGCCGACCGGCTGTGGGCGACGCTGCCGCGCAGCGCGGGCCGCCGCGACTTCGTGGCAAAGGACCTGGGCCGGGTGCTGTACGGCGGGCGGGTGCGCTGCGTGTCGTTCCTGTCGACCTCGGTACGGTCGAAGGTCGCCACGAACCTCCTGTCCCAACCGCTGAACGAGATCAGCCCCGAACGCATCTTCAGCGCGATAGCCGCCCTGACCGGCCTGGACCGCGAACTGGAAGCCGAACGAAAGTCACGCGCCGAAGAGCACCGCGAGCGCGCAAAGGCGATCGAGGCAACCGAGCGTCTGGCCGAGTGGGAACGCGAAGCAGCCGCCCTACTCAAGACGTTCGACCGCCGAGACAAGGCACGCACCGAGGTAGCGTCCGCCACCCGCTTCTGGCGCACCCGCCAGGCACGCCTGCTGGTGGACGCGACCACCGCCGACAGCGCCCACGCCGCCGAACAACAACGCCTGCATGAGGAAGCCGACGAGATCGGCACCGCGATCAAAGCGACCGAACGCGAGATGGACCAGCTCACCGGCGGCGCACTGGACGCAAAACTGAACGAAGCGGCCACCGCCCTAGCTGACCTGAAAGGCCAGGCAGACGAACTAGGCGCAGACAAAGCGGTCGCCCGCAACCGCCTGGAAGACCTGCGCCGCCGAGTATCAGCCCTAGAAGAACGCTGCCGCGAGGCAGACGGCCGCAACACAGAAACGGCCCACCAGGAACTGGCCGAAGCCGAAGCCCGCCGCGACGAAGCCCAGCAGAACTTCGGCATGGCCCGAGGCGCAGTAACACGAGCCGAACGAGCCCTGAAAGAAGCAGAAGCAGGCGAAAGCAGCGCCCCCGCCCAACTACGCGCCCTGACCACAGCCGGAATCACGGCCGTGGGCCTCCTAGACGCCGTAGAGCTGACAGAAACCGTAAGAGCAACGTGGGAAGGCACCCTGTGGCCCTACCGCGAAGCAGTAGTAGTAGCCCCGGCAGACCTGCCAAAAGCCGTAGAAGCCCTGACCCCCCTCCCCGGCTCCATGATCGTCCCCGCAGACGCCCCCCTGGACCCCGAGGCGACCACCCTCGAAGGCCACCCCGAGGGCGTCAACTGCGGCCTCCCGCTCTCCACCTTCTTCGCGGCCATCGAACAGGGAAACAACACAGGCGTAGTAACGATCGGCGGCTTCCCCGACCCGGTAACGGGCCGCGTGGCCCGCGTGCAAGCAGCCAAGGCCGCCCTCAAGTCGACCAAAGAAGCCCTGGACCAGGCACACCGTCGCACCACCGACACGGCATCGGACGTAGCCCTGGCAGGTCGCCGCCTAGCAGGCGCACAAGCAGCAGCCGAACTAGAGGAAGTTCGCGAGGCGATAACAACCCTGCGCGAGCACCTAGAGGAACTGGCAACCAGCGAATCCAAGCTGGGCCCGCGCCTGGGCGCAGCCGAACAGACGCTGCGCCGCCTGCAAGCCAAAGCCGACACCCGCGCCCTGGAAGTGGACCGCCTGCGAGGCCGCCGCGAAGCCCACGAACGCGACCGCGCCCGCCTCCGCGCAAAGTCGACCGAACTGTCCGACCGCCGCACAGCCCTGGGCCTGACCGACCTGGAAAAACAGTGGGGCGGCTCCCGCGACCAAGCAACCGAGTGGCTGGAGGCGCTCAGCTCTGACGAGCGCACCTGGACACCCGACGAGTGGTGGCACAGCGCCGACAAGCACCTGTCGGAGGCCCTGCGCCGCGTCTTCCCCGACGGCCCGGCCGACGAGGACATGCCAGAAGAAATGCGGTTCCTCCTACGCGAACGGGCCGATGGCGAGGGCCGCCGCACCGAACGCGAACAGTCGACGTTCCCGCGCCTGATCAAGGCACTGGAGACCTACCTGCGCCAGCAGGAGGACTACGAGCGCCACCAGCGCCGCCAGATCGAGATGCAGGTGTCAGGCCGCCGCGCCGACCTCGAAAAAGCCCAGAAAGGTGCCGAAGAAGCAGCAGGCGCAGCCGAAGCCCACCGCACCGCCCTGACAGCGGCGATCAGAACCCGCCTCCAGCGCGTATCCGAAGAGTTCGAGAAGCTGGACACGGCCTACGGCGGCTACGGCGCAACGCTGGAATTCCCGACCCCAGAACGCCCCGGCGACCCCGAACAAGAGTGGCGCTGGCGGGTAACCCCGAAGTGGCGCAGAAGCGACGGCCAGCGCTACGTCCCGTACAACCGCCGGGCGAACACGGCGCTGATGGACGAGAAGGCGGTCAAGCTGGTCTGCGCGGCAGCCCTGGCGTCCTCAGGCGGCGGCCGCCTGTGCCTGGTGCTGGACGAACTGGGCCGCAACCTGGGCAAGGAACACCGTAAGGAGGCCGTGGCCCTCTTCCGGAAGATCGGCGAAACCCACGGCATCACGGTGATCGGCGCCCTCCAGGACGACATGGAGCCGTACGCGATCGACGCATGCGGCCAGTACGTGAAGCTGCGCCGCTCGTCGGACACGATGCCCTACAACGAGCCCCCAGTTGTCGTGGGCTACGACGAACACGAACCCCGCGTGCGGATGCTGGCAGCGCAAATGACAGCCACCCGCCCAACCCCGGAAGAGCCATAAAAAACAAACCGTCAAACAACCCACCCATAGAGCAGCGCCCGCCAGCGCTCCTCCCCAACAAGCCGCCGCACCGCCGAAGTCTCATGCACGACAACACGGCCACGATCACGATGATCAGTACGCCGAATCAGAAAGGCACCACCCCGAGCCCCGAACTCATAACTAACAGCACGACAAACAGAGCAGGTGTGCTCAACCACCCGCAACGGTTCCAACGGCGAGTACTGCCCATACCAGTGCAGCCGCTCAGCCCCCGGAACCGCCGAAGCGGCATGCACAGCAACACAATCGGTCAGCCCAACACGCGGCCCACGAACACCGGCCACGCTCACGGCCGCGCGTCTCCCCACCAGACGCGCGACACTTCACGAGCAAGCCGCTCTGGATGCGCTCCCTCAATCAACTGCCCGCCACCACACGGGACGTACGCCCAATAGGAGCAGGTGGCACTCCCCCACCAGGCGAGCACACCCGGATACCGACGCTCCAGATCACGAACAACCTGCCGACGCAGCGGCCCAGGGTCGAAGGCATCCACCTTCGTAACGGCGTTCACTGCCTGGTCACCGCTACGAGCTTGGCGTGCAGCCCGTCAGAGGTGTCATCTTCGAGATCGGCGACCTCGTTCATCCGGTTGGGCGGAAGCGGACCGCGTGTGGCCCACCACCGCCCCCGATTCGTGACGATGATCGACCACCCGGGAAACTCCGCGCGCAACCGAGCCTTGACACCCTCGACATCGCCGACATCGGCCGAGTCAGCCACAGTGCTCACAATCAATCCCACTTCCCGAACAGAGAGGTCGTCCGAAAGAACAGGACCGCGTCGGTCAAGGTCAGCTCGTCCAGCCGAACTCGGCCCACATCGTCTGGCCGCCTGCGACAACCTCATGACCGACCTTGTCGGCGAACGCTTCGACCAGCAGCAGGCCGCGCCCGTACTCCTCCATCTGTGAGGCGGTGGGGACCGGCCGCGTCCAGTCGCCGGGACCGGCGTCACTGACGGCGACACGTGCCCAGCCGTCCCGAACGGTGACGGCGACGACGACCGTTCCGCCGGGACCGCCACTGGGAGTGTGGATCATGGCATTGGCGGCGAATTCGGACACGACCAGTCCGGCGTCGTCCAGGCGCGGAGTGTCGGCCAGCATGGACCGGACGAAGGCCCGGATCGCTGGAACCATGGACAGCAGGCCCGGGTAGGTCAGGGTCCAGTACATACAACACCCCTACGCGTTCGTTCGACGACACTGGGTGAGCTGGGTACTCAGCTTGATAGTTGAGTACCCAGCTTGTCAAGCTAGGTCGGACTATCCGCGTCCGGCCACCTGGAGTCATCTGTGACAACCCAGCCCGTGTACCTGCGCATCGCCGACGACCTGCGCCGACAGATCGTCGATGGACGCCTCGCAGCGGGTGACAAGGTCCCCTCGCGCCACGAACTGGCCCGCGAGTACGAGGTCTCCGACCGCGTCGCCGTCCAGGCGGTGCGCCTGCTCGTGACGGAGGGATATCTGGAAGCGCGGCCAGGCAGCGGCACCTACGTTCGCCAGCGCCCGACCGTCCGGCGGATGATGCGCTCCTGGTACCGGGAGTCACGTGGCGGCAGCCCGTTCAGAGCGGACATGGAGGAGCAGAGCCGGGCCGGCACGTGGACGAGTTCGTCCACGACGGAGAAGGCGACACCGACGGTAGCCGAGCGACTGAACATCACTGAGGACGACGCGGTCATGTGCACCCAGTACGTCTTCCGCGCCGATGACGAGCCGGTGATGCTCTCCACCAGCTGGGAGCCGCTGGCGCTGACGCGCGGCACGGCCATCATGATGCCCGAGCAGGGGCCACACGCTGGCCAGGGTGTGGTGGCACGAATGCGTGCGATCGGCCTGGACATCGCGACGGCCGAGGAGGTACTGACCGCGCGGGCGATCCTGGCGAACGAAGCCGAACTACTGCACGAACCCCTCGGCTCCATCGTGATGGTGGTGCGCCGGACCTACACCGGCGAGCAGGGCCCGGTCGAGACCGCTGACATCGTGGTGCCCGTCGACCGGTACGAACTGGCGTACATCACTCCCGTCGAGTGAGATTCACTCTCGCGACCAGATGAGGGAGGAGACCGCCCGCCAAGGCATCACCAGCCTTGCCCCAGACCGCACTGGTGACACCGCAGGAAAAGACATGCGGAGTAAGGCGCCTCATAGCAGGGACGGCATCACTACAGGAACGCTACGGATTAGGCACGGTTGACGGCCAAGACCGCCTGCACAACGGCCTCGGTGTCGGTCAGATCGGCCAGCACCAGCTCGGCCCCGGCGTCGCGGAGGGCCTTCTCGTCGCTGGACCCGGTGGCGACCGCCACGACCCTGGCTCCACTTTCGTGACCGGCGGTGACATCGTACGGAGTGTCGCCGATCAGCACTGTGTTGTCCTGATCGAACTGCTGCCCGTATCGGGCCGCTGCGCGCTCCTTGGCGAGCCGGACCAGCGGCGGACGCTCAGTACCGTCCAATCCGTAGGCCCCAACGCTGAAGTCCACCAACCCATCCAGTTGGAAGGCCGCCAGCTTGCACCGGGCGATGGGCTCCATATTTCCAGTCAGGAGCGATTGCACGACATCAGTTCGGCCATCGAGAGCCTGCAACGCAGCCCGTGCACCTGGCAATTCCTTGCCTCGCCCGGCGATCTCGTCTTGGCAGTCGGAAAACGCCTGACCAAGGGCATCGGCGAACCTGGTGATCAGGTCGTCAGTTGGGTCGATGCCATGGTTGCGCAGGGTCTCGGAGGTAATAGCCCGGTCCGTCCTGCCCGTCATGTCTGCGAGTTCATCCAGCGCCTGACCCGTGACCCGCTGGAACACTTCCGCGTAGATCTCGCCGCTCAACTGCCCGATGCTGAGGAGCGTGTGGTCGATGTCCCAGAGCACCAGAGTCCGCATTAACGGCATGGTATGTGAAGCATGATTTTGAGATGTCTATACGTCTCCACAACATTCACTGCACCAAG
>NZ_BCRO01000109.1 GCF_001552635.1 Actinomadura hibisca NBRC 15177 | reverse complement strand
CCCCGGTGGCCGAGGTTGTTGGTCAGGGGAGTTTCCAGTCCACCGGGGCCGCGCCCTGCTGTTCCAGGTACTGGTTCGCCCGGCTGAACGGGCGGGAGCCGAAGAAGCCGTTGTCCGCCGAGTACGGGCTCGGGTGCGCCGACTCGATCGCCGGGACGTTGCCCAGCAGCGGGCGCAGGTTGCGCGCGTTGCGGCCCCACAGGATCGCCACCAGCGGCTTGTCCCGCGCCGCCAGTGCGCGGATCGCCTGCTCGGTGACCTCCTCCCAGCCCTTGCCCTGGTGGGAGTTCGGCTTGCGGGGCATGACGGTGAGCGCCCTGTTCAGCAGCAGCACGCCCTGGTGCGTCCACGGCGTCAGGTCGCCGTTGGACGGTTGGGGCAGGCCCAGGTCGTTCTGCAGTTCGCCGTAGATGTTGACCAGGCTCGCGGGGATCGGGCGGACCTCCGGTGCCACCGAGAAGCTCAGGCCCACCGCGTGGCCCGGCGTCGGGTAGGGGTCCTGGCCCACGATCAGCACCCGCACCTCGTCGAAGGGCTGCTGGAAGGCGCGCAGGATGTGGGGGCCGGACGGCAGGTAGCGGCGGCCGGCGGCGACCTCGGCGCGCAGGAAGTCGCCCATGGCGGCGATGCGCCCGGCCACCGGCTCCAGGGCCGTCGCCCAGCCGGTCTCCACGGTCTCGGAGAGTGGTCGTCCCGTCATGGGGGGCCACTTTACGCCGCCCCGCCGACAGTGCGCGGCCGAACGGTCCCATGATCGGCTTGTTCGGTGGAGGTTGACCGCAAGAGGACGACTTGGCGGCCGGACCTTTTGTCAGTTCGCTACGAAACGCCCAGAAGGGATGGGTGAAACGTCCTGTTAAGTCCGCGTTACTTCCCAACAACCTCCGTTGACCTACCGTCCGGTAGTCCGTAACTCCTAGAGGGGTAGGCGCCGAGCAGTCGATGAGAGCGGGACCCCATGAGCCAGTTGACGACCGTGGACGCCACCTTCCTCAACGCCGAGACCGGCACCACCCACGCCCACATCGCGGGACTGGGCGTCCTCGACGCCACCGGCCGCCCCGGCGGGCGGCTCACCGTCGCCGACGTCGCCCAGCTCATCCGCGACCGCGCCCACCTCGCCATCCGGCCGCTGCGCCAGCGCCTGGTGCAGGTGCCGTTCGGGCTGGACCGTCCCTACTGGGAAGACGACCCGAACTTCGCTCCGGAGCGGCATATCTTCGAGATCGCCCTGCCCGTTCCTGGTGACGACCGGCAGCTCGCCGACGCCGTTGCGATGTTGCACGAACGACCGTTGGACCGGTCGCGTCCCTTGTGGGAGCTGGTGCTGATCCAGGGGCTGGCGGGCGGTCGTACTGCTGTGTACGTCAAGGTGCATCACGCCGCCATCGACGGTGTGATGGCCGCCGAGACCCTGGCCGCGCTGCTGGATCTTTCTTCTGAGCCGCGCGATCTGCCCGTCGATGAGACCTCCCCGCAGCGCGCGCCGGGTGCCGGGCGCATGATGGGGACGGGGTTGCTGAAGACGGCGCTCCATCCGTTGCGCAGCGCCTGGTCGGTGGCGCGCACCGCCCCTTATCTGGACGAGATTCCCGGTGTCGGCGCGATCCCCGGCGTCAGCCGCGTCACCCACCTGATGCAGGGGGCGTTGGGGCAGCAGGCCCCGCCGCCCGCGCCCCGCGTGAGCGCGCCGCCCACGCCGTTCAACCGGCCCATCGGGCGGGGCCGCGCCGTCGCGTGCGGCGAGCTGCCGCTGGCGGAGATCAAGGAGATCCGCCGGGCGCTGGGCGGCAGCGTCAACGACGTGGTGATGGCGCTGTGCGCGACGGCCCTGCGCACCTGGCTCGACAAGCGCGGCGCGCTGCCGTCCGGGCCGCTGGTCGCCGGGGTGCCGGTGTCGTTGCGCGGCGGCGCGGAGTCCGACGCGGGCAACCAGGTGTCGATCATGACGGCGCCGCTGGCCACGCACCTGCCCGACCCCGCCGGGCGCTACGCGGCGGTGCGCGCCGACATGGACCGAGCCAAGCGCCGCTTCGTGGCGTCGTCGGGCTCGTGGGTCGCCGACGTCGCGGGGCTGCTGCCCGCGCCGCTCGCCGGGCCGATGACGCGGCTGGCGCTGTCGGCGTTGCCCGGCGCGGGCGTGCGGCCGCTCAACCTCATCGTCTCCAACGTGCCCGGCCCGCAGTTCCCGCTGTACCTGTGCGGCGCGAAGGTGCTGGCCTACTACCCGATCTCGGTCATCACCGACGTGAGCGGCGGCCTCAACATCACGGTCTTCTCCTACGACGGCAAGGTGGACGTGGGCGTGGTGGCCTGCCGCGACCTGGTGCCCGACCCGGCCGAGCTGATCGACCACCTGAACGACGCGCTGGACGAGTTGAAGGCGCTCACCCGGGACTGATCCCGAGCCGCGCGCGGTGCCGCCACGCCAGCCTCAGCGCGGCGGCTCCGGCGGGCTGCACGGGGCGGGGGAGCGTCCCGTCGAAGCGGGCGAGGGAGACGGTGCCCTCGTCGTTCTCGCGGACCAGGCCGCTGAACAGGTCGTGGAAGGTCGCGTCCTCGATGACGGTGACCGTGAGCAGATCGACGGCGAAGGTCAGGGGATCGACGCCTAGGCCCAGGCAGTAGGGCTGGATGTTGTTCTGTTTGCGGGCGTCTTCGAAGTGAGCGCGGAAGGTGGTGAATTTCCTGTCGGGGTGTTGGTAGTCCTCGCGGGTGCCTAGGAACTCCTCGCCGTATTCGCGTGTGATGTTCCACCACAGGTCCAGGTCGCGCTGTGCGTCGTGGACGGGTTGGAAGACTCCGACCGGCATTACCTGGTGGAGGCCGCCTGCGTGCGCGACCTTGGCGGGGTCACGCCAGTGCAGGACGTAGGAGCCTGAGCGCGTCACGGTGAGGGTGGTGATGGCCATGAGGGCGGGGCGGCGGTTGAGGTCGCGTGGGTCGCCTACTCGGTTCCGTAGGGCTTTTCCGCCGGTGGCCAGTTCGTGTGCTGCGGCTTCTCCGACGTTCACGGCGTCGAAGTAGTGCGCGGGGCCGAAGCACAGCATTGGGGTGTTGGTGAGTTGGGCGTCTAGTAGTCGGTAGGCGGGGCGGTTCTCGAACACTTTGGGTGGGGCGAGGGCTGCTAGGGCTTCTGCGTAGGTTGTGAAGCCGGTTGGTAGGCCGTCTGGTGGGTTGGTGACCAGGGGTGGGGGCGGGTGTTCATTCCATTTCAGTTGGAGTTGATGCAGGGGGATGGGGGTTTTGGGCAGCCATTCGGGGCGGGTTAGCAGGGGTGTGTTCTCGGCGCGGGGTGTTTCGTTGTAGAGGCTGGACGCGATGTGTCCGAGTCCTTCTCTGTCATCTGCCAGTCGTGCTCTTGCCGCTCGCCACTCCTGCACCTCCATGCCGCCACGATAGGTGGCCTCCGGCAGCGCCGGACGGTGTCACGGCGCTGCCGGAGTCCTCACGCTGCTTTGACGCCCTCGGCCACGTCCGCGAACACCAGGTCCGCGTTGATGGCCATGCCCGCCATGGAACCCGCCGCGGCCGCGTGGATGACGCCCAGCTTCGGGTTCACCACATTGCCCGCCGCGTAGACCCCCGGGACGCTCGTCGCCCCGGAGCCGTCCACCTTCACCCAGCCGTCCTCGACCGCGCAGCCCAGTCCGGTCAGGATCGCGTCGTTCGGGACGAACTCGGCGGCCAGGTACAGGCCCTGGCGCGCCAGCACGGTCCCGTCGGCCATGGCCACCCCGGTCAGCCGGTCGTTCTCCACCACCAGGCGCTCGACCTCGCCGGGCACGACCTCGATCCCGCGCGCCGCCAGCTTCGCCGCGTCCTCGCCGGTGGGCGCGGGCAGCAGGTGCGGCAGGTACACCAGGTCGGAGGTCCACTGGCTCAGCAATAGCGCGTGCTCCAGCGAGGACGGCATGGTGCCGAGCACGGCGAGGGCCTGGTCGCGGTTCTCCCAGCCGTGGCAGTACGGGCACATGTTGACGTCGCGGCCCCAGCGCTCGCGCACGCCGGGCACGTCGGGCAGCCGGTCGGTCAGGCTGGTCGCCACCAGCAGGCGGCGGGCCCGGTAGGCGCGGCCGTCGTCGGTCCGCACGGTGAACGGGCCCGAGCCGTCCACTCGCGTGACGGTCCCGGTGACGATCTCGCCCCCGTAGCCGCGGACCTCGGTGCGCCCGATCTCCAGCAGGTCGGCGGGCGGCAGGCCGTCGCGGGACAGGAAGCCCTGCATGTGCGCGGCGGGGGCGTTGCGCGGGCGTCCGCCGTCCACCACCAGCACCCGGCGGCGGGAGCGGCCCAGCACCAGCCCCGCGTTCAGCCCCGCCGCGCCGCCACCGATGATCACTGCGTCGTAGGAGTCCATGGCCCTTCCTCTCCCTGCGTTGTCGCGTGGGGCCACTGTGCGTCGCGGCGGGACGATTTGACAAAGTTCTTTGCCGTTTCTGCAATATGGACCATGGACGATGTACTGGCGGGCGTCGGCGAGCGCCTGCGCCGGGTGCGGCGCGAGCGCGGCGTCACCCTCACCGAGCTGTCGGAGGACACGGGGATCTCGGTCAGCACCCTGTCGCGGCTGGAGTCGGGCAAGCGCAAGCCGAACCTGGAGCTGCTGCTGCCGCTGGCCAAGGCCCGCCAGGTGCCGCTGGACGAGCTGGTCGGCGCGCCCGAGGTCGGCGATCCGCGCGTCCGGACGCGGCCCCGCCGGGTCGGTGACCGGACGGTCCTGCCGCTGACCCGGCGGCCCGGCGGCGTGCAGGCGTTCAAGATGATCCTGCCCGAGGCCCGCGACCCCGACCCGCGCACCCACGAGGGCTACGAGTGGTTGTACGTGCTCAGCGGGCGGTTGCGGCTGATCCTGGGCGAGCACGACCTCGTGCTGGAGCCGGGGGAGGCGGCCGAGTTCGACACCCGGGTGCCGCACTACTTCGGCGGCGCGGGCGGTCCGGCCGAGGTGCTGAGCCTGTTCGGGCCGCAGGGGGAGCGGGTGCACGTCCGGGCCCGGCCCGCGTCCGGTAAATAACATCACCTATCGTTACAAACCGTGCATAACGACCAAACAGTGGCGGCGGGCACCCCTCGGATCGCCTGGGTGTTGTGGGGCGTGGGCGTCCTCGCGTACGTGGTGGCGGTGCTGCACCGCACCTCGTTCGGGGTGGCCGGGCTCGACGCGGTGCACCGCTTCGACGCGACCGCCGGGATGCTGGCGACCTTCACCGTCCTGCAGCTGCTGGTCTACGCGGGCCTCCAGATCCCCGTCGGGCTGCTGCTGGACCGGCTCGGCCCGCGCCGCATGATCGCCGGGGGCGCGCTGGTCATGGCCGCCGGGCAGGGCCTGCTGGCGGCGGCGCACGACGTCGGCACCGCCGCGGCGGCCCGCGTCCTGGTGGGCGCGGGCGACGCGATGACCTTCATCAGCGTGTTGTCGGTGGTGACGTTGTGGTTCGCGCCCCGGCAGATCCCCGTCGTCACCCAGCTCACCGGCCTGCTCGGCCAGCTCGGCCAGGTGCTCAGCGCGGTCCCGCTGGTCGCGCTGCTGCACGGCCCCGGCTGGTCGGCCGCCTTCGGCTCGGCGGCGGCCCTCGGCGTCCTGGTCGCGGTGCTGGCGGCGGCGGTCCTGCGCGACGCCCCGCCCGGCGCGGCGCGCGCCGCCTCGGCCCCGCTGCGCGAGGTGGGCCGCAACCTGGCCGACGCCTGGCGGCACCCGGGCACGCGCCTGGGGCTCTGGACGCACTTCGTGACCCAGTTCTCCTCCAACACCTTCGCGCTGATGTGGGGCTACCCCTACCTGGTGTCGGGCCAGGGCGTGAGCCCGGCGGCCGCGAGCACGCTGCTGACGCTGTTCGTGCTGGCCAACGTGGTGTCGGGCCCGTTCGTGGGCCGCCTGGTGGCCCGCTACCCGCTACGCCGCTCCTGGTTGGTGCTCGGGATCGTCGGCCTCAACGTCGCGGCCTGGACCGCCGCCCTGGCCTGGCCGCCCCCGGCCCCGGCGTGGGTGCTGGTGCTGCTGGTGGTGTGCGTGGCCCTGGGCGGCCCCGGCGCGATGATCGGCTTCGACTTCGCCCGGACCTTCAACCCGCCGGGCCGCCAGGGCACCGCGACCGGCATCGTGAACGTCGGCGGCTTCGTCGCGGCCCTGATCACGATCCTGCTGGTCGGCCTGGTGCTGGACGCGCTGTCCCCGGGCAGGGACTTCACCCCCGAGGCGTTCCGCGCCGCCTGGACGGTCCAGATCCCGATCTGGGCCGCCGGCGTCGCGGGCGTCCTGCGCACCCGGACCCTGGCCCGCCGCCGCATGCGCGCCGAGGGCCTCCTCCCCGCCTGAGCCCTACGCGCGGAGCGCGTCGTGGATGGCGGTGCGGAGGTCTTCGGACAGGTCCAGGCCCTTGGTCAGGAAGGCGTCGAACGAGCCGTACATCCGGTCGGCCTCCTCGAACGCCGCCTCCAGGTAGGCGGGGCGCTGCTCCAGCATCGGGCGCAGCAGTTCGGGGTCCCGCATCTGGCCCGACTCGCCCAGGTAGGCCAGCAGCTTGCCGTAGCTCTCGCGGTGGTAGTCGTTGGAGCGCAGGTAGTCGGCCATGACGTCGGCGCGCGACGCGCCCGCGATGGTCAGGACGATCGCCGCCATCCAGCCGGTGCGGTCCTTGCCCGCCGTGCAGTGGAACAGCAGGGGCAGCCGGGCGGCGTCGGCGGCCAGGGTCAGGGCGGCGGCGAACTTCTCGCGCTCGATCGGCATCGCCACGAAGTTCCGGTTGATCTCGACCAGGACGTGCTCGGTGCGGCCGTCGCCCAGCAGCTGCTCCTGGCGCTCGGCGTCGCCGCTGCCGATCACCTCGTAGAAGGCGTCCAGGTCGCCGCCCGCGACCGGCAGCTCGACCAGCTCGGCCCCGGCGGGCAGGCGGTCGGCGCCGTTGGTGCGGATCTCCATCGGGGTGCGGAAGTCGATGACGGTGCGGACGCCGGCCAGGCGGTCGAGGTCGGCGTCGGTGAGCTTGTTGAGGGCGTCGGCGCGCAGCAGGCGGCCGGCGGCCACCTCGCCCCCGCCCGCCAGCGGGATGCCGCCGAGGTCGCGGACGTTCTCGGCGCCGTCGAGGGCGATGTGGCCGTATTCGTCATCGAACTGCATGGGTCAATGGTCCCGGATGGGGTGGGATGCCCCGGAACCCGGGGTCAGGTGCGCAGCTCCAGCGTGCAGCACTTGGGGCCGCCGCCCGCCTTGCGCAGTTCCGACAGGTCCACCGGGACGGGGTGGTAGCCGGCGGTGGAGAGCGTCGTGATCAGGGTGCTCGCCTCGGCGTTGACCACGACGTTGCGGCCGTCGGAGACCGCGTTCAGGCCCAGCACGGCCGCGTCCTGCTCGGAGGCGAGGACGGCGTGCGGGAACAGCCGTTCCAGGACCGAGCGGCTGCCGGGGGAGAACGCGCCGGGGTAGTAGGCCACGTTGTCGCCGTCCAGCGGGAACAGGGCGGTGTCCAGGTGGTAGAAGCGCGGGTCCACCAGGCGCAGCGTCACCACCGGGCGGCCCAGGAACTCCTGCGCCTCCTGGTGGGCGGCCAGGTCGGTGCGGAAGCCGGTGCCCGCCAGGATCACGTGGTCGAGCGTCAGGAAGTCGCCCTCGCCCTCGTTGGTGTGGGACGGCTCCAGCAGCTCGAAGCCCTGTGTGCGCAGCCACGTCGCGTAGGCGGGGCCCTCGGCGGCGCGCTCGGGGTGGGTGAAGCGGGCCCCGTAGGCGCGGCCGCCGACGACCAGCGCGCCGTTGGCGGCGAACACCATGTCGGGCAGGCCGGGCAGCGGATCGATCAGCTCGACCTCGTGGCCCAGCTCCAGGTAGGCGGCGCGCAGCCGGTCCCACTGGGCCACGGCGAGGGCCGCGTCGGCGCCCAGCGCGGGGTCCATCCACGGGTTGATCGTGTAGGCGACGGTGAAGTGCTCCGGGCGGCACATCAGGTAGCGGCGGCGGGTCGCGGCGCGCTGCGCGGTGGCCGGCTCCATCGCCGGTGAGACGGTCATGCGTTCTCCTGGGGGGCTCTCGGAACGATGATCGAAAGCCTAGGAAGCGCCGCCGCCGCTTCCAATCCGCCGACATTGCGCTGACCTGGTGGTTCGTTGCTTGTCGGGGCGGCGGGACGGCGATTCGTTGCGCCCCCACGGCGACGGCCCCGGACCGGGCGGTCCGGGGCCGTCGGGCGGTCGGGAGATCACATGTTGATCATGTGGCCGGCCAGGCCGTGCACCGCTTCCTTCATCGCCTCGCCCAGCGTCGGGTGGGCGTGCACGTTGCGGGCGACCTCGTTGACGGTCAGGTCCCACTGCTGGGCCAGGGTCAGCTCCGGCAGCAGCTCGGTGACCTCCGGGCCGATCATGTGGGCGCCCAGGATCTCGCCGTACTGCGCGTCGCTGATCACCTTGACGAAGCCGTCGCCCTCGCCCATGCCGAGCGCCTTGCCGTTGGCGCTGAAGGGGAACTTGGCGACCTTGACGTCGAAGCCCTGCTCCTTGGCCTGCGCCTCGGTCCAGCCGAAGCTCGCGACCTGCGGCTGGCAGTAGGTGGCGCGCGGGATCATCACGTAGTCGAGCTCCATCGTCTCGGCGTCGGCGATGGTCTCGGCGGCGACGATGCCCATGGCCTCGGCGGCGTGCGCCAGCATCAGCTTGGCGGTGACGTCGCCGATCGCGAAGATGTGCGGCGCCGAGGTGCGGCAGCGGCCGTCGACGTCGATGGCGCCGCGGTCGGTGAGCTTGACGCCCGCCTTCTCCAGGCCGTAGCCCTCGACGTTGGGCGCGAAGCCGATGGCCTGCAGGACCTTGTCGGTCTCCAGCGTCTTGGACGCGCCGTCCTTGCCGGTGACGGTCACCTTGACCTTGTCGCCGGAGTCGTCGATGGAGTCCACCCGGGTGGAGGTGAGGACCTCCACGCCGAGCTTGCGGTAGCGCTTGGCCAGCTCCTTGGACACGTCGGCGTCCTCGTTGGGGACCATGCGGTCCAGGAACTCGACGATGGTGACCTTGACGCCGTAGTTGTGCAGCACGTAGGCGAACTCGACGCCGATGGCGCCCGCGCCCGCGATGACGATGCTGCCCGGCAGTTCGGAGCTGAGGATCTGCTCCTCGTAGGTCACCACGCGCTCCGACAGCGAGGTGCCCGGCAGCAGCTTGGTGTGCGCGCCGGCGGCGATGATGCAGTGGTCGAAGGTGACGGTCTGCGACGCGCCGTCGGACCCGGCCACCTGGAGGGTGTTGGGGTCGGTGAAGGTGCCGCGCCCGTCGAAGGAGGTGATCTTGTTCTTCTTCATCAGGAACTGCACGCCCTTGACGAGCTTCTCCGAGACCTGGCGGCTGCGCTGGTAGGCGACGCCGTAGTCGAAGGAGACCGGGCCCTCGGCCCTGATGCCGAACTTGTCGGCCTCCTGGGTGAAGATGTGCGCCAGTTCGGCGTTGCGCAGCAGCGCCTTGGACGGGATGCAGCCCACGTTGAGGCAGACGCCGCCCCAGTACTTCTCCTCGATGATCGCCGTCTTCAGCCCGAGCTGTGCCGACCGGATCGCGGCGACATAACCACCCGGGCCCGCGCCCAGGACCACGACGTCAAAGTGTTCGCTCATGTCTAGTGACGATATTCGGCCGGGACCCGTGCTCGCATCTCGATCGACCCGCCGTGGGAGCCGCCGGCGGCGGGCTGTTAGGGTTTCGTGATCTCCGGCGGCACCGGCTGCCGGAAGGCGGGGCGCGCCGCGCGTGACGCGAGCCTCAGCCGGACCCGGAACACCCGGCGCCGCCGCCGGCGTTGACACTTGGTCGCCCCCCGCTCCGCACACCCCCGCCGGGCGGGCGCGCAGGCCAGGCCCGTCGCGGGCCGTCAGTCCCCGGCCCGCCCCCCGGGCCCGGTCGAATCGGAGGAGTAGGCGAGTGAGGATTCCCAAGCGCGTCAATGCCGTCCTGGACTGGGCGGAGCGGAACTTTGGCGCACTTGCGATGGTCGTCGCCCTGGTCGTCGCCGCCGTGGCGGTGCTCGCCGCGCCCCCGGCCGTCGGCTACCCCGCCGCTGCCTTCATCCTGGGCCTCGCGGTCGGCGGCTTCGTGTCGCACCTGCGGATGGCCAAGCGCGTCGCGCGCGCCCGCGCCGAGATCGACGACCTGCTGCGGCAGAACGGCGCGCTGCGGCACCGCAACACCGTGCTGGCCAGCGGCGTGATCACTCGCGAGTCGCAGACCACCCAGGCGCTGCTGGCCATCCCCGAGGACGACGGGCCGCTGAAGATCGACCCCGACCCGCAGCGCACCGAGCAGCTGCCCCAGCTCCCCGACGACGCGTAGCCCGGCGGCCTCCCGCATATCCGCAATGTGTGGATTTCCTCTTTACTGTCCCAAAAGTTAGTCAGGCGAATCTCCGGGCAGGAGGGGGAACTGGAGGTTCGACCATGTCAATGCTGGACGAGGGCCCCGCGCCGCACGAACGCGGGCCGCACGGCGGCGGTGCCGACGACAACGCCGTCGGGGCCCCCGACGAGGCCACCGTGCGCAAGGCCGTCATCGCCTCGGCGATGGGCAACTGCATCGAGTGGTTCGACTTCGGCGTGTTCTCCGCCGGGGTCATGACCGCGATCATCGGGACGGTGTTCTTCCCGGCCGGCGACGACGGGGGCGCGGTGTTGCGCTCGTTCGCCATGATCGCCGCCGCGTTCATCGCCCGCCCCTTCGGCGGCATGTTCTTCGGCCCGCTCGGCGACCGCATCGGCCGCAAGCGGGTGCTGGCCATGACCATCATCCTGATGTCGGGCTCGACCGCGCTGATCGGCGTGCTGCCCGGCTACGCCCAGATCGGCTTCGCCGCGCCGCTGTTGCTGCTGCTGGTGCGCCTGGTCCAGGGCTTCTCGGCGGGCGGCGAGTACGGCGGCGCCGCCACCATGATCGCCGAGTACGCGCCGACCAAGCGGCGCGGCTTCTTCGGCAGCTTCCTGGAACTGGGCACCCTGGCGGGCTTCGCGCTCGGCGCGGCGCTGGTGCTGGGCGTGAACCTCGCGCTCGGCGACGAGGCCATGCACGCCTGGGGCTGGCGCATCCCGTTCCTGATCGCGCTGCCGCTCGGCCTGGTCGGGCTGTACGTGCGCTCGCGCATCGAGGACACCCCCGCCTTCCGGAACCTGGAGCGCAGCGGCGAGCGGGCGCGCTCGCCGCTGAAGGAGACCCTGGCCCGGCACTGGCGCATGATCGCCATGCTGATCTCGATCGTGTTCCTGCTGAACGTGGCCGACTACACGCTGCTGACGTTCATGCCGTCCTACCTGACCGAGAACCTGGAGGTGGACGCCACCCCGGCGCAGCTGATCACGATCGGCGTGGAGCTGATCATGATCGTGGTGATCGTGCCGCTCGGCGCGTTGTCGGACCGCATCGGCCGCAAGCCGCTGCTGATCACCTCGGCGGTGGGCTTCCTGCTGCTGAGCTGGCCCGCGTTCGCGCTGATGCAGACCGGCGACGGGCTGGCGGTGGCCGGCGGCTACATGATCATCGGTGGCCTGCTGGTGCTGATGCTGGCGGTGATCGGCGCGACCTTCCCGGCGATGTTCCCGACCCGGGTGCGCTACGGCGCCTTCGCCATCGGCTACAACGTCTCGACCTCGCTGTTCGGCGGCACGGTCGCGGTGCTGGTCGGCTCGCTGATCAAGGCGACCGGCTCCAACAGCATCCCGGCCTACTACCTGATGCTGGCGGCGGCGGTGGCCCTCATCCCGCTGATCAAGCTGCCCGAGACGGCCGGCGTGCCGATCGAGGAGGCGGGCGAGGAGAACGCGCCCGAACCCGTCAAGGCGGCCGCCTAGCCGCAACCCCCGTCCCGCCGACGGAACCGGCCCCCGCACCCGACGGTGCGGGGGCCGTCGTCATGGGAGGTAAGACAAGTCTTCCGTTGTGCACGATCAATCACGCTGAGTAATGTCACTGCTGCGCGCGCGACTCTTGCACCTGCGAACGACGGCCCCCTCATCGCAAGTCGACGACCCCCGGAACGGTGGTGTGGAGCGTGACCGAACAGCAGCTCAGCCTGGGTACCGAGGCCGCACGGAACCTGGCGACCACGACCAAGTCCGTCCCCCAGATGCAGGGCATCTCCTCGCGGTGGCTGCTCAAGCTGCTGCCGTGGGTGGAGGCGGCGGGCGGCGCCTACCGCGTCAACCGCCGCCTCAGCTACACCGTCGGCGACGGGCGGGTGACCTTCCTGACCACCGGCGCCGACGTCCGCGTCATCCCCCGCGAGCTGGGCGAGCTGCCGCCGCTGCGCGGCTTCGAGGACGAGGCGGTGCTCACCGCGCTCGCCGAGCGCTTCACCCAGCGCGAGTACGAGCCGGGCGACGTGATCGTGACCGAGGGCCGCCCGCTGGACGAGGTCCACCTGATCGCGCACGGCAAGGTCCGCGAGATCGGCGAGGGCGAGTACGGCGACGAGGCGGTGCTGCGGGTGCTGGCCGACGGCCAGTTCTTCGGCGACCGCTCGCTGCTGGACGCCGACGCCGAGTGGGAGCACACCGTCAAGGCGGTCACCGCCTGCACCGTGCTCAGCATGAGCGAGGGCGACTTCCGCGAGGTCCTCGGCCGCTCGGACGGTCTCCAGGCGCACATCACCGCCTTCCGCGAGGGCTCGCAGCGCACCACCGACGAGGGCGGCGAGGCCGCGATCGAGCTGGCCGCCGGGCACGAGGGCGAGCCGGTGCTGCCGGGCACGTTCGTCGACTACGAGACCAACCCGCGCGAGTACGAGCTGAGCGTCGCCCAGACCGTGCTGCGCGTCCACACCCGCGTCGCCGACCTCTACAACCAGCCGATGGACCAGGTCGAGCAGCAGCTCCGCCTGACCATCGAGGCGCTGCGCGAGCGCCAGGAGAGCGAGCTGGTCAACAACCGCGACTTCGGGCTGCTGCACAACGCCGACCTGACCCAGCGCATCCACACCAGGTCCGGCCCGCCCACCCCCGACGACCTGGACGACCTGCTCACCCTGGTCTGGAAGGAGCCGACCTTCTTCCTGGCCCACCCCAAGGCCATCGCCGCGTTCGGCCGCGAGTGCAGCAGGCAGGGCGTCTACCCCGACCCCATCGACGTGTCGGGCCACCGCATCCCCGCCTGGCGCGGCGTGCCGATCTTCCCCTGCAACAAGATCCCGATCGGGAGGACCAAGACCAGCTCGATCCTGCTGATGCGCACCGGCGAGTCCGCGCAGGGCGTCATCGGCCTGCACCAGACCGGCCTGCCCGACGAGGTCCAGCCCGGCCTGTCGGCGCGGTTCATGGGCGTCAGCGAGCAGGCGATCCTGTCCTACCTGGTCAGCACCTACTACTCGGCGGCGGTCCTGGTGCCCGACGCGCTGGGCGTCCTGGAGAGCGTCGAGGTCGCGCACGGCGGTGGCAGTGCAGCCGTATGACCTGCCCGACTTCTACCTGCCGCATCCCGCGCGGCTGAACCCGCACCTCGAAGGGACCCGCGCCCACTCCCGCGACTGGTCCTACGCGATGGGCTTCCTCGGCGAGCCGGGGGAGGCCCCCGGCGGCGGCCCCGTCTGGACCGAGGCCGACTACGACGCCCACGACTACGCCCTGCTCACCGCCTACACCCACCCCGACACCTCCGGCCCGCTCCTCGACCTGGTCAACGACTGGTACGTGTGGGTGTTCTACTTCGACGACCACTTCCTGGAGGTCTACAAGAAGACCCGCGACCTGGAGGGCGCGAAGCGGTACCTGGCGCGGCTGCCGGACTTCATGCCACCGCACGGCGGCACGATGCCCGAGCCCGTCAACGCCGTCGAGCGCGGCCTGGCCGACCTGTGGTCGCGCACCGCGCCGCTGATGTCGCCCGGCTGGCTGGAGCGCTTCGCCGAGAGCACCTACAACCTGCTGCTGGAATCGGCGTGGGAGCTGGCCAACATCTCCGACGAGCGGGTGCCCAACCCCGTCGACTACGTGGCGATGCGCCGCAAGGTCGGCGGCGCGCCCTGGTCGGCCGACCTGGTCGAGGTGGCGCTCGGCGGCGAGGTGCCCGACCGCGTCGCGGCGCTGCGGCCGCTGCGGGTGCTGAAGGACACCTTCTCCGACGCCGTCCACCTGCGCAACGACATCTTCTCCTACCAGCGCGAGACCGAGGAGGAAGGCGAGGTCAACAACGGCGTCCTGGTGATGGAGCGGTTCTTCGGCACCGATCCGCAGCGCGCCGCCGACATCACCAACGACCTGCTCACCTCCCGGATGCAGCAGTTCGAGAACACCGCCGTGGTGGAGCTGCCGCCGCTGCTGGACGAGCACGGCCTCGACGCCGCCGAGCGGGTGAACGTGCTGCGCTACGTGCAGGGGTTGCAGGACTGGCAGTCCGGCGGCCACGAGTGGCACATGCGCTCCAGCCGCTACATGAACAAGGGCGGGAGCGGGAACGGCGGGTCCGGGCTGCTCGGGCTCGTCACCTCCCCGGTGCGCCTGCGCGCCTTCACCAGTCCGTACGGGACCGCGCCGTCGCTCGGCGGCGCGGCCCCGCCGGGCGGCGACGGTTTCGCGACCCCCGCCCTCACCGCGCCCTACGAGGCCCGCACCAATCCGCGCCTGGACGCCGCGCGCGCCCACGCGCAGGAGTGGGCGTCCCGCATGGGGATGCTGGACGGCGCGGGCGCGCAGTGGAGCAGCGCGGCCGCGCAGTCGAGCGGCGCGGCCGGGCAGTGGAATCCGGCCGGGTTCGCCGCCGCCGACCACGGGCGGTTCGCCGCGCTCACCCATCCCGACGCGGCGGCCCCCGATCTGGAGCTGGTCACCGACTGGCACCTGTGGCGGCGGCACTTCGACGACCTGTTCACCGAGCGCTTCAAACGCCCGCGCGACCTGGCGGGGGCGCGGGCGTTCGTGAGCGCCCTGACCGAACTGATGCCCCTCGGGACGGAAGCGGGGGCGGCCGGGGACGGCCCGGTCGAACGCGGCCTGGCCGACCTGTGGGCGCGCACCACCGCGACCATGGCCCCCGACCGGCGCGAGGAGCTGAAGGGCGCCGTCGCCGGGCTGGCCGAGAGCTGGTTGTGGGAGCTGGCCAACCTCGTCCAGCAGCGCGTCCCCGACCCGGTCGACTACGTCGAGACGCGCCGCACGACCAGCGGCGCGGAGCTGTCGTCACTGCTGGTGCGGCACCTGCTGGGCGGGGAGGTGCCGCTGCTGGACACCGGGCCGATGCGGGCGCTGGCCGAGTCGTTCGCCGACATCGGCGCGTTCCGCAACGACCTGCTGTCCTTCCCGAAGGAGACCGGCCCCGAGGGCGACCTGAACAACGCGGTCGTCGCCGTCCGGACGTTCCTGGACTGCGACACGCGCCGCGCCGCCGGGATCGTCACCGACCTGGTCGACGCGCGGCTGCGCCAGTTCGACCGCCTCGCCGCCGCCGAGCTGCCGCTGCTGGCCGCCGACCAGGACCTGGACGCCGCCGCGCGCGACCGGCTCTCCCGGTACGTGGAGGCGCTGCGGCTCTGGCTGGCCGGCGACCTGGCCTGGAGCACCGGCACCGGCCGCTACCGGGGCGCGGGCACCGCCGAAGCGCCCGCGCACCGGCCGCTCCTGCGGCTGGGCGGCCCCACCGGCCTCGGCACCTCGGCCGCCCGCCTCGGCGCGTCCCGCCTCGGCACGTCCAGCACCGGCACGTCCAGCACCGGCACCCCCTGGAGGTAACGACCCGTGACCGAACAGCAGTTGAGCCTCAGCACCTCGGCCGCACGGAACCTGGCGACCACCACCAAGTCCGTGCCGCAGATGCAGGGCATCACCCCGCGCTGGTTGTTGCGCCTGCTGCCCTGGGTGGAGGCCACCGGCGGCGCGTACCGCGTCAACCGGCGGCTCAGCTACACCGTCGGCGACGGCGTCGTGACGTTCGTCAACGACGGCGCGGCGGTGCGCGTCATCCCCGCCGAGCTGCGCGAGCTGCCGCCGCTGCGCGGCCTGGCGGCCGGGCCCGGCGGCGAGGAGGTGCTGACCGGGCTGGCCGGGCGCTTCACCCAGCGCGAGTACGCGCCGGGCGACGTGATCGTGTCCGAGGGCCACCCGGTCGACCAGGTGGTCCTCATCGCGCACGGCAAGGTCGCCCGGGTCGGGCGCGGCGAGTACGGCGACCCCGTCGAGCTGGGCGTGCTGGCCGACGGCCGGTTCTTCGGCGACCGCGCCCTGCTCGGCAACTCCGACGAGTGGGACCACAGCGTCCGCGCCCTCACCCCGACCACCGTGCTGACGCTGACCAACGAGGCGATCGGTGAGCTGACCGGCCGCTACGAGGCGTTGCGCACCCACCTGGAGGCGTACCGGGACGCGCCCGAGCCGCCGAGCAACAGGCAGGGCGAGGCCGAGATCGAGCTGGCGTCCGGGCACGACGGCGAGCCGGTGCTGCCCGGCACGTTCGTCGACTACGAGACCAACCCGCGCGAGTACGAGTTGAGCGTCGCCCAGACCGTGCTGCGCGTCCACACGCGCGTCGCCGACCTCTACAACGGCCCCATGGACCAGGTCGAGCAGCAGCTCCGGCTGACGATCGAGGCGCTGCGCGAGCGCCAGGAGCACGAGATGATCAACAATCGCGACTTCGGGCTGCTGCACAACGCCGACCTGCGCCAGCGCATCCAGACCCGCGGCGGCCCGCCCACCCCCGACGACCTGGACGAGCTGCTGTCGCGCCGCCGCGGCTCGCGGTTCTTCCTGGCCCACCCCAAGACGATCGCCGCGTTCGGCCGCGAGTGCACCCGGCGCGGCGTCTACCCCGGCACCGTCGAGCACGAGGGCCGCCGGACGGCCTCCTGGCGCGGCGTGCCGCTCTTCCCCTGCGACAAGATCCCGATCAGCGGCCGGGGCACCAGCTCGATCCTGGTCATGCGCACCGGCGCCGAGGAGCAGGGCGTGATCGGGCTGCGTCGCACCGACCTGCCCGACGAGGTGGCCCCGGGGCTGTCGGTGCGGTTCATGGGCGTCGACGAGCACGCGGTGCTGTCGTACCTGGTCAGCGCCTACTACTCGGCGGCGGTGCTGGTGCCCGACGCGCTGGGCGTGCTGGAGAACGTCGAGATCGCTCGGTGACGGAGGAGGAACCGATGGTTGTTGCGCAGCAGGACGCCCGCCCGGCGGCCGAGGTGCTGGTGTGGAGCCGGTCGTTGCT
The DNA here is from genome assembly GCF_001552635.1 of Actinomadura hibisca NBRC 15177. Lineage (GTDB taxonomy): Bacteria > Actinomycetota > Actinomycetes > Streptosporangiales > Streptosporangiaceae > Spirillospora > Spirillospora hibisca. The sequence goes on along the minus strand of NZ_BCRO01000109.1, from coordinate 23,318 downwards.
GGACCCGGCGCTCCGCGACGCGGTGGAGGAGATGCCCGCCTCCATGCGCCGGATCGCCGCCTACCACTTCGGCTGGCGCGACGACCTCGACCGGCCCGCGCAGGGCGACGGCGGCAAGGCGATCCGCCCGGCGCTGGCGCTGCTGTGCGCCGAGGCGGTCGGCGGCACGGCGGCCGGGGCTCTTCCGGCGGCCGTCGCGGTGGAGCTGGTGCACAACTTCTCGTTGCTGCACGACGACGTGATGGACGGCGACCTGACCCGGCGGCACCGGCCCACCGCGTGGACGGTGTTCGGGTCCAACGCGGCGATCCTGGCGGGGGACGCGCTGCTGGCGGCGGCGTTCGAGACCGTCGCGTCCGCGCCCGGCCCGGCGGTGCGCGGCGGCGTGCAGACGCTGAGCCGGGCGGTGCTGGACCTGGTCGAGGGGCAGAGCGCCGACATGGCGTTCGAGGAGCGCTCGGACGTGGCGCTGCCCGAGTGCGTGGTGATGGCGGGGCGCAAGACGGGCGCGCTGCTGGGCGCGGCGTGCGCGCTGGGCGGCATGTTCGGCGGCGGCACCCGCGAGCAGGTCACGCGGCTGCGGGCGTTCGGCGAGCGGCTCGGCCTCGCGTTCCAGATCGTGGACGACCTGCTGGGCATCTGGGGCGACCCGGCCGTCACCGGCAAACCCGTCCACTCCGACCTGCGCAACCGCAAGAAGTCCCTGCCGGTGGTGGCCGCCCTCACCTCCGGCACCGAGGCCGGGCGCGAGCTGGCCGCGCTCTACCTGGCCGACGCGCCGCCGGACGACGGCGAACCGGCCCGCGCCGCCCGGCTGGTGGAGGCGGCGGGCGGCCGCTCGTGGGCGACCCGCCGCACCGGCGAGCTGCTCACCGAGGCGCTGGCGGAACTGGCGCTGGCGAGCCCCGAGGGCCGCCCGGCGGAGGAGCTGTCGGCGCTGGCGAGGCTGGTCGCGCGCCGCGACCACTGAGAGCGACGGCCACGCGTCCCGGGGAGTGTTCCGGGGCGCGTGGCCGCGCCCGTTTCCGGGAAGGACCGGAGAACGGGTGCAACAGGTTGGCTCCCTTTGGACAAGTAACAGGTGAGACCACCTTCCGGAAGGACCGCTCCATGACCGTCCCGGTGCCCGACCCCGTGCTGATCACCGCCGGCGTGCTCGCCGCCCCGACCGCCTGGGCGTTGTGGCGGGCCCGGCGGCTGCGCCGCTCGCGGCCCGTCCCGCTGCCGCGCGTGGTGTGGAGCATCGCCGACCAGCGCTGGCTGCTGCGCAACGGCATCAGCCCGGTCAACGTCGAGGCCGCCGCCGCCATGACGGAGGATGGGGGGAGACGACGACGTCGAGGGGGGACGGTATGACGCTGCCGAAGGTCCGGTTCGGCACCACCGGAATGGAGATCACCAGGGTCGGCTTCGGGGCCTGGGCCGTCGGCGGGAGCTGGCGGCACGGCTGGGGCGGCCAGAAGGACGACGACTCGGTCGCGGCGATCCGGCACGCGGTCGAGCGCGGCGTCAACTGGGTCGACACCGCCGCCGTCTACGGCCTCGGCCACTCCGAGGAGGTCGTCGCGGCCGCGCTGGACGGCATCCCGCCGGACGAGCGCCCGTACGTGTTCACCAAGGGCGGCGAGATGTGGGACGAGCAGGGCCGCCCCGCCAAGATCGCCCGCCCCGACACGCTGCGCCGCGAGGTGGAGGACTCCCTGCGCCGCCTGCGCGTGGAGCGCATCGACCTCTACCAGGTGCACCAGACCCCCGACGCGGGCAACCCGGTCGAGGAGTACTGGCAGACCATGGCCGACCTGAAGCAAGAGGGCAAGGTCCGCGCGATCGGGCTGTCCAACCACTCGCTGGAGCGGCTGGAGGCGGCCGAGAAGGTCGCGCACGTGGACTCCTTCCAGCCGCCGCTGTCGGCGATCAACCGCACGCAGGCCGCCGAGATCGCCTGGTGCGAGCGCAACGGCACCGGCGTGATCGTCTACTCGCCGATGCAGTCGGGCCTGCTGTCGGGCGCGTTCACCGCCGAACGCGCCGCCGCCCTGCCCGAGGGTGACTGGCGGCGCAGCGCCCCCGACTTCACCACCCGCCTGCCCGCCAACCTGGCGCTAGCCGAGGCGCTGCGCCCCGTCGCCGAGCGCCACCAGGTGGAGCCAGGTGCGGTTGCGATCGCGTGGGCGCTGGCCTGGCCCGGCGTCACCGGCGCGATCGTCGGGGCCCGCCGCGCCGCGCAGGTGGACGGCTGGCTCCCGGCGGGACGGCTGGAGTTGACCACCGCCGACCTCGACGAGATCACCGCCGCCATCACCGCGAGCGGCGCGGGGGAGGGCCCGGCTCGCCCCTGACCAATCGCTGGTCACGGCTCTGGGCGAATGTCGTCGCAAGCGTGCATTCTGGGTTACATGGACGTGCGGGGAACGGTCGGGTGCTGACCCATCTGAGCGGGCTCAGCCCGCGGCGCAGGCTGCTCGTGCTGGGGGCGCTCGCGTTCGCGGTGGTGCTGGCCGTCGTGGTGACGGTCCGGGTCGCGCTGGGGCAGGGCGGGAGCGGCCCTCCTGCCCGGCAGGATCAGCCGGGGCCGGTGCTGCTGGTGCCTGGGTACGGCGGGGGCACCGGCGGCCTGGTCGAGTTGGCGGATCGGCTGCGTTCGGTGGGGCGCATGGCCGAGGTCGTGGTGATGCCGTCCGGCGGTACCGGTGACCTGCGCGAGCAGGCGAAGGTGCTGGACCGGCGCGTGGCGCTGGAGTTGCGCGAAGGCGCGCCGTCGGTGGACGTCGTCGGCTACTCGGCGGGCGGCGTGGTCGCGCGGTTGTGGGTCCGCGACCACGACGGCGCGCGGAAGGCCCGGCGCGTGGTCACGTTGGGCTCGCCGCACGGGGGCGCGGAGGTGGCGGCGGCGGGTTCGGCGCTGGCTCCGGGCGCGTGCCCGCGCGCGTGCCAGCAGCTCGCGCCCGGCAGCCCGCTGCTGCGCGACCTCGGGGCCCGCGCGCCCGTCCCGCCGGTGTGGGTGTCGTTGTGGACGACGCACGACGAGACCGTGCGGCCGGAGTCGTCGCGGCTCGCCGGGGCGCTCAACATCGTGTTGCAGGGGGTGTGCCGGGACGCGGCGACCACGCACGGCGGCCTGCCGACCGACCCCGTGGTGGCCGGGATCGTGCTGCGCTCGCTGGGCGGCGGCCCGCCCGTCGCGCCGGGGCCCGGCGACTGCCACACCCTGCGCACGGCCTCCTGAGGGACGCGGGTCAGCTCGTCACGTCGCGGGTCGCGAAGTTCGCCCACGCGGCCGCCAGGAACACCACCACGTACACGCCCTGCAACGCCAGCCCGCGTTCGATGTCGCGCCACAGGACCGGGTCGCGGAAGAAGTCCACCCACGCCAGCCAGTACCGCGTCAGCAGGTACGGCTGCACCGACGCCGCCGCCTCCAGCGTCACCAGCACCTGGCTGGTGATCAGGGCGGCCAGCGCGCCGAGCGCCGCGCCCAGCGACGAGTCGGTCAGCGTGGACAGGAACAGCGCGATCGCGCCCACGCCCAGCATGCAGGCCCCGATGTAGAGCATCGTCGCGCCCACCCGCAGCAGGAGCTGGGTCCTGGTCAGGCCCGTGCCCGACACCGAGGTGAGCAGGTCCGAGCCCTCCAGCGCGGCGGCGGGCGCGTCGCCCAGCATCAGTGTCCCGGCCAGGTAGGACGTCGCCACGACCGCCACCACCGCGAGCAGCACGTACGCGACCAGCGTCACGAGCTTGGCCACCAGCAGCCGGGTCCGGCCCACCGGGCGCAGCAGCAGGTAGCGCAACATGCCCGCGCTCGCCTCGCCCGCGATCGAGTCGCCGCCCACCACCGCCACCGACACCGGCAGGAACAGCGGCAGCACCATCGCCAGCGCCGCCGCCGGGTACAACGCGCCGTTGGTCAGCACCGCCGAAAGGAACGCCGGGCCCTCGCCGGGTTCGGGCGCGACCTCGGTGACGCCGAGGAACACCGCCACGATCGCAGGCAGCCCGCACAGCAGCGCCAGCGACACCCACGTGCGGGGGCGCCGCACCATCTTCACCAGCTCGGTGGCGATCACGGCTGCGGCTCCTGCGCGGCGTCGCGGTCGGCGTCACGGTCGGGGGCGCGGCCGGTGTCACGGTCGGGGGCGCGGCCGGTGTCACGGTCCAGGCGGTCGGCGCTCGGGCCGGTGATGTCCAGGACGACCTCCTCCAGCGACCGGCGGCGCGCGCCGATCTCGGTGATCCGCAGGCCCTCGCCGACCAGCCGGGCGTTCAGCTCGGCCGCGTCGGCGGCGCGCACCAGCAGCCGGTCGCCGGAGCGGTGCTCGACGCGGCCGTCCAGCAGCGCCACCGCCCGGTCGGCGTCGGGGGAGCGCACCTCGACCTGCCCGGTGGGCGCGCGCACCTCGGCCATGTCGGCCTGGAGCACCAGGCGGCCCCGGTCCATCACGCCGACGCGGGTGCACAACTCCTCGACCTCGCTGAGCAGGTGGCTGCACAGCAGGATCGTGGTCCCGGCGGCGTTCAGCTCGTTCAGCAGGTCGCGGATCTCGTGGATGCCCTGCGGGTCCAGGCCGTTGGTCGGCTCGTCCAGGATCAGCAGCCGCGGCCCGCCGAGCAGCGCGGCGGCGAGGCCGAGGCGCTGCCGCATCCCGAGCGAGTAGGCGCGCACGGGCCGCTCGTCCACGCCGCCGAGCCCGACGCGGTCGAGCACGGCCTCGACGCGGGCGCGGCGGCCGCGCCGGGAGCCGCCCGGCCCGGCGGCGTCCAGGTGGCGCAGGTTCGCGCGGCCCGACAGGTGCCGGTACGCGCCCGGCCCCTCCACCAGCGCCCCGACGCGCGGCAGCACCTCGGCCGCGCGGCGCGGCATCGGGCGGCCCAGCACCTCGATCTCGCCGGAGGTCGCGTAGACCAGGCCCAGCAACATCCGCACCAGCGTGGTCTTGCCCGAGCCGTTGGGGCCGAGCAGCCCGTACCGGTCGCCCTCGCCGACGGCCAGGTCCACCGCGTCCACGGCGGTGATCCGACCGAAGCGCTTGGTCAGCGCATGAGTGGCGATCATGACACCAGCTCGCGGGCGATCTCGGCGAGCGGATCCGGCCGGATCGCGCCGACCAGCAGGAAGACCCGGTCGTCGGTGTCGTCCAGCACCACGATCGCGGTCAGCAGCGAGGTCCGCAACAGCACCGCCTCCGTTCCCTCGCGCGGCATCTCGACGGCGGGCGCGCCCGCGTCCACCGCGGCCCGGTGGACGCGGTTCCCGTAGCGGCCCGGCAGCGGCGCGACCAGGAACGTCGCCAGGCCGTCCCGGTAGCCGCGCACGCTGGAGATCGACGGCGTGCCGGGCAGCGCCCGCCGGCCCAGCAGCGTGTCGGGCAGCCGCTCCTCGGTGCCCGACGCCAGCCGCGACAGCAGGTCCGGCGCCGACACCGTCGTGGTCCGCAACCCCGGCGCGGGCCGGGGCGCGACCGCCGACGCCGCCGGGCGCGCCAGGCGCAGGTCCAGGAAACGGCTGGTCAGCGCGGGACGGTCGGCGTCGCGCGGCGTCACCCGCACCTCGACCGGCAACCCCGTCTCGGGGTCGGCCCACACCTCCAGCGCGCCGACGGTGGTGGTGTCCCCGGCGGGCGTCACGCGCAGGCCCACGGCCGTGCGGCCCGCCGTGCGCCGCGCGGGCAGCGCGCTCACGCGGTCGGCGGACGCGGCCATGCCCAGCAGGCGGCGGGCCAGCGCGGGCGGGGACAGGTCGGAGGCGTTGGGCAGCCGCACCGCCGGGCGGCCGCGCACCCGCGTCAGGACCTCGCGCTCGTAGTCCCACACGGTGAGGGCGTCGGGGCCCTGCTGGAAGTCGCGCTCCCCGGCGGCCAGGAGCTGCGCGACCCGCCACCGGCGCGGCCCGTCGTACCAGACGCGCAGCCGCGAGGTGCCGCTGAGCAGCGCGGTCGCCTCGTCCAGGCCCGGCAGGGCGGGCAGCCCCAGCGAGCCGCGCGTCTCGACCAGGCCCTCGTGCGGCTCGTCGGCCGAGGCCAGCACCAGCCGCCGCAACGCCTGCGCGTCCGGCCCGGCCGACGACACCGGGAGGGCCGCGACGGCGACCGGCACCGCGCACAACACCGCCACCAACGCCGCGACCAGCGACCACCGCCGCCGCGCCTCCGCCCGGACCACGCTCACCTTTGTGAGAGTACGTGGCGCATCGCCGGAATGGCCCCCCTCGTGATCTTTTGTCAGTGCGAGCGCGTCAGCCCAGCGAGCCCGCCCGGTCGGCGGCGGAGGCCATGCCGAGCCAGGTGTGCGGGTTGCCCGCCCAGCACCAGCCGAGCTTGGGCGCGTTCTGGCTGATCCACAGGGCCGGGACGCGCCGGTCGCCGCAGCGCGAGCCGCCCAGCGAGAAGCACTTGTTCTTGGCCAGCGCCTCGGGGAACTGGTTGGCCAGCGCGAGGCCCTCCTCGATGGTGAGCAGGGTGCGGTCCCGCGTGGCGATCACCGCCATGGCGTCGTTCGGGATCGCGTTGCAGAACTCCTCGCCCCGCTCCACGTCGAACAGCAGGTAGGCGCGGGCGTCGGGCAGCTCGACCTCCTTGGTGGGGACGAACGTGGCGATGTCGCCCTCGGCGTAGTGGCGGTCGATCACGCCGGGCTTGGTGCGGCGGGCCAGCGTCGTGCGCGGGACCATCTCCTCGACGGGGGCCAGCTCGCGGGTGACGACCAGCATGAACGGCACCCGCCCCTCGGTGGGCGGGACCATGCCGGCGGCCCGCCCGGTCGCGGTGGCGCGGAGCGGGGCGAGCAGGGCGGCGAACCCCGCCTCGTCCAGGCCCGCGAGCGCGGGGTAGCCCCGGGCGACCAGGGTCTGGACCTGGCGGTCGAACTCGGCGCCCGCCTCGAACGGGATCTCATCGTGCGTCACGGGACGTGCCTTCCTGCGGGACCGACGGAGTAACTCTGTACAACATACGGAATATCGCCGAAAATTCCAGTGCCCGATAGCGGTCAATATCGGAGCAAATCGGCTGGAGGGTGGCAGGCTCGGAGTCCCGGTGAAGGGACGCCGCCATGGCCGATCCCCCCGCTCCCGCCGCCCGCCCGGCCCCGCGCCGCCTGCTGCGCGCCTCCGACGGTGACACCCCCGTCGTGGAGCAGCCCGTCCGGATGGTGTCGGTGGACACCCCCGAGAAGGCCGGCTACGCGGGCGCGCCGCCCACCGCCCAGACCACCCTCGACCGCTGCCGGGCCCGGCTCACCGACGGCACCTACGAGCCGCTCATCCCCGTCGAACTCCGCGAACACCTGCTGGAACGGCTCACACCCGACGCCGCGCGCCGCCACATCGCCGCAGGTGAGCGCGCCAGCGCGGAGTTCGACCTGCTGCTGGAACACCGCCTGGCCCGCCCCAACGGAGGCCGCCGCCGGGTCGCGGTGCTGCCCGCCGGGGAGATGATCGACCGCTACGGGCGGCTGCTGGCCTACATCGCGCCGTGGTTCGACGGCGGCCCCGCCGACCCGCTGCCGCCGCGCGACCACCCCGACCGCCGCACGTTCAACCTGGACATGGTGGCCTCGGGCTGGGGCGCGCTCTTCCTGGTGCACCCGTCGCTGCCCGGCCCGGCCGACCTGCGGCTGCTGCTGCGCGAGGCCGACGCGGCCTGGACGGAACGGCGCGGCATGTGGGCGGAGTTCGGCGCGGACCTGCTGCTGGCCTACGAGTACCGGGCCTGCGTGAAGCTGGGCGTGCGCGGGCTGGACGACCCCAAGGCGGCCGTGGCGGGCGCCTACCAGCGCATCTGCGTGGACCTGCGGGACCGCAGCGTGGTGGGCCCGTTCGGCTACCACCGCGTCCCGCCGCCCCACCGCCTGTGGATCTGGCCGGACCGCTTCGGGCAGGCCCGCGAGGAACTGGGCCTGCCGCGCTAGTTCAGCGTGAAGCCGCCGTGCACGTCGCGCATCTGCACGACCTTCCCGGCCGTGCCGGTGAAGTTGTTGGCCACGCCGTCATGCTGCGCCGACACCGACGACTCCGCCCGCTGCCACAGCGCCGTGACCTCGGACCCGAACGCGGGGTCGGCGTCCATCTCGCGGCGGATCACGCCCTCCAACGCGGCCAGCCGCTCCGCGGAGTCGGGCGCGTCGGCGGCGCGCTCCAGCGCGGCCTGCTCGTCGGGCCTGTCCTGGAACCGCCGGCGGAACCTGGCCACCAGCTCGGCGACGGCCGCGCGGGCGGGCTCGCCCGCCACCTCGACGGCCTTGCCCGCCGCGGCGCAGGCGATCGCGATGGTCATCGGGTCAGCCATGCGTGCGCTCCCGTGAGAACCGGAGGAAGGGACGGACCAAGTCCACCACGCCCACCACCCCGGCGACCAGGGATCGACGAGACGGATATCGCTCTCCGGACCCACGGCCCGCCCCTACGACGCGAGGACCTGCCGGTAGGGGGCGTGCGCGGCCTCCACCTCGGCCATGGCGTCGGCGTCCGCCCACAGCTCGAACCACTCGTTGTCGCCACCGGCGAAGGACCGGACGAAAGCGCTGGACGCCGGCTCGCGCAGCGGCCCGGCGTCGAAGGTGAGCTGTTCCAGGTAGTGCTTGCCGTTGACGTTGGTCATCACCGCCGGGTCGAGCCGCCCGGCGACCAGGCAGGCGGCGGCGAGGGCGGCGGAGACGTCGTCCAAGTCGAGGTAGTCCCGCGACTCGATCACCGAGACCATGGCCGCCCGCAGCTTCTCGGTGACGTCGCCGGGCTCGTCGGCCAGACCACCGACGAAGTCCAGCGCGCCGTCGTTGTCGAACGGTCCGTAATCCCAAGCGCCCATGCCGGTCTCCTCTGTCGGGTGTGATCGGCAAGCTAGCGGCACCCTCGGACAATCGGACCGGTGGTCAAGACCGGGAACGCGCGAAGCCCGCCGGTCCTCCCAGGGAGGTCCGGCGGGCGAAGGAGCGACCCACCCACGCCTCAGCGGGCGGAGTGCTCCTCCTCGGACGCGGCCGTGGCGGTGTCGGCGGCGGGCAGGCCCGCCTGCTCGGACTCCTGGTCCTCGGTGCCCTGCGTGGGCCAGGCCATCAGCCTGGTGCGGCGGGGATTGGCCAGAGGGGTGCTCATGGTGTCGCTGTCCTCCTGTCGGGCCGTCGCCGGGGTCGCCGGCCGGTGGGCCGGCGGCGGCGGCGAAGTGTGAGAGGGAGATCTTCCCGGATGACCCACCCTGTTCCGCAAAATGGTCTAGACCGGTCGCCGGATTCGCCCATCGCTCCGGGGGACGGCGAACGCGGCGGCGCTCGCGCGGGCGAAGTCAGGGTCGGCCCGCCGAGGCGGGACGGCGGGATGACCGCCGTTCTGACCTACTTGGACAGTTTAGTCGGGGTGGGCGAATGGTTCCCGTGGGGCTCCCGGCACCCGTGCGATGCCGTGGGGAACTCTTTGCCGGAAGGGCGTCCGGGAGGGTGGTGGTGCGGAGGGAGAGCAGAACCGCTCTTGGGCAAGTCCGGCCTCAATGAGCAGTAAGTAATTGCTGCCTTCAAGGCCAGAGATACGTCTTATTCGACGCCAAAACCGTACGTACTGGACTGGTAGCGGAGTGCTCTCTACGCTCGGTTGAGCCAGTGCGCCGATCGTGCAACGGGAGGGAACGTCATGTCCACGCCCCGAGAGTTGCCGGACATCCTGTCGAAGGACTTCGCCGCCGACCCCTACTCCGCCTACCGCGTCCTGCGCGAGCGGGCCCCGCTCATGTGGCACGAGCCCATGAACTCCTACATCGTCTCGCGCCACGAGGACGTCTCGCGCGTGTTCCGCGACCCGGTCTTCACCACCGCCAACTACGACTGGCAGCTGGAGCCGGTGCACGGCCGCACCATCCTCCAGCTCAGCGGCCGCGAGCACGCGGTGCGCCGCGCGCTGGTCGCCCCCGCCTTCCGCGGCGCCGAGCTCCAGGCGACCTTCCTGCCGGTCATCGAGGACAACTCCCGGCGGCTCATCGACCGGTTCCGCGACACCGGCTCCGTCGAGCTGGTCGGCGACTACAGCACGCACTTCCCGATCAACGTGATCGTGGACATGCTCGGCCTCGACCAGGGCGACCACGCCCGCTTCCAGCGCTGGTACACCTCGATCATCGCCTTCCTCGGCAACCTCTCCCAGGACCCGCAGGTCGCCGAGGCGGGGATGCGCACCCGCGCCGAGTTCGCCGAGTACATGCTGCCGATCATCCGCGAGCGCCGCGAGCACCTGGGCGACGACCTGCTGTCCACGTTGTGCCGCGCCGAGATCGACGGCACCTCGATGAGCGACGAGGACATCAAGGCGTTCTGCAGCCTGCTGCTGGCCGCCGGGGGCGAGACCACCGACAAGGCGATCTCGGCGCTGTTCGCCAACCTGCTCCAACACCCCGAGCAGCTCGCCGCCGTGCGCGCCGACCGCTCGCTGATCCCGGCCGCGTTCGCCGAGACGCTGCGCCACACCCCGCCCGTCCACATGATCATGCGGCAGCCCGCCGAGGACGTCGAGCTGGGCGGCGGCGTCGTCCCCGCGGGCAGCACCGTCACCGCGCTGATCGGGGCCGCCAACCGCGACCCCGAGCGTTACACCGACCCCGACCGTTTCGACGTGCTGCGCGCCGACCTCAAGACCACCACCGCGTTCTCGGCCGCCGCCGACCACCTGGCGTTCGCGCTGGGACGGCACTTCTGCGTGGGCGCGTTGCTGGCCAAGACCGAGGTCGAGGTCGGCGCGAACCAGCTGCTGGACGCCATGCCCGGCCTGCGGCTGGCCGACGGCTTCACGCCCGTCGAGCAGGGCGTGTTCACCCGTGGCCCGGCCGAACTGCCGCTGGTGTTCACCCCACGTCGCACCATGTCGGGGGCCGCCTGACGGTCAGGGCTCCTCGTCGGTCGGCGCGGGCGCGTCGGCCAGGTCGAGCGTCGGGCTGAACACCACCGGCAGCGTGAACAGTCCCCGCATCCACACCGACGGGCGCCACTCCAGGTCGTCCACCGGCACCGCGAGCCGGACGTCCGGCAGCCGGTCCAGCAGCGCCTCCACCGCCGTGCGGGCCAGCAGCTCGGCCAGCTCCGGCGCGGGGAACGGGCAACCGTGCTCGCCCTTGCCGAACGACATGTGCGCGCGGTTGGCGGCGGCGTCGCTGTAGGACTCCGGCTGCGCCTGCGGGTCGGCGTTGGCCGCCGCCAGCCCCAGCACCAGCAGGTCGCCGCGCCGGACCCGCTGGTCGCCGAGGCGGCAGTCGTGCACCGCCCACCGGCCGATGAAGTTCTGCGTCGGGGTGTCCTCCCACAACACCTCGCTCAGCGCCTCGCCGACGCTGCGCCGGTTGCCCTGGAAGGTCACCGAGAACGAGTCGTCGGACAACATCAGCCGCAGCGCGTTGCCGATCCAGTTGCCGGTGGGCTGCTGCGCGGCGGCCATCACCACCAGCAGGTCGATGACGACCTCGTCGTCGCTGAGCCCGGCCGGGTGGTGGATCAGCCGGGACGGCACGTCCGAGCGCGGCAGGTGCTTGCGGTCCTGCACCAGCCGCTGCATCCGCGCGTGGATGCGCTGGTGCGCGGCGATGGCCTTGTCACCCACGTCCAGCGACTCGGCCACGTCCTGCACCAGCACCGGGATGTCGGCGCCCGGCAGCCCGAACAGCCGCGCCACCACCAGCAGCGGGATGCGGTGCGAGTACTGGGCGACCAGGTCGGCCTCGCCCGCCCCGGCGAACTCGTCGATCAGCTTGTCGGCCTCGGCGCGGCACACGGTGACCAGCTCGGCGCGGCTCACCTCGTCCAGCGCGTCGCCGATCGCGCCCGCGCGCCGCTGGTGCTCGGGGCCCTCGGCGAACATCACCGACGGCGTCCAGCCCACGTACGGCATCAGCGGCCAGTCGCCGGGGATCAGGTCCCAGGCGTTCCAGCGGCGGCAGTCGCGCGCGAACAGCCGGGGGTTGCTGGTCACGTGGTTGACCTCGCGGTAGCCCAGCACGAACCAGGCGGGCACGTCGCCGTCCAGCAGGATCGGCACGACCGGGCCGTAGCGCTCGCGCAGCGTGCGGTACAGCTCGGCGGGGTCGTCGGCGACGTGCGGCCCGTACAGCCGCACCGGCTGCGGGTGGCCGGGATGGCCGCGGCCGGGCGGCGGGCCGTCGCCGGGCGGCGCGGGGGCGGGGACGGGCTGCGTCGCGGACTGGGCCGCGGACGGGGCTACGGGCTGGGTCACGGTCGGTTCGGTCACGTCACGGGCTCCCGGGCGGCGGCGGAGGCGGGCAGGTCGTGCAGGGCGGTCAGATGCCGCACGAGGGTGATCAGCGCGGTCTTGGTGGAGGCGCGGCGGCGCGCGTCGCACTCGATCAGCGACACCCCGGGGTCGAGGTCGAGCGCGTCCCGGACGCGCTCCAGCGGCGGGCCGGGCGCGTCGTCGAACCGGTTGACCGCCACGACGAACGGCAGCGGGTGCGCCTCCAGCCGGTCGATGGCGTACCAGGAGTCGGCGATGCGGCGGGTGTCGACCAGCACGACCGCGCCGAGCGCCCCGGCGAACAGCTGCTCCCACAGGAACCAGAACCGCTGCTGGCCCGGCGCGCCGAACAGGTACAACACCTGGAGGTCGTTCAGCGTGATGCGGCCGAAGTCGAACGCCACGGTGGTGGTGTTCTTGTCCCGGACGCGGGAGGGGTCGTCGATGCCGATCCCGGCCCGCGTCATGACCTCCTCGGTGCTGAGCGGCCGGATCTCGCTGACCGCGCCCACCATGGTGGTCTTGCCCGCGCCGAATCCGCCCACGATCACGATCTTGAGACCGTCGCGGGCGGTGGCGCGCAGCGGCGGATCGCCGCCGGCGGGGGACGCGGCGGCGGGCACGATGCCGGGCACCGTGCCGGGGGCGGCCTCGGCGCGGACACCGGGCACCGTTCCGGGCCCGGTGGGCTGGTCAGAGGTTCTGGAGTCCAACGAGCACCTGCTTCAGGGTTGCCAGGTCGGGGAGTTCGGCGCGGGCGGGGGCCGAGGCGGGCGGCCGGGCGGTGATCCGGCCGAGCGCCAGCAGGTCGCGCAGCAGCACCCGCACCACGCTGACCGGCATCCGCAGCCGGGCCGACAGCTCGACCACCGCCATCGGGTGGTAGCGGCACGAGCGCAGGATCTCGGCGTGCTCGGACTGCATGCCGCCGGCCGGCTCGCCCTCGGCCAGCACCAGCGTCACCAGGTCCAGCTCGACGGGGACCGCCGCGCCGCGCCCGCCGGTGACGATGTACAGCCGGTCGGGCTCCTCGCCCTCCAGCGACGGCGGGTCGCTCATCGTTCCCCGGCCCCGGCGGGCCGGCGCGGCGGCGCGGTCAGGAAGCCCCCGACCTGCTCCACCAGCTCGTTCATATAGTGCGCGATCATGCCGACGTCGCAGTCCTCGGCGCCGACGACCGCCAGGTGCGCGCCCTCCCCGGCCGGGACGATCAGCAGCACGCCGCCGCGGAACTCCACCATCGACTGGCCCGCGCCGATGCCGGTGCCGAACTCGCCGGAGGCGCTGAGCGACAGGCTCTGGATGCCGGAGGCGACGGCGGCGAGCTGGTCGGCGCGGTCGTTGTCCAGGCCGGTGCTGTGGCAGATCTTCAGCCCGTCCTTGGACAGCGCCAGCACGTGCCGGGTGCCGATCGCCCGGTCCTTGAGTTTGTCCAGCATCCAGGCCATGTCGCGGTCGTCGGTGCTCATGGTGCTCACGGGGCGGTGGCCCCGGCCTCCTCTCTACGGCCCGGGAGGATGGTCCCGGGAGGGGTGGGGCGGCGGTGCACGAAGGGGTGCTGCGCGAAGGGGCGCTGCACGGATGGGCGGCGCGCGGATGGGCGGCGCGCGGGCGGATGCTGTGCGGAGGGGCGCGGTGTGGAGGGGCGCTGTGCGAGTGGGCGCTGTGCGGGCGGGGTCACGGGGCCTCCGGGGACTCGGTCCGCTGGCCGGTCTCGGGAGTCCATCGCCCGGCGTTCTGCGGCCCGGTGCTCAGCGAATCCGTGTTCTGCGGGCCCGTGTTCTGCGGCCCGGTGCTCAGCGGATTCGTGCCCTGCGGCCCCGTGCTCAACGGTCCCGCGCCTCGCGGGTCGGTGCTCTGCGGGTCGGGCTGCTCGGTCGAGTGCCGTCCGGCGGCGGTGCCCTTGCGGCCGCGTCCGGCGGCGTGGAAGGCGCCCATGCGGGCGGCGGCCTCGTGGCGGTCGCGGACGGGCGCGGCGATCGGGTCGTCCTGGTGGTAGGGCGAGTTCGCGAGGGTCTCGCCCTTGCGGCGTTGCGGCAGGTCGGCGAAGTCGTCGTCGCCTCCGGCTGGGCCCGAGCCCGGGGCCGGGGCCTGCGGCACGGGGGGCGCCTGCCGGGCGAGCTGATGGGCGGGTTGACGCGCGGGCTGGTGCGCGGGCGGGACCGGCCGGGGCGGCGCGGGGAGCGGCGGCCGGACGAGGGCGTCGGCGGGCGAGGGCGGCTCGTCGTTGTAGTAGTCGGCGAACGGGTCGCGCAGCGGCCGGGTGATGATGTGCCGGGGGATCATCATGACCACCCCGATGCCACCGCGCGAGGACGGCCGGAAGTTCACCCGCAGCCGGTGCTTGTGCGCCAGCCGCCCGACCACCGCGAGCCCCAGCCGGGTGCCGGGCAGCGAGGTCATGTCGGTGGGGTTGGCGATCAGCCGCTCGGCGCGCTCGCGCTCGCGGCGGCGCATCCCGAGCCCGCTGTCCTCGACGGTGACGACCACGCCCGCGTCCTCCTCCTCGACGTAGACGTGCACGTCGTTGTCGCGGGTGGAGAAGATCGTGGCGTTGTCCATCAGCTCGGCGAGCGCGTGCATGACGCCCTCGGCGGCGTGCCCGGCGACCGCCGACCGGTTGGTGGAGTGCAGCTTGACCCGGCGGTAGTCGGCGATGCGGCCCATCGCGCCGCGCAGGATGGACTCCATGATGATCGGCTTGGTCCAGCGGCGGCCGGTGCGTCCGCCGCTGAGCAGCGCGATGCTGTCGGCCAGCCGGCCCATCTGGGAGACGCGGTGGTCGATGTCGAGCAGGTCGTCGAAGACCTCCTGCTCGTCGTAGCGGTGCTGGAGCGCGCGCAGCAGCGCCAGCATCGAGGTGGCCTGCGCCTGGAGGCGGGCGGCGGCGCCGGAGCAGGCCATCAGCACGCAGGCGGTCAGCTCCTGGGTGCGCGCCAGCTCATGCGCGAAGGCGTGCTGGAAGCGGGCGACGTGCTCGGTGCCGGGGACCTCCAGGTCCGACAGCAGGGTGTTGGCCGAGGCGTTCTGCTCGCGGACCTGCTTGACCATGCGCGGGACGACGACCCTGATCAGGTGGTCGGCCTCGTCCTCGGCGGCGGCGTTCGCGGCGCGCGCGGCGGTCAGCGAACGTTCGGCGTCGGCCAGCTCGCGGGCCACCAGCCGGAGCAGGTGGACGAGCGCGGGCGCGGTGGGGCGGGGGGCCTCGGCGACCGCGGTGTCGGCGGGCGCGCCCTCGCGGACGCGGGCGATGACGACGGGCAGCGAGCGCTCGCACAGCTGCTGGATCTGCTGCTCCAGGTGCGCCGTGCCGCCCTCCAGCAGGCCGAGCCCGGCGCGGGCGCGGCGTGCGGCGGTGGCGTGGTAGGCCGCGACCGCGACCGCCAGGGCCAAGGCCAGCGCGGCGCCGCCGCCGCCGATCGCCACCAGCCGCTTGGCCGCGGGCTCGACGGCCACCACCGCCCACAACCAGCCGCCGCCGATGACGACCACCGCGATCAGCCAGGTGAGCAGGGCCCGCTCCATCGGGGCGCGGTCCACGCGGTGGCCGGCGGGGTGACCGGGGGAGCGGCCGGGGGAAGCGTGCGCGGTCATTGATCACGTCCTCGGGGGTGGACGGGGCGCGGGCGGGACCGGACGGGGCGGCGGGGGCCGTGGCGGTGACGCTCCGCGTGGTGGTCGGACACGCTACGTAGGATGCATCACACCGAACGTGTTCGGGTGGAAATTGCCGTAAAACCCGGCGGTCCCGGTGACGATCTTTTCTGCCGACCTTTTTCGATCATGAAAAGGCACTGGCGATAAGCCCTTTTCGCAGCTTTTGTCGGATCGAGAAACCGGCCGTTCCGATCTTTTTGCCCGCACCCGGCGGGTAGTGGGCCGGACTCCGGGTAGGCCAGACGATCCCGCATGTTCGCACGGCGGGTACCGAGAGGAGATCCCCTGCCATGACCGACGTCTCAGGCCAGGGACCGCAGCCCGGCGACCGGCGCGAGGTGCTCACCAACCGGCAGGGGCACCCCGTCTACGACAACCAGAACCAGCGCACGGTCGGCCCGCGCGGCCCGGCCACGCTGGAGAACTACCAGTTCCTGGAGAAGATCAGCCACTTCGACCGCGAGCGCATCCCCGAGCGGGTCGTGCACGCCCGCGGGGCCACCGCCTACGGCTACTTCGAGGCGTACGGAAAGTGGGGCGACGAGCCGATCGCGGACTACACCCGCGCCAAGATCTTCGCGGAGCGGGGCAAGCGCACGCCGCTGGCGATCCGCTTCTCGACCGTCATCGGCGGCCGCGACTCCTCGGAGGCGGCCCGCGACCCGCGCGGCTTCGCGATCAAGTTCTACACCGAGGACGGCAACTGGGACCTGGTGGGCAACAACCTCGCGGTCTTCTTCATCCGCGACGCCATCAAGTTCCCCGACGTCATCCACGCGCTCAAGCCCGACCCGGTGACCTTCCGGCAGGAGCCCAACCGGATCTTCGACTTCATGTCGCAGACGCCGGAGTCCATGCACATGCTGGTCAACCTGTTCAGCCCGCGCGGCATCCCCGCCGACTACCGGCACCAGCAGGGCTTCGGGGTCAACACCTACAAGTGGGTCAACGAGCAGGGCGGGACCGTGCTCGTGAAGTACCACTGGATGCCCAAGCAGGGCGTGCGCAGCATGACCGAGGCCGACGCCGCCGCCGTCCAGGCGGGCGACCTGGGCCACGCCACCCGCGACCTGCGCGAGGCCATCGACCGCGGCGACCACCCCGAGTGGGAGCTGCTGGTGCAGGTCATGAGTGACGAGGAGCACCCGGAGCTCGACTTCGATCCCCTCGACGACACCAAGGTGTGGCCGGAGAACGAGTTCCCGGCGCGTCCGGTCGGCCGGATGGTGCTCGACCGCAACGTGGCGAACAACTTCGCGGAGAACGAGCAGATCTCGTTCGGCACCGGCGTCCTGGTGGACGGCCTGGACTTCTCCGACGACAAGATGCTGGTGGGCCGGACGTTCTCCTACAGCGACACCCAGCGCCACCGCGTCGGCCCGAACTACCTCCAGCTCCCGGTCAACCAGGCCAAGAACGCCCAGGTGCGCACCAACCAGCGCGACGGGCAGATGACCTACCACGTGGACGGCGGCGGCGAGAACCCGCACGTCAACTACGAGCCGTCCATCACCGGCGGGCTGCGCGAGGCGCAGTACCCGACCCACGACGAGCAGGGCCCGACGATCGAGGGCCGGCTGACCCGCAAGCGCATCCCGCGCACCAACGACTACGTCCAGGCGGGCCAGCGCTACCTGCTGATGGAGGACTGGGAGCGCGACGACCTGGTGCACAACTTCGTGACGCTGCTGTCGCAGTGCGAGCGGCCGATCCAGGAGCGGATGGTGTGGCACTTCCTCCTGGTGGAGGACGACCTCGGGCTGCGCGTGGGCGAGGGCCTGGGCATCGCGCCCGACGACGTGAAGAACCTGAAGCCGCTGGCCAGCCAGGACCTGACCGACGAGGACCGGCAGCGGCTGGCGAACCTGGGCAAGAACGGGCCGCGGAACGTCGAGGGCTTGCAGATGACGCACTGCGTTCCGAACGAGCGGGCGGTTCACCGCAGTGTTTGATTGAAGTCCCGGCCCAGGGGGCTCGCCTAGCGGCTCGCCCCCTGACCGTGCCTTTGCGAGTGCCAATCGCTTCGCGATCTGGCCGGTGAAGCCCGCCTTCGGCTTTGCTTCACCGGCCAGGTCGGGCACTCGCGCGATAGCTAGGTCGTTGCAATGAAGGCCCAGGATCAGGCGGCCTGGACCAGCCCTCGTTCACGCGCGTAGTCCTCCAGCATCGCCCGCAGCCGCCGCCGTCCCCGGTGCAGGCGCGACATCACCGTGCCCAGCGGAACGCCCATCAGCTCGGCCGCCTCGCGGTACGGGTACCCCTCGACGTCCACCAGGTAGACGGCGGTCCGGTACTCGTCGGCCAGCCGCGCCAGCGCCTGCTTGACCTCGTTGTCCGGCAGCCGCTCCAGCGCCAGCACCTCCGCCGACGGCAGTCCGGCCGAGGTGTGCCCGGCCGCCTCGGAGAGCTGCCAGTCCTCCACCGTCTCGGTGCTCGACCGGGCGGGCTGCCGCCTCTTCTTGCGGTAGGCGCTGATGAAGGTGTTGGTGAGGATGCGGTACAACCACGCCTTGACGTTGGTGCCCTCCTCGAAGCGGTGGAAGGACGCGAACGCCTTGGCGTAGGTGTCCTGCACCAGGTCCTCGGCGTCGGCGGGGTTGTGGGTCATCCGCAGGCCCGCCGCGTACATCTGGTCGAGATAGGGCACCGCCTCGCGCTCGAAGCGGACCTTGTAACGTTCGATCCCCGGTTCCGTCGGCGCCGTCATGCCGCACCCCGCCCCGGAACGGCCCCCTCCAACTGCACCCTGAGCGTGCGAAGCATCCGTGTTCCCCTCCCATGTACTCCGAGAGGGCGTCTGCCCGGCAGGGCCGCGTTTTAACGTCCGCGGGCCGGGTTCGTGACGAAAGGGA
Organism: Actinomadura hibisca NBRC 15177; assembly: GCF_001552635.1. Lineage (GTDB taxonomy): Bacteria > Actinomycetota > Actinomycetes > Streptosporangiales > Streptosporangiaceae > Spirillospora > Spirillospora hibisca. Next base: position 4,595 of record NZ_BCRO01000109.1, on the reverse strand, counting down.
TCTTTCTCAGCGGACGGCCGAGGTCAGCCTGCCGAGGATCTCCAGGTGGTCGGTGCCCGCGTCGGTCAGCAGCCGCCGCGCGGCCTCCGGCGGGACCTGCCCGATGCGGACCGGGTTGCCGACCATGTCGATCCGGGTGATGCCCTCGCCGGAGCCCAGCCGCGCCTGCGGGGTGGCCAGGCCGCTGAGCCGGTAGAGCCGCCAGGCGTTGCCCGCCGGGAAGCTCGCCAGCACCAGGTCGGGCCGCCGCCACGCCACGAAGGCCCACCGGTTGCCCGACACCGCGTGCACCAGCGCGATGTCGCGGTGCTCGCCGAGCAGCGTCGCCACCCGCGCGGCGACCGGGACGGGGTTGGTGAACGAGCCGTCCACGCGGAACAGGCCGTCCTCCTCGCTGAGGTCCCAGCCGGTCTCGGCGAGGTCGGCGGCGATGTGCACGACCGGGTCGTCGTCGGCGGCGAGCTGCACCAGGCCCTCCAGTTGCGTACGGCTCAGCACGCGGGCGTGCGGGAAGAGCGGTGGGATGAGCAGGTCTCCGGCCAGGTCGGGCCGGGCGTCGGTGATGGTGGCGCGGACCTCGGCCCACACCTCGGCCTCGGGGGTGCCGCCCGCGAGCGACGCGCCGTCGTGCAGGAGGCCCATGCAGACGGCGGTGAGGACGGCGATGTGCTCCAGCGACTCCGGCGGGGCGTCGTCCTCGGGACGGGCCGGGAGGTGGCGGGTGAGCGCGGCCAGGTCGGGGCGCCAGGACGGGTCGTCCATGGTCCACACGCCGTGCCCGAGGAGCTGCACGAACAGGCGGGCGATGAGGACGCGCGTCATCAGCGGGGCGCCGCCCTCCACGGCGGCGACGGCGCGGGAGGCCCAGCGCTGCCAGCTGGCGCGCTCGTCGGGCGTGGGCGGGGTGCGGGGCGTCTCGTCCTCGGGCGTGGGCTCGTCGGCGTCCGCGTCGAGCGTGATGCTGGTCGTCAGGTTCCAGCCGGGGGCGGTGGGGGAGGCGGCGACCGGCCGGTTGAAGAGCTTGCTGGTCAGGGGACGACCGAAGGTGCGCTCGCAGTCGTCGAGCCAGGCCGTCCAGCGGTCCTGCACGGTGTTGCCGGTGGAGGCGTGCGGGGTCGTCGTGGCGGGAGTGACGGAGGTGAGGCCGTCCATCAGGCGGAGCAGGTCGAGGCGGAAGCGCCGGGCCAGCTCGGGATCGGTGAAGATCTCCTCTTCGCTGTAGGGGTGGCGCAGCCGGGGGCGGTGGTCGTCCTCGCGCCGCCGCGCGCACCGGGCGGGCTGGGCGGCGAAGACGGGCGGCGAGAGCAGCGGCCCGGCGACGGCGCGGACGACGGTGCCGCCGATCTCGGGGACGGCGAAGAGCCCGCCGGTCGCGCCTGCCGGGATCACTCCGGCCCGCTGCCAGGAGCCCGGGGAACCGTCGAGGGAGGTCTCCACGGTGATCTCGACGTCGTAGGCGCGCGCGAGCGTCACCTGCACGCCCTGCGCGGTGACCAGGGCTCCGAGCAGCGTCAGACCGGGGCGTGGCTCGGTGGCGCGGACCGTGCGGCGGCCTTCCAGGCGGGGCGCGGGGCAGGGCTCGCCGGGCGGCATCAGGGTTTGTGCGGACGGGGCCAGGATCGCCAGCTCGCAGTTGCCGCCCGCACCGGTGGCGCGGAGGAGGGCGCTGGCGGTGAGGTTGGCGCTGCCGGTGAGCGTCCAGCGGTGTCCGGCGGCCGTCCACTCCAGCAGCTTGCCGTGCCGGGGGAAACGCTCGGGCAGGAGGCGGATCTCGGCCTTGCGACCGCTGTCGGCGGCGGCGCGCAGCAGGACGTCGCCGTCGTAGCTGGTCTGGTGCTCCTGGAGGCCGATGGTCAGGCGTTCGGGGGCGAAGCGGTCGATGATCTGGGCGAGGGCGTTGCCGGAGGGGTCGAGGAACGGCGCATACAGGGAGAGTTCCTCGACGGGGCCGGAGGGCAGTTGTTCCAGCAGGCCGGTGTCGAGGTTGTGGATTACCTGTACGTCTTCCGATGCTGGGCCGCCGAAGGGCTCCAGCGTTGCGGCGATCTCTTGGAGGATCGTGTCCACGTACTCGGGGACGGCGACGCCGATGGGGAGCAGCTGGAGCCATTCGGCGAGCTGCCCGAGGGCTGCGGGGCCGGAGTCGCGGCGGCCGCGTAGCACGGTCCACAACTCGTCGTTGTAGCCCCATCCGGCCATGGTGGGGTTGCCGGAGCCGATGGCGGCGACGGCGTCGTCCGCGCCGATCAGCAGGGCCAGCTTGGGGTGGAACGCACCGTCGCAGGAGGCCAGGGCGTGGAAGTAGGAACGGCCCGCGAGCCGTACGTCGACCGGGTCGTAGCGGCCTTGCGCGGCGTCGCCGACGACGGTGACGCGGGCGCCCATGGCGCGGGCCATCGGGATGGCGACCTTCTCCAGGAAGGGGAGGTCGACGGTGAAGCCGAGGAGCAGGAGCTCGTGGAGGTCGGCGCCGTCCTCGCGGTCGCGCCACTGGTTGAGGAGGGCGAGGGGCGAGGTGAACGGTTCGGCGGTCATGCGCCCACCTCCAGGAGCCGTGCGCCCAGGGGGCTCACCTTCGTGGCGCCGTCGTCTCCGGCGAGGTCGATCAGGCCGAGCTGGAAGGCGAACTCGGCCAGGCGGTCGAGCCGTAGGCCGAGGTCGCCCGCGCCTTCGTCGCCGGTCTTGTAGTAGCGGCCGTTGCGCTCGTGGACGCGGGAGAAGACCTTGAGGCGGCCGGTGCCGTCCGGGGTCATCTTGTCGAGGGCGACGCGGCGGGACTGGGCGAGCATGTCGTCCACGAGGCCGGCGGCGAGGTCGCGCATCGTGCGGCCGGAGAGGTCCTGGGTGCGCAGCCGGACCCATTCGGGATTGAGGGCGCTGCGTGGGCCGAGGAACGCGGTCTTGGTGTCTCCGTCCAGCTCACCGCTGCGCCGCCCGCCGAGCAGGAGGAGGTGGACGTTGGTCAGGGGGTCGTGGGGGTCGCCCATGGCGAGGGCGGCGCGTTCGATGGGGGCGGGATGGCCGCCGGCCATGGTGTCGGGCAGCTCGTTCATGAAGGCGCGCACGGTCTGGTCGGGCATCTGGCCGGCGAGCCAGTCGCGGAGTTCCTGCGGGCCGCTGTCGTCGATGGCGGAGACGAGCGTGGCCCAGAGCCGTCGCCAGGCGCCGACGGAGTAGTGCCGCAGCAGGACGCCGCGCCAGTCCATGACCTCGGGGATGGCGGCGAGGACGGGGTCGGTGGCGGCGCGGTTCCCGAAGGCGACGACGGAGCGGACGGCGTCCTCGTCGCTGTGCCCGTCCAGGACGGTGGCACGCCCGACGATGCGCAGCGCGCCGCGCCGCCGCCGGTCGTCGGTCTCCCAGGCGTCGGGGTCGTGGGAGCCGTTGCGGGTGGCGGTGAAGAGGTCACGGAGCCAGGGGCCTTCGGGCTGCTCCTGGGCGGTGAGGGTGAGGGGTTCCAGGGCTTCGATCTGGTCCCAGGTGAGGCGGTCGTGGGAGGCGGCCTCGATGAGGGGCGCGAAGAGGTCGCGTACGGGCGCGGGGCAGGAGTGGCGTCCGGGGCGGAGTGCGCGCTCCTCGACGGCGACGGTCCCGAGGAGGGTGCCGGGCCCGCCGTACTGCTCCCAGAAGCCCCAGGCGCGAGGCGAGTAGTCCTCGGCTGCGGCGGCGACGTCGAGGTGGTCGCCGAGGTGGGGACGGACGCGGTCGATGCCGTGGGCGAGGCTGGGGTCGTCGAGGAGGAGGGAGGCTCCGGCCATGATGACTTCGCAGCGGCGGACGAGGGCGCGGCAGGCGGCGGCGTCCAGCTCGTGCCGTCCGGCGTGCGCGGCGAGGGCGGCGTACATGGCGTAGTAGCGGACGAAGCGCGTGACGGTGGAGACACCGGGGACGAGCCGGTCCACCGCTTGCAGGACGGGACCTTCGACCGCGAGGGGATAACGCCCGGAACGCTGGTCCAACCCCCGCGCCGACCAACCGGGCCCTTCGATGACCGCCGTCAAGCTCCACCCTCATTCCGCCGTTCCCCGAAGAACGTACCGCCAGGGTCTGGACGTGGGAAGACGCGCTGATAACGATCAAGAAGCGGTGACTTTGGGTGGGGGAGTGGTGGGCGGGTGGTTAGCGGCGGGGGGCGGCTGGTTGGCGGCTGGGAGGTTGGATTGCAGTCTGTGTTTGGGGGACTGCCTTGGTTCTCGGGTCGCTTTGTTGATATCGCCGGGATGGGGCGTCGCACCTGTCGCGTCCCTACTGTGTCTCCTCCGGCACTCCCTTCTACCGGTGCCGCCGGGCCCTCCAGGGCCCGGCGGCACCGCTGCCTGAACCTCAACTTGCGCGTTCTGCGCCTGAGCATCAGCCTTGGCTCTGCTGCTCTGCTGCTCTGCTGCTCTGCTGCTCTGCTGCTCTGCTTCAAGGCTGCGCTGCGCGCTAAGGCACGCTCCGCGCCAAGCCCGCGCTCCGCGCCCAAGGGCACGCTCCGCGCAACTACCTCAGCCCGCGCTCCGCGCGTGACCAAGGACCTCAGCCCCGCGCCCCGCACATGACCAACGACCTCAGCCCCGTGCCCGAACCCATCACAGCGACCCCGGCCACAGGGG
>NZ_BCRO01000108.1 GCF_001552635.1 Actinomadura hibisca NBRC 15177 | reverse complement strand
ATCTGGCGCGCGCCCCTTGTCGCGGGCGGAGCGGTCCTGGTCGCCGCGCGGCGGCGGGACCGTTCCGTTACGGGCCGGCCGCCGGGCGGCCGAACCGCCCGGCGACCGGGAGGGGTTGCCCGTCTGACGCCCGGACGCGCGCGCCGCCCCCGGGCCGTTCCTGTCGTCGCGCCCCGCCGCGCCCCGGGGCCCCCGCCCCTGGGGGCCGCGCCTACGACCGGGCGGCGGGCCCGCCGGCCGTTTCGTCACGGTGCACCTCTCTCACTTCCGCCGGCCTCCGGACGCGTGCGCAGCCTCACGGCCCTCCGGCCCCCACTCCGCCGCCCGGCGCGGCGGGCACGCCGTCACCGGGCACCACGACGCCGGGGACCCCGACCACGCCGGCCGCGCCCGCGGCGGCGGCCGCCGAGTGCGGCACCGGCCGCACCGCGCCGCCGGGGGTGGCCTCGCCGGTCAGCGGGTCGAGGAACGCCAGGTGCTCGGAGGGCCGCATCCCGATCGCCTCCGCCTTGCGGCGCAGCTGGTCGGGGGCCTCCTCCTCGGCGTTCTGGCGCTGGTACGCCTGGCGCTGCTGCTCCAGGAGCTGGGTGCTGCGCTGGAGCTGGGTCATGCGGATGGCGTCCTGCGCCAGCACGGTGTTGAGCAGCAGCAGGCTGACCAGCGCGCCGCCCAGCAGCCCGCAGATCAGCAGTACGAACGGGGTGCGCGGCGCGGGGGCCTGCCGGACGCGCGCGCGGGCGTAGGCGGTCGCGCGGGCGCGGCCCGTCTCGCGCTTCGCCTTGCTCGCGGCCGGGGCCTTCGCCGGGGTCGCGACCTTGGCCGTCGTCTTGGCCGTCGTCTTGGCCGCGGGCTTGGTCGACGCCTTGGCCGCGGTCTTGGGCTTGGCGGGCGCGGCGGCCTTCGCGGCGGGCTTGACGGTTCGGGTGGCCCTGGCCGGTCGCGGCGCCGGCTTGGCGGCGGGCCGCGGCGCCGGGACGCTCTTGGCCGTGGCCTTCTTCTTGGCGGGCTTCGCAGGCTTCGCCGCCTTGGCCGTCCCGCCCTTGGCGGCGCCCGGCTTGGCGGTCCTGGCGGCCTTGACCTTGGCCTCGGGGCGGCGCGGCTCGGGCGCGGGGACGTCCCCGCGCTTGGCGGGCCGGTCCTTGCGGGACTGCTTGGCCTGCCGCTTGGGCCGCCGCTCGTCCGGCCCGGCCTGCTCCTCCGCGTCGGGAGGGTCGTTCCGGGTGCGGCGCTCGCGGCGGGGCTGCGGGGCGGGCGGCGTCTTCTTCCGCGGCCCCGATCGGCGTGTCGTCGTCGTCATCTGGCCTCCCGGACCCGCTCGGCGGCGCGCAGCCGCACCGACCCGGCCCGTGGGTTGGTCTCGGTCTCCGCGCCGGAGGGCAGTTCCGCGCCGCGGGTCAGCAGCCGGAAGCGCGGCTGGTGCTCGGGCAGCGGAACGGGCAGTTCGGGCGGCGTGGTGTCGGCGGTCAGCGCGGCCAGGGCCTGCTTGGTGATGCGGTCCTCCAGCGAGTGGTAGGACAGCACGACGATCCGGCCGCCGACCGGCAGCGCGTCCAGCGCGGCCGGCAGCGCGCGGCGCCAGATCTCCAGCTCGCCGTTGACCTCGATGCGCAGCGCCTGGAAGGTGCGCTTGGCGGGGTTGCCGCCGGTGCGGCGGGTCGCGGCGGGGATGGCGGTGCGCACCAGGTCGGCCAGGCGCGCGGTGGAGTCGAGCGGGGCGCGCTCACGCTCGCGCACGATGGCGGCGGCGATCCGCTGGGCGAACCGCTCCTCGCCGTACTCGCGCAGGATGCGGGCCAGCTCGGCGGGCGGGTAGCCGTTGACCACCTCGGCGGCGGTCAGCCGCTGGGTACGGTCCATCCGCATGTCGAGCGGGGCGTCGTAGGAGTAGGCGAAGCCGCGCTCGCCCTCGTCGAGCTGCGGGGACGACACCCCGAGGTCGAACAGGGCGGCGTCCACGGCGGGGACGCCGAGCCGGTCGAGCACCGCGGGCAGCTCGTCGTAGACGGCGTGCTCCAGCGTCACCCGGTCGCCGAACCGGGCCAGCCGCCGCGCCGACCGCTCCAGGGCGGTGGTGTCGCGGTCCAGGCCGATCAGGCGCAGCTCCGGGTGGGCCGCCAGCATCGCCTCGGCGTGGCCGCCCATGCCGAGCGTGCCGTCGAGGTAGACCGGCGCCCGGCCGGTGACCCGCACCGCCGGCGCCAGAAGTTCCAGGACGCGGTCGAGCATGACCGGAACATGTCCGGCCTCGGCCGCGTGGTCGCCCACGGTCATGGTTCACCCCCTCGTGCCGTCACCGCTCGCGGACTGTGTGGCATCGGTGTGGCATCGTCGGCCCGCCCTGCTTCGGCACCCCCGGCGGCCTCGCCCGGCCAGGTCCCCATCCGCTGCCCTGAGGAAGTTTCACCGCGCGGTACGCGGGGGGTCGCCGTCTGGCGCCGGGGAAGCTGCGCCAGAGGGCCGGAGAGCGGCTGGAGACCTGGCCGAACGTGGGCCTTGTGCCGGTCAGCGGACCGACCAGTGGAATATCAGAGGATTCCGGGCAACACCTCCTCGGAGATGTCGGAGAAGGCCTGCTCCTCCTGCTCCAGGTAGGTCTCCCAGGCCTTGGTGTCCCAGATCTCCAGGCGCGTGTTCGCACCGATGACGGTGCAGTCGCGGGAGAGGTCGGCGTAGGTGCGCAGCGGCGGCGGGATCGTGATGCGCCCCTGCTTGTCGGGGACCTCGTCGGAGGCGCTGGCGAAGAAGACGCGGCTGTAGGCGCGGACCGCCCGCTCGGTGACCGGCGCGGCACGCAGAGCCTCGGTGATGCGCTGGAACTCCGCCATGGGGAAGACGTACAGGCAGCGCTCCTGGCCCTTCGTGATCACCAATCCCCCCGACAGCTCCTCGCGGTACTTCGCCGGCAGGAACAGTCGTCCCTTGTCGTCCAGGCGCGGCGTATGGGTGCCGAGGAACACCGGCCCCACCTCCCGCGCCGCATGAGGCGCTCCTGCTCCCCACGGCGCCCCACTCTACTCCACTCTTCCCCACCGTCAACTAGGAAAACGCGCCCCGCGCGCCGCTTTCGCGAACAAAACCGCAGGTCATGAAGGGTGGTGTGAAGTGGGGCGCGACGGACCCCTCCCGCGTGCCGCAAGGGGGTCGAAGCGCCCGGCGGAGCCCGCCGGGGCGGGGTGGGAAGGGGGTGCTCGGGCGGGAACGCGGCGGTGTGGAGCGAAGTGGCGGGTTCGCCGTGGCTGTGCGGACGACCCCGGTGCAGCACAATAAGCACCCGTTCCCCATGAACATCGCGACGGTGGTCCCGACGACGTACTGTCGTTGGGACGGGCGCACGGTCGCCGCGCCGGCCGGACGGCTGAGGAGGATTGCCAGTGGCAGTGGGCACGCACGGCGGACGGGCCTCGGGGCTCGACGGGCTGGCGCAGGTCGCCAACAAGATCCGCGACGCGGTCGAGTCGGTCGTGGAGGGCAAGCCCCACGCGGTGCGCCTGGCGCTGACGGTGCTGCTGTCGGAGGGGCACCTGCTGATCGAGGACGTGCCGGGCGTCGGCAAGACGATGCTGGCCAAGGCGCTGGCCCGGTCCATCGACTGCTCGGTGCGCCGCGTGCAGTTCACCCCCGACCTGCTGCCCAGCGACATCACCGGCGTCAGCGCCTACAACCAGGAGCTGCGCGAGTTCGAGTTCAAGCCGGGCCCGGTGTTCGCCAACCTGCTGGTCGGCGACGAGATCAACCGGGCCTCCCCCAAGACCCAGTCGGCGCTGCTGGAGTGCATGGAGGAGCGCCAGGTCACCGTGGACGGCACCAGCTACCGGCTGGAGCGGCCGTTCATGGTGGTGGCCACCCAGAACCCGGTGGAGATGGAGGGGACCTACCCGCTGCCCGAGGCGCAGCGCGACCGGTTCACCGCGCGCATCTCCATGGGCTACCCCGACCCGGCCGCCGAGCTGGAGATGCTGGACGTGCACGGGCGGTCCTCCCCGCTGGACCGGCTGGCCCCGGTCGCCGACGCCGCCGACGTGCGGGCGCTGGTGGAGGTCGTGCGCGACCAGCACGTGGCGCCGGCGGTGCGGCAGTACGTGATCGACCTGGTCACCGCCACCCGCAACCACCCCGAGCTGCGGCTCGGCGCCTCCCCGCGCGCGACCCTGCACCTGGTGCGGGCGGCGCGCGCGTACGCGGCGCTCGACGACCGCGACTATGTGCTGCCCGACGACGTACAGGACCTGGCCGTCCCCGTGCTGGCGCACCGGCTGCTGCCGACCGCCGAGGCGCAGGTGGAGCGCCGCCGTCCCGAGCACGTGGTCACCGAGCTGGTGCACCGCCTGCCGGTGCCCTCGCCCCGCCAGTGAGCCCGCCGCCCGGCGGGACCGCCGCGGCGGTCCCCGGGCGTCCCCTCCCCTCCTTCCGGAAGTGAGCCTTGAGAAGAGCGCTGTCCGGCCTGACCACCCGGGGGCGGTCCTTCGTGGCCGCCGGCACGACCGCCGTGGTGTGCGCCTTCATCCTCGGCGAGCGCGACCTGCTGCGCGCCGGGGTGCTGGTGCTGGTGCTGCCGCTGCTGTGCACGCTGGCGGTGTCGCGGACCCGCTACCGGCTGGCGTGCGCGCGGCGGCTGGACCCGTCGCGGCTGCCGGTGGGCCACGAGGCGCGCGCCGACCTGCGGCTGGAGAACGTGTCGCGGCTGCCGAGCGGGCTTTTGATGGTGGAGGACCAGGTGCCCTACGCCCTCGGCGGCCGGGCCCGGTTCGTGCTGGACCGCGTCGAGCCGCGCGGCTCGCGCGAGCTGAGCTACCGCATCCGCTCCGACGTGCGCGGCCGGTACCGGGTGGGGCCGCTGGTGGTGCGGCTGGCCGACCCGTTCGGGATGGTGGAGCTGGTGCGCTCCTTCAGCCTGTCCGACACCCTGACGGTGACCCCGGAGATCGTGCCGCTGCCGCCGAGCCGCCTCGCCGGGGCGTGGACCGGCGGCGGCGACAGCGTGGCCCGCACGGTGGCGTCGGCGGGCGAGGACGACATCGCGCCGCGCGAGTACCGGCACGGCGACGACCTGCGGCGGGTGCACTGGCGCTCCACCGCGCGGCGCGGCGAGCTGATGGTGCGGCGCGAGGAGCAGCACTGGCAGAGCAGCGGCTCGTTGTTCCTGGACACCCGGCGCGGCGCGCACTGGGGCGAGGGGCCGGCCGGGTCGTTCGAGCAGGCGGTGTCGGTGGCGGCCTCGATCGGGGTGCACCTCGGCCGGGCCGGGATGGGTCTGCGGCTGGTCACCGACGCCGGTGAGGCGCTGCCGTCGGCGGTGGCGCTGGAGGGCGCGTTCGAGGGGCTGCTGCTGGACGCGCTGGCGGTCGCCAGGCCGTCGGCGGGCGGTTCGCTGACGCCGGGCCTGGCGGCGCTGCGCGGCGGGACCGGGAACGGCCGCGAGGGCGACGGGCTGGTCGTCGCGGTGTTCGGGACGCTGACGGCCGAGGAGGCGCGGGCGGTGGCGGCGGCGCGGCGCGGCACCGCCACCTACGTCGCGGTGCTGGTCGAGCCCGAAGGGGTCGGCGGCGCGGACGGCGGCGCGGACGCGACCTCGCGCGTGATGCGCGCGGCGGGCTGGCGGGTGCTGACGGTTCCGTCGGCCGCCGGGCTCGCGGGCGCGTGGGCCTCGGCCGACCAGGCCGGCGAGGACTTCGTCAGGGGTGGCAGATGAGGATTCGGCTGACGGTCATGGCGGGGCTGGCGACGCTGGCCGGAGCCGTGGGGCTCTACCCGCTGTTCGCCGGGCGGGCCTGGTTCTGGGCGGGGCTGGGCGCGGTGCTCAGCGTCGCGGCCGGCGGCCTGGTGGCGCGGCGGTTCCGCGTCCCGGCGGCGCTGAACGCGGTCGCCGGGCTGCTGGCGCTGCTGCTGTACCTGACGGTGGTGCACGCCTCCGGCGAGGCGCTGCTCGGCGTGGTGCCGACCGCCGGTTCGCTGCAACGGCTGGCGACCCTGGCGGGCGAGGGCTGGGACGCGGCCAACAACTACGCCGCGCCGGTGCCGCTGGTGCCGGGGATCATGCTGCTGGCCGCCGCCGGGATCGGCCTGGTGGCGCTGCTGGTCGACCTGCTGGCGGTGCGGCTGCGCCGCACGGCCCCGGCGGGGCTGCCGCTGCTGGCGATGTACAGCGTCCCGGCGGCGGTGCGCGAGGACAGCGTGAGCTGGGCGGCGTTCGCGGTCGGCGCGCTGGGCTTCCTGGCGCTGCTGATGACCGACGCGCGCGAGCAGGTGGGCGGCTGGGGCCGGGTGGTGTTCACCCCCCGCTGGTCGGACGGGGTGCCGCTGGCGGGCGCGGCCGAGGAGGACGGCACCGACGGCGCGGGCGGGTCCGGCGGGCGGCGGGAGCGGCCCGACGTGGGCGCGCTGGCCGCCAGCGGCCGCCGGATCGGGATGGCGGCGGTCGCGGTCGCGGTGCTGCTGCCCATGGCGATCCCCGGCGTGCAGCCGCGCGGCCTGTTCGGGCTGGGCGGCGGTGGCGGGGGCGGCGGCGGCTCGCAGACCGTCACCACGCCCGATCCGCTGGTCAGCCTGAAGCGCGAGCTGACCCGGCCCGACGACGCGGTCGTGCTGACCTACCGCACCGACGCCCGCGAGCGGCCCGACTACCTGCGGCTGTACGCGCTGGACCGGTTCGACGGCGACCGCTGGTCCTACTACTCACTGCAGAGCACCGCCAAGGACCGGCTGACCGACCGGGAGCTGCCGCCGCCGCCCGGCCTGGGCCCGGTGCGGACCCAGCGGGTGACCACCCGGGTGAAGGTCTCGCGGCAGGTGCGCAACATGACCTTCCTGCCGGTGCCGTACGCGCCCGCCCGCGTGTCGATCAAGGGCGACTGGCGGGTGGACGAGGCGTCGCGCATGGTCTACTCGCTGCGCGACTCGGCGGGCGGCCGCTCCTACACCGTCACCAGCCTCCAGGCGATGCCCACCGCCCAGCAGCTGGCCGCGGGCGTCGGCTACCCGGTCGACGTCCTGCGCCGCTACACCGCCCTCCCGCGCACGGTGCCGCCCGAGGTGACCAAGCTGGCGCACGACATCACCTCCGGCGCGCTGAGCGCGCACCGCAAGGCGGTGCTGCTGCAACGGTGGTTCACCCGCGACGGCGGCTTCACCTACGACCTGTCGGCCCCGCCGCCGCAGCGCGGCAACGACCTGACCGGCTTCCTGCTGCGCGACAAGCGCGGCTACTGCGAGCAGTTCGCCGCCGCGATGGCGCTGATGGCGCGGGTGCTGAACATCCCGGCGCGGGTCGCGATGGGCTACACGCCCGGCACCCAGACCAGCCCCGGCGTGTGGACGGTGCGCTCCCGCGACGCGCACGCCTGGCCCGAGCTGTACTTCGAGGGCACCGGATGGGTGCGGTTCGAGCCGACGCCGGCGGGCGCGGCCGGGCAGGGCACGGCGGTGACCCCGCCCTACTCCGAGCCCGCCTCCGACCCGGTGACCTCGCGCGGCGAGCAGACCCCGTCCGCCCCCACGCCGTCGGCGAGCTCGTCGGCGTCGGCGGGGCCGGGCACGGCGGCGCAGCGCGGCCTGGACCAGCCGGACCCCGGCACCGGCGCCGACGGCGCCGAGGAGGAGGACGGCGGCGTGCCCACCGGCTGGATCGCCGGGACCGTGCTGGTGCTGGCGCTGCTGGCGGCCCCGATGGTGGCACGGGTGCTGACCCGGCGGCGGCGCTGGGCGGCGGTGCCGCCTCCTGGTTCGCAGGTCGCGGGCGGCCGGGGCGACGGCGACGGGCCGGGCGGCGACGGGCCGTCCCCGGCCAGCGCGGGCGGGACCGGCGCGGCGCACGCCGCGCACGCCGCGTGGCGGGAGATGCGCTCCGACGCGCTCGACCACGGGCTGGCCTGGCGGTCCAGCGACACCCCGCGGGCGACCGTGCGGCAGCTCGCCCAGGTGCTGGAGCCGGACGCCGAGACCGCGCAGGCGCTCGGGCGCATCGCCAGGGCCGAGGAGATGGCGCGCTACTCCCCCGTCCCGGCGGACGCCCCGCCGGAGGCGCTGCGGGCCGACGTGCGCAGGGTGCGGGAGGCGTTCGCGGCGTCGGTGAGCCGCCCGGCGCGGCTGCGGGCGCGGTTGCTGCCGCCGTCCACGGTCGCCTCGACGCGGTCGGCGACGCGGGAGGCGCTGCACGAGGCCGCCGTGCGGGTCGCGGCGGTGACCGGCCGGGCACGCCAGGTCCGCGAGCGGGTCGCCGAGCGGGTGCGAGACCGGCTGCCCGGCGGACGCTGACCCGCCGGAAGGGCGGCGGAGAAGGACGCCGGTCCGCCGGAAAGGGCCAGCGCTGACCCGCCGAGCGCTGACCCACCGTAAAGCACGGCCGACGCTGACCTGCCGCAAGGAGCGCGGGCCCGCCGGGAGGGCACCGAAAAAGGGCGCGGGAAAAGGGCGCGGGCCCGCTGGGAAGGGCGGGCGTTGGCCCGCTGAGCGCTGGCCCGCCGGAAGGGGGCCGGCCCGGCGCAAAGCATGATCGCCCGCACGGTCGGCGCCGTGCGGGCGGTCAGAAGATCACGAAGCTCGGGGCGGGGCCCCGTGCCGGCCGGGGGTCACTCGCCCTCGGTGCGGCGGCGCCAGCGGTCCTCCATGCGCTCCATGAACCCCGAGCGCGCGGGCCTGCCGCCCGGGGCCGGACCGGCGGCCGGCTCGGCGCCGATGCCGGTCATGCGCTTCCAGCTCGTCAGCGCCCACACGCAGCAGGCCACCATCAGCAGGAAGCCGGCCACGCTGATGGCGACGGTGACGGTGCCGGCGTTCATGACGAGGCCGGCCATCAGCGCGCAGACGCCCACCACGAAGCCCAGAGCGGCCTTGACGATCCGGCGCTTGTAGTGCACCTGCGGATTGGTGGAGCGGACCGCGTGCGCGAACTTCGGATCCTCGGCGTACAACGCGGACTCGATCTGTTCGAGCATGCGCTGCTCGTGCTCAGAGAGCGGCACGGCGCCTCCCAACGACAGCCCCGCGACGGGGTATCCGGTGCAGGACGAGAACCTCAACGGTGATATGCCCAGAATACGAGGCCGGACGAGCGTACGAAAGCGAACGGCCAACCGCGGACCCCATGCCGGTCATCTCACCGCCTTGTCTCATCGTCCCTGTCCCCGCTGACGGGCCCGTCATGCCGGTTCCGGGGACCGGTTTCGGACCCGGTTTCCGGCCCGCCGTCCCGGCCGGCCGAACGGCCGGTGCCGCGCGTGCGCCCGGCGTCGTCCCGGCCGACCAGCGCGGCCGGACGGACCGTGCCGGCGCCGAACCGGTGCGCCACCTGGTCCATCGCCCGCTCGGCCTCGCGCCATCCGGTCTCCGGCTCGTCGAAGGCCAGCTGGCGCGGCGCGCTCCCGGCGGGCTCCAGGTTCTCCACGCGGACCCCGACCAGCCGGAGTCGTACCCGTTCCAGCCCGGACGCCTCGTACAGCTCGCACGCTGTGACATAGATCACACGGGCGAGGTCGGTGGACTCGGGCAGCGTGCGCGCCCTGGTGATCGTCCTGAACTCGGCGTCGCGCAGCTTGACGCTCACCGTCCGCCCGGCGGCGCCGGCCGCGCGCAGCCGCGCCCCGACCTTCTCGGCCAGCCGCAGCAGCTCGCGGCGGATCACCTCGGGGTCGGCGATGTCGGTGTCGAAGGTCTCCTCGGCGCCGATGCTCTTGTCGGGGGTGTGCGGGACGACCTCGCGCGGGTCGCGGCCCCACGACAGTTCGTACAGGTGGGAGCCGTGCGCGTTGCCCAGCTCGCGCTGGAGGGTGGCCAGCGGGGTCTGGGCGAGCTGGCCCACGGTGCGCAGCCCGAGGCGCGTCAGGGTCTGCTCGGTGCGCTCCCCGACGCCCCACAGCGCGCCGACCGGCAGCGGGTGCAGGAAGCCGGTGATCCCGTCGGCAGGCACCACCAGCAGCCCGTCGGGCTTGCAGCGGGTGGAGGCGAGCTTGGCGACGAACTTGTTGGCGGCGACCCCGACCGAGCAGGTGATGCCCTGCTGCTCGCGGACCTGCGCGCGCACGCGCTGGGCGATCGCGGCGGGGCTGCCGAACAGACGGCGCGCGCCCGCCACGTCGAGGAACGCCTCGTCCAGCGACAGCGGCTCCACCAGCGGGGTGACCGAGCGGAAGATCTCGAAGACGGCCGCCGACACCCGCCGGTACTTGGCGTGGTCGCCGGGCAGCACCACCGCCCGCGGGCAGAGCCGCCGCGCGCGGGTCATCGGCATCGCCGAGTGCACCCCGTAGGCGCGGGCCTCGTAGGAGGCGGCGGCCACCACCCCGCGCGGGCCCGCCCCGCCCACCAGGACGGGGCGGCCGCGCAGTTCGGGGCGGTCCAGCAGCTCGACGCTGACGAAGAACGCGTCCATGTCGACGTGCAGGATCGGGCAGCCGGTGTCGTCGGCCGGCGGACCGGGCTGCGGGCCGGGCCGGTGGAGCTGCTGCTTGCGGCTCACCGCCGGTCGGCGACCAGGTGCAGCTGGGTGGCCAGCTCGCGCAGCACCGGGTGGGTGGCCGCGGCCGACTCCAGCGCGATCAGCGCCTCGGCCGAGTCGGCGTCGGCGTCCACCAGCGCGCCCGGCACCAGGTCGGCGAAGATCCGCACGCCGTGCAGCTCGCGCGGGGCGAGGCCCGCGCCGGTGGCCAGGTCCGTCAGCGTCTCGCGGGTGAAGCGCCGGGGCGTGCGGTCGTGGTCGCCCCAGCGCCCGTCGGGGTCGGCCAGCACGCGCCGCGCGTCGCCGAAGTGCCCGCCGGCGGCGCGGTGCAGCGCGGCGGCGATCTGCCCGGCGACCAGCAGGCTGACCGAGCCGCCGGGCCGGACCGCGGCGGTCAGCGCGACCATGGCCGCCGCCGGGTCCTCGACGTACTCCAGCACGCTGTGGCACAACACCAGGTCGGCGGCGTCGGCGCCGAGCAGGTCGGGCAGGTCGACGGCGTCGCCCTGGACGGCGCGCACGGTGACGCCGGACTCGGCGGCGCGGCGCTCCAGCGCGGCCAGCGCGTCGGGGCTGGAGTCGACCACCGTCACCCGGTGGCCGAGCTCGGCCAGCGGCACGGCGAAGCCGCCGGTGCCGCCGCCGACGTCGACGACGTCGCCGGGCCCGTCCTCGGGCGCGATGCGCTCCAGGACCGTGCGCAGCGCCTCCCACAGGACCGCGCTGCGGACCCTGCTGCTGCCGCGCTGCCGCCTGCCGTGCTGGCCCGCCTGCCGGCCCGCTTGCTGGGCGGCCACGGCCACCCCCTTCACCTCACCGCTCATGTCCGTCCCACCCTAGACCCGGCACTACAGCGACAGGGAGGGCTTGAGCTGCTGGAGCCGGGCCAGCAGCCCGTTGACGAACCGGGGCGACTCGTCGGTGGACAGCTCGGTGGCCAGCTTGACCGCCTCGGTGACCGCGACGCCGTCGGGCACGTCGTCCACCCACAGCAGCTCGAACGCGCCCATCCGCAGGATGTTGCGGTCGACCGCCGGCATGCGCTCCAGCGTCCAGCCGGTGGCGTAGGTGGCGATCAGCTCGTCGATGCGCTCGGCGTGCTCCTGGACGCCCTCCACGATCCGCACCGAGTGGGCGAACTCGGCGAGCTCGTCCTGGTTGGGCCGGCCGCGCTGGGCGAGCACGTCGGTCGGCCGCTCCTCGCGCAGCTCGGCGGCGAACAGGATGTCCAGGGCGAGCTTGCGCGCCTTGGTGCGTGCGCTCATCAGGCGCGGCCGAGATAATCGCCGGAGCGGGTGTCGACCTTGACCTTCTCGCCGGTGGTGATGAACAGCGGCACCTGGATCTGCGCGCCGGTCTCCAGGGTGGCGGGCTTGCTGCCGCCGGTGGAGCGGTCGCCCTGCAGGCCCGGCTCGGTCTCGGTGATCTGGAGCACGACGGCGGCGGGCAGCTCGACGTAGAGGGGGTTCTCCTCGTTGAAGGCGATGACCGCGTTCTGCTCGGGCAGCATGTAGTCGGCGGCGCGGCCCACGACGGCGGCCGGGATGTGCGGCTGGTCGTAGGTCTCGGTGTCCATGAACACGAAGTCCTCGCCCTCGCGGTAGAGGTACTGCATGTCGCGCTTGTCGACGCTGGCGATCTCCACCTTGGTGCCGGCGTTGAAGGTCTTGTCCACGGTCTTGCCGGAGAGCACGTTCTTGATCTTGGTGCGGACGAAGGCGGGGCCCTTGCCGGGCTTGACGTGCTGGAACTCCAGGACCGTCCAGAGCTGGCCCTCGATCTTCAGCGTCATGCCGTTCTTCAGGTCGTTCGTCGTCGCCACGTGTTTCTCCCGGTCGAGAAGCCGCCCGTCACAGGACGAGCAGCTCCTTGGTCGTCTTGGTGAGGAGTTCCGGCCCGGCCGCGCGGACCACCAGGGTGTCCTCGATGCGCACTCCGCCCCGGCCGGTCAGGTAGACGCCCGGCTCGGCGGTGATCGGAACTCGGTCCCTCAGCTTACCGGTCCTGTCGTACCCCATGAGCGGAGCCTCGTGGATCTCCAGGCCGACGCCGTGCCCGAGGCCGTGGGGGAAGTCGTCGCCGTGCCCGGCGGCCTTGATGAGGTCGCGGGCGGCGGCGTCCACGGCGGCGGTGTCGGCGCCGGGGACCGCGGCGTCGATCGCGGCCTGCTGGGCGCGCCGCACCAGCTCGTAGATCTCGCGCTGCCACGCGGCGGGCTCGCCGATCGCGACGGTGCGGGTCATGTCGGCGTGGTAGCCGCCGTAGCGGGCGCCGAAGTCCATGGTGACCAGGTCGCCCGCGGCGACGGCGCGCCCGCCGGGGTGGTGGTGCGGGATCGCGCCGTTGGGGCCGGAGGCGACGATCGACGCGAACGCGACGCCCTCGGCGCCGAAGTCGACCATGTGGCGCTCCAGCGCGACGGCGATCTCGCGTTCGGTGAGGCCGGGGCGCAGGGTGGGCAGCACGGCGTCGAAGGCGCGGTCGGTGATCGCGCACGCCTCGGCCAGCAGCGTGATCTCGTGCTCGTCCTTGACCCGGCGCAGTTCCTCCACGGGATGGCCGAGCGGCATGAAGGCGATGCCGCCGTCCATGGCGGCGAGCGCGGCGTGCTTCTCGACGGTGAGGTCGTGGGCCTCGAAGCCGAGGCGGGCGACGCCGGCGTCGGCGGCCAGGGTGACCAGCGACTCGGCGGTGGGCCGGGCCACGATCACCTCCAGCTCGGGGCAGACCTGGGCGGCCATGCCGCCGTAGCGGGCGTCGGTGGCCAGCACGGCGGGCCCGTCGGCGCGCACCAGCAGTGCGGCGTTGGAGCTGTCCAGGCCGGTCAGGTAGCGGACGTTGACCAGCCGCGTGACCAGCAGCGCGTCGGCCCCGTTGTCGGCGACCAGCGCGGCCAGGCGGTCCCGGCGCGCTTCGTGTGTCTCCCCCATGGACCGGACCCTAGCCCATCGCGGCGGGGCGGGTGATCTCGGAGCGGTCACGGAACATGAGGAAGTCTCGACTTCGCCGGGGCGCGCCCGTACGTTGTCCGCGCATGTGATCAGGCCCCCCGCTCCCGGACCGCCGTCCGACCCCAGGAGGACCCCTTGACCGCTGTCAGCCGCCGCCGTCTGCTGGGCACCGGCGCCCTCACCGCCGCGGCGGGCGCCGCCATGGCGGCCTCCCCGGCCGCCGCCTCCGCCCGGGGCCGCGCCGCCGCCGCGAGCGCCGACGTCGTGGTCGTCGGCGCGGGCCTGTCGGGCCTGACCGCCGCCCGCGACCTGGTCGCCGCCGGGCGCTCGGTGATCGTCCTGGAGGCCCGCGACCGGCCGGGCGGCCGGGTGTACGGCCTGCCGCTCGGCGACGGCACCACCAGCGAGGGCGGCGCGGAGTTCATCGGCCCCACCCAGGACCGCATCGCCGCCCTGACCGCCGACATGGGCGTGGCGACGTTCCCGACCCACAACGCCGGCAAGAACGTCTACTACCGCAACGGCAAGCGCTCGCTCTACGCCACCGACGGCATCCTCGGCGCGGTCCCGCCCGACTGGGGCGTGGTGGACCTCCAGATCGCGCTGACCTCGCTCAACAGCATGGCCAAGGAGGTGCCGGTCGGCGAGCCGTGGAAGGCGGCCAAGGCCGAGGAGTGGGACTCCCAGACCTTCCACACCTGGTCGCGCACGCACTCGCTGAGCAGCGGGGCGCGGTTCCTGATGGACGCCTTCGTCAGCTCCACCCTGTCGGTGCGCTCGCGCGACGTGTCGCTGCTGTACGTGCTGCACTACATCGCGGCGGCGGGCAACGCGGGCAGCCCCGGCAACGTGGACCGGCTCATCAACACCAAGGGCGGCGCGCAGGAGACGCGGTTCGCCGGCGGTTCCGAGCAGGTGCCGATCCGGCTGGCGGCCAGGCTGGGCGACCGTGTGCGCTACAACGCGCCGGTGCGCAGCGTCGTCACCGGCGACGGCGGCGTGACGGTCACCGCCGACGGGATCACGGTGACGGCCAGGCGCGTGGTGGTCGCGATGTCCCCCGCGATCGCCGGGAAGATCGAGTTCACGCCGGGACTGCCCGCGAGCCGCGCCCAGCTCATGCAGCGCTACCCGATGGGGTCGATCGCCAAGTTCGTGGCCGTCTACGAGACGCCGTTCTGGCGGGCCGACGGGCTGACCGGGCAGGCGGTGTCCGACAGCGGCGCGATCGACGCGACCTTCGACAACAGCCCGGCCGACGGCTCGCGCGGCATCCTGATGGGCTTCCTCAACCAGACCAACATCCGGCGGCTGGACGCGGCCCCGCCCGAGCAGGTGCGGGCGGCGGGGCTGGACGCGTTCGGCAAGCTGTTCGGGAGCAAGGCCCTGTCCCCGGTGCGCACGGCGTTCCAGCGCTGGGACAACGAGGTGTGGAGCGGCGGCGGCCCGGTCGGGATCGCGCCGCCCGGCGTGCTGAGCGACTTCGGGACGGCGCTGCGCGCCCCGTGCGGCCCGGTGCACTGGGCCGGGACCGAGACGTCGGACTTCTGGACGGGCTACATGGACGGCGCGGTGCGCTCGGGCGAACGCGTCGCCAGGGAGGTGCACGCGGCCCTGTGAACGGCCGAGGCCCGCGCCCCCGTAGCGGGGCGCGGGCCTTGCGGGATCAGGCCGGTCAGACGTCGGCGGCCATCTCCTTGACCTTCTCGATCAGCGCGAGCTTGGCCTTGTGGTCCTGCGCGATCGGGGTCACGTTCAGGGTGGTGACGCCCGACTCCTTCATGGCGGCGAGGCGCTCGCGGACGTGGCCCTCGGAGCCGATGAGCGACATCTTCTCCAGCAGCTCGTAGGGGACCTTGGCGGCCGCCTCGTCCTTCTTGCCGGCGAGGTAGAGGTCCTGGATCTCCTCCGCCTCCTTCTCCCAGCCGTAGCGGCGGCACAGGTCGTTGTAGAAGTTCTTGCCCTTGGCGCCCATGCCGCCGATGTACAGGGCGGCCATCGGGCGGCCGAACTCCAGGTAGCCCTGCACGTCGTCGCCGATGGCGAGCGCGGCCTGGCCGACCACGTCCAGCTCGCCGAGCGAGGCGTCGCGCTTGGCCTTGCCCGCCGCCAGCGACGGGCCCCACACGTCGGCGGCCTTCTCCGGCAGGTAGAAGATCGGCTCCCAGCCGTTGGCGATCTCGGCGGTCAGCTCGACGTTCTTGGGGCCGATCGCGGCCACCAGCACCGGGATGTCGGCGCGCACCGGGTGGTTGATGATCTTCAGCGGCTTGCCCAGGCCGGTGCCCTGGCCCTCGGGCAGCGGCATGGTGTAGTACTTGCCCTGGTGCTGGAGGCGCTCGCGCTTCCAGACCTTGCGGCAGATCTCGATGACCTCGCGGGTGCGGCCGAGCGGGGCGTGGTAGGGCACGCCGTGGAAGCCCTCGATGACCTGCGGGCCCGAGGCGCCGATGCCCAGCGTGAAGCGGCCCTCGGAGACGTAGTCCAGGCCCGCCGCCGTCATGGCGAGCAGGGTGGGCGTCCGCGAGTAGATCGGCAGGATGCCGGAGGCGATCTCCAGCTTCTCGGTCTTGGCCGCGATGTAGCCCATCTGGCTCACCGCGTCGAAGCTGTAGGCCTCGGCGACGTAGACGATGTCGAGGCCGGCCTTCTCGTAGTCGGCCAGCTCGCTGACGGTCTCCTTGAAACCGCCCGAGTAGCTGAGCGCCATGCCGATGCGCATCCGGCGTCCCTTCCGTAAAACCGAATCTGATTCCAGTTGACCGTAACCTAGCGCTCACCGGGCCCGCGGCCCAGTCCCGGTCAGAAGACCGGGCCGCGCAGCGTCTCGATGACCGGCCGGTACATGTCGCCGCGGATCTTGCCGACGACCTTTCCCTGCTTGGGCGCCAGCGACGCGGCCAGCTCGATCGCGGCGGGCAGCACCTCGGCCTCGGGCGCGGTGCGCGCCACGATCCCGGCCGCCCGCGCCTGCTCGGCGGTGTAGCGGCGGCCGCTGATCATGGCCTCGTGCGCCACGTGCGGGGTCAGCCGCGCCTGGATGAGCGCGCTCATGCCGGGGGTGAAGCTCATGCCGAGGTCCACCTCGGGCAGGCACAGGTAGCCCCGGTCGGTGCGCATCACCGCGAAGTCGTGGGCGAGGGCGAGCATCATGCCGCCGGCGAAGGCGTGCCCGTTCAGCGCCGCGACGGTCGGCGCGGGCAGCTCCAGCAGCCGCGCGTACAGGGCGTTGACGCTCTTCAGGTACTCCTCGAAGCGGTCCTGGTTGGCGTTCACCCACTCCAGGTCCAGGCCGTTGGAGTAGAACTTGCCGGTGCCGACGGTGACCAGCGCGGCCGGGCCGTCGTGCGCGGCGACCTCGTCCAGCACCTTGTCCACCGCCGCCAGGAAGTCGGGGTGGAAGCGGTTCTCGCCATCGTCGTACCGCAGGACGAACACGTCGCCGTCGCGCTGCAGGTCGATCACTTCGGTCTCCTTGTCCGGGGCACGGGCGGGCCGCCTGTCCGGGCCCGCCCGCCGAGCCTACCGAGCGTGCTACTGGCCGGTAACCGGCGGGAACACCATGCAGGTGCTGGTGCCGTGCGCGATCAGCTTGCCGTTCTCGTCGGTGATGCGCCCCTCGGTGGTGGCGACCTTGCGGCCCAGGTGCACCACCGAGCCCTCGCAGCGCAGCCCCACGCCCTCGACGGGGACGGCGCGCACGAAGTTCACCTTCAGCTCCAGTGTGGTGTACCCGGCGCCCTCGGGCAGGGAGGTGTGCACCGCGCAGCCCATGGCCGAGTCCAGCAGCGTGGACAGGATGCCGCCGTGCACCGTGCCGAGCGGGTTGCGGTGCTTGGGGTCGGTGGTGAGCCCGAACACCACCCGGCCCGGCTCCAGGCTCTCGACGGTCATGCCGAGCAGGGCGCCGACGCCGATCCCCTGCTCCGTGCCCATGGTGAGCAGCTCCTTGAGCTGCTCCAGCCCTGCGGTGGACATCCGTGCCTCCTTGCGACGACCGTCCAGCACAGCGTTGCTATGACGATCGTCATAGTCAAGCCGCAAAGCTTATGATGAATGTCATAATCGGTGCCCATGGGGACCGACAGCCGGGAACGCATGGTGCGCAGCGCCGCCTATCTCTTCCGCGAGCGCGGGTACTCGGGCACGGGCTTCCGGGACGTGATCGCGCACAGCGGCGCGCCGCGCGGCTCGATCTACCACCACTTCCCCGGCGGCAAGGTGCAGCTGGCCGAGGAGGCGGTGCGCTACGCCGGGGAGTTCCTCAACATGGGCATCGAGGCGGCCACGCAGGGCGAGGACGCGGCCTCGGCGGTGGACGCGTTCGTGGGCTGGTGGCGGCAGGTGCTGATCAGGAGCGAGTTCCGGGCGGGCTGCCCGGTGGTGGCGGTCACGGTGGAGTCCCACGACGACGCGCCGCAGCTGTCGAAGGCGGCGGCGGCGGTGTTCGACCGGTGGGAGGACACCTTGGCCACCGGCCTGGGCAACGCGGGGGTGCCCGACGAGCGGGCGGCGCGGCTGGCACGGCTGATCGTCGCGGCCGTGGAGGGGGCGACGGTGTTGTGCCGCGCGCACCGGGACGTGCGGCCGCTGGACGACGTGGTGGCCGAGCTGAAGGAACTGACGCGGGCGGCGGCGGAGTCGGGCTGAGCCCAGCGAAGGCGGCAGGCGGCGCGCGACGGTAGACGACAGGCGGAAAGCAGCGGGCGGCGGACGTCGCCGACGTCCGCCGCCCGAAGTACCTGGCTCAGCGCCCGGCGGCGGCGCTCTCCTCGGCGAGCAGCTCCGCGACCGCCTGCAACGCCAGCACGTAGGACATCGTGCCGAACCCGGCGATCGTGCCGGTCGCCACGCCCGCCACCACCGAGTTGTGCCGGAACTCCTCCCGCGCGGCCGGGTTGGAGATGTGCACCTCCACCAGCGGCGCGGTGCGCTGGGCGAGGGCGTCGCGCAGCGCGTAGGAGTAGTGGGTGAACGCGGCCGGGTTCAGCACGACCGGCAGCCGCTCGTCGGCGGCCTCGTGCACCCAGCGGAGCATCTCGGCCTCGTCGTCGGTCTGCCGGACCTCAACCGACAGGTCGAGCCCGCGGCCCGCGTCGCGGCACAGCGCGACCAGGTCGTCGAAGGTCGCCGCGCCGTAGACGTCGGGCTCGCGGGTGCCCAGCCTGCGCAGGTTGGGGCCGTTCAGCACCAGCACGCGGTTCACTTGGCGACCTCCCGGTAGGCGGCGGCGAGCAGGTCCTCGTCGGGGCCCTCCAGGCGGCCGGGCGCGGCCACCCCGTCCAGCACGACGAAGCGCAGCGTCGCGCCCCGCGACTTCTTGTCGATGGTCATGGTCTTGCGCAGTGCGGGCCACGCCTCCCCCGCGTAGGAGGTCGGCAGGCCCACCGAGGCCAGGATCGCGCGGTGCCGGTCCACGACCCCGGCGGGCAGCCGCCCGGCGCGGCGGGCCAGCTCGGCGGCGTAGACCATGCCGATCGCGACGGCGTGGCCGTGCCGGAACCGGTAGTCCTCGGCCTTCTCGATCGCGTGCGCGAGGGTGTGGCCGTAGTTGAGGATCTCGCGCAGGCCCGATTCCTTGAGGTCGGCCGACACCACCTGGGCCTTCACCCGGACGGCGCGCTCGACCAGCTCGCGGGTGTGCGGGCCGTCGGGGCGGGCCGCGCCCTCGGGGTCGGCCTCCACCAGGTCCAGGATGACGGGGTCGGCGATGAACCCGGCCTTGATCACCTCGGCGAGGCCGCTGATGTAGTCCTCCTGCGGCATCGTCAGCAGCGTGGACAGCTCGCACAACACCCCGGCGGGCGGGTGGAACGCGCCGACCAGGTTCTTGCCCTCGGGGATGTTGACGCCGGTCTTGCCGCCCACGGCGGCGTCGACCATGCCGAGCAGCGTCGTCGGCACCAGCACGGCCTTCACGCCGCGCAGCCAGGACGCGGCGGCGAAGCCCGCCAGGTCGGTGGTCGCGCCGCCGCCGACGCCGACCACGACGTCGGAGCGCGTCATGCCCAGCTCGGCGAACCGCGACCACAACCCGGCCAGCACGCCGACCTCCTTGGCCGCCTCGCCGTCGGGGACCGGCAGCGCGTGCACCGCGTACCCGGCCTGCTCCAGCGCCCCGCACACCGGGCGGGCGATCTCCGGCAGGCCCTCGGCGTGCACCACCGCGACGGTGCGCGCGCCCGGCCCCAGCAGGCCGGGCAGCTCGCCGAGCACCCCGGCGCCGATCACCACGTCGTAGGGGTCGGCCCCGCCGACGTGCACGCGGGCGTGGCTCATGCCGTCTCCTCCGGCGCGTGCGCCGCCAGGTGCGCCGCGATCTCCTCGACGATCTCGTCCGGCCCGCGGCCGTCGGTCGCCACGTGCAGCACGCCGAGCCGCTCGTAGATCGGCAGCCGCTCCTCCAGCAGCTTGCGGAGCTGGCTGCGCGGGTTCAGCACCAGCAGCGGCCGCGCCGACGCGAGCCCGACGCGCTTGACCGCCTCCGACAGCCCGACCTGGAGGTAGACGACGGTGTGCCCGGCCAGCAGCTCCTGCGTCTCGGGGGCGAGCACCGCGCCGCCGCCGAGCGCCAGCACGCCGTCGTGCTCGGCCAGCGCGGCGGCGACGGCGGCGCGCTCCAGCTCGCGGAACCGTTCCTCGCCGTCGTCGATGAAGATCTCGCCGATCGGCTTCCCGGCGGCGGCCTCGGTGTCGGCGTCGGTGTCGCGCAGCGCGACGCCGAGCCGGGCGGCCAGCGCCGCGCCGACGGTGGACTTCCCGGAGCCGGGCGGCCCGATGAGCACTGCCTGGGGGCGCATCGCGGTCCTCACTTGATCGTCAGCGCGGACAGGTAACCCTGGACGTTGCGCGCGGTCTCCTCGGCGGAGTCGCCGCCGAACTTCTCCAGCGCGGCGTCGGCCAGCACCAGCGCGACCATCGCCTCGGCGACCACCCCGGCGGCCGGGACGGCGGTGACGTCGCTGCGCTGGTTGATGGCCTTGGCGGGCTCGCCGGTGGTCACGTCGATGGTGTCCAGGCGGCGCGGCACCGTGGAGATCGGCTTCATCGCCGCGCGCACCCGCAGCACCTCGCCGGTGGTCATGCCGCCCTCGACGCCGCCGGCGCGGTTGGTGCGCCGCCGCACGCCCCCGGGGGTGTTGTCGATCTCGTCGTGCGCGCGGGAGCCGGGGCGGCGCGCGGTGGTGAACCCGTCGCCCAGCTCCACGCCCTTGATCGCCTGGATGCCCATGAGGATGCCCGCGAGCCGGGCGTCCAGCCGCCGGTCCCAGTGCACGTGGCTGCCGAGGCCGGGCGGCAGGCCGTAGGCCAGCACCTCGACGACGCCGCCGATGGTGTCGCCGGCCTTCTTGAGGTCGTCGACGTGCGCGACCATGGCTTCGGAGGCGTCGGCGTCGAAGCAGCGCACCGGGCTGTGGTCCACCGCGGCCAGGTCGCCGGGGCCGGGCAGCACGCCCTCGGGGGCCTCGACCTCGCCGAGCACGATCACGTGGCTGAGCACGTCCACGTCCAGGACCTGCTTCAGGAACGCCTTGGCGAAGGTGCCGAGCGCGACGCGGGCGGCGGTCTCGCGGGCGCTGGCGCGCTCCAGGATCGGCCGGGCGTCGGTGAAGCCGTACTTCTGCATCCCGACCAGGTCGGCGTGGCCGGGCCGGGGCTGCGACAGCGGCGCGTTGCGCGCCTGGGCGGCCAGCACGTGGGGGTCGACGGGGTCGGCCGACATGACCGTCTCCCACTTGGGCCACTCGGTGTTGCCCACCTCGACGGCGACCGGCCCGCCCAGGGTGGTCCCGTGCCGGACCCCGCCCAGGATCGTGACCTCGTCCTGCTCGAACTTCATCCGGGCGCCCCGGCCGTGGCCGAGCCGCCGCCGGCGCAACTCCTCGGCGATGTCGGCCGAGGTCACACGGACTCCGGCGGGAAGGCCCTCCACGATCGCGGTGAGGGCCGGGCCATGGGACTCCCCCGCGGTCAACCAGCGCAGCATGGCTCGATCCTATTAACTCCGGGCACCCGCCCGTGTCCCGAGTCCAGCCTCTGAGACCGGCCGGACCCGGGACGGGCCGGGAGATCATCCCGGGATGGGGTAGTTGGCGCGGAAGACGCCGTGGGGGTCGTGGGAGCGCTTGACGTCGCGCAGGCGCTCCAGCGTGCCGGCGGTGAAGGCTGCGGCGGCCGTCTCTCCCGGGGCCAGGAAGGTGTAGGGCTTGCGGCCGCTGGTCTGGGACAGGAGGGCGGTGGCGATCTCGTCCTGCCGCTCGCGCACGGCGGTCTCGGCGTCGCGGTCGGGGGCCGCGCCGAGCATGTAGAGGGCGTGCGGTTCGGTGAGGGGGCCGGTCGCGCCGCCGTTGTCGGCGGGGCGGGACAGCGCGCCGCCCAAGTGGCGGAGCTGGACGGTGAGCAGCGGGTCGATGGGGCGCTCCAGGAGGGTGGCGGCGGTCCGGTCGTCCACGCCGGTCAGGAGTTCGGCGCGGGAGCGGCCGGGGGCGGGGTCGGTGGGCTCGGCGGTGATGGTGCCGAGGTCGGCGATCGGGAGGACGGCGCGCGTGTCGGAGTTCGGGGCGGCGGCCTTCTCGAAGGGGCGCAGCAGGTCCTCGGCGGTGGCGGCGTCGCCCAGGAAGGTGCTGTCCACCACCACCGTCGGGGGCGCGCCGGGGATCTGGAGCAGTTCGTACCAGACGGTCAGCTCGTCGGGCGCGGTCGCGGTGACCTCGCGGTAGGCGTCCAGGAGGGCGGGGGCGTGGTCGGCGCTCCACACCATGCGGCCGCCGTACAGGACGGGCGCGGGGTGCAGGTCGAACTCGATCGCGGTGACCAGGGCGTAGTCGCCGCCGCCTCCGCGCAGCGCCCAGAACAGGTCGGGGTCGGAGTCGGCGGTCACGCGGGCTGGGGTGCCGTCGGCGTCCACGACGTCGAAGGCGCGGACGTGGTCGGCGGCCCAGCCGTGTTTGCGGCCGAACCAGCTCAGGCCGCCGCCGAGGGTGTAGCCGGTGACCGACACGACCGGGGAGCTGCCCGCCAGGCCGAGCAGCCCGTGCGGGCTCGTCTCCTTCAGGACCTGGCCCCACTTCACGCCTGCTCCGGCGCGGGCGGTGCGGGCCTGCGGGTCGATGGTCAGCTCGTCCAGCCGTCCGGTGCGCAGCAGGATGAGGCCGTCGGTCGTGCCGCTCGCGCCGTGGCCGCTGGGCTGGGCGGTGACGGTCAGGCCCGCCAGGCGGGCGTGCCGGACGAGGGCGGCGACGTCGGCGGCGTGCGCGGCCTCCACGACGGCGCGGACCGGCTGGTCCACCGTCAGGTTCCAGGGCCGCCGGGCCCGGTCGAAGCCGTGGTCGCCGGGGGCCAGCACGGTCCCGTCGATGATCTTGCGCAGTTCGTTCGCGATGTCCATGGTCCGTTCCTTCCGTTCGGTGTGATCACTTTCGCGGACGGCGGTTGGAATCGGGCTGGAATCGGGTTGGGATCGGGCTGGGGTCGGGTCCTACGCTGTGACCTGGGTTTTCCGGAGCGAAGGGTGACAGATGGCGGCAGAGCTGACGTTCCGGCTGTTCGGGCCGCTGGAGGTGGCCGACGCGTCGGGGCGGGTGCTCGACCTCGGGGTCCGCAAGCAGCGCGCGCTGACCGCGATGCTGGCGGCCGAGCCGGGCCGGGTGGTGTCGCTGGACCGGCTGGTGGAGGAGCTCTGGTCGGGCGAGCCGCCCGCCGGGGCCACCCGCACCCTCCAGGCGTACGTCGCGCACCTGCGCAGGGTGCTGGAGCCGGACCGGGCCCCGCGCACGCCGCCGCGCGTGCTGCTGACCCGCGAGCCCGGCTACCTGCTGGCGGTCGCGCCGGGGCGGGTGGACCTGGAGCGGTTCGCGGCCGGGGCCGCCGAGGGGCGGCAGGCGCTGGCGCGGGGCGCGCACCGCGAGGCGGTCGGCGCGCTGGACCGGACGCTGGCGCTGTGGCGCGGCGAGCCGCTGGGCGAGTTCGCCGACCAGGAGTTCGCGCGGCCGCTGGTGGCGCGGCTGGCGGAGCTGCGGGCGGTGGCGCTGGAGGACCTGTTCGAGGCGCGGCTGGCGGTGGACGAGGCGGCCGTGACGGTGCCGGGCCTGGAGTCGCTGGTCGCCGAGCACCCGTACCGGGAGCGGGCGTGGCGGCTGCTGGTGCTGGCGCTGTACCGGGCCGGGCGGCAGGCCGACGCGGTGGGCGCGCTGCGCCGGGTTCGCGAGCGGCTGTCGGGCGAGCTGGGGTTGGAGCCGGGCCCGGAGCTGCGCGAGCTGGAGAGCGCGGTGTTCGCGCAGGACCCGGGGCTGGGCGTGCCGCCGCCGGTGGCCGTCGCGCCGCCGGAGCCCGTCCGGCCGGTGCCCGGAGAGCGGCTGGTCGGCCGGGACGCCGAACTGGAGGTGGTGGAACGGCGGCTGGCCGGGGCCCGGCGGGGCGAGGGCGGGGTGTTGCTGATCTCGGGCGAGGCCGGGGTCGGCAAGTCGCGGCTGACGCGGTCGGCCGCCGGGCTGGCCGCCGCGCGCGGGTTCCGGCTGGCGTGGGGGCGCTGCCCGGACGGCACCTGCCCCGCGTTCTGGCCGTGGACGCAGATCCTGCGGGAGGTCACCGGCGACGCGGTCCCGCTGTCCGGCGGCGCCCGCGACGGGAGCCCGCCCGATCCGGGTCTTCCGGACGCGGGTGCGGCGTTGTTCGAGCTGTACGAGCGCGTGACGGCCGCGCTCACGGCGGGCGGCCCGCTGATGATCGTGCTGGACGACCTGCACTGGGCCGACGTGTCGTCGTTGCGCCTGCTGTCCCACCTGGCCGACGCGGTCACCGGCCGCCCGGTGCTGGTGGCCGCGACGCTGCGCCCCGAGCCGGGCGCGCGTCCGGCGGCGCTGCGCGAGACGCTGGGCGCGCTGGCCCGGCAGCCGCACGCCGAGCGGATCGAGCTGGCCCCGTTCACCGCCGCGCAGGTCGCCGACTACCTGCGCACGCGCGGCGCGGACGCCGGGCCCGAGCGGGTCGCGGCGCTGCTGGAGCGCACCGGCGGCAACCCGTTCTACCTGGGCGAGGTGTTGCGGCTGGGCGACCTGCCCGACGCGGGCGGGCGGCGGGTGCCCGGCGGCGCGCGCGACGTGATCGAGCAGCGCGTCGCCCGGCTGCCGGAGGAGACCGGCGCGCTGCTGCGGGCCGCCGCCGTCGCGGGCCGCGAGATCGACGCGGAGGTCGTCGCGGCGGTGGCGGACCTGCCCGTGGCGGACGTCCTGTCGGCGCTCGACCCGGCCGTGGCGACCGGCCTGCTGGTCGAGCCCCCGGACGGCCCGGACTACGTGTTCGCGCACGCCCTCGTCCAGGACGCGCTGTACGCGGGCCTGGGCCGGGCGAGGCGCGCCCGCCTGCACCTGCGCGTCGGCCACGCCCTGGAGCCCCGCCCCGACGTCCCGCCCGCCGTGCTGGCGCACCACTTCGCGCTGGCCGCGAAGGTCGGCGGCGCGGCCAGGGCCGCCGCGCACGCCGCCCGCGCCGCGCGCGACGCCGCCGACCGCCTCGCCTGCGCCGAGGCCGTGGCGCTGCTGGAACTCGCGCTGGCCCACACCCCGCCCGGCGACGACGCCGCCCGCTGCCACCTGCTGACCGAGCTGGGGCAGGCGCGGCGCGTCGTCGGCGAGCCCGAGGCCGCCTACCGCGCGCTGGAGGAGGCGATCGAGCTGGCCGAGCGCACCGGCGACCGGCCCGCGCTGATCGCCGCCGTCGCGGTGTTCGGCGGCCCGGCCCTGTGGAACTGGTGGCCCTACGGCACGGTGGACGGCCGCCTGGTGGCGGTGGTGGAGAAGCTGCTGGCCGAGCCGCTGCCCGACGCCGACCGGGCGCTGCTGCTCGGCGTCAAGGGCGTCGCGCTGGTCTACGGGCCGCGCCGCCGCGAGGGCGAGGACGCGGCCGCCGAGGCGGTGGAGCTGGCCCGCCGGACCGGCGACCCGGCGCTGCGCGCCCGCGTGCTGGCCAACTACCTGCTCGCGGCGTTCGCGCCGGGCCGCAACGCCGCGCGGCTGCGGGCGGCCGAGGAGATGCTGGAGCTGCCCGGGTTGCAGCGCGGCGCGGAGATGGTGGCGCGGGTGTCGCTGATGGCGTGCCTGCTGCGCGCGGGCGACCTGGCGCGCTGGGACCGCGAGCTGGCGCGCTGCGAACGGCTGCTGGAGGTGGGGCGGCCCGAGCTGGAGGGCATGGTCCGCATCGCCCAGACGGCCCGCGCCACGCTCGACGGCCGCTGGGCCGAGGCCGAGGACCTGCTCGGCCGCCACACCGTGATGCGGTTCGGGTCGGCGCTGTGGGGCCGGGAGTTCCGGACGCTGGTCACCCTGTTCGCGATCCGGCGCGGGCAGGGCCGGGGGGCCGAGCTGCTGGACGACCTGGTCGCCACCGCCGAGGATCCCGCGCAGTCGCCGCTGCGGCCGGTGGCGGTGCTGGCGGCCGTGGAGGCGGGACGGCCCGGCCTCGCGCGCGAGCTGATCGGCCGCTGGGGGCACGAGGTCGCCGACGACTGGGTGGGCGACTTCCTGGTCCCGGTCTGGGGCCTGGTCGCCGCGCGCCTCGGCACGCCCGACCCCGCCGCCCTCTACGAGCGGCTCGCGCCCCACGCCGACCTGCTGGTGGTGGGGGGCATGGGCAGCGCCTGCCTGGGCTCGGCCCACCAGGTGCTGGCCGAGCTGGCGCACCGCCTGGGCGACTCCGTCCGGGCGCACGCGCACGCCCGCGCGGCGCTCGACGTCCACCGACGGCTGGGCCTGGCGTACTGGGTCGAGCGGAGCGAACTGCTGATCAAGGAGCTGGCATGACCGATCCCTTCGACGTCCTGCGCTTCCAGGCCCGTTACTGCGCCGACACCGGCGCGCCCATGTACGCCGAGCTGCTCGCGCGCGCCGCCGACGACTACCGGGCGGGCGGGCCGGTCGCGCGGCTGCTGCGCGGACGCGACGAGAGGGCGCTCGCGCTCCGGCTGCTGGGGACGGTGCACCGCCTCGTCCTGGAAGGCCGCGTCCCCGAGCTGGCCGCGCACTACCCGACCGTCGGAGGCACCGCCGATCCCCTGGCCGCCTGGCCCGCGTTCCGCGCGGTACTGGTCGAGCACGAGGACGAGATCCGCGCCGGGCTGGCCGACCCGCCGCAGACCAACGAGGTCGGCCGCGCCGCCGCGCTCGCCGGTGGCCTGCTCACCGTCGCCGCCGAGACCGGCCTGCCGGTGCGGCTGCTGGAGCTGGGCGCGAGCGCGGGCCTCAACCTGCGGGCCGACCACTTCCGCTACAACGACGCCTACGGGCCCACCGACTCGCCGGTGACGCTGCCCGAGGCGTGGCGCGGCGGAACGCCTCCGGTGGACGCCGGTCTGCGGATCGTGGAACGGCTCGGCTGCGACCTCACGCCGCTGGACCCCGCCGACCCGGCCGCGCGCCTGCGCCTGCTGTCGTACGTATGGCCTGACCAGCCCGAACGCGCCCGGCGGCTGCGCGCCGCGCTGGAGCTGGCCGCGCGGGTCCCGGCCACGGTCGTCCGCCAGGGCGCGGGCGATTTCGTGGCCGGGCTGGAGCCGCGCGAGGGCGTCGTCACGGTCGTGTGGCACTCGGTGATGTGGATGTACCTGCCCGCCGAGGAGCAGGCGCGGGTCACCGCGAGCCTGGAGGCCGCCGGGGCCGCCGCCACCGCGACGGCCCCGCTCGCGCACCTGGCGTTCGAGGTGTGGGGGACGGACCTGCTGTACCCGCTCACCCTGCGCCTGTGGCCCGGCGACGGCCGGACGCGGGTGCTGGGCGAGGGGGCGGCGCACGGCGTCCCGATGACCTGGTTCTGAGCGACCTGCTTCTGAGTGACCCGGTTCTAAGGGGTCTCCCGCCAGTCCAGCACGCCGCCGACCAGCTCCCGGATGGACGCGAGCAGGCCCAGCCGGTTGGCGCGCAGGGCCGGGTCCTCGGCCATCACCATCACCTCGTCGAAGTACAGGTCGATGGGGTGGGCCAGCGGGAACGCGGCCTCGGTGAACTCCGGCAGGCCCACCCGCACCGGCAGGGCGGCGCACACGCCGGTGAACGCCTCGTGCAGCCGGTGCTCGGCCCGCTCGGTGAACAGCGCCGGGTCGTAGCCGGGCACAGCGTCGTCGGGCAGGATGCGCAACACCCGCTGCAACGCGGCGGTGAGCCGCTGGAAGCGCGCGTCCCCGACCAGTTTGCCCAGGTCGGCGGCGGCCTGCTCGGCGTAGGCGGGCGACCCGGCGTGCGGCAGGACGGCGCGCACCACCGCGACGGGGTGGCCCTCGTCCAGCAGGCTCTGTTCGAGGCGGCGGGCCACGAACCGCCCCGCCTCCGCCAGGGCCTCCGGCGGCACCGGGACGGGCTGGTGCCGCGCCGCGATCGCCAACCCCTCCCCCACCGTGATCGGCGCGAGCCGGGGGTGGGCGCGCAGGATCGCGGTCAGGGCGAGCGCGGCGCGGCGCAGCCCGAACGGGTCCGAGCCGCCGGTCGGGGCCGACCCGACCGCGAACAGCCCGGCCAGCAGGTCCAGCCGGTCGGCGACCGCCAGCACCGCCCCCACCGCGCCGGACGGCGGCGCGTCGCCGGAGGAGCGGGGCAGCTCCATCTCGTACAGCGCCTCGGCGACGGCCGGGGCCTCGCCCGCGCGGCGCGCGTACTCGCGGGCCATGGTCCCGGCCAGCCCGGACAGCTCGATCACCATCGCCGAGGCGAGGTCGAAGCGGGCCAACTCCCCGGCGCGGCTCAGCGTCTCGCGCTCGGCGTCGGTCAGCTCCAGCCGCCCCGCCAGCTCTTCGGCGATCGCGTCCACGCGGACCGAGCGGTCGGCCATCGAGCCGAGCCGGTCGGCGAAGGTGAGCCGGTCCAGGCCGCGCTTCATCTCCTCGGGGGTGCGCCGCAGGTCCTGGGCGAAGAAGAACGACGCGTCCTCGTAGCGGGCGCGCAGCACCGCCTCGTTGCCCGCGCGGACGGCGTCGTGGTCGCAGGTCCCGTCGGCGAAGGTGACGAAGTGGGGCAACAGGGTCCCGTCGGCCGACCGCACCGGCAGGTAGCGCTGGTGCTTGCGCATGACGGTGGTGAGGATCTGCGGCGGCAGCTCCAGGTAGGCGGGGTCGAACGAGCCGAGGACGCCGACAGGCTCCTCCACCAGGTTGACGATCTCGTCGATCAGCGCGCTCTCGGCGGCGGCGTCCACCGTGCCACCCACCTGCCCGGCCAGCGCGCGGGCGTCGGTGACGATCCGGTCGCGGCGGCGCGCGGCCGACGGCTCGACGCCCGCCGCGCGCAGCGTGGCGACCAGGGCGGCGGCGTCGGGGACGGTCAGCGGGGCGCGGTCGCGGTCGTAGGTGGTGCGGCCCGCCGTCATCGTCGCGACGGTGACGGGGATCTCGTGCTCGTCCAGCAGCGCGACCAGCCAGCGGATCGGCCGCGCGAACGACAGGCCCGGCGCGTTCCACCGCATGTTCTTGTCGGCGCGCAGCCCCGTCACGATCTCCGGCACCAGCTCCGCCAGCACGCGCGCCGCCGGACGGCCGGTGACGCGGCGGGTGAACCCGGCGTACTCCCCGCTGCCCACCGTGACCGTCCCGACCTCGGCCGGGTCGATCCCCTGGGCGCGCGCGAACCCCAGTAGCGCCTTGGTGGGCGCGCCGCCGGCGTCGTAGGCGGCGGTGAGCCGGGGCCCTTTGACGACCTGCTCGGTGTCGGGCTCGCGCGGCGCGACGCCGGTGACCACCGCGATGATCCGGCGCGGCGTCCCGTAGCACTCGATCTCCGACGCGCCGGTGTAGAGCCCGGCCGCCGTCAGCCCTTCCGTCAGGCGCTGGGCGACGTGCTGGGCGGTGCGCTCGACCTCGCGCGACGGCAGCTCCTCCACCCCGATCTCCAGCGCGAACGTGCCGGGCGCGCTGATCTCGGGCAGGTCGGCGGGCTCGACGGCCGGGACGGCGCGGACGGCGGCGTCCCCCAGCGGATGCCCCAGCTCGGCGCGGCGCTCCACCCACAGCTCGGCGACCTGGTGGGCCAGGCCCCGCATCCGGGCGAACGCGCGGGCCCGCTCGGTGGTGCCGATCGCGCCGCGCGCGTCCAGCACGTTGAACGCCTGCGAGCACTTGAGCACGTAGGAGTGGGCGGGCACCGGCAGCCGCGCCGCCAGCATGCGCCGCGCCTCGCCGAGGTAGGTCTCGAACAGGCCCCGGACGGCGTCGATGTCGGCCTCGTCCAGGTAGTAGCGGCTCATCTCGTACTCGGCCTGCCCGAACGCCTCCCCGTAGGGCACGCCCGGCGCGTAGGCGATGTCCTTGAAGTGCGCGACCCGCTGGAGCGCCATCATGATGCGCTCCATCCCGTAGGTGATCTCGACCGCGACGGGATCGAGCGTCAGCCCGCCCGCCTGCTGGAAGTAGGTGAACTGGGTGATCTCCAGCCCGTCCAGCCACACCTCCCAGCCCAGCCCCCACGCGCCGAGCGCCGGGGAGGCCCAGTCGTCCTCCACGAACCGCACGTCGTGCGCGGCGAGGTCCACGCCGAGGGCCGCGAGGCTGTCCAGGTAGAGGCGCTGGGCGTCGCCGGACTCGGGCTTCAGGACCACCTGGAACTGGGTGTGGGTCTGGAGCCGGTTGGGGTTGTCGCCGTAGCGGGAGTCGTCGGGCCGCACGCTCGGCTCGACGTAGGCGACGCGCCACGGTTCGGGGCCGAGCACGCGCAGCGCGGTGGCGGGGTTGAGGGTGCCCGCCCCGACCTCGGTGTTCATCGGCTGGGTGATCAGGCAGCCGCGCGCCGCCCAGAACGCGGTGAGGCGGAGCAGGGCGTCCTGCATGGTCAACGTGGTCGGGGCTGGCACGGTCGAGGTCGGGACGGTCGAGGTCGGCACGGTCGGGCTCTTTCCTGCGAAGGGGATCTGGGGCTCAGCGTAGGCGCGGTCAGCGCCCCAGACCTCGCAGGATGGCCGTCTCGACGGGCGAGCGTTCGGCCTCGGACCGGTCGAGGCGCGGCTGCTCGGCGGGCAGCAGCGGCGGCTGGGCCATGAAGCGCGGCTCGGTGCCGCGGTGCGGCTGCGCGGCGTGCAGCAGGAACGGGTGGCACAGATAGACGTCGCCCGCGCGGCCGGTGGCGAGGGCGACGGGGCGGTGCTCGGTGGCGGCGTCGGCCCGTTCGGCGATCTCCATGGCGTCGAGGCCGTCCTCGCCGTGCGGTTCCAGCAGGCGCGCCACGTCCAGGTGGGAGCCGACGCGGACGCGGGTGGGCGCGTCGTGCTCCCCCACGTCGGAGAACAGGAAGAGCATCAGCAGCCAGCGGCCCTTGGAGGAGACGTTGGCGCGGTAGGCCATGAAGTCGGCCGGGTCGTCACCGGGGAAGCTGACGTCGATGTGCCAGCCCGCGTCGCCCGGGTCGTCTTCACTGGGGAAGCGCACCGGGAACGTGCCGAGGCCGCCCTGCGGCTGCCAGCGGCCCTTGCCCACCAGGGCGTCGAACGCCTCGTGCAGGCGCGGGGTGTTGGCGGCGGCGCGGAACGGCGGCTGGGCGTAGTGCCCGAGCCGCACGACCGGTTGCGTCCAGGTGGCGGGGTCGTCGGCGTCGCATCCGGTGTCGCACCACAGGATCGTGCGGCACGCGTCCACCAGGTCGTCCGGCACGGCGCGGTCGACGCGCACGAACCCGTTGTCGATGAAGTCGTCGGCCAGGCCCATCGCCCCAGCCTGGCGAACCCGGCCGGTTTCGGCCAGCCGTTTTCCCCGGCGCGCAGTCAGCGCCGGTGGACGTTCAGCTCCACGCCGCCGACGATCCGACCGCGCAGCACCTCGGCGAGCCGGTCCGACACCCGCTGCACCGTGACGCGCTCGTCGTGGCCGGGCACGATCGCGAACCGCACCGCCAGCTCGGCGTCCACGCCCTTGGCCGTCCGCACGCCGGTCACGCCGGGCTCGGAGCCGAACGCGGCCTCGATCGCGGCCAGCACCTCGGGGTCCTCGTGCGGCGGCGGGACGGCGCGGCCCTCGGCCAGCAGGTGCAGCCGGATGCCGTCCACCGCGAACGGCACGGGCCCGGCCACGTCCACCACCAGGGCGTGCGCGCCCTCATCCAGCGCCGCCAGGCACGCCTGCCGCGAGTGCACCGCGACGGGGCGCGCGTCGGGCCGCCACGCCCGCATCGTCTCGGTGGAGGTGAAGCCGAGCACGCCGCGGCGGCCGTCCTCGCCGACCAGCGTCGGCAGCGCCATGTCGCTGGACTTCTCTCGGCGCAGCTCGCCGGGCGCGACCTGCTCCTCCTCGGTCAGCACCGCGACCACCGGCACCAGCAGGCGGGTGTCGGCCAGCTCGCGCAGCACGGTGTGCTCGCCGACGCGGCCGGCCGCGTATCCGGCCAGCGCCTCGCGCAGCCGCGGGTCGGCCCCGCCGTCGTCGTCGGGGAACTGGGGCTGGGGAATGGTCTTTCCGGACACGCCTGGAAGGCTATAGCCTCCGGCGACCGCACCGGGTGCTTAACGGGATACTCTGCGCGACCGCCGGGGCGGCTCAGCCGAGGTCGGCGATCGCGGCGACGGTGCCGCCGCCGGAGGGGCCCTGGTGCACCGCCGCGACCGACACGAAGACGGCCGGGTCGCCGGTGACCGAGGCGGCGACGCCGCCGACGCACGCCTTGATCTGGCGGTGCCAGTGCACGTCGGAGTCGTCGAGCATGATGTTGCGGCGGCCCCGGACGGTGCCGGAGGGGTCGGCCTCGCACTTGACGAACACGTTGACCAGGCGGCCGTCGAGATCGTCGGGGTGCGGGCGGTCGGGCAGGTCGAGCCCGGTGCCGCGGATCGCGTCCCAGATGCCGTCGGCGTCCAGTGCGTCCTTCATCACACCGTGCCCGGCGCGGTAGCGGCCGCCGATGCCGCGCACGTTGCCGACGACCACGATCTGAGCGCGGTCCAGCTCCACCCCGGACGAGCAGGAGGCCACCGACGAGTAGAGCGCCAGGTCGTGGTGGATCTGCTCGGCCTCCGGCGGCCCGATCTCGCCTAGCGCGACGGCGATGCCGAGGGCGGTGGTGGAGTTGGAGATGTCCATCGACTTGAGCGTGTCGTCGGTGACGACGGTGCGGCCGCGCCGCCGGGCGTCGTTGATGGTGTCCAGGGTGAGCAGCGGGGTCTTGGTCTGGACGTAGTGGACGTCGGCGGGGTCGGCTATCCCGGCGGCCTCCATTGCCTTGCGGACTCCAGCGGCGACGGTCTCGACCATGGCGGGCCGGCCGATGTCCTCGGGCCGGACGACCTCGCTCATCGCCACGCCGACCGACAGCCGGGGCTCGTCGGTGCGCGGCGCGGACGCGGGGTCCACGGTGGCGAAGACGGTGGCGTGCGGGCTGAGCACCCCGTCGGTGCCACCCGACCAGACCAGCGGGACCTGCCGCACCTCGTCCTCGCTCCGGGTGCCCTTGGCCACCAGCACCTCGCGGAAGGCGCGGTCGGCGAGCAGCCGGGTGTAGTCGTTGACGCCGCCGTTGCCCTCGGTCTTGCCGACGACCGCCAGGACCCGGTCGGCCGCCAGCACGCCGTCGTCGATGAGCCGGGCGAGGCCGGAGGCGTCGGTCACGCTCTCGATGGGGATCTTGCGGACTTCGATCGGATCGGGCACCGGGCTGCTCCTCGGCCGTCGTCGGGTCGTCCGCCGAAGGTAGACCGGCGGGCGGCCGCCGTTCACGGGCGAAATCCGCCCAAGCCGCACCGCCGGTTCGGCAACCTCAGGGGCGCGCGCCCGGCTTCCGGGTCCAGCCGGAGTCCTCGTGGACGACCGACAGCAGCAGCGCGCCGCCCACCGCGCGCGCCTCGTAGGCCAGCAGTTCCCCGGTGTCCGGCGAGACGATCAGCCGGGATTCAGCGAGGTAGGCCCCGGACACGTGCCGGGAGCCCTTCTCCGCGGCCATGAGGATCGCGACGCCGGGGCGGCCCTGCTGGTCCTTGACGCGCCCGCCCGTCCGCAGGCCGCGCTGCTTGGCGAGCACCTGGTAGAGCGCGCCGCGCACGGCGGGCGGGACCGGCCCGGCCAGCAGGTCCTGGGCGATGACCCAGACGTACTGGGCGAAGGTGCCGTTGAGGGGGTCCTTGGGGTCCTTGACGTCGGCGGTGTACCGGCGGCGCAGCTCGGCCTCCAGCCCGGCGGCGTTCCCGGGGAGCTTGGCCAGCTCGGCGAAGGTGACCTGC
This sequence comes from Actinomadura hibisca NBRC 15177, assembly GCF_001552635.1. Lineage (GTDB taxonomy): Bacteria > Actinomycetota > Actinomycetes > Streptosporangiales > Streptosporangiaceae > Spirillospora > Spirillospora hibisca. The sequence goes on along the minus strand of NZ_BCRO01000108.1, from coordinate 7,550 downwards.
TTGTTGCCGATGGTCAGGCGCATCGGCTCCCGGTAGTCGTTCACCTTGCGCTTGCGGGACCACGGCTCCAGCTCGGGCGACCCCATCCGCTGCCACGCGGCCTTGTCGGCGGGCGTGGCGAACCGGTCCTCACGGTCGATGCCGACGACCGACCGGGTGGGGTCGCCCTTGTCGCGGGCGAGCCAGTGCTCCTGGGTGTGGACGGTGTAGGCGGTGAAGGGCAGGGGCGTGCGGGAGCGGTTCTTGGTCCCCTTCTTCGCAAGGACGCCGACGCGCGCGGTGATGCGCTCGCGGTCGTACCAGTAGCGGCCGGTGGTGGCCGAGGCCTGCGCGGCCTTCTGGGCGCTGGCCAGCAGGACCGACCGGGCGTCGAGGACGTCGGACGGCCCCTGGACGGCGACCGGGCCCGTGTCGCCGCCGTCATTGAGCACCACGGCACCGCCGACGGCGACGGCCCCCGCCGCGAGCCCGGCCACCAGCAGCATGGGCCGCCGGGACCGGGCCGCCTTGCCGGGCGCGGCGGACATCGCACGCGAGAGATCGGCGTCACGCCGCCGCGCGAACGCGTCGTCGGCCATCTCGTCGACCGCGACCGGGCGCAGGTCGGCGAAGGCGCTTTCGGACGAGTTCTTCATCATCGCTCCAGAAGTCATCGGGCCGCCTCCCGGACGACCGCAGGGGTGGCGGGACGCGGGGCGGGGCCCGCCTCCAGAGCACGGGCGAGCCGCTTGCGGGCGCGGTGCAGGCGGACGAAGAAGGCCGCCGCCGAGCAGCCGACGACCTTGGCGGCCTGGCGCGGCTCCAGCCCGTGCCAGGTGACGAGCGCGAGGGTCTCCAGGTCGCGTTCGGGGAGGGCGGCGATGGCGGCCAGTGCCGCGTCGCGCTCCACGACGTGGTCGGCGACGTCCCAGGCGGCCAGATCGGCGGGCCCGCTCAGGACCTTGATGCGCTCGGCCAGATCCCGGCCGCGCCGCCCACCGGCGCGCTGCTTGTGGAGCAGGTTGCGGGCGACGCCGAGGAGCCAGGGCAGGGCAGGGTCGCCGACGTCGCCGAACCGCCGCCAGGCGATGAGGAAGGTCTCGCTGACGATGTCCTCGGCGGTGTGGGGCTCGGCGTGGGTGAGGGCGTAGGCCATCACCCGCCGGTAGTGGGTGTCGTACAGCTGGGTGAAGCGTGTTTCGGGGTCATCCACGAAGGCCCCTTCGGGGTCGGGGGGAGGTTTCGTGAAGTAGTCCCGGAAGGGGCCCGCCGTTTACACCCGGGTTTCAGGAGAGACGGGCGAGCCGCTGGACGGCTTCGTCGATGACGTGGTCCTGCTTGCAGAAGGCGAACCGGACGAAGGGGGCTCCGGCCTGGGGGTGCTGGTAGAAGACCTGGGTGGGGATGGCGACGACTCCGGCCTTGTCGGGGAGGGCGCGGGCCAGCTCCATGCCGTCGGCGAATCCCAGGGGGCGGATGTCGGCCTGCACGAAGTAGGTGCCCTGGGGGCGGAAGGTGGTGAACCCGGCGGCTTCCAGCCCGGTGATGAGCCGGTCGCGCTTGCCTTGCAGGGACTTGCGGAGTTCCTCGACCCACCCGAGCTCGTTCCGGAGGGCGTAAGCGGTGGCCTGCTGCCAGGGCCCGCCGACGGCGTAGGTGACGAACTGCTTGACGGTCTGGACGGCACGGACGAAGGGGGCGGGCCCGGTGACCCAGCCGGTCTTCCAGCCGGTCACGGAGAAGGTCTTGCCGACCGAGGAGACGGTGACGGTGCGCTCCCGCATCCCGTCCAACGTCGCCAGCGGGACATGCTCGGCGTCGTCGAAGGTGAGGTACTCGTACACCTCGTCGGTCAGGGCGATGAGGTCATGCTCCCGGCAGACATCCGCGATGACCTCCAGCTCAGCCCGGGTGAAAACAGTGCCAGCCGGATTATGCGGCGAGTTCACCAGGATCATCCGAGTGCTCGGCCCTACGGCGGCCCGCAGCTCGTCGGGGTCGAAGGTGAAGCGCCCACCTTCTGGCCGCAGCAGTACAGGGACGAGGGTCGCCCCGGCCAACGCAACCGTCGCGGCGTAAGAGTCGTAGGTGGGCTCGAAGGCGATGACTTCGTCCCCAGGGCCAGCGAACGCGAGCACCGACGCCGCGATGCCCTCGGTGGCGCCGACGGTGATGTAGACCTCGGTGGCGGGGTCATAGACCAGCCCGTAACGGTCGCGCTTCTGCTCGGCGACGGCCTCGCGCAGCGCGGGGAGACCGGGCCCAGGCGGATACTGGTTGCCACCACTGCGGATGGCTTCGACGGCGACGTCGAGCATGGCGGCCGGCCCGTCCTCGTCGGGGAACCCCTGCCCGAGGTTGATGGCACCGGTCTGCGTGGCCAGCGCCGACATCTCGGCGAAGATGGTGGTACCGAATCCGCGCATCCGCGCGACCAGAGGGTCGTCCATCCCAGCACCCTAGCCGGACGGGGAGAAGGACTGAGGGCACGGCGGAGCCCCGGAACTCAGGACTCCTTCAAGCGCTTGACCAGGACTGCCAGGACGCCACGCTCGAACACCAGATGACCGCTCTCAGGAGCCTTCGAGTCTCTGATCCCGACAACCGGCCCGCGACCGGCGAGCTCGACGCAGTGATCACCCTGGGAACTGCTGTAGCTGGACTTCCGCCACTTCGACGTCATCTCTTCCACCTCTCTTCCAGCTCTCGGATCTGAGGTGCACCCCACCATCTGCGCGCCGCCGGACTGCCGGTATCGGCCGACAAGGACGCCTACAAACCCAGGGGTGCAGAAGGGCAGCCAGGACGGAGCAACTAGCTAGAGCTTCTCCGGGTTCCGCGGGGCCTGCCACAGCCTTCCGGCGCGGCTAGGGTCGAAGCATGACCCAGACGCTCGAAGTTCACGTGACCGCAGGCAGCCGTGAAGAGGCCGAGAAGGTCGTGGAGACCGCCGTCAAGGGCCGTTTCGCGGCCTGCGCCCAGATCAGCGGTCCGATCACGTCCTCGTACTGGTGGAAGGGGGAGTTGGCGCACGACGAAGAGTTCCTGGTCGTCATGAAGACGACCGAAGACCGCCTCGACGCCCTCACCACGGCCGTCAAGGAGGCTCATTCCTATGAGACCCCCGAAATCGTGGCTGTGCCGATCGTCGGGGGCCTCGGCGACTACATCCGATGGATCAAAGAAGAGACGACGGAGCCGTCGTCGGCCTCGTAACGGTGTACTCCTGACTGAACCCGCGGGTTGCCGGGGACTTCGAGCTGGCGAACTCCTCGACAACCTGGTCAAGACGGTCCCACCCGAGTGGGGCCGCCATGGCTACAGTCGCGTCGAGCGCCTGGCGGGCGAACCTGACTGCCTCGGTCTCGTCTCCGAGGCGGAAGATCGCCAGCGCCATGTCCGCCTGCACGACGCAGAGTTTCTTGGTCTCCGTACCCGGACCGAGGAAGGCCGAGACTCGCTCACTTGCCCCTACTGCCCGGTTCTCCTCCCTGATTCGTGAATAGACGGACAGTGTCATGGAGGCGAAGCGGGCCGGGTCCAGGAAGCACGTCCACGGCCGCCGCCTGATGTCGGCTTCCTCGTAGACCTGCTCGGCCTCTCGGATGGCCTTGAGCGCGGTCTTCTTGTCGCCTGCGAGGGCGCTTTCCTCGCCGAGGCGTGCCAGGAGCCACGCTCGGGTGGCGAGGTCGCTTTCTCCTAGGCGTTCCAGCGCGTTCTGGGCCAGCGTCATCCCCACGATCGGGTTGTTGCCGGTCATGTAGGTCTGGTAGCCGGTCATGCAAGCGGCCGTCGCCGGGTCGTCTCCGGCTCTGGACGCGTAGCCGACAAGGCGAGCTGATTCCGCTGCTCTGCGAGCATCGCCCAACTCCCAGGCGAACCAGGAGTCGAGCACTGCGGATTCCCCTGCGGCCACTGCGAGCCGTTGGCGGAGGGTGTCAGAGCGGATTGCTTCCAGAAGAGCACTGATCTCTCCTAGATGAGTCTGCAGGGCCGCGTAAAGCTGGACGGCCGGCATGTGTTCTTCGAGGCGATGGAACCCCTTCGTTCGTGCTTCCAGGTGCCTGACCATCTCTTCGTCCGGCCGGTTGTGCCCATTGAGCACCCTCATAAGACGTTCAGCGGGATCGAGAGCAGGAATCCCAGTTACCGCAGCCGCGGCGAGGCCAAGAAGTGTTCTTCGGTCCACGCGCTGATCAAGCCTCCCAACTGTCCACGCAAGTGCGAGGGGATCGACAGCAAGCTGAGCCTCCGCCGGTTCCAGGGGTCCCGGCTCGGTCAGCTCGTGACGGCGCTTCTCCCAGACCCGGCGGTACAGCTCCGCGTACCTGGCTCCGACAGGTTCTCCTCCCTCGTGCGCCCGGATGCGACGGGCCATGTTGACAAGAGACGGCAGGTGCTTGCGGGTTCGCGGGTCGGCGACGTCGCACATCTCCTTCGCAAGCTCCTCCTGCGTCAGCAGAAGGCGGTTGCGAAGGATGCCGATCATCTCCGACGACGCCGGGAGGCTTCCATCTTGACCCATACCTGAGTGGTCCGCCCTCCGTGACCTGCGCGGCATCCGGTTACATCCGGTTGCATCCGACTACATCCGGCCATTCTGCTGCTGACAAGGCCCTCTGTGCAGGTGTTCTCTGTAGGCCCGACCCCGAAACCGACACCAAGGTCCACCAAGGTCCACACCGCGCCAGAGGACACAGACGATGACAGCGATGACGACGGAGACCCGGCATCTCCTGATGAGGAGTGAATTCCCGGCGGTGCCCACCGCCGTCGGCGTTGTGCGCAGGATCGCCGAACGCAAGCTGGAGATCTGGCGAGTCCACCCGCGCGTCGTGGAGAACATCGGCTTGGTGGTCTCCGAGCTGGTGACCAACGTCGTCAACGAGAACACCCCCTCCTTCAAGCTGACTCTCGCCGAGGACGTTCCAGGCTCCATCACGGTGGAGGTCTGGGACTCGTCCCCTGCTGAGCCGCGCCGTAAGGAGCCGAGCCTCCACGATGAAGGAGGGAGGGGGCTCGTCATCGTGGAGGCTCTGGCCTGTCACTACGGCGTTCGCCCGGACCCGAAGGGCAAGACGGTTTTCGCCGTGGTCGAAACCCGATGACCCCGTCCGGCCGGTGGTCAAGAACCCGGCGACCCCGCAGTCGGCCGGACGGTTCCATCAGTAGGTCCCATCTACAGGAGGTCGTGATGGCCAAGCACGGTGGCAAGGGAGACAGCGACGGCAAGGGCAGCGACGGCGACAGCCCGCAGGGCGGCGGCCACGGTGGCAAGGGCGACGACACCAAGGGCAACAGCGGCGACGGCAAGCGGTAGCAGAAGGAGTTCGTGAAGTGAATGAGGTCCCTGGCCTGATCTCGGGCAAGGACGTACACGACCTGATCCACCTCCTGGCAGGCCAGGGCGACCTCACCCGGTCTGAGTGGAGGCAGGCGTTCATCGACGTCCCGCGCGAGTTGTTCGTGCCGGATCGTGCATGGGCCATCCCGGATCACGACGCCCCGGCCTTCTCCATCGACAAGCGCGCCCGGCCGGAGCAGTGGCGTTGGGCGGTCTACTCGGACGCCTCGATCGTCACCCAGGTCGATGATGGCCAGGGGGACCCTGCCAGTGGGCAAGGTTGGTTCACCTCCTCGGTATCGGCTCCCGGCGTCGTCGCCCAGTTCGGTGAACTGCTGGAACCGATGCCCGGTGATCGCGTTCTGGAGGTCGGGACCGGATCGGGATGGACGGCTTGCCTGCTGGGGCGCATCGTCGGCCCGCATGGCCGTGTCGTTTCCATCGAGGTGGACGAGGACTTGGCCCTAGCCGCGGAAGCACGGCTCGCTGCCCTTGGCGCTATCAACGTCGATGTGCTGAGCGCAGATGCACTCGACTTCAACTCGCTTGAAGAGTTCGATCGGCTCCATGTGACGGCCGGTGTCGCCGACGTCCCGTGGAACCTCTTGGCCGCGCTGCGGCTGGGAGGCAGGGCGGTCATGCCCTGGTGCCCTGCGTGGGGGCAGGGACACAAGATCGCTCTCACCCGGCTCGGCAATGAAGCGGTGGGACGACTCACCACTTCGGCCGGCTACATGATGCTTCGTTCCCAGCGTCCAGAATCAGGGACGTTGGAGTCCTTCCTCCACCACCAGGAGGACGCCGAGCAGTACTCCACCACGATCAACCCGAAGATGGTCGGTCGGCCTGGCGACGCGCCGGGCTGGGAGACCTATGGCGGCGGTGTCATGATCACTGCCCTGGCGCCGGGGATTCGGTACGACCTGTGCGAGGCGGAAGACGGTTCCGGTGAGGCCACGCTGTGGCTGCGGGAGACCTACCCCGGCTCTCGGGAGTACGGCTCGTGGGCAACCGTCGAGTTCGTCCCCGACGCCAACGAATACGAGGTCACAAGCTACGGCGACCGAGACCTTTGGCAGGAGGTATCGGAAGCCTGGCTCCGTTGGTGCACGATCGGGCAACCCGAGCGCAGCCGCTTCGGCCTGACGGTCTCGGCGGAAGGCCAGACGGTCTGGCTCGACAAGCCCTCACAGATCGTCGGGGAGTAGTCCCTAGAACTCCCTCCGGGCGGCAAGTAGACCAAGCCACTGAAGTTCCCGTGTGGTCCGACAAGGGACTCCTGAAGTCCCGCCACCTAGGGGCATTCGCCCCGTCGCACCTTGGTCGAAGTGCACCACCGCCCGGAGGGCTTCCTCTCATCGCGAACGACGTGCGCCTAATAGCGAAGCTTTTTAGCAGTTGAGGGTGGACCAGATGAAGGTGGTGTGAGGTCTTCCAACAACAGCGAAGTTCCTAGCAGGAACAGGGGGCTGCGGCATCTCGACTCCTGATAACCGAGGACGACCGGCGACATACACAAAGTCGCGGCAACGGCTCTGACCAGCATGCTTTGCGCCGCTCAGCATCCCCTCCACAAGAGAGGCTCTGCCATAGAAACCGACTACCCGAGGGGATCGACATGTTCTCGCTGGTGATCGAAACCGACGCCGCCCGCCTTCACTCCGCTCGCGCCTGGGTCGCGGACGTCTTCACCGAGTGGGACATCGACTCCTACGTGGCCCGCCTCGCCCTCTCGGAACTCCTGAGCAACGTCGCCAAGCACACGACGTGCGACAAAGCCGTGGTGCGGCTCTACAAGACCGAGGCCGGCCCCGTCCTGGAAGTGGCCGACAACTCCCCCGTGCTGCCGCAGTTCAAAGAGTTCGACCTGACGGCCGAGTCCGGCAGGGGCCTGGCGATCCTGCAAACCTTGACCAGACAAGTCGGCTGGAAAGCCGCCGACGGCGGCGGGAAGTGCGTCTACGTGCTCCTGTAACCCAGCAGCGCTCGACCTCAGCCACCGGGGACGGGGGCATCAACCGCGCGGGCTGGAGTTGCTGGCCGGGTGCGGAAAACCCGCACGGGTCGGGGTTGTTGGTCGGGTGCGGGGCGCGGGGCTGGGGTAGGTGGTCGAGTGAAGAAAACCCGCACGGGCTGGGGTTGGTGGGCACCTGGATCAACCCCGCGCGGGCTGGGGTTGCTGGTCGGGTGTAGGGCGCGGGGCTGGGGTTGGGTGGGTCCCTGCAGA
>NZ_BCRO01000107.1 GCF_001552635.1 Actinomadura hibisca NBRC 15177 | reverse complement strand
CACAGCCGCTTTCCCCGAGGACGCTGCACCGACTCAATCAGTGGGGGTCTACACCAGACCAACCACCCCAACCCCGCGCCCCGCACCCGACCAACAACCCCAGCCCGCGCGGGGTTAGGGACAGCGCCCACCAACCTCACCCCGCGCGGGTTTCCCCACCCAACCAACAACCCCAACCCCAAGGGGTCTGAGGGCAGAGCCCCCACCCAAGAAAGCACAGGCGAAGCTCCTTTTTCCAAAGCACAAGCTCAGCCCAGCAAAGCCCCTAACCCCCCGCAGCCCGCGCCGCCCCCACCCGCAACAACCTCCGCCGCGCCGACTCCGTCAGCGGCCGGTAAGCCCCCGCCTTATCCCGATAGTAAGAAGCCCCCTCCCCCGCCTTCGGCACCCCCTCCGCACGCAGCGGCGCAGTATGCAGCCGGTGCCCCGCCGTCAGCGGGATCTCCTCCACCACCCGCACCAGCGCCGGACGCAGCTCCGGTTCCACTCGTAGCAGCGCCTCCGACAGGTCCACCGGCTTCAGTTCCTCCGAGCCCCGCAGGCTCACCGCCGCCGCCGCGAGCTCTCGTCCGTCCACCTCGATCCCGTACACCGCCACCGCGTCGATGTACGGCAAGTCCCCCAGCGCGTCCCGCACCGGTCCCGGCGGCACGATGCCCTCGTCCGTCCGGATCAGTTCGGCGTCCCGGCCCACCAGCCAGTAGTCGCCGTCCGCGTCGCGCCGGAACAGGTCGCCGGTGATCGTCCAGGCGTCCTCGGGCGCGAACACCCCGCGCACCGGACGGGCCGCCGACAGGATCGCCGCTGGGCGCACCCGCGACAGCAACATCCCGATCTCATCAGGCTCGCACTCCACCGCGAACCCGTCCTCGCCCAGCACCAGCCGCTCGTTCTCCAGGTCGTAGCGCGCCAGCCGGACCTCCGCGCTGCCCGGCAGCGGACGTCCCAGCGAGCCCGGCTTCTTGCCACTCAAATTGACCAGGATCGCCTCACCGGCCGTGGACGCGTAGAACTCCAGCACCCGCGCGGGCGTGAAGCGCTCCTCCACCCGACGCCACAACCCGCGCGGCATCCCCGACCCGATGAACAGCCGCACCGCGTGGTGCCGCTCGCCCGGGTGCGGCGGCGCGTTCACCAGGTCGCGCAGCAGCGACCACGTGTAGGAGGCAACCGTCACGCCATAGCGGCGCGCCTCGTCCCAGAACGTCTCGGGGTCGTAGGCACTCGCCAGCGCGAGCCGCGCCCCGCTCGCCACCGCGCCGCCCAGGCTCATCAGCAGCGCCGACGGGTGCTGGATCGGCGTGATGCTGAAGACGGTGTCGGCCGGCGACAACGACGCCGACGACGCCGTGCCGAACGCCGACAGCGCCCACCGCCGGTTGGTGATCCGGCTGGCCCGCAGGTGCTCGCCATCCCCGGTGAACAGCACGAACGCCACGTCCCCGGCCCGCCCCGGGTTGGGCCGGTACCAGCCCGGCAGCTCGACCTCGTCCGGGTCGATCTGCTCCATGTCGGTCACCGGCAGGCCAAGGTCGCGCTCCCGGCCGCCGCTGCCGCCCAGCACGTACGTCTGCGCGCCCGCCAGACGGGCGGCGAGTGGGGCGTTCTCGGGGTCGGCGATGATCCGCCCGACCTGCGTCAGCCGCGCCTCGCGCTCGGGGTCGCCGTCGGGCCGCAGCAGCACCGCGACGGCACCGAGCCGACTGAGCGCCGCGAGCAGCGCCAACGCGGTCGGCCGGGTCTCCATCAGCACGCCGACCGCGTCGCCCTGCCGCACCCCGATGTGCACCAGGCCGCGCACCACCGCGTCGATGCGCCGCTTGGCGGCGTCCTGGGTGTGGGCGCGCCCCTGGTACAGGAAGAAGACGGCGCCGGGCGCACGCCGGGCCTGCTCGTCCAGCAGCAGTCCCAGCGACATGCGCGTGTTGGACTGGATGCGTTCCAGCCGGGCGAGGCGCGGCAGGTTCTGGGTGGCTTCCCCGGCGAGCTGGCGGGTGCCGCGCACCACCCGCACCGCCGTCCCGGCCGCCGACCGCACGGCGCTGGTGCCGATCCCGGCCGCCAGTTGCAGCCCGTACCCGGCGCTGCCGCCGGGCAGCGCGGGCGCGGCGGCCTCCGCGTTCCCGGTGACCGGCACGACGATCTCCGGCAGCTCGCCCTCCCCGGCGCGCCACCGCGTCCAGGCGGCGACGACGGGCCAGGTCTGCGCCATCGCGGCGCTGCCCACGACCAGGCCGAAGTGCCCGGCGCGCAGCGACGCCTCGTAGATCTGCGCGCGCGGCGCGGCCTTGCGGATGCCGCGCACCATCGGCGGTGCCGCGATCTCGTCCACCTCACCGACGAACGTCAGCACCGGGCAGGAGATGTCGGCCAGCGTGACGAGCCGGTCGCCGATGACGAAGCCACCGGTCAGCATCCGGTTGTGCTGGATGAACTGGCGGATGAACTCCGCCAGCGCCGGGCCGGGCCACGACACCCAGCCCTCGCGCTCCAGGAAACGCCGCTGCCGTTCGCGCGGCGCGAGCCGTTCGCGGTCGTGCAGCTGGAGGATGAAGTCGATGCGGCTGCGCACAGACTTGACCGGGCTCAGCAGCTGGAATCCGGTGCGCGTCACCCATCCCGGCACCGCGAAGCTCGCCAGCAGCGCGTCCGGGATGCGCTCGGCCCCCTCGGCGGCCAGCCACGAGGGCAGCCCGAACGGCAGGCCCACGCTGGTGTCGGCCGGGCTGCCGAACGTCACCAGCGACGCGATGCCCTTGCTGCGCCGGTAGGCGGCGGCCTGGTAGACGAACATGCCGCCCTGCGAGTAGCCCGCCAGGTGCACGTCCCGGCCGGTGTGCTCGCGGACGCGGTCGACGGCGTCGCTGACGGCCAGAACGTGGTCGGTGACGGTGCGTTCCAGCCCGCCCGGCTCCCGCTCGGGCGCGCCGAAGTCGATGACCCACGGGTCGACGCCCAGCCGGTGCAACTCCCCCACCGCGCTGACCCGCGTGGAGATGTCGTACACCTCAGAAGTGATCATCAAGGGCGGCACCAGCAACATCACCGGCCGCTCGTCCCGCTCCCCCGCCCCTTCCGGCTCCGGGAAGTAATGGCGCAGCCGGTAGACGCGCTGCTCGGTCACGACCTCGCAGGGGGAGGCGTCCTCGTCGGTGTCGAGACCGCCGAAGCGGGCGACCTCAAGGGCGTTCTGGGCGGTGGCGCCGAGGCGGGCGCCGAGACGCTGGAGCGTCCGTGCAACGGGGGGCATCGTTGACCTCTCGGTAAGTCACCGCCATGTTGTCCATTATTGAGCGGATTATCAACGCGAGCGCTGACAAAACGGCGGCCCTGTGGTTGACCTCATGGTCCACCACCAGGACCGCCGCCCGTCAGCACGGCGGAACGGTCGCCGTCAGCACAGCGGAACGCCCACCTCACCCGAGAACACGCGCCCCCGCCAAACGCCCCGCCTGCAACTGCTCCCACATGTACCGGCGACGCGGCTTGCCACTCGACGTCCGGTGGATCAGACCCGACCCGATCACGACCGTCACCTCCACGTCCTCACCAACGCGCCGACGCAGCAGCTCACGAACGTCCGCCTCCCACGGCGCGTCGTTCGTCTCGGCGAACAGCGCCAGCCCCTTGGTCCCCGCCCCCGGGACGGCGGTCACCACGATGCGGCCCTTGCCCAGCTTCGTCACCTCGGCGAGCTTGGACTCCAGGTCCTCCACGTAGACCGACCGACCGCGCACCTTGATGCTGTCGCCCATCCGGCCCAGCACGAACAGCTGGCCCTCGTGGAAGAAGCCCGCGTCACCCGTGTGCACCCGGCCGTCGATGAAGCGGGTGGACTTGCCCTCAGCCCCCGCGTAGTAGCCGAGGCAGGCCGACGGCCCGCCGACGACGATCTCGCCCAGCCGCCCCGGCTCCAGCTCGTTGCCCTCGTCGTCCACGATCGTGACCGGGACGTCCTCCTCCGGCGTCCCGCAACCAACGACCCAGCCCGCCTTCGCGCCCAGCGAGTCCGGGCCGAGGGTGTGCTGATCCAGCACTCGCACCGGCTCGCCGAACGCCAGCGACTCGTTGTCGGGACGGATCGCGAGCGGGTCGCGGTGCTCGTGGTCCATCGTCACCAGCAGCGTCGTCTCGGCCATGCCGTAGGCGGGCTTGAAGACCGTGCGCGAGAACCCGAACGGCTCCAGGAGCTGCGCGAACACCTCCAGCGAGTGCGGGTCGATCGGCTCGGCCCCGATCAGCGCCATCTTCCAGCCCGACAGGTCCAGCCCCTCCAGCTGCTCGGGCTTCACGCGGCGCGCGACGTAGGCGTAGGCGAACGGCGGCGCGGCGGTGTGCTGGGCGTCGGCGAAGCAGCGGATCCAGCGTGCGGGGTCGCGGATGAAGTGGTCGGGCCGCATCAGCCGCAGGTGCCCCTGCCGGGCGATCGGGGTCAGGAACGCGCCGATCAGGCCCATGTCGTGGTACAGCGGCAACCAGGAGGCGACGGTGTCCCCGTCCTCGTAGCCGGCGGTGCGGGCGATCAGCTCGCAGTTGGCCTCCAGGTTCTCCCAGGAGACCATGACGCCGCGCGGCGCGCCGCTGGAGCCGGAGGTGAACTGGAGGATCGCCAGCTCCCCGGCCTCCTGCACCGCGGCCTCGTGCGCGGCCTGGCGGGGCAGCCACGGGGAGCCGGGCAGCCCGGCCTGCTCCATGGCGCGCCCGGCGTACTCCGACAGCTCGGTGGAGGCGATGGTCAGGACGGGCTTGGCCTGGCGCATGATGGCCGCGACGTGGGCGACGTAGTCGTCGCCGTCCTGGAACAGCGGCGGGGTGATCAGGCAGGCGGTGGCGCCGGCGGCCCACACCGCGAAGTAGGTCTCGATGCAGGTGAAGTCGGTGGGCAGCACCAGGCAGACCACGTCGCCGGGGCGCACGCCCTCCTCGATCAGCGCGGCGGCGGTGCGCCGGGCGGCCGAGGCGAGGTCGCCGTAGTCGCGGAACTCCCAGCTCCCGTCGTCGGCGGCCAAGTGGACGCCGCGTCCGACGTGCGGCTTGTCCAGCCAGTTCCGCAGCGCAGTTGCCATCCCAGTGTTCCCCTTCGGCGTGCTCACCGTCACACACGTGACTGAGGGGTAACTTCACCAGCGACGCGACACTTCCGTCAACCGGCGCCCGATCACCGCCTTCCCGACGTTTGTGACCTCCGTTACAAGACGTCTGGGAAAATTGCGCACTTCGAGGGCTTCGCGACGCATGTGACCCCGTTGTACGGTCTCGCCACCGGCCCGCCGCTTCGTCGCGCCCGGTTCCCACCCCCGCTGTGCGACCAGGAACGAGGACCCGCATGGAGAACCGGCGTGCCTTCTGCCGAACCGCTGTGCTGTCCACCGGCGCGGCCGTGCTCGGCGGCGGCCTGCTGAGCGACGGCGCGCTCGCCGCCCCCAAGGGCGCGGTCGGCGCGACCGTGACGGGCGAGAAGTGGCTCAACAGCCGCACGCTGGACCTCACCGTGGCCTCCAAGGCGATGCGCCGGAACCTGAAGGTGCGGCTGCTGCTGCCCAGCGGCTGGAAGCGCAACGCGCGCCGGACCTGGCCGGTGGTGTGGGCGCTGCACGGCGGCAACGACCGCTACGACGCCTGGTCGAAGAAGACCGACATCGCCAAGCTGGCCGCCCGCCACCAGGTCATCGTCGTCATGCCCGAGGGCGGCTTCGCCGGTGGCTACACCGACTGGTGGAACTACGGCCGGGGCGGCTCCCCCGCGTGGGAGACCTTCCACCTGACCGAGCTGCGCAAGCTGCTGGAGGCCAAATACCGGGCCGGGAGCAAGCGCGCGGTCTTCGGCCAGTCCTCGGGCGGGTACGGCGCGCTGATCTACGCCGCCAGGCACCCGGGGATGTTCCGCTTCGCGGGCTCGTTCAGCGGGTTCTGCTCCACGCTGTCGCCGGGCGTGCCGGACGTGCTCCAGACGGGGCTGAGCGGGCTCGGCCCGTTCACCGACAAGAACGCCATGTGGGGCCACCCGATCTTCCAGAGCGGCGTGTGGCGCGCGCACGACCCGTTGACCCAGGCGTCGCGGCTGCGCGGCACCAAGCTGTACCTGGCGTGCGCGAAGAAGGGCGCCAAGGGCCCGCTGGACCGGCGGGACGCGCAGGCCGTCGACCCGGCCGAGGAGTTCTGCTACTACACGCTGAAGCCGTTCCTGAAGCGGCTCCAGCAACTCCGCATCCCGGTGACCACGAGCCTGTACCCGGTGGGCACCCACAGCTGGATCTACTGGCAGCGCGAGATGCACCGAGCCTGGCCGATCATGATGAAGACGCTGGGCGCCTGACGGTTGATGAAGGCGCTGAGGGCTGATGTTGAAGGCGCTGGGCGCCTGACGGTCAGTGGCTCGCCCGATGTGGCCGCCGCCGCGCGGTGACCGCCCAGGCCACCAGCCGCCACCCCAGCAACATCAGCGCCAGGAACAGGAACGTCACGATGACGAACGCGACGGCCGTCCCCTGACCCGAGATCACCCGCAGCGCCATCCCGAGCACCACGGTGGACGCCCAGATCCCGACGCCCGCGGGCACCAGGGCGTCGGCGCGCCCGCGCCAGGCCCGCGTCACGGTCCATCCGGCGGCGAGCCCGACCAGGAAGGGCCAGGCCGTCTGGGCGATCCCGGCGAGGTCGCCGGGCTCGGCGTGCGAGGCCCGGCCGATCGCCACGAAGATCAGAACACCGCACACGTCCAGCACCAGGGAGATCGCATTACGCACCCGACCAGGGTATCCAGCCCCGGGAACGCGAAAGGCCCGGAGGAAGATCCTCCGGGCCTCTCACCTTGGTAGCGGGGACAGGATTTGAACCTGCGACCTCTGGGTTATGAGCCCAGCGAGCTACCGAACTGCTCCACCCCGCGGCGATGTCTCAACTGTATGCGGTCGGAGCCCAAAAGCAAAATCGGTTACCGGGGCAGGCGCGCCGGGTGGGGCGCGCGCAGGGCGGCGGTGAGCATCTCGACCAGATCGGCGACGTAGTCGTCATGGTCGACCAGGGCGGACGCGGACCGGGCGCGGTCGGCCAGAGCCGCGGTCAGGAAGGCGATGAACGTCGCGATGCGCTCCCGCGCCGCCCGCTCGGGCAGGAACGTCCGGCACGCCTCCTCCAGCAGGCCGAGCTGGCGGGCGATCGCGGTGTCCACGATCAGCGGCGGCAGCTCGCCCCTGCGGACACCCGAGCGTCCGGCGACCTGCACGACCACGCACAGGAAGTCGCGCCCCTCCTCGGTACGCAGCTCGGCTGCGATCGGCTCGACGACCGCCGCCACCACGCCCCGCAGGTCCCCGGCGTCGAGGCCGGGCAGGGCGGCCGCGCGGGCGGGTTCCATCCGGTCCACCCCGGCCCGCAGGATCGCCGCGAGCAGGCCCTGCCGGGAGCCGAAGTGGTAGGTGACCGCCGAGTCGTTGGCCTGCCCGGCGAGCGCGACGATGTCGCGGGTGCGGGCGGCGTCCACGCCCTCGGCGGCGAACAGCCGGGCCCCGGCGCGCAGCAGCGCCTCCCGGGTCGCCCTTGCGTCTCTCGGCACGGCGGTGATACTAACAGGGGGCGTTACTAACGGAGGCCGTTACATGTACGAGCCGCTCGACCCGCGTTTCCAGGCCGACCCCTATCCCGCCTACCGGTGGCTGCGCGACGAGGAACCCGTGCACCGCCACGACCAGCCCCCGTTCTGGGCGCTGTCCCGCTTCGACGACGTGTGGACGGCGGTCCGCGACACCGCGACCTTCTCGTCCGCGCAGGGGCTGACCTTCTACCCCGACGAGATCGGCACGCTGGGCCTCGCGCCCACGATGGTGATGCTGGACCCACCTCGGCACACAGCGCTGCGCCGCCTGATCAGCCACGGCTTCACCCCGCGTCGCATCGCCGCGCTCGAAGGCATGCTGCGCGAGTTCGTCCGGGGCCGCATCGCCCTGATGGAGCGCAAGGCGGCCGACAACGAACCGGTGGACCTGCACCGCGACTTCTCCTCGCCGCTGCCCACCTTCGCGCTGGCGCACCTGCTGGGCGTCCCCGAGGCCGACCGCGCCCGCTTCGACCCGTGGGTGCGGGCCCTCACCACGTTGCAGGACGACGGCTTCGACCTCGCCTCGATCACCTCGGGCGGCGCGGCGGGGGCGGTGGCCGAGATGTTCGGCTACTTCGGCGACCTGATCAAAACCCGCCGCGCCGACCCCGGCGACGACCTGATCAGCGCGCTGACCGCCGCCGAGGTGGCCGGCGAGCGCCTGACCGACTGGGACATCCTCGGCTTCGCGTTCGTGATGGTGGCGGGCGGCAACGACACGACCGGCAACCTGATCTCGCACGGCGTCATGCTGCTGGACGATCACCACGACCAGCGCGAGCGCCTGGCCGCCGACCCGTCGCTCATCCCGAACGCCCTCATGGAGTTCCTGCGCCTGGAGGGCTCGGCGCAGGCGCTGGGCCGCACGACCACCCGCCCGGTCGTCCTGCACGGCGTGGAGATCCCGGCGGGCGAGAAGGTGATGATGCTCTACGGCGCGGCCAACCGCGACGAGCGCGAGTTCGGCCCCACCGCCGACCACCTCGACATCACCCGCGACATCCCGCGCCACCTGGGCTTCGCGACGGGCCCGCACTTCTGCATAGGCTCCCACCTGGCGAAACTGCAGGCCCGCATCGCCCTGGAGGAGCTCTACCGAGCCCACCCGCACGCAGGCGTGGACCGGACGACGGCCAAACGGATCGCCTCCCCCTTCACGAGGGGCTGGCACACCCTCCCCGCAACGGGGATCGTTCCGGCGGCGTAAGGCGAAGACCTGTCCGACCCGGGGAACGCGAAAGGCCCGGAGGAAGATCCTCCGGGCCTTTCGACCTGGTAGCGGGGGCAGGATTTGAACCTACGACCTCTGGGTTATGAGCCCAGCGAGCTACCGAACTGCTCCACCCCGCGGCGATGTCTTAACTCTAGGGCATCCTCGCGGGAAGGCCAAATCGGTTCCGTCAGGAGCCCTCGCAGGACGGGATCGTGCCCTTCGCGCCGTTGAGCGCGTTGATGGACTCCACCGCGCCGTGCAGGGTGTCGGCGCGGACCAGGCGCAGGCCGTCGGGCCTGGCGGACATCGCGTCGGCGCAGTTGTCCTTGGGGGTCAGGAAGACCGTCGCCCCGGCCCGGCGCGCGGCGATCAACTTCTGCTGGATGCCGCCGATCGGGCCGACCCTGCCCTCGGGGGTGATGGTGCCGGTCCCGGCGATGAACTTGCCGCCGGTCAGGGCGCCGGGGGTCAGCTTGTCCACGATGGCCAGCGAGAACATCAGGCCCGCGCTGGGGCCGCCGATGTCGCCGACGCTGATGTCGATCTTGAAGGGGAACTTGTAGCGGTCGCCCAGCACGATGCCGACCATCGGCCGCTGGCCGCCCTTGTCGTCGGGGATGGCCGCGGTGGTCAGATCGATCTTCTCTTCCTTGCCGTCGCGCCGCACCGTCACCGTCACCCGGTCGCCCGGCTTGCGCTTGGCCACCAGCTCGGTCACCTGGGAGACGGTCCCGGTCTTGGTGCCGTCCACCGCCAGCACCTCGTCGCCGGGCCTGATCTTCCCGTCGGCGGGCTTGCCCTTCTGGACGCTGTCCACCAGCACCTGGGTGCTGATCGGGATCTTCAGCTCGTTCAGGGCGGCGGCCTCGGCGCTCTCCTGCGAGTCGCGCATCTGGCGGGTGTTCTCCTGGTCCACCTGCTCGGGCGACTCGTTCTTGGGGAAGACCGTCTCCTCGGGCACCACGGCCACCTCGCTCTCCAGCCAGCCGCGCAGCGCCGTGATCAGGTCGATCCGGCCGCCCGGCCCGCCCCGGTAGGTGACGGTGGTGAAGTTGAGGTGCCCCTGGTCGGGGTAGGTGGGCCGCCCGTCGATCTTGATGAGCGGCTCGCCCTTGTCGTTGCTGCCCAGCGTGTTGCTCGTCGGCCCCGGCATCAGCACGACGTACGGCACGGGCATGAGCGAACCTGCGAGGGCGAGCACGAGGACGAGCACGCTCGCGACGGTGAGCGTGACGGCGCGACGAGACATGCCGGAAACTCTATGCGGAACGGACCCTTCAGCAGGCCCCGACCCACTCCTCGTCCCCGTCGGCGAACAGCTGGTGCTTCCAGATCGGCACCTGCGCCTTGAGGTCGTCGATCAGCCGGCGGCACGCCTCGAACGCCTCGCCCCGGTGCGGGCAGGACGCCGCCACCACCACCGCCAGGTCGCCGATCTCCAGGTCGCCGACCCGGTGCACCGCCGCCAGCGCCCGCACCGGGAAGTCGGCGGCGACCTTCTCCATCACCTTGCGCAGCTCGGCCTCGACGGTCGGATGCGCGCTGTAGGACAGGGCCCGGACCGCGCGCGCGTGGTCGGAATCGCGGACGGTGCCCACGAACAGCGTGGTGCCGCCCGCGCCCGGGTCACCGACCGCGCCGAAGACCTCGTCCACCGACAGCGGGGCGTCGCGGATGCCGATCAGCTTGATGACGTCGTCGCTCACGCCCCGCAGGCTACCCCTCGGCGGCCGGTTCCGGTTGGTGCGGAACGGCCGGTTCGTCCGGCTCCAGGGTCGCGGCGAGCACGTCGGCCAGCACCGGCACCAGGTCCGGGCCGACCAGCACCTCGTCGTCGGTGTCGTGGCGGCGCAGCCGCAGCGCCGAGTGGCGGGTGCCGTCGCGCAGCACGCCGACGACCATGCGCACGTCCTCGCGCTTGGGGTGCTCGGCGGCCCAGCGGGCGGCCTCGCCGGCGTCCTCGGGGATCTCCTCCTCCACCTCCGGCGGCAGCACGACCCGCTCCAGCACCAGCGCGCAGCCGGTGACCGCGTCGGGCCAGGCGATCGCGGCGAGGGTGTCCTCCACCGACGCCTCCGCCGGCAGCGGCGGCTGCTCCAGGGCGGCCAGGGTGTCGGTCTCGGCGGGCAGCTCCAGCTGCTGCGCCAGCTCCGGCTCGGAGCTGCGCAACTCGGCGCTGCTCACCAGGGCGTACAACTTCGGCGGGGCGTCCCAGCCCTCCTGGGCGGAGTGGCGTTCAAGGTCCAGCACGACTTCTTCGAGAAGACTCACGGGGCCATCTTTCCCCCAATCGGAGCGGGGAAATGCGGGAACCCCCGCGCAAGTCGGTAAGTTGCATACACAGCACCGGCGGCGCGCCGGTGGTGCGCGACCCTGAACGGAGGGGCCTCTTGACCTTCCGGACTCCCGGATTCGGGCGCCGGCTCGGAACCGGCCGGACCAGACTGGTGCTGCCGGTCCTGGTGACCCTGGCCGTGCTGCTGATCGCCTTCATGGTGTTCACCGCGATCTGGACCAACGTGTTGTGGTACCGCTCGGTCGGCTTCTCCTCGGTCTACACGACCGAGCTGTGGGCCAAGACGGTGCTGTTCGTCGGGGCCGGCGCGCTGATGGCGCTGGTCGTCGGCGCCAACCTGGTGATCGCCTACAAGCTGCGCCCGGCCTACCGGCCGCTGTCGATCGAGCAGCGGGGCCTGGAGCGCTACCGCACCCTGATCGACCCGCGGCGCAAGCTCATCATGATCGGCTCGCTGGGCCTGCTGGCGCTGCTGACCGGCTCCTCGGTGGCCGGGCAGTGGCGGGTGTGGCTGGCGTTCCTGAACCGCACGCCGTTCGGCGTGAACGACCCCCAGTTCGGCAAGGACGTGTCGTTCTACGTCTTCACCTACCCGTTCCTGCGGCTGGTGCTGGGCGTGGTGTTCGCCACGGTGATCCTGTCGATCCTCGCGGCGGTGATGGTCCACTACGTCTACGGCGGCCTGCGCGTGCAGGGCCCCGGCGACAAGGCGAGCCCGCCCGCGCGGGCGCACCTGTCGGTGCTGGTGGGGCTGTTCGTGCTGCTGAAGGCGTTCGCGTACTGGTTCGACCGGTACGGCCTGGTGCACTCCGAGCGCGGCGTCGTCACCGGCGCCGCCTACACCGACGTGAACGCGCTGCTGCCCGCCAAGACGATCCTGGCGGTCATCGCGCTGATCTGCGCGGCGATGTTCTTCGGCAACATCGTGCGGCGCGGCATGATGCTGCCCGGCGTCGGCTTCACGCTGCTGGTGCTGTCGGCGATCCTGGTCGGCGGGGTGTACCCGCTGCTGATCCAGCAGTTCCAGGTGAAGCCGGACGAGCTGGCCAAGGAGCAGCAGTTCATCAAGCGCAACATCGACTTCACCCGCCGCGCCTACGGCGTGGAGGGCGTGAAGGCCGAGCCGTACGGCACCAAGCCCGAGATCGACAAGACCAAGCTGCGCCAGGAAGCGGGCAAGCTGTCGGGCGTGCGCCTGCTCGACCCCAACGTGGTCGGCCCGGCGTTCCAGCAACTCCAGCAGATCCGCCAGTTCTACAAGTTCCCCGACGCGCTGGACGTCGACCGCTACCAGATCGACGGCAAGACCGAGGACTCGGTCGTCGCGGTCCGGGAGCTGTCGGGCGCCCCGGCGGGCCAGGCGGGCTGGGTGAAGGACCGGCTGCTCTACACCCACGGCTACGGCCTGGTGCGCGCGGCCGGTGACCGGGTGGAGAGCAACGGCACCCCGGCGTTCGTGCAGAAGGACATGCCCGCCACGGGCAAGCCCGAGCTGTCCCGGCCGGAGATCTACTTCGGCGAGCGCTCCTCGTCGTACTCGATCGTCGGCGGCAGGGGCCAGCAGGAGCTGAACTACCCCGACCCGAGCGTGCAGGGCGGCCAGCGCAACACCACCTACGCGGGCTCCGGCGGCGTCAAGGTGGACTCCTTCTTCAACCGGCTGCTGTTCGCCGCCAAGTTCCAGGACAAGAACATCCTGCTGTCGGGCGCGATCAACCCCGACGCCAAGATCCTCTACAACCGCACGCCGCGCGAGATGGTCAAGCGCGCGGCCCCGTGGCTGACCCTGGACGGCAACCCCTACCCCACCGTGGTCAACGGCCGCGTCCTGTGGGTGGTGGACGGCTACACCACCTCCAACGGCTACCCCTACGCCCAGCAGACCAGCCTCGGCAACGCCACCCGCGACACCATCACCGAGACCCGCTCGGCGGTGGCGCAGCAGGCCAACGACCACATCAACTACATGCGCAACTCCGTCAAGGCGACCGTGGACGCCTACGACGGCTCGGTGAACCTGTACCTGTGGGACGAGCAGGACCCGGTCGCCAAGACCTGGAGCAAGGTCTTCAAGGGCACCGTCAAGCCCAAGGCGCAGATCCCGCCGCAGCTGGCCGAGCACCTGCGCTACCCCGAGGACCTGTTCAAGGTCCAGCGCATGATCCTGGCCAAGTACCACGTGACCGACGCCGCGCCGTTCTACAGCGCCGAGGGCTTCTGGGAGGTCGCGCCCGACCCGACCAGCAAGGGCAAGACCCAGCCGCCGTACTACCTGAGCCTCCAGATGCCCGGCGAGAGCACGCCCAAGTTCTCGCTGACCTCGGTGTTCACGCCCAAGGACCGGCCCAACCTGGCCGCGTTCCTGGCCGTGGACTCCACCGCGGGCGAGGGCTACGGCCGGCTGCGGCTGCTGGAGATGCCGACCAAGGACCAGGCCGACCTGCAGCAGCCGCGCGGCCCGGCGCAGGTGCAGCAGGACTTCGAGTCCAACGACGCGATCAAGGCGCAGCTGTTCAGCCTGCGCAACACCGGCACCGAGACCCGGCTGGGCAACCTGCTGACGCTGCCGTTCGGCGGCGGCCTGCTGTACGTCGAGCCGGTGTACGCGCAGAGCTCGGAGGCCAACCAGGCCCCGTACCCGATCCTGCGCTACGTGCTGGCCAAGTGGGACGACAAGGTCGCCTACGGCCGCAACCTCCAGGAGGCGCTGACCCCGCTCTTCGAGGGCGCCCCGACGGGCACCAAGCCGCCGGACAAGGGCGGCCAGCCGACGACGGGCGGCGGGGCGCTGACGCCGGAGCTCCAGCGGGCGATCAACGACCTCCAGGCGGCGATCGACGAGTTCAAGGCCGCCCAGGCCAAGAACGACTACACCGCCATGGGCGCGGCGTGGAAGAAGATCGAGCAGGCCAGGCAGGCGCTGTCCTCGGCCCGGGACGCGGCGGCCAAGCAGGGGACGGCCCCGGCCCCCCAGCCGACGGGCGCCCCGACGCCCGGCCCGTCCGGCTCGCCGGGCCCCACCCCGCCCGCGGGGTGACCCGGTTCAGCCCCGGGTGAAACCGGGCACGACGGCGACGGCCGCGGGATCCATCGTGATCCCGCGGCCGTTCCCGTTGTATGAGCAGTTCATCGACGGCGCTTGCGGGCCCGCCGGATGGCGGCCGCCGCGCCGATCGCCGCGACGGTCGCGCCCGCGGCGGTGGCCATCGTCGCCTCCTTGCCGCCGACCCGCCGACCCACGACCGCGTGCCGCCCCGCGACCTCCTCCATCAGGACGCGCAGCGCGGTGGCGTTGTCGTAGACCGGCTTCCAGCCCGCCTCGCGCAGCCGGGCGGCGTCCACCACCCACGGGTAGGCCACGTAGTGCAGGTCGCTGGCGGGGGCCGGGGTGACGCCGAGCCGGTGCAGCCGCTGGGCCATCCCGAACGTCAGCGCGGCGGGCAGCTCGAAGCCGCGCTTGCCGGTGATCTCGTTGACCTCCTCGGCCCCGAGCCAGCCGTCGCAGCCCACTCCGATCGGTCCGGCGAGGCCCTCGGCCACCACGACCTCCAGGGCCGAGGCCAGGTCCTCGACGTGGCAGAACTGCCAGCCGGGCGTGGAGCCCTTCACCGACAGCAGCCGGGGCGCCTCGAAGTGCCGGGTGATCACGGTGTCGATCCCCGGCCCCACCAGCGCGGCCGGGCGCACCACGGTGACCTCCAGGCCCGGGTGCACCGCCGGGGCGCCGGCGGCCAGGTCCTCGATCTCCAGGAAGTCCCCGGCGATGGACTGGTCGGCCTCGGCCAGCAGCGGCGCGTCCTCGTTCAGCGGGACGGGGTTGTCGGGCCCGGCGCCGTAGACCATGGCGCTGGTGACCAGGACGGCGCGGCGCACCCGGGCGGCGGCCGCGGCGGTCACCACCGTCTGCGCGCCGCGCACGTTGTGGGTGCGGCGCTCGCGGGGGTCGACCGACGGGGAGCGCTCCAGGTCCAGGTGCACGATCACGTCGACGTCCGACAGCCGGTTGGACAGCAGCGGATCGCGGATGTCCACGACGCGCCAGGTGACCCCCGGAACGTCGCCGCGGTGGCCGTCGATCGCGACGACCTTGCGGATGTCCTCTCGCTCGGCGAGCCGGGCGGCCAGCAGCCGCCCCGCACCCGTGGCCGCGCCGGTGACGGCGACGACCGGGCCCTTGCTACGCCGAGGGCGAACCTTGCCCGTTGCCACGGGGGTGCCCCCTTCCTTGTGTACGCGACCTCGCCGGGACCGGCTAACGTTGCGGATATGAGCCCATCATGCATCCCAGGGGCAAACCGATGAGTGACACTCCCTTCGGCTTCAACCGTCCAGGCGACGGAGACGACGACAAGCCCCAGGATCCATTCAAGGCCATGGGCGGCGACATGGGGCAGTTCGCCGACATGCTGCACCGCTTCGCCGACATGATCGGCGGCCAGGCTGCCGGCGGCGGCGGGGACGGCCCGCTGAACTGGGATCTGGCCAAGAACATCGCCCGGCACACCGTGGTCGAGTCGGGCGATCCCTCGATCGTGGACGCCGAGCGGCGCCAGGTCACCGAGGCGCTGCGGCTGGCCGACCTGTGGCTGGACGAGGGCACCGCCCTCCCGGCCGGCATCCGCACCCCGCAGGCGTGGAGCCGGTCGGAGTGGATCGAGCAGACGCTGCCGGTGTGGTCCAAGGTCTGCGACCCGATCGCCGCGCGCATGGTGGAGTCCATGGGCGGCGCGCTCGGCGGCGGCGAGATCCCCGCCGAGATGGCCGCGATGGCGGGCCCGCTGATCGGCATGGTCAAGCAGATGGCCGGCGCGATGGTGGGCGGCCAGGCCGGGCAGGCGCTGGGCGCGCTGGCGCTGGAGGTGACCGGCTCGGCCGACGTGGGGCTGCCGCTGGCGCCCGACGGCGTGGGCGCGCTGCTGCCGTCCGGCGTCGAGGCGTTCGGCAAGGGCCTGGAGGTCTCCGAGGACGAGGTGCGGCTGTACCTGGCGCTGCGCGAGGCCGCCCACCAGCGGTTGTTCGCGCACGTGCCGTGGATCCGCAGCCACATCCTCGGCGCCGTCGAGGACTACGCGCGCGGCATCACCGTCGACCTGTCGGGCATCGAGCAGGCCGTGCAGGGCCTGGACCTCGCCAACCCCGAGGCGCTCCAGGAGGCGCTGGGCGGCGAGTTGTCGCTCCAGCCCGAGGAGACCCCGCAGCAGAAGGCGGCGCTGGCCCGGCTGGAGACCGTGCTCGCGCTGGTCGAGGGCTGGGTCGACACCGTGGTCAACGAGGTCGCCGAGGGGCGGCTGCCCGGCTCGGTGAAGCTGGCCGAGGCGGTGCGCCGCCGGCGCGCCACCGGCGGCCCGGCCGAGCGGACCTTCGCCACGCTGGTGGGGCTGGAGCTGCGGCCCCGGCGGCTGCGCGAGGCGGCGGCGCTGTGGCGCACGCTGACCGAGGTGCGCGGGTCGCAGGGCCGCGACGCGATCTGGGAGCACCCCGACCTGCTGCCGACCGCCGACGACCTGGACGACCCCGAGGGCTTCGTGCACGGCCGCGACGAGCTCTCCGACCTGGACATCTCCAAGCTGACCGAGGCCCCCGAGGCCAAGGCCGACGACGCCGGGGACGAGCCGAAGAAGGACGACGGGGAGCAGGGCCCCGGCGACGGGCCGGAGCCCCGCCCGTGAGGTTCCGTCCGGGCGGATCCCGGGTGAACGGCTGCCTGCTGGAGCCGGGGTCGGCGACGGTGGCGGTGCGGCGGCGCGTCAAGCGGTCCGGGCTGTGCTGGCAGCGCCCTCTCGACCAGGAGCGCCGCCGGCGGCACCCGGCCAACTCGCGGTACCCGCGCGTCGGCGGCGCATGACGGCCGACGCCGGAGCGCTGCACGCCGACGCGGTGCGGGTCCTGGAGTCCTGGACCGCGCCCGACGAGGAGCAGGAGGGGGTCCGCCGGGAGTTCCTGGAACACCTGGCGGACCACCCCGACGGCATGTGGCGCGCGTGCGTCCCGGGCCACCTGACCGCCAGCACGCTGGTCCTGGACGCTTCCGGGACGCGGGTGCTGCTGACCCTGCACGGCAAGGTCAAGGCGTGGTTGCAGCTCGGCGGGCACTGCGAGGCGGGCGACCGCACGCTGGCCGGGGCGGCGCTGCGCGAGGCCACCGAGGAGTCGGGCGTCCCCGGCCTGCGGCTGTCGCCGGGGCCGGTGGCGCTGGACCGGCACCGGGTGGGCTGCCACGGCGGCTCGTGGCACCTGGACGTGCAGTACGTGGCGATCGCGCCGCCGGACGCCCGCTACACGATCAGCGACGAGTCCGACGACCTGCGCTGGTTCCCGGTGGACGCGCTCCCGGAACCGACCGACGACGCGCTGCGACGCCTGGTAGCCCGCGCCACGGCGTCCTGACGGTCCGGGGATCCGAGTGTCCGAAGCCATTCGTCTCAACGACCTTGACCGTCGCGCGAGTGCCTAACTGACGCGGTGAAGCGACGTCGAAGGCGAGCTTCGCCGCGTCAGA
>NZ_BCRO01000106.1 GCF_001552635.1 Actinomadura hibisca NBRC 15177 | reverse complement strand
TGGGCCGGGACTGCAGTAAATAACGCGTGGTTTCCCAGCCTTCCAGGCCCGGGTCGAGCAGGCGTAGATCGTCTGGTGTGCGCAGGCGGTGCCAGCCGGGGCCCTGCGGGATCAGGCCGGGGCGGGGTGCGGCGGCGCGCAGCCGGGCCAGGGCGTCGGGGGTGTCCAGATCGACGCCGGTCAGCGCCTCGGCCAGCCAGTCCGGCAGCGGCAGGCGTGCGGCGAGCGCGACCAGGCCCGCGCCCTGGTCAGGACCCGTACGGCCGGTGCCCACGGCCTGGCAGGCGGCGGCGGGCGCGCTGCCCAGCGCCCGGAACAGCTTGCCGATCATGAGCGGGGGCAGGTCGGGGGCGTCGCCCGCCAGCAGCGCGGCCTCGGTCGCGCCCAGCGCGTGCAGGCCCGCGAACGCGGCGGCCGGGGTGGCGGCGCGGACGACCGGGGTGCCCGGCCAGGTGACGGCCTCGGCGTCCGGCTGGTGCGGCGGGTGCAGCACCAGGGCGGGGGTGACCAGCTCCAGCCCGGCGGCGACCTCGTAGGTGTCCTCCAGCAGGGCGAGCCGGAACTCCTCGGCGTCGATGCCGGGCGGCGCGGGCGCGGCGGCCCCAGGAATCACCGACAGGACGGCCGCGAACAGCCGCCGGGCGGGGACGCCGGTGCTCACCCGGCGACGCCGTGGCGCAGGCCGTCGGCCAGCTCGTCGTCGCTGTCGTCCAGCGGCAGGTTCGCGGCGGCGGCCACGCCCTCCAGGTAGCCGCGGGCGCGCTCGGCCTTGGGGTAGTGCGCGACCAGCGCCCAGAAGTCGGCGCCGTGCCCGGGGACCAGCAGGTGGGCCAGCTCGTGCACCAGCACGTAGTCCACGACCCAGGCGGGCATGCCGCGCAGCCGGGTGGACAGCCGGATGGTGCCGTCGTCGGGCGTGCACGAGCCCCAGCGGGTGCGCTGGTTGGCGACCCAGCGCACGCTGGACGGCACGGCGCGGCCGCCCAGGTGGCGGCGCGACAACTCCCGGGCGCGCGTCTCCAGGTCGGCGTCGCTGGGGCGGCGGCGACGTTCCCGCTCCTCCAGTCGCCCGAGGAGGGTCGCGATCCACTGCTCCTCCTCGGCCTTGCTGAGCCGGGACGGCAGCATCACCACCACCTTGTCCCCGTCGCGATAGGCGGACACCGTCCGCCGGCGACGGCTGCTGCGGCGGACCTCTACGTTGGGGGGCACGCTTGAAACCGTACCTAAAAATTTGCGTCCGCCACAGGGGGCGATGACCGTTTCTGCAGGTCAGCCCCAATGTTTTTACTCAACGGTCAAGGGATTTCACAAAATGGGCAGACCCTTTTCCCGCAAAGGCCGACAACGGCTGCCGACGCTTCTTTTCGCAATCGGATGGGTACGTACGGTGACAGTCGAATTCGGGGGGCACCGTGAGCAAGCGGAAGAAGAACCGGCAGGCCGCCGAGCAGCAGGTCCTGGAGGGGATGCCGGTCCAGGGCGACGCCCAGGACCGGGCGTCCATGCCCGCGCGCATCGGCGGCGGGGTGGCCGGGGCGGTGGCCGGACGGGTCGCCAGCAAGGCGCTGCGTCCGGCCGCGCGCAAGGTGGCCCGGCGGTACGGGATACCGGCCGAGCCGATCCTGCGAATGGTCGAGGTGGCCGCGCCGGTGGCGCTGTCGATGGTCATGGCGGGCATGTCCAAGCGCAAGGCGCGCAAGCAGGCCGCGCACGGCGCCGCGCCGGGGCCGGTGGAGATGACCGGTCGCTCCGGGAACCTCAGGCACGCCCACATCTGAGGCCACCGGCGGGGCCCGCCCACGCCAGGCAGCAGGAGGCCACCCGCCAGATCGCAGGAACCTGCCAGGTCGCGGGGGCCGTCCGCAAGGTCGCAGGGACCGTTCACAGGGGCGCAGGAACCGTCCGCCAGATCGCAAGGACCGTTCGCGGGAGGCGCGGGAGCCGTTCGCGGGGACGGCTACTCGCCGGTGAACTCCGGGCGGCGCTTCTCGCGCTGCGCCGTGAGGCCCTCCACCATGTCGCGGGAGGCCATCGTGACCGGCTGGGCCAGCGACTCCCAGCGCAGCGCCGACTCCATGTCCCGGTGGCCGCCATTGGCCAGCGCCACCTTGGTCAGCCGGGTGGCGATCGGGGCCTGCGCGGCGATCCGCTCGGCCGTCGCCAGCGCCTCCGCGAGCACCTGCTCGCGCGCCACGGCACCGTTGACCAGGCCGTGCCGCTCGGCCTCGACGCCGGTGAGCACGCGGCCGGTGAACAGCAGCTCGCGGGCCAGCGGCAGCCCGGCGACCTCCGGCAGCAGCCAGGTGGTGGCCATGCCCGGGTGCAGGCCGAGGGCGGTGAACGGCACCGCGAGCTTGGCGTCGGCCGCCGCGTACCGCAGGTCGCAGGCCAGCGCGAGGGCGAGACCGGCGCCGATCGCGTGCCCGTTCACCGCCGCGATCGTCGGCACCTCCAGGTCCCGGATCGCGAGCCAGGTCCGGTAGAACTCCAGCATCCGGTCGCGCAGCGGCGGCACCGCCACGGCGTTGGTGTCGGCCAGCCAGGACAGGTTGCCGCCGGAGGTGAAGGCGGTGCCCGCGCCGGTCACCACCGCGCAGCGCAGCCCGGCGTCGGCGCGCAGCTCCGCGATCGTGGCCTTCCACGCGGCGGTCATGTCGTCCGACATGGCGTTGCGGCGGTCCGGGTCGTTCAGGGTCAGGACGGCGACGCCGTTGGCATGCCGCTCGACGCGCAGGGGCTGAGACATGGCCCGCAACCTATCGCCCCAGGGTGAGAAAGCGCACACTTACCCCATCGCCGCAGGTGGCCGGGTTCCGATCGGACGGGGTGGGGTAACCCTCCCCCGATCGTTGTGGCGGGAACGACCCCCATCACCGACAATGGTCCGCGTGAGCGATCTTCCCCGCCGCGCGGTGACGCGGTCCGCAAAGCTGGCGTCCCTCCCGCTCGGTTTCGCCGGGCGCACCGCACTGGGCGTCGGGAAACGAACCCTCGGCAAGCCCGCCGAGGCCGTGGCCATGGAGATTCAGCAGCGCACCGCCGAGCAGCTGTTCAAGGTGCTGGGCGAGCTCAAGGGCGGCGCGATGAAGCTCGGCCAGATGTTGTCGATCTTCGAGGCGGCGCTGCCGCCGGAGATCGCCGGCCCCTACCGCGCCACCCTGACCAAGCTCCAGGAGGCCGCTCCCCCGCTGCCCGCGAGCGCCGTGCACAAGGTGCTGGCCGAGGCCCTGGGCGCGGACTGGCGGGACCAGTTCGCCGAGTTCGACGACAAGCCCGCGGCGGCGGCGTCGATCGGCCAGGTGCACCGGGCCGTCTGGGCCGACGGCCGCAAGGTCGCCGTCAAGGTCCAGTACCCCGGCGCGGGCAAGGCGCTGATCAGCGACTTCAACCAGCTCGCGCGGCTCGGCAAGCTGTTCGGCGTCCTCATGCCGGGCCTGGACGTGAAGTCCATGCTGGCCGAACTGAAGGAGCGGGTGGTCGAGGAGCTCGACTACACGATCGAGGCCGACTCCCAGACCCGGGTGCGCGCGGCCTACCCCGCCGACGACCCCGACTTCTACATCCCCGAGGTCGTCGCGCAGGCGGGCGACGTGCTGGTCACCGAGTGGATCGACGGCACCCCGCTCTCCAAGATCATCAGCGAGGGCGATCCCGAGACCCGTAACCACGCCGCCCTGCTGTACTGCCGCTTCCTGCTGTCGGGCCCCAAGCGCTCGGGCCTGCTGCACGGCGACCCGCACCCGGGCAACTTCCGCCTGCTGGCGAACGGCCGCCTCGGCGTGCTGGACTTCGGCGCGGTGGACCGCATCCCCGAGGACTTCCAGTACCGGATGGGCCGCCTGCTGCGCATCGGGACGCTGGAGGACATCGACGACGTCGAGCAGGCCCTGCGCGACGAGGAGTTCATCCGCGAGGGCGTCGCGGTGGACGCCGGGTCCCTCCAGGCGTTCCTGGCCCCGATCACCGAGCCGTTCGTCGAGGAGACCTTCAAGTTCAACCGCGAGTGGCTGCGCGACATGGCCGCCCGCGTGACCGACCTGCGCCCGACCAACGTGGTGCGCCAGCTCAACCTGCCGCCGGAGTACGTGATCGTGCACCGGGTGTTGTCGGCGGGCACCGGCGTGTTGTGCCAGCTGGAGTGCGAGATCCCGGCGCGGGCGGAGTCGCTGCGCTGGATCCCGGGCTTCGCCGACGAGGCGGACGACTCCGACCCCGAGCTGGTCACGGGCTGAGAAGGCAGAAAAGAACCCCGCGCACTGATGAGGTGCGCGGGGTTCTTCGTGCGCGCCCGGCGAGGGGGATCGCCGGGGCGCCTCGGCGGCCCGTCCGGGAGGCGCGCCACCCGCCAAACCATCCAAGAAAGAACGGGCGGGCGCCTGCTACCGGGGTGGGCGCTGGCTGCTTATGGGGCGGGACGGGCAGGCCCGGTCAGGGCCCGCCCGCGCCTCACCTGGTGGGGTAACGCTGTTCGGGGACCGGGGCCAGCAGCACGCGGCTGACCCTGGCCGCGCGCGTGCGCGCGTCACGGCGGACGCGGCGCAGGGCGCGGACCCGGGCCGCCTGGCGGGCGACCGGGTCGGAGTCGGGTATTCGGTCGAGGGACGGTTCCTGGCCGAGCAACGTCATCGTGGTCTCCCTGGAGGCCCAGGGGCACGGCCCCACGATGGGGGCCGTGCACACCTGGTCCCTACGGCCGAGGGTCGGAAGGGCGGTCATCCGTGTCTCACACGGCCACTTCGTCCGGGCGCGGGTGCTTGCGCGGACGGCCACGCGGCCGCTTGCGCGCGACGATCTCGCCGCGCACGAACAGCTCGCCGCCCCAGACGCCCCAGGGCTCCTTGCGCTCCAGCGCGCCGGCGAGGCACTGCTTGATGAGCGGGCACTCCAGGCACAGGGCCTTGGCCAGCTCCACGTCGGCGGGCGCCTCGGCGAAGAACAGCTCCGGGTCGGTCCGGCACGGAAGGGTGAGGTCCTCCTCGCTCACGGCGAGAGCCCCCTGCATCTCAGTCACCCTTGTTCCTCTCGTTGGATCTCAACGGGTGTGTCGTGGGTTGTCCGGGCAAATAAGAAGGGCCGCGAATCCGTGTGTCGGATTCGCGGCCCTGGGGCTTGCCGGTGCTGTTCTAGACCGGTCGCCTCCAGGGGTGCGGACCCGACATGCCGCCCTTGACGGACGGCAGGTACACGTCTGCCGTGGCCGGAGCCTGGATTTCCTCGCCGCCCAGGTGGGCGAAGAGGGTCAGGCCCTGCTGGTCCTGGAATCGCTGTTCGTCGCGCAGACCGCGCGGACGCAGGACGGGCCCGGCCGGCAGGCCGTGTCCGAGGCATCCGTGCTCACTGATCTGCTCTGCGCCGCCGCTGCGCGCGGGCGCGCCGCCGGGCTGCCAGCTCGGCGACGGCATGGTGAGGCCACGCTGCGCCCTGGAACCAGGGCGCGCGGCAGTCAGGGACGACCACGATTTCGTCATCACGTTGTTGCTCACCGGACTGCACACCACCTCTCTGGTTCTAGGGGCCCAGCGGCAGGATCACGATCCCGCCGGCCGCGCCGTCTGAATGCTCGCAATGAGCGTACGGGGCCACCCGCAAGATCGGCAAGCTATTTTTTGACCTGCGGTTATGTGGAAGATTTCACGCAAATCCCCGAGAACCCCGGCCGTCCCACCGGCGTCCTAACGGAGAGGGCACAGGTACGCCCCCGCCGCCGTCACTTCGGACGCTCCCCCGGCCCCGCGACCACGCCCGAGACAGGCTTGGCCGTCCAGCCCACGACCGCCCCCTTCGCGTACCGCACCGGGCGCTCGGGATCGTGGTCCCCCTCCACCCCGGGCGCGGGCGGCCTCTCCACGTAGTCGCGGATGAAGATGTGGCGGCCGCCCAGGTACCGGTAGCTCGCCCGGTCGAAGATGATCTCGTGCCGGATCGACTGCCCGTCGGTGAGGGAGAACGCCGGGCCGCGCCGCCCGAGCGCGTCCACCGACTCCGGCAGCACCCGCACGCCCGGCACGTAGGCCAGCGTCCCGTACAACGCCGCCTCCTGCCGGGGCGGCACGTAGTGGGCGCGCAGCACCTGCGCGACCAGCTGGAAGGCCACCTGGTCGCGGCTCGCGGACGCGTCGACGCCGGTGATCGACCTGATCTCGCCGCGCCTCCCCATCGCGATGATCCGGTCCGCCTCGGCGTAGACGCGCTCGCGCATCCCGGCCGGGTCGGCGGGCGCGCCGATCAGGAAGGCGGGCTTGGGCAGCGCGCCGGGGCCGTCGGAGATCGGACCGCCGGGGACGGGCCTCTGCTCGTGGACCCGGCCGTCGTCGCCCACGCGGGCGCGCCGGGTGCCGTCGGCGGTGTACCAGGTCTCGACGGTGGTGCGCTTGGAGCCGGGGCCGATCACCTTGCCGTCGCTCTCGCGGATCGTGTCCTTGACGTAGGTCCAGGTGCCGGGCGTCACCGGCGCGTCGGGGCCCGCCTCGGCGGCGGTACGGGCCCGCCGCGCGATCTGCGCGACCTCCGCCTGCGCGACCGGCAGGCCGGGCAGCACGCCCGGACGGCCCGGCTCGTGGCCGCCGCCCACGTTCTGGGCGACGGTGACGCCCGCGACGAGCGCCGCCGTCAGGCCCGCCACCGCGACGCCCCGCCACAACCACGGCCTCGTTTCCCTGCGGCGGGACGGCCCGGCCGCCTCGGCGCGCAGCCGCCGCCGCGCCTCCCGCGCCGCGTCCGCCCCGATCGCGGGCACCTCGTCACGGAACTCCGCGACCAGCCTCATCTCATCCATGCGTGTTCTCCTCAGGCGCGCCCAGCACGGCGCGCAGCTTGCGGCGGGCCCGGCTGAGCCGGGACCGCACGGTGCCGATCGGGACGTCCAGGGCGTCGGCGACCTCCTGGTAGGACAGGTCGCCCCAGGCCACCAGCAGCAACACGTCGCGGTCGCCGCGGTTCAGCCCGGCCAGGGCGCGCGCGAGGGCCCGCTCGTGCTCCTGCGCGGCGACCCGCCTGACGACCCGTTCGGCCATCGGCTCGGGCAGGGGGTCCACGCCGGTGCGGGCCACCGCGCGCAGGTGGCGGACCTCGGCGCGGCGGTGCCGGGCCACCAGCGTGGTGGCGATCCCGTACAGCCAGGGCCGGGCGTCGGGCCTGGCCGGGTCGTAGACGCGGCGGCGGCGGAACGCCACCAGGAACGTCTCGGCCACCACGTCGTCGGCCGCGTCGGTGCCGATGCGGCGGGCGGCGTAGCGGTGGATCTCGGCGTGGTGGCGCTCGAACAGCGCCGCGAACCGGTCGGGATCGGACAACGACGCCGCGATCAGGTCGGCGTCCACGACGTCGCCGGCGCTCCCGGCGCGCCGTACCGCCATGGTCACCTCGGGTCCTCGGGTGGGATCATCGGTCGCCTCTCTCGGGGGGATCGGTCACCGCGTCCTCTCCCGATGCCGCCGCGCGGGTTCTCGGCCGGAAACGACGAAGGCCGCCCCGGGAACTCCCGGAGCGGCCACGGCGGGTGCTCAGACCAGCGGCGACAACCGCGACGGCAGGGCACCGGCCGAGAAGCGGGTGGCCGACGACGAGTCGGTGTACAGGCAGGTGGCGAGGGCCGGGTAGTGCACCTGGTGGTGCTGGACCTGCAACGTCACCGTCGATCCCGTCAGCGCGAACTCGACCGGGAGCTGCCGGTACATCGCGTCGCAGCCCCAGGGTCGGAGGAAGCGCCCGACGGTGGAGCCGGTGGGCTGGTCCACCACGTCGACGGCGCCCGAGGGCATCATCTCCGTGGTCAGGTGCTCGGCCAGCCGCATCGGCATGGGGAACCGCTGCGGGGCGCCGGGACCGCGCAGCACGACCAGCAGCCAGAGGCCGGTGGCGGTGGTCTGGGCGACCAGGTCGGTCTGGGGCCAGCTTCCGGTGAGGACGCGCAGGGTGGGCCGCACCATGGCGACGGCCGCCTCGCGCTCGGCCGCGAAGGAGAGGACGGCGGTGCGGCCGTTGGCGGTGGGCACCTGGACGCCGTCGTGGGCCCCGGCGCCCCAGCGGAGCCGCTCGTTGGGACGTTCCAACGGCCGCGAGGCGATGTCCCGCGCGGACAGGAGGGCCGCCGCCGCTTCCAGGGCCGAGCGGACCGCGTTCGTTGCGTGCTTCATGGAGATGCTTCCTCCGGAGGGAGAGGGTGGGGAGGGCCGGGCCGTCAGGCGCGGCGGCCCGCTCGGTGCGGCCGTGGCCGTGGCCGGGACCGGGGAGGCGTCGGCGTCATCTCGAACCGGAAGTTCCGCTCCCGGAAGTAGGCCACCGTGCCCGCCACCAGCCCCATCAGGACCAGCCCGCCCAGCGCGCCGACCCCCAGCAGCCTGCCCGACAGCCGGGACTGCCCGGACCGGACCGGCGGCTGGACGTCCATCGCCGCCTTCGGTGCGCTCGGCCGCCGGGGAAGTGCGACCGAGCGGAACGCCGGGCGCGCGCCCCGGTCCACGAGCACCGCGCGGCTCCCGTCCGCCTCGACGCCGAGGACGCCGCCGGTTCCGGGGACCTGGACCACCCGGGCCGACGTGCCGAAGGCCCCGTCGAGGACGCGCAGGTCCGTCAGGGTGCGCAGGAGGAGGCGGCCGTCGGGGGCGAAGGCGGCCGAGCGGACCCCGAACCCCAGCGTCCGCAACCGCGTCAGCTCGTTCATGTCGGGCCCCAGCACGGAGGGCAGCGCGAAGACCGCCGCCGCCCGCGCCGCCCGCGTCACGATGTAGACCCGTCCCTGGCGCGGGTCCGCCAGCAGCGTGCCCCCGCCGTGGCCGCCGTCCGGGTACTGGATCCCGTACTCCCGGGCCACCAGCATCCGGGTCCGCAGGATCATCGGCTCGGCCAGCCGGTACAACGACAACCTGCCGCGCCGTCCCTCCGCCAGGCTCGTGAGGAGCAGGCTCGCCGGGCCCGACCCGTTCCGGACGACCGTCAGCGCGTCCCAGCGGTGCCCGGACGGGACGCCGGTCACCCCGAACATGGCCTGGACCTGCCCGTCGCGGCCGAGCGCGAGCAGGCGGGCCTTTCCTCCGACCTCGCCCACCGTCCACCAGACGTTGGGATGGGCCACCGCAGGAGCCACGGCGCTCACTCCCGTGACCTGCGCGTTCGAGACGCGGAACGCCACCGAGACGGCGGGCGTGGGGGCCGCCGACGCCGACACCGCAGGAAGCGCACTGGCGAACACCAGCGCGGCGCCCGCAACGCAGGCGCCACGGAACACAGTTCTCATACCCGAGCAATCCGTTTCGCGAGGAATGGTGAAACTGTTTCACAAAGCGCCCGGCGCAACCTTAAGAGCTCCTGTAGGCCCCTTTAAGGCTCGCGTTCGCCCTTCGCCGCGAACGGGAACGGCCCCGGAGATTCCCTCCGGGGCCGTCAAAACCGCTGGTCAGGAGTCCGTGACGCGGACCAGGCCCTCCTGCATGACCGAGACGACGAGGTCGCCGTCCTTGGTGAACACCTGGCCGCGCGCCAGGCCACGCGCGCCGCCCGCGAAGGGGGTGTCCTGGTAGTACAGCAGCCAGTCGTCGGCGCGGAACGGCTTGTGGAACCACATCGCGTGGTCGAGGCTCGCGCCCATCGTCCGCTTGTCGCCCCAGGCCAGGCCGTGGTTCAGCAGGACGGTGTCGAGCAGCGTCATGTCCGAGGCGTAGGTCATCAGGCACACGTGCAGCAGCGGGTCGTCGGGCAGCTCGCCGTCCACCTTCAGCCACACCTTCGACTCGGGGGTGGCGAGCGCCGGGTCCTTGGCGGCCTCCCAGGTCAGCGGGGTGGCGTGCCGCACGTCGAAGGGGCGGCGGTTCACGAACTCGGTCGCGAAGCGCTCGCCGAACAGCGGGGTCAGCCGGTCCAGCGCCACCGGCAGCGTCTCGGGGGCGGGCGCCTGCGGCATCGGGGCGTGGTGCGTCGGGCCGTCCTCGGTGATCTGGAACGACGCCGACAGGCTGAAGATCGCCTTGCCGTGCTGGATGGCCAGCACCCGGCGGGTGGTGAAGGACCGGCCGTCGCGCACCCGGTCCACGGTGTAGACGATCGGGACCGACGGATCGCCGGGCCGGATGAAGTAGGCGTGCAGCGAGTGCACGCCCCGGTCGACCGGGACGGTGCGCCCGGCGGCGACCAGCGCCTGCCCGGCCACCTGGCCGCCGAAGACCCGCTGCTGGCGGTCCTCGGGACTGCGCCCCCGGAAGATGTCGTTCTCGATCTGCTCCAGGTCGAGCAGGTCCAGCAGTGCCTTCAGTGACTCCTTCACGCGGATCAGTGTCCCAAACCGTGAGATGTGCTCGCGCTCACACCCCCTGTGACGGCCGTCGCAGCCCGCGCAGAGGCTCCTGGCGTGGTCAGCCGCCGCATAGGGCTAGGACCTGTTCGCCGTACTTGTCGAGCTTCACGCGGCCTATCCCCGCGATCTGCGCCAGCTCCTCCATGCTGCCCGGGTCGCGTTCAGCGATCGCCTGGAGGGTGGCGTCGGTGAACACCACGTAGGCCGGGACCTTCTGCTCTGCTGACACCTCGGTGCGCCAGTCCTGCAGGCGCATCAGCAGGTCCTCGTTCAGGTCGGCGGGGCAGTCGGCGCAGCGGCCCAGCTTGCGTTCGACGGCGGCGGTCAGCGGGCGGCCGCAGATCCGGCACGGTTGCGGGCCCGCCTTGGCCGTGCGGCGCTTGGTGCGGTCGGCGCGGGCCGGGGTGTGGGTGGCGGTCTTGCCGGTGAGGCCGTCCAGGAAGCGGGACGGCTTGCGGAAGCGCGCCCCGCCCGGCGCGCGGGCCAGCGCCCACGACAACGACAGGTGCGCGCGGGCGCGCGTGATGCCCACGTACAGCAGGCGGCGCTCCTCCTCCACCTGCTCGGGCGTCTCGGCGTAGATGATGGGCAGGGTGCCCTCGGCCAGGCCGATCAGGAACACCGCGTCCCACTCCAGGCCCTTGGCCGCGTGCAGGGACGCCAGCGTGACGCCCTCCAGCGGCGGGGCGTGCTGGGCGGCGGCGCGCTCCTCCAGCTCGGCGACGAACTCCGGCAGCCCGGCCTTGGGGTCGTCGGCGGCCATGTCCTCGGCGAGCTGGGCGAGCGCGGCCAGCGACTCCCAGCGGGCCCGCGCCGCGCCCGCGCCCTCGGGCGGCCGGTCGGTGAAGCCCGCGCCCAGCAGCACGTGCCGGACGGTCTGTATCAAGCCCATGCCCTCGGTCTCGGCGTCGCCCCCGGCCCGCGTCGCGCCGCGCAGCCGGATCACCGCCTCGCGCACCTCGGGCCGCTCGAAGAACCGCTCGGCCCCGCGCAGCACGTACGGCACGCCCGCCGCCGCCAGCGCCGCCTCGTAGGTCTCCGACTGGGCGTTGATGCGGAACAGCACCGCGATCTCGCGGGCGGGCACGCCCTCGTCGATCAGCTTGCGGGCGCGCCGCGCGACGTCGTCGGCCTCGGCGACCTCGTCGTCGTACTCGTTGTAGACCGGCTCGGGCCCGTCCTCGCGCTGGGCGACCAGCTCCAGCTTGTGGCGGCGCGCCGACGCGCCGCCTGTTCCCGGGCCCCGCCCTTGCCCGATCACCTGGTTGGCCAGCTGCACGACCTGGGGCGTGGACCGGTAGTCGCGCACCAGCTTCACGACCGTGGCGTCGGGGTGGTCCTGGGTGAAGTCGAGCAGGTAGGAGGGGGTGGCGCCGGTGAAGGAGTAGATCGTCTGGTTGGGGTCGCCGACGACGCACAGCTCTTTGCGGCCGCCCACCCAGGTGTCGAGCAGCAGCTTCTGGAGGGGGTTGACGTCCTGGAACTCGTCGACGACGAAGTAGCGGTACTGGTCGTGGACCTGCCGCGCGACCTCGGGGTGCTCCAGCAGCACCGCGACGGTCAGCTCCAGCATGCCCTCGAAGTCGAGCAGGTTGCGCTCGCGGCGGAGCTGCTCGTACATCGCGTAGACGCGCGCCACGTCCACCACGTCGGCGGGGGCCTTGCGGCTGCTGGAGGCCACGGCCGCCGCGTAGTCCTCGGGGCGGTGCTGGGTGACCTTGGCCCACTCGATCTCGGACGCCACGTCGCGCAGCTCGCTGCGGCCGTAGGACAGCCCGCAGGCGCGGGCGGCGTCGGCCACCAGGCTGATCTTGGACTCGATGATGCGGGGCGGGTCGCCGCCGACCACCCGGGGCCAGAAGTAGGACAGCTGGCGCAGCGCCGCCGCGTGGAAGGTGCGGGCCTGCACGCCGGGCGCGCCGAGCCGGTGCAGCCGGGCGCGCAGCTCCCCGGCCGCGCGCGTGGTGAACGTCACCGCCAGCACCCGCTGCGGCGCGACCGCGCCGGTCAGCGTCGCGTGGGCGATCCGGTGCGTGATCGCCCTGGTCTTGCCCGTGCCCGCGCCGGCCAGCACGCAGACCGGACCGTGCACGGCCTCGGCGACCGCCCGTTGGTCCGGGTCGAGCCCCGCCAGCACCCCCTCAGCGTCCATCGCCCCATCCTGGCACTCCCGGCGCACCGGAACGTCCCGCCCCGCCAACTGTGGATAACCTCTCCCCCGGAATGCCGCGCGGCGGCCGGGCGTTCTCCTGAACGCCCCACTTGACTTTCCTGACCGACCCGACGAGGGAGACGACGCACCGATGGCGACGCCGACCACCGACCAGGCGCCCGGCCACACCGGCCGGCTCACCATGTACACCACGACCTGGTGCGGCTTCTGCCGGCGGCTGAAGAGCCAGCTCGCCCGCGAGGGCATCGAGATGGCCGAGGTGGACATCGAGAAGGTCCCCGAGGCGGCCGACTACGTGATGAGCGTCAACGGCGGCAACCAGACCGTCCCGACCGTGGTCATCGAGACCCCCGACGCGGGCCGGGTCGTGCTCACCAACCCCAGCGCCAAGGAGGTCAAGCGCCTGCTCGGCGCCTGACCCCGACGCCACGACGCCCGCGCACGGAAGGTTCCGTGCGCGGGCGTCGTCGCGTCCCGGGTCGCCGCTCAGACGAACGGCGGCATCTCCGGCAGCGGCCCCCCGTACCAGCGCGTGATCAGCTGCGCCGCGATCGACAGCGGCCCCGGCGCGACGATCTCGCCCCGCTCGATCGCCGCCCGCAGGTCCTCCCGCGAGTACCAGGCCGCGTCCAGGATCTCCACCGGGTCGGGCCGCAACTCCTGCCCGCCCTCGGCCCGCGCGAAGAACCCCACCATCAGGCTCTGCGGCAGCGGCCACGGCTGGCTGCCCAGGTAGCGGACGTCGTGCACGCGGAGGCCGACCTCCTCCAGCACCTCGCGCTCGACGGCCCCCTCCAGTGACTCCCCCGGCTCCACGAACCCGGCCAGGATCGAGCGCCGGTCCTCGGGCCACTGCGGGCCGCGCGCCAGCAGCACGCGGTCGGCGTCGTCGCGCACCAGCATGATCACCGCCGGGTCGACGCGCGGGAACTGCTCGGTGTGCTCGGCCTGGCAGATCCGGGTGTGCCCGGCCGAGGCGAGGTCGGAGCGGGCGCCGCAGCGCGGGCAGAACCGGTGCGTGCGGTGCCAGTGCTCCAGCGCGACGGCGTGCGTCAGCAGGCCCGAGTCGCGGTCGTCCAGCAGCGCGCCGACCCGCCGCAGCCCGGCGGGCTCCGCGCCCTCGACGGCCGGGAGCGGCCCGGCCACCGCGAAGTAGGCCGTGCCGTCGCCGTCCACGCCCAGCAGGTACCGCTCACCGTCAGGAGCCTGCCCCGGCGGGACCAGCGCCAGCGCGGGGACGGCGGAGGCGAACGCCACCAGCGCCCGCCCGTCCTCCACCACCAGCACCCTGGTCCCCGGATCGTTCCACGCCGCCGCGAGCCAGACGTCGTCGCGGCGGCGGTCAGCGACCCGGTCCAGGGTGCCGCGCCCCAGGGCCAGCCATTCGAGGGGGGTTTCGGTCACGGTGGTGATGTCTCCTAGCGCAGCGCTTCGGCGAATTCGTCCCAGAGGTAGGCGGCAGCCTCCGCGCCCTTGAGCAGCAGCGGCATCTCGACCTTCTCGTTGGGCGCGTGGATGCGGTCCTCGTTCAGGCCCACCGCCACGAACACCAGCGGGGCCTCCAGGATGTCGGCGAGGTCGGCCTCGGGGCCGCTGCCGCCCTCGCGGGTGAACAGCACCTCGGTGCCGAACGCCTTCTCCATCGCGGCGCGGGCCGCCTGCACCCCGGCCGAGTCGATGGGCGAGAAGCACGGCCGCACGCCGCCGCCCGGGATCACCACCTCGGCCTCGATCCCCTCGGGGGTGTGCTCGGCGACCCAGGCGCGGAACGCCTCCTGCACCTTGCCGGGCTCCTGGCCCGCCACCAGCCGGAACGACACCTTGGCGTGCGCCTCGCGCGGCACGATCGTCTTGCCGCCGGGGCCGGTGTGCCCGCCCCACATGCCGTTGATCTCGGCGGTGGGACGTGCCCAGATGCGCTCCAGCGTGCTGTACCCGGCCTCGCCGTAGGCGGCGCGGCTGGCCCCGGCGGTCGCCAGCCAGGCGGCCTCGTCGAAGGGCAGCTTGGCGAACAGGGCGCGCTCCTGGTCGGTCAGCGGCACCACGTCGTCGTAGAAGCCGGGCAGCGTGACGCGGCCCTGGTCGTCGTGCAGGGCGGCCATCAGCGCGGCCATCGCGTGCAGCGGGTTGGGCACCGCGCCGCCGAACGAGCCGGAGTGCAGGTCGGTGCCGGGGCCGCGCAGGACGACCTCGGCCTCGGTCAGGCCGCGCATCCCGGTGCACATCGAGGGCACCTCGGCCGACCACATCGTGGTGTCGCTGATGACGATCGCGTCGCAGGCCAGCCGGTCGCGGTGGGCGCGCAGCAGGTCGGCGAAGTGCACCGAGCCCGACTCCTCCTCGCCCTCCACCAGCAGCTTGACGGTCACCGGCGGCGCTCCCGAACCCGCCGCGGCCATCCCGGCGCGCACGCCGAGCGTGTGGAAGAAGATCTGGCCCTTGTCGTCGGAGGTGCCGCGCCCGTAGAGGCTGTCGCCCTTCTCGGTGGGCGTGAACGGGTCGGTGTCCCATTCCGCCAGCGGCTCGACCGGCTGCACGTCGTGGTGCCCGTAGACGACGACCTTCGGCGCGTCCGGGTCGGCGGCGGGCCACTCGGCGAACACCGCCGGGAGGCCCGGCGCGTCGGGGGTGCCGGTCTGCCAGACCTCCACGGTCGGCCAGCCGAGGCCGCGCAGGTATCCGGCCAGCCACTCGGCCGACCGCGCCACGTCGGCGCGGTGCGCGGGGTCGCCGGAGATCGACGGGATCGCCAGCCACTCCTTGAGGTCGGCGAAGAACTGGGCCTCGTTCGCCGCGATATAGGCGGGTACGTCCATTGACATGCTCCTTTGCATGGCGCTCATCTGGCACTTTAGGGGATGGAGCCGAACGGCCTTGGAGGGGTGTTGATCCTGATCGATCCGCCGTTGTGGCCCGCCCGGGGACGGGTGTGGTCGCACATGGTGAGCGATGTGTCCTTCGTCGAGCTGCACACGTTCGCCGCCGACCTGGGGATGCCGCCGCGCGCCTTCGAGCGCGACCACTACGACGTGCCGTCGGAACTGTACGGCGCGGCGGTGGCGCTCGGGGCGCAGGCGGTGGGCTGCCAGGAGCTGCTGGCGCGGCTGACGCGGGCGGGGCTGCGCCGCCGCAAGGTCATCCGGCGTTGAGCAGCAGCAGCTCGGTGCGCAGGTTGGCGCGGGCCTTCTCCTCGTAGCGGGCGCGGGCCTGCGGCGTGTGGAACAGGGCGGGCAGCTCCAGCAGGCCGGTCAGCACCTCGGCGCGCCCGGCCTTGAAGAACTCGTCGGGCACGAACGCGTACTCCTCGCGCACGGCGGCGGCGTAGGCGGCGTAGGCGTCGGGGTCGGAGCCGAGGACGGCCAGGTCGGCGTCGCACAACACCTGCCCGTTGCGGTCGTCGGCGTCGGGGGCGTGCGTCTCGGTGAGCACGATCAGCCGGGCCACCTCGTCCACGGTGGCCTCGGGCAGGTCGGTGTCGGCGAGCATGCGGCGGGCCAGGCGGGCGCTGCGGTCCTCGTTGTCGGCGCGCTGCGGGTCGTAGACCGCGTCGTGGAACCAGGCCGCCAGCCGCACCGCGTCGGGGTCGGCGGCGTGGTCGGCCAGCTCGTCGACCAGGTCGAGGACGGCGGTCAGGTGCGCGCGGGTGTGGTAGCGGCGGTGCTCCTCGCCGTAGCGCGCGTCCAGCTCGGTCCCGATGCGGCGGGCGTGCGGCCCGGCCAAGGCGACCCAACGATCCACGAGATCCATGACCATCATCCTCGCCGATCGCCGGACGCGGGGGGACACGCGGTGCCATCGTTCTTGCGGACAGTCAGCGCCCCCGTCACTATGGTGACCTCGCAAGTTAGGCAAGCCTTACCTCACTTGAAAGGGTGGCCGTGGCCGCCTCCTTCCACCTCGTCGCCGGCAAGACGACCGACTCGGTCACGCACGGCTTCCTGCCCGCCGCCGCCGCGCTGGCGGTCGAACGGGACCTGGAACCGGTGCTGCTCACCGACCGGCCCGCCGAGCACGTCGCACTGTTCGGCGGCCGGGTCGTGGCCTGCGACGTCACTGACTACCGCGCGATCGTCGCCGCGATCGCCGCCGGCCCCGGCGAGCCCGCCGCCGTCTTCTCCAACAGCGACTTCCTCCAGGCCCCCACCGCCCTCGCCGCCGCCTACTTCGGGCTGCCCGGCAAGGACTGGCGCGCGGCCACCCGCACCAAGAACAAGGCGCTGGCGCGGCGGCACCTGGCCGGGCTCGACCCGGTGTTCGCCGCCGACGCCTGGGCCGTGCCGGACGGCGCGCCCTGGCCGCTGGTGCTCAAGCCGCGCGAGGGCGTGGCCAGCGAGGACGTGTTCCTGGTGCGCGACGCCGCCGAGCTGGCGGCCCGCCGCGAGCAGGTCCGGGCGCGGCGGCCCGACCCGCTGATCGCCGAGGAGTACCTCGAAGGCGACCTGCACACCCTGGAGACCCTCGGCGACGGCGACCGCCTCCACGTGCTGGGCTCGTTCCGCACCCGCGTGTCGCCCCCGCCGCACTTCATCGAGGAGCGTCTGGAGTGGGCGCCCCCGCCGCCCGAGACCGACCAGGTCCTCGCGCAGCTCGCCGAACTGGGCGTCGGGTTCGGGGCCTGCCACACCGAGTTCGTCGTGCACGCGGGGCGGGCGCGGATCATCGAGGTCAACTACCGGCTGATCGGCGACCACTGCGACTTCCTGCTGGCCGACCTGCTGGAGATCCCGCTGTTCGAGCGCGTCCTGCGCGTGCACCTGGGCGAGCCGCTGCCGCCGCCCCCGCCGCGCACCGGCCGGTACGCGGTCGCCGACACCGTCCGCGCCGGGCGCGGCGGCACGCTCACCGCGGCCCCCGAGGTCACCGAGACCGTCGACGGCCGGGTGCGGCTCGCCTATCGGCCGCAGCGCGCGATCGGGGATAGCTTTGCACTGACCCACACCAACCGGGACTACCTCGGCACGATCCGGGCCATCGGCCCGTCGCGCGACGAGGTCGAGTCCGCCGTCGCCCGCTTCCGGGCCGCGCACATCTGGACGGTCGCATGAACTGCTCGGTCGAGGGGG
This sequence comes from Actinomadura hibisca NBRC 15177, assembly GCF_001552635.1. Classification (GTDB taxonomy): domain Bacteria; phylum Actinomycetota; class Actinomycetes; order Streptosporangiales; family Streptosporangiaceae; genus Spirillospora; species Spirillospora hibisca. The sequence continues at coordinate 6,406 of NZ_BCRO01000106.1, read as the reverse complement.
CCCTGGCCGCGCGCATCCTGGACACGCTGCTCCGCGAGGACTACGGCGGCCTGAGCAAGTACGTCGATCCGTACCGGCGGACGCTGGAGGTCCCCGGCATCGTGCGGGCGAAGTTGCGCGGTCCCAGCGACCCGCCCGCGGGCGGCCTGTACCCGGGGTTCCTCAGCTACCTGGTGGTGGACGCCGAGCAGCGGTTGTGGCTCGGCGACGTGCTCGCGGTGGTGCGGCGGCTGGCGCATCCGGGCGACGACGTGGCGGCGTTCGAGCAGGAGTGCCGCGAGGCGCTCACCACCGTGCGGCTGCACGAGGAGACCCGCCCGGTGGTGCTGGACCGCCTCGCCGAGGTGCCCGACGGCCTGCGCCGTGGGCCGGGCACCTTCTACGAGACGCTGGCCGCCTACCGCGACCACCCGGTGCACCCGGCGGGCCGCGCCCGGCTCGGCCTCAGCCCCAACGACCTGCGCCGCTACGCGCCGGAGTTCGACCCGGCGTTCACGATGTCGTGGGTCGCGGTGCCGCAGGGACGCGTCACCGCGGCGGGCGAGCGGCCCGACTGGTGGCCCGGTCCGCAGGACGTGGGGCTGGAGGCGGCGCTCGCCGCCACCCACGACCTGCTGCCGGTGCACCCGCTGACCGAGCCGCTGCTGCGCGACGAGCCGGGCCTGGTCCCGGGGCGGCGGCCCTACCTCCAGGTGATGCCGACGTTGTCGATGCGGACGGTCACCGTCGAGCCGCTGGAGCACCTGAAGATCCCGATGCCGACCAGCACGCTGGGCCTGCGCAACCGCCGCACCATCGTGCCGGGCACGCTGCCCGACGGCGCGCGCGCCGAACGTATCCTGCGCCGCGTCCTCGCGCGCGAGCCGTGGCTGCCGGTGCTGCTGGCCGACGAGCAGACCTACGGGCACGCCGAGTCGCCGCTGCTGGGCTACCTGGTGCGGCGCTTCCCCGCCGAGACCGCGCGGGCGCATGTGGTGCCGGTCGCGGCGCTGCTGGCCGACTCGCCGGACGGCGGCGCGGTCGTGCAGCGGTGGAACGTGACCGAGCTGTTCGGTTCCTACCTGGACGTGCTGCTGTCGTGGAACGTCGCGCTGTTCCGGCACGGCATCGCGCTGGAGGCCCACCAGCAGAACATCTCCCTGGTCATGAACGACACCGGGCCGCCCAAGCTGCTGCTGAAGGACAACGACGGGATGTTGCTGGACCCGCACGGCCGCGCCGCCCGGTACGAGCCGCGCACCGCCTTCCACGACCGGCGCATGTCCGCCGGCGACCCCGAGGCGCTGGCCCGCGTGTTCGTGACGATCACCCTGCACCTGTGCGCGGCGGCGCTGGCGTTCGGGCTGGCCGAGCGCGGGCTGCTGCCGCTGGGCACCGGCCTGACGATGATCCGCGACCGGCTGGACGCCTGCCTGGGCCCCGACGACCGGCTGCTGCGCGCCCGCACGCTGGACGCGCCCGCGCTGCCCGCCAAGGCGATGGTCACCGCCGGGACGCTGGTCGACAAGGCGCGCACCGGCGCCGCCGACATCAACAAGGCCTACGGCCCGCTCGGCCCCAACTACCTCCGGGATGCATCGTGCTACTGACCGGCCGCGCCCCCGGTGCCGGACCCGCTCCCCAGACCGTCCCCGACGCCGGCACCGCCACCGCCACCGCGCTGCTGAACTGCCTGGTCCGCGAGGTCGCCGCGCCCGACCGCCAGGTGCGGGCGGAGGGCGCGCACCTGACGGTCCGGCTGCCGCGCGTCGGCGTCGAGCTGCGGACGGGCCTCGCCCGGCCCCCGGCGGGCCCGGCGCACCGGCTGGTGCCGCCGTACGAGGAGCGGCGCGGCGCCCGGTGGATCCCGGCGGACTGGCGGCGGCTGGCCGACCTGATATCCGGCGAACTGGAGCTGGCGACCGGGCACGCCAACCCCGAGTTCCTGCCGCAGGTCCGCGACAGCCACACGGCGCTGACGGCGATCCTGGCGGCGCGCGAGCAGCGCCCGGCCGACGCGGACGTGTTCCTGGAGTCGGAGCAGTCGCTGATCGCCGGGCACCGCTTCCACCCCTCGCCCAAGTCGCGGCAGGGCGACCCGGCCGACTGGCTGCCCTACGCGCCCGAGGCCCGCACCCGGTTCCGGCCGCACTGGCTGGCGGTGCGCGAGGACGTGCTGGTGGAGGCGGGCGACCGGGCCGCGTTCGCGGCGCTGGAGGCGCTGGGCCCCGACGCCCCGGCGGGCTACCGGCTGCTGCCCGCCCATCCCTGGCAACTCTCGCTGCTGTCCGGGCGCACCGCGTTGCAGCGGGCCGAGCGGGCCGGGCTGGTCCGCGACCTGGGCGAGGGCGGGCCGGAGGCGGCCCCGACGTCGTCGATCCGCACCGCCTACCTGCCCGACGCCGACACCTTCTGCAAGTTCAGCCTGGACGTGCGCATCACCAACTGCGTCCGCAAGAACGCCTGGTACGAGCTGGAGGGCGCGGTCGCGCTCAACGAGCTGCTGCGGCCGGTGTTCGCCGCGCTGGGCGTGCGGTTCGACGGGTGCGTGCTGCTGGCCGAGCCCGCCTACCGGAGCGTCGCGCTGGCCGACCGTCGCCTGTACGAGGGGCTGGGCGTGATCCTGCGGCAGGGCGTACGGAACCTGGCGGGCACGCCGCTGCTGGCGGGCGCGCTGACCGACCCGTACGGCACGTTCCTGCGGCGGCTGCCGGTGCTGTCGTGCGCTGAAGGCGCGCTGGCGTGGTGGGACGCCTACGTGCGGCGCGTGGTGCGGCCGGTGCTGCACGCGTTCCTGTCCTACGGCGTGGTCCTCGAACCGCACCTACAGAACGTGCTGATCGTGCTGGACGACGACGGAATGCCGGTGCAGACCGCCTTCCGCGACCTTGAGGGCACCAAGCTGGTCGCGGACCGGTGGGCGGAGGAGCTGGCGGGTCTGCCCGCGCGCGTGCGCGAGGGACTGAGCTACGACTCGGCGCGCGGCTGGAACCGCGTCGTGTACTGCCTGCTGGTGAACCACCTGGCGGAAGTGGCCGCCGCGCTAGCGGACCTGTACCCGGAGCTGGAGACGCACCTGTGGCGGGTGACGCGCGCGCACGTGGAGGACTGCGCCGACCGTGACCATCCCGAGCTGCGCGCGTTGCTGGCGGGCGTCCCGCTGCCCGCCAAGGCGAACCTCCGAGCCCGCTGGGCGCGTACCGCAGATCGCGGCGCGACCTACGTGCCGGCCCCCAACCCCCTCGCCTGACAGGACACGCCATGCACCTCCCCCACCGGGTGCGGTCCTACATCCGTTCCCTGGACCGTTTCCCCGCCTACGTCTACGACCTGCCGGGCCTGACCGCGCACGCGCGCGCGATACGGACGGCGCTCACCACCCCCGAACTGTTCTACGCCGCCAAGGCGAACCCGGACGCCGAGATCCTGCGCACGCTCGCGCCGTTTGTGGACGGGTTCGAGGTGTCGTCGGGCGGCGAGCTGGCGCACGTGCGCGCGGCCGTCCCTAACGCGCGCCTGGCGTTCGGCGGGCCCGGCAAAACCGACGAAGAACTGGCCCTGGCGCTAGACCTGAACGTGGACCGCGTCCATGTAGAAAGCCCCTACGAACTGACGCGCCTGACCGGACTGTGCGGGCGGCCGGTGGACGTGCTGCTGCGCGCCAACCTGCCGTTCCAGCCGCCGGGGGCGGTGTTGTCGATGAGCGGACCGTTCGGGATGGACGAGGACGCGCTCGCGGACTGCGTCGCGCTGCTGGCCGACCACCCTGACCTGCGGCTGCGCGGCGTCCACGCGCACCTGGCGTCGGGCCTGGACGCCCCGGCGATGCTCGACCTGGCCAAGCAGATCACCGGCTGGGCGCTGCCCTGGCTGGAGGCCAACGGCGTCACCGACCCCGAGATCAACATCGGCGGCGGGATGGCGGTGGACTACGCCGATCCGGAGGCGCGCTTCGACTGGGCGGCCTACGACGCGGGGCTGCCGTCCGGCGTGCGGCTGCGGGTGGAGCCGGGCCGCGCGATCACCGCGTACCACGGCTGGTACGTCACGGACGTGCTGGAGGTGAAGACGACGCGCGGCGAGACGTACGCGATCCTGCGCGGCGGCACCCACCACCTGCGGACTCCGGCGGCGAAGGGGCACGACCAGCCGTTCGCGGTGGTGGACGAGCGGGAGGGCGGGCTCCGGCCCGTCACGCTGGTGGGGCAGTTGTGCACGCCGAAGGACGTGCTGGCCGCGCGCGTCCCGGCCCCGCGCCTCGCGCCGGGCGACGTGGTGGCGTTCGGGATGGCGGGCGCGTACGCGTGGAACATCTCCCACCACGATTTCCTGATGCACCCCGCGCCCGCCTTCCACCACCTGCGCTGAGCTCGCGGGTGGTGTGGAACGGCTCACAAGTCGATCACGCACTGTTCCGGGATGTCGCTATTGCACTACATATCTAACTGAAAGCCGGGTATGCCCCTGACCCGTCCCCCAGGCAAGGAGAGCTCCAGTGCTGCTCGACCGGGTCCGAACGTTGGCGAGCCAGGGAGCGCGGGCGACCCGCGCCGTCCGCGACGTCGGGGTACTGCGCCCGGTGAGGCCGGACCGACTGGCGCGGCTGCCGCTCCAGTACCTGCGGTTCGGCCCCGTCCCGGCGACGGTGGGGGCGATGGCGGCGCTGCGCTTCCCCGACCGGACCGCCCTCATCGACGAGCGCGGCTCGCTGACGTACGCGGAGCTGGAGGAGCGGGCCGCCGCCCTGGCCGCCGCGCTGCGGGAGCGGGTCGGCGACGAGGGGCGCGTGGGGGTGTTGTGCCGCAACCACCGGGGGTTCGTGGAGGCGGTGCTGGCGGCGTCGCGACTGGGCAACGACGTGGTGCTGCTCAACACGGACTTCTCGGGCGCGCAGCTGGGCCAGGTGGCGGAGCGGGAGGGCGTGGAGCTGCTGCTCCACGACCAGGAGTTCGATGAGGTGGTGGAAGACTCCTCGTTCGAGGGGAGCCGGGTGCACTCCTGGCGCGACGACGAGGACGGCGGGGACGGGAAGGGCGTCAAGGACGGCGGTGGGATCGAGACGGCGGAGGAGCTGATCGCCGCGCACGAGCCCGCGCCGTGCAAGCCGTCGTCGCCCAGCAAGGTCATCATCATGACGTCGGGGACGACGGGCACGCCGAAGGGGGCGCGGCACGACATCTCGGCGGCGGCGCTGCTCCCGGCGGCGCTCAGCCACCTGATGCGCGTGCCGGTGCGCTCGGGCGCGCCGGTCGTGATCGCGCCGCCGCTGTTCCACGTGCTGGGCTTCGCGTACCTGTCGGTGGGCCTGGGCCTGGGGATGCCGCTGGTGCTGTCGCGTCGCTTCGACCCGGCCAAGACGCGCGAGGCGATCGTGGAGCACGGGGCGGAGACGCTGATCGCGGTGCCGGTGATGCTCCAACGGCTACTGGACGCGGACGGCCCGCAGCCGGACTCGTTGCGGGTGGTGGTGGTCGGGGGTTCGGCGCTGCACCCGCACCTGTCGGAGAAGTTCATGGACGCGTTCGGCGAGGTGCTGCACAACGTCTACGGGGCGACGGAGACGGGCTGGGCGACGATCTCGACGCCCGAGGATTTGCGCGCCGCGCCGGGCACGGTGGGCAAGCCGTCCTTCCGGCTGACCATCAAGATCCTGGACGAGGACGGCCACGAACTGCCGTCGGGCGAGACGGGCGAGATCTACACGGGCGGGGGCCTGAAGTTCGCGGGCTACACGGGCGGCGGCTCGAAGGAGGTCCGGGACGGCCTGACGTCGACGGGCGACCTGGGGCACTTCGACGAGGCCGGACGGCTGTTCATCGACGGGCGGGCGGACGACATGATCGTGTCGGGTGGGGAGAACGTGTTCCCGGGGGAGGTGGAGGACCTGCTCGGCGGCCATGAGGGCGTGGCGGAGGCGAGCGTGACGGGGGTGGAGGACGAGAAGTTCGGGCAACGGCTGGCGGCTTATGTGGTGCGGGCTGACGGGTCGGAGGTGAGCGAGGAGGAGTTGAAGGCGTACGTGAAGCGGAAGCTGGCTCGGTACAAGGTGCCGCGGGAGATCACTTTCGTGGAGGAGCTGCCGCGGACGAGTACGGGGAAGGTGCGGGCTAAGGCGCTGAAGGAGGGGTAGGGGCGGGTTCGTCTCCGTCTCGACCGAATACTTCGGTTCCGGGTTCTGCGCGTTCGGCTGCTTCGTCCTCGCGTTTCGCGTCCGGGTGATGGCCTCGGCTGGCGTTTCGCGCCCTGCACCCGAGCAACAACCGCAACCCCGCGCCCCGCACTCGACCAACTGCCCCAGCCCCGCACCCGGCACCATCACGCTGGCCTCAGCCACCGGGGACGGGGGTGCAGGGGGCAGAGCCCCTTGCCGGGGGCGCGGGGGCAGAGCCCCCGCCTCATTCAGCAAACACAGCAGGCGCTCCGCGCC
>NZ_BCRO01000105.1 GCF_001552635.1 Actinomadura hibisca NBRC 15177 | reverse complement strand
GGGGGTCTACACGGGCGCACCCAAGCCCAGCCCCGCGCGGGTTTCCCGCACCTAACCAACAACCCCCAGCCCGCGCGGGGTTGATCCAGATACCCAGCGACCCCACCCCGTGCGGGTTTTCAGCACCCGACCACCTACCTCAACCCCGCGCCCCGCACCCAAACAACAACCTCACCCCGCCCGAAGGCACTCAGCCCCCATACCGCCTACCCCAGGCCGGGCCTAGAACTACGCCTGCCTTGTTTTGCCCGGCTCGCTGCGCGAGCCGGGCAAAACAAGGCAGGCGGTAAAGCGGCGCCCCACGCAGTGCAGGAGCAGGCGGCGCAGGTGACGTCTGGCGCAAGCCAGACCCAAGCCACGACCTAAGCCACGTAAGGCGCCCCGTCCTGCCCGCCCCCGGCCTCCATCGGACGACCGGCCTCCGCCCAGCGCTTCATCCCGCCCGTCACGTTGCGCGCCAGCCAGCCCGCCTGGTTCAGGGCCACCGTCACCTGGGCCGAGCGCATGCCCGACCGGCAGATCACGAAGACCTCCCGGTCGCGCGGGATCTCACCGGCGCGGTCGCTCAGCTCCCCCATCGGGATGTGCACCGCCTCGGGCGCGTGCCCCGCGTCCCACTCGTCCTGTTCCCGCACGTCCAGCAGGTAGGCGTCCTGTGAGACGGCGGCCGCGTCGACCGCCGGAACCTCATCCCCGAAAAACATCACACCTCCATGGAACCGCGCGGAACCCGCCCGCGTCGAATCACTCATGCGGTATCGGACGCTCCTTTTCACCACGCCCGGCCTAGCCATGATCATGGCACTGGCGGGTTGCGGCACCGAACAGGCCACGGACAAACCCGCTGACCAGCGCACCGTGTCCCTCCAGCCGACGCAGGCCGACCCGTCCGCGCCGGCGGATCGGCTCACGGTCGCGGTCAAGGCGTCGGCGCAGGCGCCGGCCAAGACCTGGACGCTCACCTGCGACCCGGCCGGCGGGGACCACCCGCGCAAGGACCAGGCGTGCGCCACGCTCGCGCAGGCCCAGGACCCCTTCAAGGCCCCGCCCGAGCAGCAGATCTGCACCAAGATCTATGGCGGTCCCGAGATCGCCACGGTCAAGGGCACCTGGAAGGGTCAGCCGGTGGACGCCAAGTTCACCCGTACCGACGGTTGTGAGCTGAGCCGCTGGACCAAGCTCAAGCCGTTGTTCGGCGACGTCCCGAAGGTGCGCTGACCCGGAAAACACACCACGCCGAACCACCCGAACCCAAGCCAAGCCAAGCCACACAAAGCTATTTCAACAGGCGCGACATACGGCGATCGGCAAGCGGCTTTCCACCCGTCTGGCACGTCGGACAGTACTGGAGCGCGGAGTCGGCGAACGACACCTCGCGCACGACGTCCCCGCAGACCGGGCATTTCTCCCCGGCCCGCCCATGGACGCGCAGTCCTGTCTTCTTCTCTCCCTTGAGATCCTGCGCGTGCAGCCCTTCGGCCCGGCCCACCGCCTCGCGCAGGGTCGTCACGATCGCCGAATGCAGAGTGGCGACGTCGGATTCGTCCAGCGTCGCCGCCACCTTGAACGGCGACATCCGGGCGACGTGCAGCACCTCGTCGGAATAGGCGTTGCCGATCCCGGCGATCACCTTCTGGTCGCGCAGCAGGCCCTTGATCTGGGTCCGCTTGCCCGCCACGATCGCGCCCAGCGCCTCGGGCGTGAATGCCTCGTCCAGCGGGTCGGGGCCCAGCGCCGCCACGCCCGGCACGTCGGCCGGGTTGCGGACCAGGTAGACGGCCAGGCCCTTCTTCGTCCCCATCTCGGTCAGGTCGAAGCCGGACCCGTCGTCCAGGTGCACGCGGACGGCCAGCGGGTTTCGCCCGCCGGCGCGGCCCAGGCGGGCGGGCAGCTCCTCGTGCCAGCGGAGCCAGCCCGCCCGTGCCAGATGGATGATCAGGTGCAGACCGTCCACGTCGATGTCCAGGAACTTCCCGCGCCGGACGGTGTCGGTGACGATCAGGCCGTTGAGCGCGGTGATCGGCGGGTCGTAGGTCTTGAGCGCGGAGATCGCGAGAACATCGGTGCCCGCGACGGCGTGCCCCGTGGCGCGTTCGCGCAGGAAGGCGGCCAGCGCCTCCACCTCGGGTAGCTCAGGCATGTGTCAAGTATCGGCGATGGAGCTGTCCACAGGGCTGTGGAAACCTGTGGACAACGCTGTGCACAACCCCGAGAGCAGCCGGAAGAGCGGGCATCCCGCCCCCCTTACCTCGACAAAAGTAGACAAACCGCTAAGGAGATCGGGTCTGCGACGCCACACAGGGCTGTGGATAACTTCCTTGTAACGTGCTGCCCAAACCGTCCCCATCTCGGGTGCCCGCGCCCCGGAAAGCCCCACCAAAAGGCCTCGGACAACGCTCTAGACGACGCCTCAGATAACGCCGAACCCCGTCTCAGCCGGCCGCCAGCGCCGACCCCGCCACGATGCCCCGACGCAACCGGTTCAGTTCCTTCGGGAATGCGACCGCAGCCGCACCCACCAAAATCCCGCCCCGCGTAAAAGCGACCGCGAATTTGTCGTCCTCCGCCTTCCCCGCGACCAGATGGCTCGCGTCCCCCAGGTGCGGCAACCCGGCCCACTGCACGCGCGCCCCGTGCACACGCGTCCCCAACCCCGGCACCTCGGCGTACGGCTCGGCCTCCGCAGGCCCGCGCAGCAGATTGCGGGCCGCCAGCAGCCCCTGGTCGTTGGCGTTGGCCCAGTGCTCGACCCGCACCCGCTCGCCGAACAACCCATGCGGCCAGCGCACCACGTCCCCGGCCGCGACGACGTCGGGCGCGGCGAACAGAGCTTGGTCGGTGACGACGCCGTCGTCCAGCGTCAACCCGCTGCCCTCCAGCCACTCGGTGTTGGGGACCACTCCGATCGCCACCACGACGAGATCAGCAGCGACCTCACGCCCACCGTCCAACCGAACGGCACGCACCCGCCGAGCCCCCCGCCCCGCCCCCAACCGCCGCCCCTCACCAGACTCCCAGCCTTCACCAAACTCCCCGCCCTCACCAGGCTCCCCACCCTCGCCCACCAGCCCGACCACCCGCATACCGGTGATCAACTCGACCCCGTTCCGGCGGTGGTGCTCGGCCAACCACCCGGCCGCCACCTCCCCGACCACCCCGGCCATCGGCAGCTCGCCCGCCTCGACGAGCGTCACCTCCGCCCCCAGCGAGCGCGCCGTCGAGGCCACCTCGCCCCCAATAAAGCCACCACCGATGACGACGACCCGCCCAGCCGCACCGGCAACCCCACCCAGCCCCGCCCGCAACGCCTGCGCGTGCTCCACGGTGCGCAACACGTGCACCCCCGCGTACCCCATCTGGTCCTCGGCCAGCCGACGCGGCCGAGCGCCGGTAGCGATCACCAGTCCGTCGTAGGGAAGGTCGCTCCCGTCGTCCACCGCGACCCGGCGCCCGGCGACGTCCAGGCTGATGGCCCGGCGTCCGCCCAGCCAGTGCGCGTCGACCTCGTCGCCCGGCAGGGTCACGTCGTCGTCTCCGGTGAGCACGCTCTTGGACAGCGGCGGCCGGTTGTAGGGCGGGCGCGGTTCGGCGCCGACGAGGGTGATGTCGCCGGCGAAGCCCTCGGCGCGCAGGCTCTGGGCGGCGCGCAGACCCGCCAGGGAGGCTCCGGCGATCACGATGCGGCGCGGTTGCGAAGGAAGGGACATCTCACGACTCCGAAGGACAGCGGGATCCGAAGATCCCGAAGGAAGTGGAATGCCGGGAACCTTACCCCCCTAGGGTATTGTGCAGTACTGTGAGCTGGATCATGAAATAACCCCTAGGGGGTAGGGGTTGCACCGGACGTCCGGTTGTGCCAGCATGAGGGCCACGAGATACCCCCCTGGGGTACAGAACGCGAGAAGAAGAGGGAACGCCATGAGCACCGCCACCTACACCGTCGCCGGAATGACCTGCGGCCACTGCGTCGGCTCGGTCAAGCAGGAGGTCGGCCAGGTGGCCGGCGTCACCGCCGTGGACGTGGACCTCGCCAGCGGCCAGGTCACCGTGACCAGCGACGGCCCCCTCGACGACGCCCTGGTGCGGGACGCCGTCGAAGAGGCCGGTTACGAAGTGAAGGCATGAGATGAACACCGCGACCAAGCTGGGGGCGTTCACCCTGGGCCTGGCCGCCGTCTTCGGTGGAGCCGTCGGGGTCGGCAATCTGACCGGCCCCGTCGGCTCCACCGCCGAGGCGAGCTCCGGCGGCCACGGCGGCGACCACGGAACCACCAAGAACGGCAAGTCCGGCAAGTCCGGCAAGCACGGAGCCGATACCCCTACCCCCGTCCCCGGCGGCCTCCAGGTCTCCCAGGACGGCTACACGCTCACCCCGGCCACCACCACCGTCCGCCCCGGCGAGAAGACCGACTTCCGGTTCACCGTCACCGGCCGGGACGGCAAGCCGGTCACCGACTACCAGCCCCTGCACGGCAAGAAGCTGCACCTCATCGTGGCCCGCCGCGACCTGTCGGGCTTCCAGCACCTGCACCCGGTCGAGGCCGGGGGCGGCGTCTGGTCGATCCCGCTGACGTTGCCGACCGCGGGCACCTACCGCTTCTTCACCGACATCAAGCCCGCCGGGGCCGCGCAGCAGCTCACCCTCGGCACCGACGTCGTCGCCCCGGGGAACTACGAGCCCGCGGCGCTGCCGAAGGCCGAGCAGGTCGCCAAGGTGGACGGCTACGAGGTCAAGCTGAACGGCATCCTCACGCCGGGCCGGACCAGCAAGCTCACGTTGTCGGTCAGCAAGGACGGCGAACCGGTCACCGACCTCCAGCCGTACCTTGAGGCGTACGGCCACCTGGTCGCCCTGCGCGACCGCGACCTCGCCTACCTGCACGTGCACCCCGACGGCGAACCCGGCGACGGCAAGACCAGCCCCGGACCGGACATCACCTTCTACGCCGAGGTGCCGAGCACGGGCGCGTACCGTCTCTACCTGGACTTCCAGCACGCGGGCAAGGTCCGCACCGCCGAGTTCACGGCCCTGGCGGGCGACGCGCAGGCACCGCAGGCCCCAGCAGAGGACGAGCCCGCAGAACAACCCGTCGGGCACGACGCCGACGGGCACACCCACTAGACGTCCCGCACGACCACGGAGAGGAGCGAGCGATGGGCACCGGCAGCACGTCCGGGCAGCAGATCGAGCTGGCGATCGGCGGGATGACCTGCGCGTCGTGCGCCGCCCGCATCGAGAAGCGGCTCAACAAGATCGAGGGCGTCACCGCCACCGTCAACTACGCCACCGAGAAGGCCAGGGTCGAGTTCTCCGAGGGGGTGACCCCGGAGGACCTGATCGCCTCGGTCGAGAAGGCCGGCTACACCGCCGAGCCGCCCGCGCCGCCCAGGCAGGAGTCCGACGAGGCCGCCCCGGCAGGAGAGGCCGACGAGCTGCGCCCGCTGCGCCAGCGCCTGATCACCGCGCTGACGTTGTCGGTCCCGGTCATCGCGATGGCGATGATCCCGGCGTTCCAGTTCGAGTACTGGCAGTGGTTGTCGCTGACGCTCGCCGCACCCGTGGTCGTGTACGCCGGGTGGCCGTTCCACAAGGCCGCCTGGACCAACCTGCGGCACGGCGCCGCCACCATGGACACGCTGGTGTCGGTGGGCACGCTCGCCGCGTTCGGCTGGTCGCTCTGGGCGCTGTTCCTCGGCTCGGCGGGCACCCCCGGCATGCGGCACGGCTTCGAGTTCTCGATGACCCGCTCGGACGGCTCGGCCAACATCTACCTGGAGGCCGCCGCCGGGGTGATCGCCTTCATCCTGGCCGGACGCTACTTCGAGGCCCGCTCCAAGCGCCGCGCCGGCGCTGCGCTGCGCGCCCTGCTGGACCTGGGCGCCAAGGAGGTCTCGGTCGTCCGGAACGGGCGCGAGGAGCGCGTCCCGGCCGATCAGCTCGCCACCGGCGACGTGTTCGTGGTCCGTCCCGGCGAGAAGATCGCCACCGACGGCGTGGTCGAGGAGGGCTCCTCGGCGGTGGACGCCTCGCTGCTCACCGGCGAGTCGGTGCCGGTCGAGGTCGGCCCCGGCGACACCGTGACCGGCGCGACCGTCAACGCCGGCGGCCGCCTGCTGGTGCGGGCGACCCGGGTCGGCTCCGACACCCAGCTCGCGCAGATGGCGCGCCTGGTGGAGGAGGCCCAGACCGGCAAGGCGCAGGTGCAGCGGCTGGCCGACACCGTCTCCGGCATCTTCGTGCCGATCGTGATCGCCATCGCGGTGGCCACCCTCGGCTTCTGGATCGGCACCGGCGCGGGGCTGGCCGCCGCCTTCACCGCCGCCGTCGCCGTCCTGATCATCGCCTGCCCGTGCGCCCTGGGCCTGGCCACCCCGACCGCCCTCATGGTCGGCACCGGCCGCGGCGCGCAGCTCGGCATCCTGATCAAGGGCCCGGAGGTGCTGGAGTCCACCCGCGCCGTCGACACCGTCGTGCTGGACAAGACCGGCACCGTCACCACCGGCCGCATGGCGCTGGTGGACGTCGTCACCGCCGACGGCCAGGACGAGGCCGAGGTGCTGCGGCTGGCCGGGGCGCTGGAGAACGCCTCCGAGCACCCCATCGCGCAGGCCGTCGCCAAGGGCGCGGCCGAGCGCGCCGGGGAGCTCGGCACCGTCGAGGACTTCGCCAACGTCGAGGGCCTGGGCGTGCAGGGCATCGTGGACGGGCACGCCGTGCTGGTCGGCCGCCCGCAACTGCTGGCCGACTGGTCCCAGCGCCTCACCCCGGAGCTGGAGCGGGCCATGGCCGACGCGCAGGCGCTCGGCCACACCGCGGTCGCGGTGGGCTGGGACGGCGCGGCCCGCGCGGTGATCACCGTCGCGGACCAGGTCAAGCCGACCTCCGCCGAGGCGATCTCCCAGCTCAGGGCGCTCGGGTTGCGGCCGGTGCTGCTGACCGGCGACAACGAGACCGTCGCCCGCACGGTGGCCGACGCGGTGGGCATCGACGAGGTCATCGCCGAGGTGCTGCCGCAGGACAAGGTCGAGGTCGTCAAGCGCCTGCAGGGCGAGGGCCGCACGGTCGCGATGGTCGGCGACGGCGTCAACGACGCGGCCGCGCTCGCCCAGGCCGACCTCGGCCTGGCGATGGGCACCGGGACCGACGTGGCGATCGAGGCGTCGGACCTGACGCTGGTCCGCGGCGACCTGCGGGCCGCCGCCGACGCGATCCGGCTGTCGCGCCGCACGCTGCGCACGATCAAGAGCAACCTGTTCTGGGCGTTCGCCTACAACGTGCTGGCCCTGCCGCTGGCGGCCGCCGGGCTGCTCAACCCGATGATCGCCGGTGGGGCGATGGCCTTCTCCTCGGTCTTCGTGGTGAGCAACAGCCTGCGGCTGCGCCGCTTCAAGGCGCTGAACGGCGACGCCGAGGCCGTCGCCGCGCCGCGCGCCACGGCCCGCGAGGAGGTCACGGCCGGTCGCTGACCCGCCGCTCCGGCCGCCGCGAGCGCCGCCCCCGAACGCGGGGGCGGCGCTCGTTCCCTTCTCCGGGGTCAGCGCTGCGGCGGGATCAGATCACGCGATCCGCCCGGCAGCGCCTTGACCTGGAGGCCCAGGCAGGTCGGGCAGATGGGGTCCGACCACGGCGGCAGGCTGGCCTGGCCGTCCAGCCGCCAGGCGACCGCCGCGCCGCCGTGGCCGTCGTCGGAGTGCCACGCCTCGAACACGCGCTCCCAGGAGCGCAGGCAGTTCATGCAGTAGAAGTGCCACTTCTCGGTGATGACGTGCAGGTCCCGGACTCTCATGGATTCCCGCTCCTTGTTCTGGGGTGAACGTACGGATCACTGCGGGCACGGGCGTTCTGCGGGCAGGCCGGACAGGGCGTCCGGCCGTGCGTGAAGCATCGGAGACCCCTGGGAACGCCGCGCCGGGGGGCTTCTAGACGCGGGAGATCCGCAGGGTGATGAGCAGGCGCGCGCCAGGGGCGCGACCGGCGTGGCCCGCCAGCCGTCCGGGCGGAGGCGCGGGATGGGCGGCCGCGGGATCGGGCTCGTCCCGCCACGCGAGCTTGCCGACGAGCGGCAGCGCGCGCACGAACATCAGGGAACGGACGACGGCCTGACGTGCGACCGGCCGCATCCTGGCGGCGTTCTGGTCTTCAGGCTCGGCGCCCCGGCTGTGCTCTCCGCCGGATCGGACGGCGGACACGACGGCCCCACCACTCTGCCCGGCGGTGACACGGGACGCGGCGGAGCCGACGGAGGCACCGGACGGAGCGGAGGCGACGGGCGCGCCAGGAACCGTGGAAGTGGCGGGAGCCGTGGAAGTCATCGGCTCCGACCCGCCCAGACCGTAGACGCAGGTCAGGAACAGGGCCGTGGCGAGCAGAACCGGCCCCAGCCAGTCGATGGGGCGACCGGTTGATACCTGGCGGTATCGGCTCGCGCGCACTCTCCGAACCTTACTTCACTCTTCGCGATCAGATAATGACTGTTAGTAGTCAAACACCTTCCCACCCGTGAGCCCCGCCAAGCACCAGTGGTGGCGGAGTTCACATTCCACCACCTTGTCAGGTACCCCCTAGGGGTATAAATTTCAGGACATGGAACACACCGCGCACCACCACGCCGCTCACACCTCGCACGCCGCCCACCAACCGGCCCACACCACCCCCGCCTACACCCTCGACTTCCCCGTCACCGAGTTCGCGCCGGGCGAGACCACCCTCCGCTTCCGCGTCCTCGACGAGCACGGCGTCCCGGCCACCGCCTACACCCCCGTCCACGACCGCGAGCTGCACCTGATCGTCGTGCGCGCCGACCTCACCGCCTTCTGGCACGTCCACCCCGAGCGCGCGGACGACGGCACCTGGACGGTGCGCCTCGACCTCCCCGAGGCCGGGCCCTACCGCGCGTTCGCCGACACCGCGCCCGAGGGCGCCGGCGGCACCCTGACCCTGCACGCCGACCTCACCGTCACCGGCCAGGCCGAGCAGCGCCCCCTCCCCGGGGCGGCGCGGGCGTTCACCGTCGACGGCTACGAGGTCGCCCTCACCGGCGACCCGGCCGCCGGAGCCGGTGGCCACCTCGTGCTGACCGTGCGCAAGGACGGCGTCCCGGTCACCGACCTGGAGCCCTACCTCGGCGCGTACGGGCACCTGGTGGTGCTGCGGGCGGGCGACCTCGCCTACGTCCACGTGCACCCGAGCGGCGAGCCGGGCGACGGCGTCACCGCGCCGGGACCCGAGATCGCCTTCCACGCCGCCGTCCCGGGGCCGGGCGAGTACCGGCTGTTCCTGGACTTCAAGCACGGCGGCAAGGTGCGCACGGCGGCCTTCACGGCCACCGCGCGGTAAGCGCGTGCGATGTCCCGAAGCCCTTCCCCGGCGCGTGGAAGGAGAACGATGTCAGCCAGGCCGCGTCCCTCCAGGGGACGCGGCCTTCTCATTTCCGCGCGGTCATTCCCGTTCGGCGGGCGTCGGCCAGGACACGTCGAAACGCATGGCGGTCACGGCCCCGTAGCCCATCAGGCGGCGCAGGTAGGGCGTCCGGACCGTCCCGGCGGGCACGAACCCGAACCGTTCGTACAGCGCGCGGGCGCGCGGGTTGGTGTCCACGACCTCCAGGTGGACCTCGCGCAGGCCGCGCGACCGGGCCTCGGCGACGACCGCGTTCAGCAGCGCGGTTCCCACGCCCATGCCGCGAGCGGCGGGCGACACCGCCAGGGTGTCCAGCATCAGCGCGCCGTCGGCGGGCGGCGAGGAGGCGGCGAAGGTGGCGAGCAGCCTGCGCCACCAGCCCGCGACGGCCCCGAACTCGTGCACGAAGTCGACGGCGCTCATGTGCAGCACCGGCTGCGGGCCGTCCATGACGAACGCGACGCCCAGCAGCCGGTCCCCGTCCCAGGCTCCGATCACCTTCTCGGGCACCAGCGCCTTCGCGACGAGCTCGACCGGCTGCCGGCCGCCCAGCACGGGTTCCATCTTGCGGGAGAACCCCGCCCAGTACAGCTTGGCCGCGGCGTACCGCGCCGCCGCGTCGGGAAGCCCCCTCCTGATCTCCAGCACATCGGTGATCATGCCCGGTGACGCCCGGTCACGATCCGCCGTTTCCGGCGTACCGGTACGGATCTGCTCAAGGAATCGTCAAAGCGGCACATCCCAGAAGGCGATCTCGTGGCGCATGCCTTCCAGGAACAGGCGCTCGGCGGTCCGCCGGTCGCCGCCCGCCTCGTCGATCATCTGGGCGCACCGGCGGGTCAGCTCGGCGAAACCGGGGTCGGCGTAGGTGTCCACCCAGCGCCGGTAGCGGGGCTCGGCGGGCGGGTCCTCGGCCAGCCGCGCGCCGAGGGTGGAGTAGCCCCACATGCAGGGGTAGAGCGCCGCCAGCCCGGCGGCGTAGTCGGCGGCACTGTCCAGCAGGAACGTGGTGTAGGCGGCGCAGGCGGGGCCCTTCTTCGCGCCGTCCAGGTCGGCTCCGAACTCCGCCGACAACGACCGGTGCAGCTCCAGCTCGTCGTGGAAGGTGGCGTGCGCGAGGTCCACCAGGTCGCCCAGGTGCGCGGACGGGGCCTGCCAGGCCAGCCGAGCGAAGACGCGCACGTAGTCGTGCAGGAACAGGTAGTCCTGCTCCAGCCAGGACCGGAACACCGCCTCGTCCAGGTCGCCCCGGGCGATACCGGCCACGGTGGGGTGGGCGAGCTGCTCCTCGACCAGCGGCCGGCCGAGGTCTTCCAGGTGTGCCGCGAGACTCATGGCGGAAAGTCTGCCACCGCCCGAAAGGCCCGAAGACACGAAGCATTCCGGCCGAACATGGCTTGGAGACGCGCAGCATTCCGCTCGGGCGTGACCCGGAGATGCGCAGCATTCCGGCCAACCGTGGCCCGGGAACGCGCCGCATTCCGCCCGAGCGTGGCCCGGGGACGCCCCGCGACCTGGCCCGGACATGCCGCGGCCCCGCCGGACGCGAGGTCCGGCGGGGCCGTCGGCTTTGGCCGGTGTGTCGGGTCGCCTCTCGGCGAAAGGCACAACACGGCTCCTGCCAGGCTCCGGAGTCCGCTCGCGCGGGTCCGGCGCCCACGGTATTCCGTGAAGGCGATAGGTAGGGCCCGGGGACTCCAGGCACACCGACCATCACATGTAACCACCCACCCCCGCCGGTTGTTCCCCGACCCGCCGGAGACCCTTTATGTAGCGTCCGATACACATCTGCGCTACGGTTCTTTCTGTAGCAAGCACTACAGAAGGAGCCCCCGCATGACCTCCCCCTTCGCCCGCACCGTCGCCGGCTCCGGCCCCGGTCTCGCCCTCGCGCACGGCGCGGGCGGCGGCGTGGCCGCCAACTTCGGTCCGATCCTCGACGGCCTCGCCGCCCGCCACACCGTGGTCGCCGTCGACTACCCCGGCACCGGCGAGACCCCGCGCTCCACCGCGTCCCTAGAGCTGGACGAGCTGGCCGATCAACTCGTCGCCGCCGCCGTGGACGAGGGCCTGGACACCTTCGCGATCGCCGGTTACTCCCTCGGCGGCGCGGTCGCCGTGCGGGCCGCCGCCCGCCACCCCGAGCGCGTCTCCGCACTGGTGCTGACCGCCGCGTTCGCCCGTCCCGACAACCGGTTCCGCCTGTCGGCGCGGTTGTGGGGCTCCCTTCTCGACGACCCCGACCCGACGCGCCTGGGCACGTTCCTCGCCCTCGCCGCGTTCAGCCCCGCCACCCTGGAGACCCTCGACGCGGAGCAGCTGCGGGCCGTCCTCGAAGGGCCCGTCCCGCCGGGCACGGCCGAGCACGTCGATCTCGTCCTGAACCGCGCCGACGTGCGCACCGACCTGGCCGCCGTCACCGTTCCCACGCTGGTGGTGGTCACGACCGCCGACCAGCTCGTGTCGCCCGCGCTCCAGTACGAGCTGGCCGCCGCCCTCCCGGACGCCCGCGTCGCCGAGCTGGACACCGGCCACCTGCCGTTCGTGGAGCGTCCCCGCGAGTGGCAGGACCTGATCACCGGGTTCCTGGCTGAAGTCGGGGAACGACCGCATTCAGCCGTCCTCTAGCGGCCGGGCGGTGGGACGCCCTACCGTGAGCGCCCACCCCTGAAAGGATCATCGATGAAGCTCTCAGCGAGCCGTGCGGCGGTGTTGCTGCTGGCCCCGGCGTTGTTCCTCACCGCGTGCGGCGGTGACGACGAGCCCGGCGGCACGGCCCAGGCGCCGCAGCAGCCCGCCACCGCCCCTGGCACGCCGGGCCAGCCGGGCGTCCCGGGGGCGCCCGGCGGGTCGGTCGCGCCGTCCGGCTCGCTGCCGCCGGGCGCGCCCGGCGCGTCCGCCCCGCCCGGCAGCACCGGCGGCGGCAACACCGGGAACGACGGCGGGCCGGGAGCGCGGCCCACGCCCAAGGCGCTCGTCGACTTCGCCGCCTGCATGAAGCGGAACGGCATCGAGCTGCCGCCGCAGGGGCAGTCAATGCCGCCCAACACCGACAAGGCCAAGATGCAGGCGGCCGTGATGGCCTGCATGAAGTACATGACGGCGTCCCCGAAGCCGCAGTGAACCCACAGCGGCCCCACCCGTCCGCAATAGTCCCGCCGTGACGGGGTAGAGCGCAGAAAACGACGCCGACCATCGCACGGGGTGAAACGGCATGATGCCAGACAGGGCGCTCGCCGAGGACGAGATGGGGCTGCACCGGCGCGTCGAGGGCCGGTGGGTGGTGGTGGCGGTGACCGGGGAACTGGACATCGCCACCGCGCCCGCGCTGGAGGAGGCCCTGTCGGTGCCCGCCCTCCCCGACGGGCGCACCCATGTCGCCGTGGACGCCGCCGACCTGCGGTTCTGTGATTCGACCGGCCTCAACGTGCTCGTCCGGGCCTGGAAGCGGCTGCGGGAGCGGCAGGGACGGCTCATCGTGCTGCGCCCTCCGGCGTTCTTCGCCGAGCGGCTCAACTGGATGGGCCTGGACCGCATCCTGACGCTGGCCGAGTCGCTGCCCGACGACCCCGCGCCGGACGAGCGCCGCCCCGCGTCCCCGCGCCCCCACTCGCGCGACCCGTGGGAGGCCGCCGGAAACGGGTGAGCGGCCGCCTCTTCACCTCACAGGATCCAAGGGCGATCATGAGGTGTCTTGGTGAGATACGAGAAAGCCACGCCGGGCACCTGCCGAGCCCGGGACCGCCTCGCCGGCCGCGCGCGCAACGCGCTCGCCGCGGCCGGTCTCCCGCTGATGTCCGGCGATCTGGACCTGGCGCTGGGCGCGGGTGCCGAGATCGAGGTGGACTACGGCGCGGACGCGGCGGGCGGGGTCTACGCCACCTGGCGGCTGCACCCGCAACTCGCGCGCGCCGCGGCCTTCGCGGTGAGCGCCGACGACGTCGACGACCAGCACCCGGCGCTGCTGTTCAGCGGGTCCGTCGCGGTCGCGATGGTCCGCGCCATCGGCACGATCCTCACCGCCGCCGGGTTCGCGGTGGAGGAGGCCGACGACGAGTACCGCCCCTTCACGTTGCGCGTCACCGGCGGCCCGCCGAACGGGCACACCCCCTGGTCCGACCCCGAATGATGATCTCGCGCGGACACTATCGAACGTGCCGTCCCGCGCTTTTCCGCCCTGTTTCCACCGCCCAAAAAGGCTTCACTCCGCCGCGCCGAACTCCAGCTCGCCGCTCTGCACGACCTTTCCGAAACGCGGCAGGTCGAGCGACACCGCCGCGCGGTGCTCCTCGGCGCTGAGCGCCGTCATCGCGTCCTCGACGTAGACGGTCGCGTAGCCGTGGTCGTCGGCGGCGCGGCCGGTGGACTCCACCCCCATGTTGGTCGCGATGCCCGCCAGGACGAGGGTGTCGACCCCGTACCGCTGGAGCAGGTCGTGCAGGCCGGTGCCGTGGAACGCGCCGACGGTGCGCTTGACGATCACCGCGTCGGCCAGGGCCGCGACCTGCTCGGCCAGGTCGCTGCCGGGCGGCTGCTCGGCGACGCCGGGACGCTCGACGCGGACGGCCACCACGGGCGCGCCCGCCCCGCGGAACCGCTCGGCCAGCGCGACCGAGGCCTCCAGCGCCGCCACACCGGGACGCGGCGCGAGCGGCGCGGTGACGATCCGGTCCATCAGGTCGACCAGCAGGAGCGCGGTCCGGCTCGGATCAACATTGATCATGAACGCACCCTAGTACGCCTCCGCGACGGCGATCAGAGCACCCCGGCGGCGAGGAGCAGCCGCATCCAGGAGTCGCGGTGCCGTCCTTTGCGGTCGCGCCGGTCGGCGGCCCCGGACCACAAGAAGGAATCGATGAACAGGGGATATCCGTCGCCGAGAATCGAGGAATTGACGAAGGCGATGACGTCGGGAACCCCTCAACCAGAAGCCCGAAATACCGCACTCTCGAATGACAACCGCCGAAGATGCTCATTCTCGAAAGGAAAGCCCACGCTCGGCGAGGGTCTCGCGCAGGATCCGCACCGCCTTGGGCCCGACACCGTGCAGCTTGAGCAGGTCGCGCTCGCTGACCTCGGCGAACTGTTCAAGGCTCCGATAGCCCGCACCGGTCAGCGCCCGGGTGGCCGGTGCACCGATCCCGGCCGGAAGCTCGCTCTCCATGGGATTCCCCTCGATCGTGACTCTCCGTAGGCGCGCGGCATGCGGGTCAGGGGTAGGCGCGCATCGCCATTTTCGCGATGCTTTCCAGGTCCTCGCGGGTCGCGCCGTCCTGCGACTGGCGCGACATGCCCTGCACCACCGCCGCCAAGTAGGTGGCGAGGCCCTTCACGTCGGTGTCGGCGGGCAGCCGTCCCGCGCGCACGTCGTCCTCGATGCGGTCGGCGAACGTCTGCTTGCTCGCCTCCCGGATGGCCCGCAGCTCCGCCTCGACCTCCGACGACTCGGGGGCGTGGTTGGCGGCGGCCGTGATGATCAGGCAGCCCGGCGGGTGGGACGGGTCGGTGTAGATGTCCGCGAGGTCGTACAGGAAACGCTGGATCGCCTTGCGGCCGACCGGTTCCTCGCGCAGCCGACGCCCGGCGGCGGCTGCGTAGGTCTCCTGGTAGCGGTGGACGCACTCGGCGAACAGCTTCCGTTTGTCGCCGAACGCCGCGTACAGGCTCGGCGGCCGGATGCCCATCGCGCCGGTCAGCGCCGCGATCGACGTCGCCTCGTAGCCGTTGCGCCAGAACTCGCGCAGGGCCTGTTCCAGCGCGGCGTCGCGGTCGAAGGAGCGCGGGCGGCCCGGGGACTTGGTCATGCCCCCATTCTATAGCGGCCGATACAGATCGGAGAGGTTGACCTCAAGTTTCGTTGAGGTCCCAGTCTGGTGCCCGGACCCGCCGGTCACCGTGACCAGTCATCCGACAGATGCCCCCGGTCACCGGCGGTCCGTAGCGTCATCCGTACCGCGAAACACCGCTGAGCAGGGAGAACGCACCATGACCGAGAAGCTGCGCGTCGCCGTCGTCATCGGCAGCACCCGGGAGGGCCGCTTCGGGCCGACCGTCGCCGCGTGGGCCGCCGCCGAGGCCCGCCGCCACCCCGAGCTGGAGGTGACGGTCCTGGACCTGGCCGGCATCCCGCTGCCGCACGCGCTGGGCGCCCGCCCCGCCAACCCCACCGACCTGGACGCCGCCTCCGTCGTGCTGGCCGACGCCGACGCCTTCGTCATCGTCACCCCCGAGTACAACCACAGCTTCCCGGGCGTGCTGAAGAACTTCATCGACACCCACTACGACCAGTGGCGCGCCAAGCCGGTCGCGTTCGTGTCCTACGGCGGCATGGCGGGCGGCCTGCGGGCGGTCGAGCAGCTCCGGCTGGTCTTCGCCGAGCTGCACTGCGTCACCGTCCGCGACACCGTCAGCTTCCACAACCCCTGGGGCCGGTTCGACGACGACGGCCGCCCGCACGAGCACGAGGCCGCCGCGACCGCCGCCAAGGGCATGTTCGACCAGCTCGCCTGGTGGGCCCGCACGCTGCGCGACGCCCGCACCGCTCGCCCCTACGCCGCCTGACCGGCCCGCGCCCGCCCCCTCTGGAGACCCCGATGACCACCGCCGCCGCACCGCGCGCGCAGGCCGCGCCGCCGCCCGCCCCCGTGACCAGCCCCATGACCATCGCCCTGGTCCTCGTCCTGGGCTCGATCATGACCACGCTGGACACCACCATCGTCAACGTCGCCCTGCACCGGCTCGCGCAGGACTTCGACGCCTCCCTGTCGTCGATCCAGTGGGTGGCCACCGGCTACTCGCTGGCGCTCGGCGCGGTCATCCCCGGCACCGCCTGGGCGATCGGCCGCTTCGGGGCCCGCCGCCTGTACCTGCTGGCCATCGCGCTGTTCGCGGTGGGCTCGGTGCTGGCCGGGTTCGCCTGGAACCTGCCCTCGCTGATCGCCTTCCGGATCGTGCAGGGCTTCAGCGGCGGCATGGTGATGCCGATCGGCATGACCATCCTGATCCGCGCCGCCGGGCCCGACCGGCTCGGCCGGCTGATGAGCACGCTGGGCCTGGCCATCCTGGTCGGCCCGCTGGCCGGGCCGGTGCTGGGCGGCTACCTGGTCGACGAGGTGTCCTGGCGCTGGATGTTCTTCGTCAACGTGCCGGTCAGCGCGGCCGTCGTGGTGCTGGCCGCGCGGCTGTTCCCGCGCGACGGCGAGCCCGAGCGGCGACCGCTGGACGTGCTCGGCCTGCTGCTGCTGTCACCGGGCCTGGCCGCGCTGATCTACGGCGTGACGGCGGGCGGCGAGCGCGGCGACTTCGGCTCGGCCGGGGTGCTGGCGCCGATGCTGGGCGGGGCGGCGCTGGTCGCGGCGTTCGTGGCGCGGGCGCTGACCGCCCGGCACCCGCTGATCGACCTGGGGCTGTTCCGCGACCGCGCGTTCGCGGCGGCGGCCGGCACGCTGGCGCTGTTCGCCACCGGCTACGCCGGCACGATGATCCTCCAGCCGCTGTACTTCCAGGTGGCGCGCGGGGAGAGCGCGACGATGGCGGGCCTGCTGGGCGTGCCGTTCGCGCTGGCGTCGGGCACCGCGATGCAGGTCACCGGTCGTTTCGTCGACAGGATCGGGCCGGGCCGGATCGTGGTCGGCGGCGTGCTGACCGCCGCGACCGGGTTCACGCTGTTCACCCTGCAACTGTCGGCCGACGGCCCGTACTGGGGGCTGCTGGGCGCGATGTTGCTGATCGGCGCGGGCGGCGGCTCGACGATGATGCCCGCGATGACCGCCGCGACCCGGCGGCTGGCGGCCGGGCAGGCGGCGGCCGGGAGCACCACCGTCAGCATGGTCACCACCACCGTCTCGGCGATCGGCATGGCGGTGATGTCGGTGGTGCTGGCCGCGCGGCTGCCCGGCGGGTCGCACGCGGTGCGGGACCTGACGCCCGCCGAGCGCGCGGCGCGGGGCCCCGAGCTGGCCGACGCCTTCCAGGGCACCTACGTCTGGGCGATCGTCCTGGTGGCGCTGGCCCTGGCGCCCGCCCTGCTGCTGGCCCGCCGCACCGCCCGCGCGAAGGAGGCCTCCTGACCGGACCGGCTCAGACCGCCGCCGCCTCCTCTTCCGCCGCCGCCCGCAGGTCGTAGTCCGCGCGGGCGGCGGCGATCTCCTGCTGGTGGTCCTCGGTCCAGGTGACCAGGGCCTTGATGGTGGCGTGCAGGCTGACGCCCAGCGGCGTCAGCTCGTAGTCCACCCGGGGCGGGACCACCGGATGGACGGTGCGCTTGACGAGGCCGTCGCGCTCCAGGTGCCGCAGGGTGCGGGTGAGCATGCGCTGGCTGACCCCGTCGATCAGCCGCTTCAGCTCGGTGAACCGCAGGCTGCGCTGGTCCAGCAGCGCGATGACCAGCAGCGACCACTTGTCGGCGACCCGGTCCAGGATCTGCCGGACCTCGCAGCCCTCGCGGACGTCCCAGTTCGCGACGTCGAAGCCGTGGTCGGCGCCGGTATCACAGCGGGTACCGGGGGACTTCAAAGTGCCGTCTTCCATGCTCAGAGATGGTGCCGCAGGATGAGGCCGGTAACAAGAGGGAACCGACGCCCTCTTCGATAACCGGTCTGCGACGAGGAGTCCCCCGTGTCCGAAACACCCCCGCCGGCATCGCCGCCCGGCGTGATCACCACGATGTCCGGGCGCGCCTGGAGCGTGCTGCTGGTGCTCTGCGGAGCGATCTTCCTTGAGGGCATCGACGTCGCGATGCTGAACGTCGCGCTGCCCTCCATCCGCGCCGACCTCGGCCTGTCCACCGGCGTGCTGAGCGGGGTCGTGTCGGCCTACGTGCTGGGCTACGGCGGCTTCATGCTGCTGGGCGGGCGCGCGTCGGACCTGCTGGGCCGCCGCCGGATGTTCCTGTTCTGGCTGACGGTGTTCCTGCTGTTCTCCGGGCTCGGCGGGTTCGCCACCGAGGGCTGGATGTTGCTGACCGCGCGGTTCGTGACGGGCGTGGCGGCGGCGTTCATGGCCCCGGCGGGCCTCTCGCTGATCACCTCCGGCTTCGCCGAGGGCCCGGTGCGCAACAAGGCGCTGCTGGTCTACGCCGGGGTCGGCGCGGGCGGCTTCTCGCTCGGCATGGTCGTCGGCGGCGTGCTGACCTCGTTCGGCTGGCGGTGGGTGTTCTTCGCGCCGGTCATCATGTCGGCGCTGATCCTGGCCGCCGCGATCCCGCTGCTGCGCGACACCGGCGCCCGTCCCGCCGCCCGCGAGAGCTTCGACCTGCTCGGCACCCTCAGCGTCACCGGCGCGATGTTGCTGCTGGTCTACGGCGTGGTGCGGCTGGAGCACGCCGGTGACGGGACGGGCCTGACCGCCGCGGTGTTCGCCGCGGGCCTGCTGCTGCTCGCCCTGTTCGTGTGGGCCGAACGGCGCGCGCCCGCCCCGCTGGTGCGGCTCGGCATCCTGCGCTCGGGCCCGCTGGTGCGCACCAACCTCGGCGCGCTGCTGTTCATGGTCGCGTTCGCGGGCTTCCAGTTCCTCGCCACGCTCTACTTCCAGGAGCTGCGCGGCTGGAGCACCATGCAGACCGGCCTCGCCATGGCGGTGATGGGCCTGGACGCGATCCTGGCCCCGACGCTCACGCCCCGGCTGGTGCAGCGCTTCGGCAACGTCAAGGTGATCTTCGGCGGGATGGTGTCGGCGACCCTCGCCTACGTGCTGTTCCTGCCGGTCGGCCTGGGCTGGGCCTACACGCTGATGTTGCCGACGGTGCTGCTGGTCGGCGTCGGGTTCGCGCTGGTGTACGGGCCGCTCACGATCGCCGCGACCGAGGGCGTGGCCGAGGATGAGCACGGCCTGGCGGGCGGCCTGCTGTACACCGCGATGCAGTTCGGGATGGCGCTCGGCGTCTCGGCGGTCACCGCCGTGTACGTCGCCGCCGGAGGCCCCGGGCTGGACGCGTTGCACACCGCGCTGCTGGTGCCCGTCGTCGCCGCCGCCCTGGGAGCCGCGGTCACCGTCTTCGGCATCCGCACCCGCCCCGCCGCGGCCGTCGCCGAGACCCCCGAGCCCGTCCAGGCCACGGCCTGACCTCGAAGGAGACCCCTCATGGCCACCAAAGTGCGCGACTTCGCCGCCATCCGCGAGCAGTTCGACACCTACGTCGGCACCATCGTCTACGCGACCATGACCACCGTCGACAAGAAGCACCGGCCGCGCGCGAGAGTGCTGATCCCGGTCTGGGAGGTGATGGACGGCAAGCCGGTGGGCTGGCTGGCCACCTACCGGACGCCGGTCAAGGAGGCCCACCTCGCCAACAACCCGCACGCCACCTTCTCCTACTGGACGCCCCGGCAGAACGCCGCGTCGGTGGACACCGTGGCGACCTGGGTGGACCTGGACGACCTGGCGACGCGGCGGCACGTGTGGGAGCTGTACCGCCGCACCAGCCCGCGCGGCGCGGGCTACGACCTCGGCCAGTTCTGGACGGGCGTGGACGACCCCAAGCTGCACGTGCTGAAGCTGGAGCCCTGGCGCGTGCAGGTGATCCGCGGCACCGACCTCAACAGCAGGATCTGGCAGGACGAGGCCGCCTGAGCGCGGACGAAGCCCCCGTGAGGAGATCCTCACGGGGGCTTCGCGCTGGTCAGGACGCGGGGGAGATGTGGTGGTTGAGCCGGAACAGGTCGTCGGGGTCGTGGACGGCCTTCAGCTCGGCCAGCCGCTGGTGGTCGTCGGGCTCGTAGGCCAGCCGCACCTGCTCCTCGCCCGCGTTGTCGCCGTAGAGGAAGTTGAGGCTGCGGCCCACGTCCCACGGCGCCAGCGCGTCCATGATCTCCGCGTGCCGGGGCCGCACGCCCGCGACGCCGGTGCCGGGCGGCAGCGGCGACAACACGCCCACCAGGAACTGCGCGTCCCGGTGCCCGACCGCGTTCGGCACGGCCGGGGGCTTGGCCAGCGCGCCGCCGAGGTGCCGCACCTCGGTGATGATCCGCTCGCCGACGGTGCCGCGCAGCGCCGCCAGGATCTCCGGCGTCAGCGCGCTGACCAGGGCGTGGTCGCTGTGGTAACCCATCGGCGTGGGCGGTTCGTTGTGGATCGTGGCGTTGTCGGCGTACGGCATGTCCCCGACGGTGTCGATCAGGCGGTCGGCCACCGCGCGCAGCGGCGCGACCAGCCGCCTCCCGGCGGCCGCGTCCCCCGCGTAGATGATC
This sequence comes from Actinomadura hibisca NBRC 15177, assembly GCF_001552635.1. Classification (GTDB taxonomy): domain Bacteria; phylum Actinomycetota; class Actinomycetes; order Streptosporangiales; family Streptosporangiaceae; genus Spirillospora; species Spirillospora hibisca. The sequence continues at coordinate 21,746 of NZ_BCRO01000105.1, read as the reverse complement.
CGGACGTGCGCGGCGTGCCGTCCGCGCAGCGGCTCGGGCAGGTGCGGCAGATCGGGGAACGGCACCAGCGCCACCGACGAGGTCATCTCGTCCGGCACCGCGCCGGTCCACTCCCGGTACGCCTCCAGCACGGCGGGGACGTGCTCGGTGTCGAAGTAGAGGCCGCCGCCGTAGATCCGCGACACCGGCAGCAGGTCGATCTCCAGCGCCGTCACCACGCCGAAGTTGGCGCGCCCGCCCCGCAGCGCCCAGAACAGGTCCGGGTCGGACCCGGCGTCGACGGTCCGCAGGCGGCCGTCGGCGGTGACGACCTCCACGGCCCGCACGTGGTCGGCGGCGAACCCGTGGGTCCGGGCGAGCAGCCCGATCCCGCCGCCGAGCATGTAGGAGACCGCGCCCACGGTCGGCGCGGACCCGTTGAGCGGGGCCAGCCCATGCTCGGCGGCGGCCGCCACCAGGTCGCGGCCCAGCACGCCCGCCTCGACGCGGGCCGTGCGCGCGGCCGGATCGACGGTGATCCCGGTCATCCGGCGGGTGCTGATCAACATCCCGCCCGCCGCGCCGCGCGGCAGCCCGTGGCCGGTCGCCTGGACGGCCACGGGCAGCCGGTGCGCGGCGGCGTGGGCGACGGCGGCCCGCACGTCGGCGGCGTCCACCGCGCCCACGATCACTTCGGGGCGGTGCGGCCCGGCGAGCTGGAAGCCGGTCCGCTCGGCGTCGTACTCCTCGGTTCCGGGCCGGAGCACCGGTCCCTGCACGTCGTGGAGCGTCATGGCGGTCTCCTCTCGTCCGCGTTCTCTCGATCACCTCCACCCTCGCAACCACGACATCAGAAGTCCAACAGATGGTTTTTCTATAAACCAGAAACGGAACTCATAGCCCCTTGAGGAAGCCGCCGTCCACCACGAACTCGGCCCCGGTGGTGCTCCCCGACCGCGGCGAGACCAGCAGCACGATGGCGTCGGCCACCTCCTGCGGCTCGGCCAGCCGCCCGGTGACCAGGTTCATCATCTGCGGCGCGACGGTGTCCAGCACCGCGTCCCGGTCCGCGCCGGTCGCGCCCGCCAGCACGTCGGCCGCGCCGCCCTCCTCGGTCCACCAGGCGGTGCGCACCGGGCCCGGCGAGACGGTGTTGACCCGCACGCCCTGCGGCCCGTACTCCTCCGACAACCCCTTGGTGAGGTTGTTCAGCCCCGCCTTGGCGGCGTTGTAGTCGTAGTTCATCGGGCCGGGCTGGCGGGCGTTGCCGCTGGAGACGTTCACGATCGCGGCGGCGTCGCTCGCCAGCAGGTGCGGCAGCGCGGCGCGGACCAGCCGCACCGGGGCGAACAGGTTGAACTCGAACATCTCGCGCCAGTCGTCGTCGGCCAGCGTCGTGAACCCGAACCGGGGCAGCTTCGCCCCGGGCGGCGGGCCCCCGGCGTTGTTGACCAGGATGTCGAGCGCGCCGAACGTCTCCACGGCGCGCTCCACGACCAGCGCGGGCGCGGCCGGGTCCATCAGGTCGGCCGGCACGTGCAGCAGGCCGGGTCCGGCCAGCGCGTCCAGCTCCGGCGAGGACTTCCGGGAGACGGCGGCGACCTTCGCGCCCTCCTCCAGCAGGGTCCGGACGACGGCGAGGCCCATGCCCTTGGAGGCGCCGGTGACGATGGCGACGCGTCCGGTCAGTTGCAGGTCCACGGGGTTCCTTCTTTCTTAGGGGGACGATCTCACCCCTCCGAACCCCACCCCCGCCGTCCCGGTTGCAGGCGAATCCGGCGACCTTGACCTCGACCAATCTTGAGGTTCTAGCGTTGGCGTTCCCAACGAAAAGGAGCGACCATGACCGACGCGAGCCAGCCCATCGGCTACTGGTCCGGCGAGGCGCACCGCCGGACCATCACCTTCATCCGCGCCCAGATCGTCGAACTGGGACTGACCCAGCCCCAGTACTGGATCCTGCGCAACCTGTCCCGGCAGGACCTTTCCCCCGACGGCCAGGGCCGGACGGTGGACGAACTGGTCGAGGCGATGAGCGACTACCTGCTGCCCGAGGACGACGTGCAGCTCGAATCGCACGACCTGCTGGCCCGGGGGCTGCTGCGGTTGGACGGCGACGACCGCCTGTGGATCACCGAGGCGGGCGAGGCCGCCCGGACCCGCGTCAAGCGGCACGCCCCGGCCATCCGGGACCGCATCCACGCGGGCATCAGCGACGAGGAGTACACCGCCGCCCTGGCCGTGCTCCAGAAGATGATCGCGAACACCACCCCCGCGTGACGCCGTCAGGCCGGGTCGCCGAGCCGCTCCAGGACGGTGCTGCGCACGTGCTGGAAGATCACCGAGGTGCGGAAGCCGCCGATCTCCGGCCGGCGGCTCAGCCGCTCCAGCAGGAAGGCGTGCAGGTGGTCCAGGTCGGGGACGGCCACGTGCAGCACCAGGTCGTCGCCGCCCGCCACCACGAAGACGCTGAGCACCTCCGGCATGCCCGCCACGTCGCCCTGGATCCGGTCGATCACCGTGCGGCTGAGCGGCCGGACCTGCAACGACACCAGCGCCTGCACGCCGCGGCCCAGCGCCTGGAGGTCGATGTCGGCGTGGTAGCCGCGGATGACGCCGCGCCGGGCGAGCGCGCGCACCCGCTCCAGGCAGGTCGAGGGCGCGACGCCGAGCCGCCGGGCCAGCTCCCGGTTGGAGAGCCGGGCATCCGTTTGGAGAAGCCGAACGATCTCCGCATCTAGTTCGTCCATGGGCCGGATTATCGCCTCGATTCCGGCCATGCGTTCGGAGAAGCGGCACCCAAGCCGCTCAACTGCCTACTTTCAAGGTCCCATATCGACCTTGGAGGAGTCCGTTGAGCGTTCCCGTGGAAGCCGCCCGGCCCGGCCTGGGACTCGGGCAGGGCACCGCGCTGTTCGTGGGCGCGGTGCTCGGGCCGGGCGTGCTGGCCCTGCCCCACCTGGCCGCCGCGGCGGCCGGGCCCGCCGCGATCGTGGCCTGGGCCGCGCTGCTGGCGCTGAGCGTGCCGGTGGCCTTCACGTTCGCCGCGCTCGGCGCCCGTTTCCCGGACGCGGGCGGCGTCGCGGCGTTCGCGGCCCGCGCGTTCGGCCCCCGGGCGGAACGGATCGTCGGCTGGTGGTTCTTCGGCGCGGTGCCGGTGGGCGTCCCGGCGGGCGCGCTGATCGGCGGCGACTACGTGGCCTCGGCGACGGGCTGGGGCCGTCCGGGTGCGGCGGCGGTGGCGACCGGGCTCCTGGTCGCCGCGTTCGCCGCCAACCACGCGGGCCTGCGCCTGTCGGGACGGGTGCAGCTGGTCCTGGTGACGGCGCTGACCGCCCTGCTGGTGATCGCGATCCTGGCCGCCGGGCGGCACGTGCAGGCGGCGAACTTCACCCCCTTCGCGCCGCACGGCGTCCAGGGCGTCGCGCACGCCGCCGGGGTGCTGTTCTTCGCCTTCGTCGGCTGGGAGGCCGCCAGCCACCTGTCGGCCGACTTCGCCGACCCCAGGCGGCTGCTGCCAAGAGCAACGGCGCTGACACTGCTCATCGTCGGCGTCCTCTACCTGGCCCTCGCGGTGACGGTCACCGGCGTGCTCGGCGACCGCGCGGCGACGTCACCGGTGCCGCTGGGCCTGCTGATGGAGGAAGGCATCGGCCCGTTCGCCAAAGCGGCCACAGCAGCCGCGGCCGTGGTGCTGAGCTTCGTCGCGATGAACACCTACGTTGCCGGGGGTTCCCGCCTCGGCGCGGCACTGGCCCGGAACGGCGCCCTGCCCCGCCCCATCGCGAAGGGCGGCGACCCGGGCCAGGTGCCGCACCGCAGCCTGCTGCTCCTGGCGGCCCTCAGCGCGCCACTCATCACCATCGCCCTGGCCACAGACATCGGGCTGGACTCACTGATGCGCGCCACAGCCGCCTGCCTGGCGGCCGTCACCGTGGTCGGGATGGCCGCCGCGACCAGGCTCCTGGAGGGCAAGGCCCGCCTGCTGGCCCAAGTGGGAACGCTCTTCACCGGCGCGGTACTGCTGTCGTGCGGCCTCTACCTACTGGCTCCGCTGGCACTGGCGGCCCTGGGGACGACCGTACGACGCTCGCGCCGCGCACCTGCCGTCGCCGAATATGGACGCGGGGATACCCCGCGGGAGACAGTAGAGGCATGCCTCCGCGCCCCGACCCGTGGCGAATGTGTCCGGCCTCACACAAATCACCCCTGACCGCCCCCGACCTGGATGCGCTCAGGAAGACCTCGCAGGCCAAGGACAAGGAAGGCGAAGCACAGAGAACCAACCGGAAGACCCCAAGCTTCCCGCCAAGGAAGACCTCGCACCCGGTGGGGGGCGTGGGGGGCGAAGCCCCCCACATCGGGGGTTCCAGGGGGTCGCCCCCCTGGGCCAACACAACGAAAGAGGCGACGGCTCACGCTTTCCGTGAGCACGCCGCCCCTGACTCTGAAGTGGGCGAGGAGGGATTTGAACCCTCACGTCCTTTCGGACACACGGACCTGAACCGTGCGCGTCTGCCGTTCCGCCACCCGCCCCGGGTGTCGCCCCGTTTCCGGGTGCTCGAAGAGATTAGCACGGTCGAAGGGGTGGAGAGGAACTCGGATACTGCTCGCGAACCTTCGCACCGATACGATCGTCTACCAGTGGGGAAGGGAGGTGCCCGTGGGCGTCATTCAGCGCTTCGAGCGAAGGCTCGAAGGCATGGTCGAAGGAGCCTTCGCCAGGGCCTTCAAGTCTGAGCTGCAGCCGGTCGAGGTGGCCAGTGCTGTGCAGCGCGAGATGGACGACCGAGCCGCCATCGTGGCGCAGGGCCGCACGCTCGTGCCCAACGACTTCGTGGTCGAGATCTCGCAGCAGGACGGGCAGCGGTTGCAGGTCTACGCCGACAGCCTGAGCCAGGAGCTCGCGAATCTGGCCCGGGAGTACGCGAAGGAGCAGGGGTACTCCTTCGTGGGGCCGGTGCGGGTGCGCTTCGAGAACGCGGGCGACCTGGCCACGGGCATGTTCCGGATCCGGTCCGGCGTGATCCGGGGGTCCACGGTGGAGGGCGGCGAGATCCGCCAGCCGGTGAGCGACGTGCCGCAGGGCGCGCGGGGCGGCGCCTTCGGGGGCCATCCGCGGCTGCTGGTCACCACCGCCGTGGAGGGGTCCGACACCACCCAGCGCACATATGAGATCAACACTCCGGTGACGCTGCTGGGCCGCGGTACCGACTGCGACCTGCGGCTCGTTGACCCGGGCGTGTCACGGCACCATGCCGAGATCCGCGTAGAAGGTCCCGAAATCGTCCTCGTGGATCTAGGGTCAACCAACGGCTCCTTCGTGAACGGCCAACCGATCCGGCGGGTGACGCTGGTGGACGGGTCGCGGGTCACGATGGGGCGGACAACCCTGGTCTTCCGCCGCGATAGGGAGTAACCCCGACTCCGATGTCCGAATTCACCCTCACGCTGATCAAGCTGGCGTTCCTCGCGGTGCTCTGGCTCTTCGTCATCGCCGCCGTCGGCGTGATCCGGGCCGACCTGTTCGGCTCGAAGGCCGCGGCGCGGGCCGCCGACCGGGCGGCCGCGCCGCCGCGGCCGGCCAAGGCGTCCCGGCAGCCCAAACCGCCGCGGCCGCAGCACGGCGGCAACGCCCCGACCAAGCTGGTCGTCGTCCAGGGCGAGCGGGCCGGCACCGTCATCGACCTGACCGGGATGCCCGTCACCATCGGCCGGGCGGGCGACGCCACGCTCGTGGTGACCGACGACTACGCCTCCAGCCGCCATGCCCGCATCTACGCGCAGGACGGCCAGTGGATCGTGGAGGACCTCGGCTCCACCAACGGGACCTACCTCGGTCGCACCAAGGTCACCCGGCCCATGCCGATCCCGCCGGGCGTGCCGGTCCGCATCGGCAAGACCGTGATCGAGTTGCGCAAATGAGCCTCGGAATCCGATACGCCGCGCGGTCCGACGTGGGCATGCTGCGCGAGGGGAACGAGGACTCGGCCTACGCGGGCTCCTACCTGCTGGCGGTGGCCGACGGCATGGGCGGCCACGTCGGCGGCGAGATCGCCAGCGCGGCCGCGATCGACGCGCTGCGCAAGCTCGACAAGGACCTGCCGGCGACCGAGCTGCTGGCGGCGCTGGAGCACACGGTCCGCACCGCCAACGACAACCTGCACCGCATCGTGGAGTCCGACCCGGCGCTCCAGGGCATGGGCACCACGCTGACGGCCATGCTCTGGGCGGGCAACCAGGTCGCGCTGGTGCACATCGGCGACTCGCGCGCCTACCTGCTGCGCGACGGCAGCCTGTTCCAGATCACCCACGACCACACGCTGGTGCAGTCGCTGGTGGACGAGGGCCGGATCAGCCCGGACGAGGCCGCCTCGCACCCGCAGCGCTCGCTGCTGCTGCGCGCCCTGGACGGCCGCGGCGAGGTCGACCCCGACCTGTCGCTGCGCGAGGCCCAGGCCGGCGACCGCTACCTGCTCTGCTCCGACGGCCTGTCCGGCGTGGTCACCGCCGAGACGATCTTCCAGGTGCTGACCGACACCGCCGAGCCCGAGCAGGCGGTGCGCCAGCTCATCGACCTGGCCAACCGGGGCGGCGGCCCGGACAACATCACCTGCGTGGTGGCCGACGTGGTGGAGCTCGGCCAGCAGCCGCCCCGGCAGCCGGGCGCGGGCCACGCGGTGGGCGCGGCGGCCAACGCCGCGCCGCCCGACCTGCCGGGCGGCTCCGGCGGCGGGCCGGGCGGACCGGGCGCCGCCGCCGACACCCCGGCCGGGCGCGCCGCGCAGCTGCGCGACACGATGCCGCAACCGCCGGTCGCGGTGGACGAGATGCCGCCGCCCGCGCCCATGCCCATGAACCAGCCGGTGGACGGCCCCCCGATGGGCGGCCCGAACACCACCATGCCGCAGCCCGAGGGGCGGCGCGGCCGCCGCCCGGCCCGGCGCGGCGGGGGCGGGATGCGCCGCTGGGCGTGGCTGATCGGCTTCGCCGGGGTGGCGATCGTCGGGATCGCCGCCGTCGGCTTCGTGACGTTGCAGAACATCCGCGACGGCTACTACATCGGCGAGGAGAAGGGCCAGGTCGTGCTGTTCCGCGGCACCAACCAGAAGGTGCCGGGCCTCGACCTGTCCCGCAAGGCCGCCGCCGGCCAGCAGCCGAAGACCCCGATCCCGGTCGCCGACCTGCCGCAGACCACCCAGGCCAAGGTCCGCGAGACCTACTCGGTCAAGGGCGCGAGCGGCGTCACCGACCTGGAGAAGCAGGTCTGCAAGCACACCCTCGCCGAGGAGCGCGGGCGGGTGGTCATCATCAAGGGCGCGGGCCAGCGCGACTGCGGCAAGCCGGTGAAGATCACCGACAGCGCGATCGCGATCGCCGAGCTGCCCGGCAAGGACCAGACGGCCGTCCGCGGCGGGACCCTGGCGTTCATCGGCAAGCCCGCCGCCGAGAACGCGCTGCGCACCCTGGAGCAGCACCGCGACGCCTGCAAGAAGGGCGAGGCCGCCGACCAGGACTGCCCGGCGGGAGGGAAGTCCTAGATGAGTTCGATCGGCGACCAGATCCGCGCGCAGCTCCCCTACAACCGGCGCGGCGCGGCCTCCCTCGCCCTGCTGATCTTCGCGATGGTGCTGACGTTGTCGGCGTTCGCCGAGGTCGGCCTGGCCCGCGACGGCCGGCTGCCGCTCGGCCTGCCGCTGTACGGCGGCGGCCTCGCGGTGCTGGCGTTCGCGGCCTACTTCGTGCAGGCGAAGTTCGCGCCCTACGCCGACCCGGTGCTGCTGCCGCTGGCGGTGGCGCTGAACGGCATCGGCCTGGCGATGATCTACCGCCTGGACCTGGACACCAGCCGCGGCAAGCAGGCGGCGCTGTCGTCGGGCAAGGCCTTCGAGGACGCCGCCGACGCGCCCGGCCAGCTGATGTGGACCTTCGTCGGCATCGCGCTGTTCGTGGCCGCCGTCCTGATCATGCGCGACACCAACCGGTCGGACGCGCCGCTGTCGTTCACCCCCAAGACCGCCCAGCGCTACACCTACCTGATCGGCCTCGGCGCGATCATCCTGCTGCTGCTGCCGGTGGTGCCGGGCGTCGGCCGCGAGATCAACGGCGCCAAGGTCTGGATCGCGATCGGCGGCTTCTCGGTGCAGCCGGGCGAGTTCGCCAAGCTGCTGCTGGTGGTGTTCTTCGCCGGGTACCTGGTCAACAAGCGGCAGGCGATGTCGCTGATCGGCAAGAAGATCGGCCCGATCAGCCTGCCGCGCGCCCGCGACCTGGGCCCGATCATGGTCATCTGGATCTTCTGCCTGGGCGTGTTGTTCATCCAGAAGGACCTGGGCACCGCGCTGCTGTACTTCGGGCTGTTCGTGTCGATGCTCTACATCGCCACCCAGCGCGTGTCGTGGGTGATGATCGGCATCGGGCTGCTGGCGGTGGGCATCTTCGTCGCCACGCTGCTGCCGTTCATGGGCCACGTGAACCAGCGCATCAGCATCTGGCAGCACCCCGAGCCGTACTTCGACGGCGGCTGCATGATGGCCAGCGGCAAAGTCGAGCCGGTCAACCCCAACACCGCCATCTTCAAGAAGAACCAGATCATCCTGGAGCAGAAGGCCAAGCAGTACGAGAGCCAGGGCAACGCGGCGCGGGCCAAGAACACCCGGGCCATCGCCCCGGGCTGGTACGCCTGCACCAACGAGCTGAAGGGCAAGTACGCCGACAGCGCCCAGCTGATGCACGGCCTGTTCGCGCTCGGCCAGGGCGGGGTGCTCGGCACCGGGCTCGGCCAGGGCAAGCCGTGGATCATCCCGCTGTCGTTCAGCGACTTCATCTTCGACTCGCTGGGCGAGGAGCTGGGCCTGACCGGCCTGATGGTGCTGCTGCTCATCTACGCGCTGATCGTGCAGCGCGGCATGAAGACCGCCGTGGCGGCCCGGGACCCGTTCCTGAAGTTGTTCGCCGGCGGGGTGTCGTTCGTGCTGGCGCTCCAGGTCTTCGTGATCGTCGGCGGGGTCACCAAGCTGATCCCGCTGACCGGTCTGACGACGCCGTTCCTGTCCCAGGGCGGCTCGTCGCTGATGGCCAACTGGATCCTGATCGCCATCCTGGTCCGGATGAGCCACGACGCCCGCAAGCCCGCCCCCCAGGCGATCCAGGACGAGGGCATGACCCAGATCGTGAGTACGAGGTGACTTCCCCCGAATGAACACCGAGCGAGCCGGTGCGTTCTGGACTGAGGAGCGCGCGGAGCGACGAAGGAGCGAGCACGCGACGAGGGAAGAACGCACCTCCTCGGGCTCGCTCGGCGCCGACCGGAGGGAGGCAACATGAACATGGACAAGCCGATCCGGCGCGTCGCGATCTTCGGGCTGCTGCTGTTCTTCGGACTGATGGCCCAGGTCAACTACGTCCAGGGCAGCGAGGCCGAGAGCCTGCGCACCGACCCGTTGAACACCCGCCGCTTCTCCGAGGTGTTCAACAACCCGCGCGGCCAGATCACCGCCGACGGGCAGGTGCTGGTCAAGTCGTTCCCCACCGGCAAGAGCAACCCCAAGTACGGGCGCACCTACAAGGACGGGCTGCTGTACTCGCCGATCACCGGGTACTTCAACGGCGGCGCGTCCAAGGTCGAGATGGCCTACAACTCGCTGCTCGGCGGCACCGACAAGCGCATCACCCACCAGCGCTGGTTCGACACCTTCATCGGCAAGAAGCCCGAGGGCGCCGACCTGGAGCTGACGCTGAACACCGCCGCGCAGGAGACCGCCTACCGGCGGCTCAAGGCGCAGACCTCCCAGGGCCGCCGCGGCGGCGTCGCGGTGATCGACATCAGGACCGGCGCGGTGCAGGTGCTGGCCTCCTTCCCCTCCTTCGACCCCAACGAGGTCGCGCCGCAGACCGGGCTGACCGGCGGCAAGCGGCTGGAGGCGCTGGACGCCCAGACCGGCGTGATCAAGCCGCTGATCGACAACGCGATGAGCCAGACCTTCCCGCCCGGCTCCTCCTTCAAGATCGTCACCTCGGCGATCGCGATGGACGGCGGCGCGATCAACAGCCAGAGCCAGGTGTCGACCGGGCAGCTCGTCCTGCCCGAGTCCAACAAGGCGCTGCCCAACTCCCACGACACCGGCCAGTGCGGCGGCACCGCCACGCTGCGCGGCGCGTTCGCCGAGTCCTGCAACACCACCTTCGGCAAGCTGGCGCTGGAGATGGGCATCGACAAGCTCAACGCGGGCGCCACCAAGTTCGGCTTCAACCGCAAGTTCGAGATCGAGCCGGACGTGCAGCCCGCCGAGAGCGACGTGCCGGTCGAGTACTTCGACCCGGCGACCAAGAAGAAGATCCGCACCGGCCGCGACGGCACCGCCCGCTCGGGCATCGGCCAGGAGAACGTGCGCGCCACCCCGCTGCAGATGGCGATGGTCGCGGCGGCCACCGCCAACAAGGGCAAGATCATGAAGCCGTACCTGGTGGAGCGGGCCCGCGCCAAGGACCAGAGCGAGCTGTACCGGGCGCGGGCGCAGGAGTACGCGCAGGCGATGAAGGCCGACACCGCCGACCAGCTCGCCGACATGATGCGCGCGGTGGTCACCGAGGGCACCGGCAAGAGCCTGGCCCAGTACGGGATCGCGGGCAAGACCGGCACCGCCGAGCAGGGCGAGGGCAACCCCAACGCGCGCTGGTTCGTCGGGTTCGCGCCGATGGAGAAGCCGCGCTACGCGTTCGCGGTGGTCACCGAGGGCCCCGAGAGCGGTGGCGCCAACGCCGGCCCGATCGCCGGCGAGGTGATGAGGCAGGTGCTGAAGAAGTGAGACCCGGCCCCGCCTGCGGCGACCGGTCCCGGCCGTGCGAGCGGCCGGCGACCGGTGGTCCGGGCGAGGCCGCGCACGTCCCGGGACGGGCCGCTGCGGCGGCCCCGTCCCGCTTCATGTCCGTTTTGCCGGAATTTGACGGCGACCCGGCTCCGGATACCCTCGGCACCGGGCCGCCGCCCGCGCGAGGACGCCGGACGGCCCCGGAGCGCGCGTCAACGCCGGACTCCTCCGGCGCGTCCCCTTCAGCGAAGGCAACCAGCAAACCGACCAGGGCGACTGCCACCGCCCCGGCACCAACGACACCCACTCCGGCGGGGCGCACCACGGCCCCGCCGCCTTCGGATCCGGCCCGCCCGCCCGCCCGCGGCGGGGGACCGGGTTCGCAGGACAAGGTGTAGAGGTACGAGGGAAAGTGCACATATGAGTCAACCTCGGCTGCTCGGCGGCCGCTACGAGCTCGATTCGGTCATCGGGCGCGGCGGCATGGCCGAGGTCTACCGTGCCCGGGACCTGCGCCTGGACCGCATCGTCGCGATCAAGACCCTGCGGTCGGACCTGGCCCGCGACCCCACCTTCCAGGCCCGGTTCCGGCGGGAGGCCCAGTCGGCCGCCTCGCTGAACCACCCGTCGGTCGTCGCGGTGTACGACACCGGCGAGGACACCATCGGCGACAGCCAGATCCCGTACATCGTCATGGAGTACGTGGACGGCAGCACGCTGCGCGACCTGCTGCGGGAGAACCGCGCGCTGCGGCCGGAGAAGGCGCTGGAGATCACCGACGGCATCCTGCGGGCGCTGGACTACAGCCACCGCGGCCAGATCGTGCACCGCGACATCAAGCCGGCCAACATCATGTTGACCCGCAACCACGACGTCAAGGTGATGGACTTCGGCATCGCCCGCGCGATGCACGACGCCGCCTCCACCATGACCCAGACCGCGCAGGTCATCGGCACCGCCCAGTACCTGTCGCCCGAGCAGGCGCGCGGCGAGCGCGTCGACGCGCGCAGCGACATCTACTCCACCGGCTGCCTGCTGTACGAGCTGCTCACCGGCAGGCCGCCGTTCACCGGCGACTCCCCGGTGGCGATCGCCTACCAGCACGTGCGCGAGGAGCCGGTCCCGCCGTCCCAGGTCGACCACGAGATCCCGACGTGGGCCGACGCCATCGTGCTGAAGGCGATGGCCAAGGACGCCGACCACCGCTACCAGTCGGCGACCGAGTTCCGGCAGGAGATCCAGCGGGTCCTCCAGGGCCAGCAGGTGCACTCCACCGCCGCCTCGACGATGCTGATGGGCGGCGGCGTCCCGCAGGGCCAGCACACCCAGGTGATGGGCGCCCAGCCGCAGCACACGCAGATGCAGCGCCCGATGGGCGGCCCGACCGGCTACGACCTGCCGCCGGTCCGCTACGACGATCAGCAGGGCGACTACGGCCGCGGCGGCGGCAACGGCAAGAAGATCGCGCTGTGGATCGCGCTGGTGGTGGTGCTGATCGGCGGCGCGGGCCTGGTGGGCGTGGCGCTGTCGGGCGGCGACGACGACAAGCCGAAGACGCCGGCGAACGTGGCGGTCCCCTCGGTGGCCGACATGTCGGAGAAGGAGGCCGCCGAGGCGCTGACGGCCAAGGGGCTGAAGGTCAACCCCACCGTCGAGCGCGCCTTCGACGAGGACGTGGACAAGGACAAGGTCATCAAGACCGACCCCGCCGCCGACGCCGAGGTCGCGCCCGGCACCTCGGTCACCCTGACGGTCTCGCGGGGTCCGGCCCCGCCGAAGATGGTGGCGGTGCCCGGCGTGGTCGGCGACTCGCTCGCCGAGGCGCAGCAGAAGCTCCAGGCCAAGGGGCTGAGCTTCACCGTCCGCAAGGTCAGCTCGACCAGCGCCTCGCCGGGCACGGTGCTCAAGACCGACCCGCAGAGCGGCAGCAAGGTCAAGCCGGGCGCCACCATCACGGTGTACGTGGCCGAGGCCGCCCAGGACGTCAAGGTGCCGACGCTGATGCGGCTGCCCAAGGACGCCGCGTGCGCCCGCCTGCGGCAGCTCAAACTCCAGTGCGACGCGCGCGAGCAGCCGGCCCCGGACGCCTCCTTCCCGCCCGGGACGGTCTTCCAGGTGACGCCGCAGGAGGGCACGACGGTCGCGCCGGGCTCGCTGGTGACGATCCTGATCGTGCCGAAGCCCGCGCCCCCGTCGCCCGGCGGCCCCGGCAGCCCGTCGCCGGGGGAGAGCGAATGACGGACGCGTGAAGGGCCCGGTCCCCGCAGGGGGGCCGGGCCCTTCGGCGTCCGGGCATGAAAGGAGGGCTTCCGCCACTCGGGGGCAATGGCGGAAGCCCTCGTTATGGTCTTCGGAACCCGGCATCCGTGTGTTACCGGTTTCACCAGATTTTTTCCCCGCAAAGCGGTGCATGTGCCGCCCGTAGGCGGGTCAGCGGGCGGCGGCGCAGGCCAGCAGCCAGTTGCCGAGCAGCTCGTGACCCGCGACCGACAACACCGACTCGGGGTGGAACTGCACGCCCTCGATCGGCCGCTCGCGGTGCCGCAACCCCATCACCACCCCGTCCGACGTACGCGCGGTGATCTCCAGCGGCCCGGCGACCGTCCCGGGGTCGACCGCCAGCGAGTGGTAGCGGGTCGCGGGGAAGCCGTCGGGCAGCCCGGCGAACACCCCGCGCCCGTCGTGGTGGACGTTGCTGGTGTAGCCGTGCACGACGTCGGGCGCGTGCCCGACGACCGCGCCGTACACCTGCGCGATGACCTGGTGGCCGAGGCAGACGCCCAGCAGCGGCGTGCCGCGCTCGTCGGCGTCGCGGACCAGGTCGAGGCAGACCTCCGCGTCGGCGGGGTGGCCGGGGCCGGGGCTCAGCAGCACCCCGTCCGCTCCGGCGGCGTCGGCGACCGCCACCTGCGAGCGGTCCTTCACGACGCAGTCGGCGTCCAGCTCCCGCAGGTACTGCACGATGTTGAAGACGAAGCTGTCGTGGTTGTCCACGACCAGGACGCGCACCGCCGGCTCAGCCCGGCGAGGACGGCGCGGAGGGGGTGCCGTTGACGACGCCGTGGTCGAACTGCACCTTGGGCTCCAGCCAGGGGAACACCAGGTACCACAGGACCGCGGCGAGCGCGGCGGCCAGCACGAGGGCCAGCACGGCCTTGAGCGGCCAGCCTCCCGGCAGGACGCGCCAGAGCCAGGCGTACACGGGGACCTCCTACTTTCCGGACGCGGGGGCGGCGGCGCGGGGCAGCTCGCCGGTCAGCTCACCGAAGATGATCAGGCGTTGCGCGGCGGAGTACTTGGGGTGGCAGGTGGTCAGCGTGATCAGCCGCTCGGTGGGGCGCGCGCGGGGCTTGAACGGCACCGGCGCGGTCACCTCGACCGTCGACGGCCGCACCACCCTGCGGTCGGTGACCTGGTAGACGTACTGCTTCTCGCGCGTGTCGATCAGGATCTTGTCGCCGCGGCGCAGCTCGCCCGCCCGGTTGAAGGGGGCCGAGTAGGTGGTGCGGTGGCCGGAGACGACGAAGTTGCCGACCTGGCCGGGCAGCGCGCTGCCGGGGTAGTGACCGGGCCCCTTGCGCAGGTCGGCCAGTTCCACGCCCTCGATCACCACGAAGCGGTACTTCGGCCCGAACCGGGGGATGCGGATCATCGCCAGGCCCTTGCCCAGCTTCACCTTCTCGGTGGTGACCTTCGGCGCCTTCCACTCCTTGATCATCTCCTGGCCGAGCGCGTCCTGCTGCTGCTGGGTGTAGCGGCCGGTCCCCCACAGCTCGTAGGTGACGAACAGCAGCAGGACCAGGCCGCCGGTGATGCACAGCTCGCCCAGCCCGCGAATGACCGTCCGCACCGCGCCTACCCCCTTGCTCGCCCGCTCCCGGTCAGGGAGCACCGCCCGGCGCGGCCCCGGCCGGCACCGTCGCGTGGTCCATGGTCACGTTTCCGGTGTAGGCGGGCAACCGGACCCCGTCCAGGCTCCGGACCGCGTACCCCAGCCCGTACTCGCGCACGTACTTCCGGTAGAGCGTCAGCTCGGCGGAGGCGTCCAGCGCCGCGCGCAGCCGCCTCGGGTCGCCGACGGCGGTGATGCGGAACGGCGGCGAGTAGACGACCCCCTGCAGGATCAGGGTATTGCCCACGCAGCGGACGGCGCTGGTGGAGATCACCCGTTGGTCCATAATTTGCATTCCGGCAGCACCGCCGGCCCACAGCGCGTTCACCACGGCCTGCACGTCGGCCTGGTGCACGACCAGGTCGTCGGGGCCGACGCCGCGGGGCGGGCCGCCGGGCCGCGGCGGCGCGTCGTCGAGCGTGACGCGGACGCCGGAACCGGCCAGCGGGGTGAACCCGGCGCCGGCGGCCTGCCGGTCGGCGCCGGCCTGGGAGCGCTTGACGCGCTCGTCGTGCCGCCCGGCCCGGCGGGAGATGCCGTCCACCTCGCGGCGGAGCTCCTGGTAGTGCGCGCGCTCGCGGCGGGTGCGGCGCTGCTCGGCGGTGATCAGCTCGGTGAGCCGGGTGCGGCCCTCCTCGCGCAGGTCGGTACCGCGGGCCGTGCTCGCGCTCGCCGCGAACAAGGTTCCCGCCACAAGCGTGAGGGCCGGAATGATGCTTCCCCACGTTCGACGCCGTACGCTGCTCACCAGCGACTACGCTAACCGACAAAACGACCATGCGCGGACCGGCGCTCCGGCCGCCAGCCGCCCGAGGAGATCGATCCCACCGTGGCCAAGTCCAAAGTGCGCAAGAAGGCCGTCTACACGCCGCCGCAGAAGTCCAAGGCACCGGAGGTCAGCCCGCGCTGGCTGGTGCCGCTGATGGTGTTCTTCTGGCTGTTCGGGCTGGCCTGGATCGCGACCTTCTACGTCACGGCCAGCACCGGCACCGACGTGCCGGGGATGTCCGACCTGGGGAACTGGAACCTGGGCATCGGGTTCACCTCGATCATCCTCGGGGTGATCCTCTCGACCCGCTGGCGGTAGCCCCTACCCGCTTTCCGGGCCGGCGAATCCACGGGTGTTATCCACATGATGGGGACCGCCGACCCCGGCTTTCCCCAGGTTTTCCACAACCCGGTGTTCGGCCTGACGGCCGCCGCGACACGCGCGGCGGCCGTCAGGCGACCCCGGAGGTCAGCTCCTGGGCCTTGACCGCCATCAGCCCGACCAGCAGCACCAGCGTCAGCGCCGAGGCGGCGACGTGCACGGCCGGGCGCCGGACGTGGGCGAAGACCGCGGCCAGCAGCCCGCCGACGACCAGCCCGCCGATGTGGGCCTGCCAGGAGATGCCGTCGGCCCCGAACGTGATCATGAGGTTCAGCACCAGCAGGAACACGATCGGCCCCATCGGCGCGCCCAGCTTGCGGCTGTAGACGAAGAACGCCCCGAACAGGCCGAAGATGGCGCCGGACGCCCCGATCGCCGCGGTGGCCGGGCTCACCAGGCACAACAACGTCGAGCCGCCGAGCCCGGCCAGCATGTACAGCGCGAGGAACCGCCAGCGGCCCAGGATCACTTCGAGCTGCGACCCGACCGCCCACAGCGCCCACATGTTGAACAGGATGTGGGCGGGGCCGAACCCCTCGTCGGGCGGCTGGTGCAGGAACATCGAGGTGACCGGCCGCCACCACTCGCCCTCGGCGACCCCGAGCGGCTTCGGGGCGCCTTCCGGCCAGACCCAGCCGACCATGGCGAACTCGTCCACGACGCGCGGCCACACGACCTCGACCGCGTACGCGAGCAGGCACAGCCCGATCAGCGTGTAGGTGACCACGGGCCGGCCGGGCCGGACCGTCCGCGCCCGCCGGACGCCCCGGTTGCCCTCGGCAACGCACTCGACGCACTGGTGGCCGACGGCCGCGTCCCGCATGCAGTCCGGGCAGATGTACCGGTCGCAGCGGGTGCAGCGGACGTGGGTCTCCTGGCCGGGGTGCCGGTAACAGGTCGGCGCCTCGGTGGCCGGGTCGTTGCTCATGGCGGGGCTCCGTCCGGGGTCGGTCTCCCTGTCAACGCTCAGC
This sequence comes from Actinomadura hibisca NBRC 15177, assembly GCF_001552635.1. Lineage (GTDB taxonomy): Bacteria > Actinomycetota > Actinomycetes > Streptosporangiales > Streptosporangiaceae > Spirillospora > Spirillospora hibisca. The sequence goes on along the minus strand of NZ_BCRO01000105.1, from coordinate 4,943 downwards.
GGCGCTCGATCGTCACCGACTCGATGACGACGTCCTCCACCGGCCGGTCCATGCGCCCGGTCGGCGCCGCCGAGATGGCGTCCACCACGTCGGTGCCCTCGATGACCTTGCCGAAGATGGTGTGCCGGCCGGTCAGGTGCTGGGTGTGGGCCACGTTGGTGGTGATGAAGAACTGCGAGCCGTTGGTGCCGGGCCCGGCGTTGGCCATCGCCAGCAGGTAGGGCTTGTCGAACTTCAGGCTCGGGCTGAACTCGTCCTTGAACTCGTAGCCCGGACCGCCGGTGCCGGTGCCCAGCGGGTCGCCGCCCTGGATCATGAAGTCCGGGATGACGCGGTGGAAGATCGTGCCGTTGTACAGCGGCGTGGTCGACTGCTCGCCGGTCTCGGGGTGCCGCCAGGTGCGGGTCCCCTCGGCCAGCTCGACGAAGTTGGCCACGGTCTCGGGCGCCTGCTCCGGGTAGAGCTGGACGACGATCTTGCCCTTGTTGGTGTTCAGGGTCGCAAAGACTTCGTTGGCCACGACGGCCCCCTCCTCGTCGGATGGATGCTTGCGGATTCGTGCACCGACGTCCGCCCCCTGCGTGACGGCGTGATCGCGCACACAGGGTTGGCTCCCCCCGCTCGATGGGAGGGCCGCTCGGCAGGACCTCGCAAACAGGGAGGTTAGCGTGTCCCCAGTCCCGACCCCCTGCTAGGCAAGGGTTTCCCGGGCCACCGGAACCAATCCGCGGACACCGGACCGCGAAGCCTGCCCCATCACCACGACCCCAACCTTGATCGCGGGCTTGAGCCGCTTGCGGTGGACCTTCCGCTGGCAAGCCTCACCGGCCACGAGCCGCCCCAGGCAAGGCAGCCGCACGGACAGGAAACGCCCCTCACAAGAAGAGTGAGAGGCGTTCTCTGCTGCCCTAAAGACTCTTGATGCCATTCACCAGAGAGCGCACAGCCTCCGGAGAGAGAACCAGCTTAGGGCCGTGAGGGTCCTTGCTATCCCTGATACCAGCCGTGCCAGAAATAGCAGCGACTTCAACGCACTGGTCGCCCTGCGCCGAACTACGGGAGGCTTTACGCCACTGGGCGTCGTTCAAGTCCATCGCTCGTCAAGCACCTTTCTGATGCGCGCTCTCGTGTCCGTCACGTTCAGCGCCATAGCTTGGAGTGTAGCGAAGCCTTTGCTGAGTTCCCCCAACTGGTCTTCCTGCGTTGTCGTCTCCCCACCCGTGGCATTAACAAGGTAGGCGGCCTCACTACGGTCATCCTGGGTGGCGATGCCGAAGGGAGCACGGGCTTCCTCTACATAGATCTCTGCGGGGATAATTTGAAGGCATACCTCATCCCAATAGGAGATTTCCAATAGGTACTCCAATTGTTCACGCATGATCTCAGGCGACCCCACCTGTCGGCACAGAACACCTTCCTCCATGACGACGAATATCTTGGGGCACGGGGCGGACAGCACTTTCTTTTGCCGTCCCATTCGGACGACTACGCCTTCCGGCCGCTTAATCAGCGCCGTAGCGTACGCCTCCGTCTGGAACAGGCCGTAGACGAGGTGGCTTTCGTAGGCTCGCAGGATTCCGGCCGTGGCTTCGACCAGCGGGAACTTCACAAAGTGCTTGGGGTATTTCGTACCCCTGATCAACTCGTCCCATGTCGCTTGCAGGTGGGTACCGGACTTCAAGGCGGTGTCCAGCCGTTCGGCGAAATCCCTCCGGCACCGAGTCCAGCCCCGCTCGACTTGGCCAATGTAGCCACGCGTGACGCTGACCAGCGCAGCAAGCCGGTCTTGGCTCATACCGGTCGCAATCCGAAGCGTCTTCACTTCGGTGCCGAAGGCGCGAAGTTCAGGGCTGACCTTTTTACTGGCCAACGTGATCTCCTTCGTCCGGTACTGGCATCGGTAGCGGCCGGTACAACTTTGGAGCTAACGCACTCGTCCCGTAGTACCGTACGCCGCGCCTGCGGGATTGTGGAGTGCGTCACAGAGATTTCACAGGGAGCAACAACGCAGAGGCAGAATCATGATCACCAAGGAACAGCTCCGCCCGCCGGAGGGAATCACCCCGCCGTCATCGCTCATGATCGAAGCCAGGCCCGAAGCGATCAAGAAAGCCCGCGATTTCGTCGGCTTCTGGTTCGCCCGTCACGGCCTGGACGCCGATGACGCGATCGCCGCCGTCTCCGAGCTGGTCACCAACGCCTTCCGGCACGCCTGCCAGCCGGGCGACAAGATCATCATCCGCGTTTACCGCAGCGCCCAAGGCGAGGTGATCGAAGTTCTCGACCCCTCGCAGGAACTGCCCACCATCAAACCGTTCGACCTGACCAGCGAAGACGGCCGGGGCCTGGCGATGCTGTCGATCATGGCCGCGAAGTGGGGCACCTACACCCGGCTCGCGGGCGGCAAGTGCGTGTGGGCGGTGATCACGCAATGAGGTTCCGGCTCAGCCCGCGCCACATGGACCACCCCGCGCTGCTGCTGGTGGACCGCGTCTCCTGTCGGCTGGGCGCGTGGCGGCTGGCGGTCCAGAGCGCGGACGAGATGCGCGACATGGCGGCATCCAACGACAAGCGCGCCGAGCACGCGAAATCACCGGAGGAGCGCGCCTACCTGTCGGGCGAGGTGGACGCCTACCGGTTCGCGGCCCTGCGACTGGACGAGGTGGCGAACGCAGCACAACCCGGCTGGGGAAAGCAGAAGCCGAGCGTCAACACTCCCCACCGCCCCGTCTACCTGTTCGCCTTCCGCCTCAAAGGAGCACGCGCGGCGATGACGGCCGTGGCGAACACCCCCGCCGTGCTCTGCAAGAAGGCCAAGCGGTACGACGAGGAAGCCGCCAAGACCGTCGCGACCGACCCCGACCGAGTCGCCTACCTCCGAGGCCACGCCGCCGGGCTACGCGACGCAGCCGACGAAGTGGATCTGATCTTCCTCGACTGCGTCGCGCTCTGGCCCCAGTGGCGACGGCAGGCAGGCGACAACAACCCCGCTCCACCCTCTCCATAGACAGGGGACGCGTTGGAGGAACGCCGGCCCGCGTTGTGACCATCGCGTCCCCACCAGACGGGTGCCATAGAGCAGGGGAGTTCTAAGGCGCCCGGCACCCTCTCCCCGCTGGAACTCGCTGTCTCCGTGGCGGGGAGAGGGTGTTCCGCGCACACAAAGATCTCCAGCACCAGCCATATGATCTCCGGCTGGCACTGGGACCTATTACTGCTCTGACCTGGCAGAACGCTGGAGGCAGGGGAGACACTTTCGCAGACACCGAGGGCCGTCTCTAGCTGATCCCGGCTGACGTCGAACGACATCGAGTGATCTATCGTTCAACGTTTCCCCAGGTCAGTGGACTTGGGGTTTACCCCCCGCTCGATGGGAAGGCTGCTTGGCAGGACCTCGCAAACAGGGAGGTTAGCGTGTCCCTAAAGATGAGTATCGGTCGCAAGCCGCAGGATGAGGCGCTCTCACGGTTGAGCCGCGCCCAGGATGCCTACCGGCAGGGCTTCGAGGCCTGCCGGAGCGGCGTCGGTCTGGCGGCCGAACGGATCGGCCCGGCAGCCCAGCACACGCGTGAGGTGGCCGCCGAACGCACTCTGGCCGCACGCGGCTGGAGCGCACCCCGGTTGGAGCACGCCGCCCACTACGTGGAGGCCGACCTGGCCCCCCAGGTGAGCACGTTCCTGACCGACGTGGCGCAGCGGGTGGAACCCGAGCCGCCGCCCCAGCGCGGCCGCAAGGCGATGCTGGGCATGATGGTGGCCGTCGCCGCGCTCGGCGTGGCGGGCCTGATGGCGGTGCGCCGCAGCAACACCCAGGAGCTGATCTACGAGTCCGACGAGCAGAAGTCGGACACGAAGGCACACTCCTCGTAAGACGGGAACCGAAGGGCCCGGCACCGATCCGGGCCCTTCGGCCTGCCCGTTCCCTACCAACCGGTACCGTGGGCGCCATGTCGCCGAAACCCCCTTCGCTACGGCACCTGCTGAGGGACCGGGCCCGCCGCGAGATCCACAAGGCCGTGCACCGCGGCTGGGAATGGGTCCAGCGCCACGGGGAGATCACCCCGCACACTCCCGGCAACCGCAGGTTCGCCCACCTGGGCGAGGGGGTCTGCATCGGCTTCCCGGTGGGCAGCATCTACGGCGAACCGTGGATCTCGATCGACGACCACACCCTGGTCGGCACGCACGTGACGATCTCGGCCGGCTTCGTCCCCGGCCTGGACCTGGGCCCCGACACCATCGTGAAGATCGGCAAGAGCTGCTCGCTGGGCCGCGGCACGCACATCGTGGGCCACCAGTCGATCGAGATCGGTGACGACGTCTTCACCGGCCCGAACGTCTACATCACCGACCAGAACCACACCTACGCCGACCTGGCCACCCCGGTGGGCCGCCAGTGGCCGGAGAACAACCCGGTGGTGATCGGCTCGGGCTGCTGGATCGGCACCGGCGCGATCATCCTGCCCGGCACGCGCCTGGGCCGGAACGTGGCGGTGGCGGGCGGCGCGGTGGTCCGCGGCGAGTTCCCGGACCACTCGGTGATCGGCGGCGTCCCGGCGAAGGTGCTGCGGAGCTACGACGAGTCGGAGGGCTGGAAGCCGCCGCTGCGGAACACTCCGCTGATCTCCCTGGACGAACTGGCGGCCCTGTCGGTGGACGGCCTGGCGGGCTTGCAGATCTTGCAGGACAAGCTGCGGGAAGAAGCCCAGCTGAACGAGACCCTGCGCGAAGAAGCAGGCTGACCCCCACCCGAACAACAACCCCAACCCCGTGCTCCGCGCGTGACCAGCTACCTCAGCCCGCGCTCCGCACGAGCGCGCCGACCCCAGCCGTCATGACGGGGGTGCAGGGGGCAGAGCCCCTTGCCAGGGGCCGCGGGGGACGGAGTCCCAGCACGCACTTATAGGCAGGGCAGGCGCTTTGCGCCTTCCGCTGTTCCGGGG
>NZ_BCRO01000104.1 GCF_001552635.1 Actinomadura hibisca NBRC 15177 | reverse complement strand
CCCGGCCGGGGTGGCGCGCGCCGCCGCCCGCGCCGGGGCGCCGGTGGTGGCGGTGGCCGGGCGGCGCGGGCTGACCGGCGAGCAGCTGCGCCGGGCCCGCATCCAGGCGGTGTACGCGCTCACCGACATCGAGCCCGACGTGGAGCGCTGCACCCGGCAGGCCGGGCCGCTGCTGGAGCAGCTCACGGTGGCGATCGCCGACGAGTGGTTGCCGCCCGTGCGGCGCTGATCCCGGGAGCTTCCCGGCACCCTTACATACTGTCAGCAGATCAGGGAATGCCTATACATCCTGGACATGGTCCCGGTCCCCGCCCGGATCGCACGCTTGAGGCGTAGCTCCAGGACAAGAGCCTGGTCAGCGTTGACGGAGGGACATCATGAAGGTCGGCGTACCGCGCGAGATCAAGAACCACGAGTACCGGGTGGCGATCACGCCCGCGGGCGTGCACGAGCTGACCCGGCACGGGCACGAGGTGTTCATCGAGCGCGGCGCGGGCGCGGGCTCGGCCGTCCCCGACGACGACTACACCGCCGCCGGCGCCAAGATCCTGGACGGCCCGGACGAGGTGTGGGCCGAGGGCGACCTGATCCTGAAGGTCAAGGAGCCGATCGCCGACGAGTACCACCGGATGCGGCGCGGCCAGACCCTGTTCACCTACCTGCACCTCGCCGCCTCCCGCGAGTGCACCGACGCGCTGCTGAAGGCGGGCGTCACCGCCGTCGCCTACGAGACCGTGCAGCTGCCCAGCCGGGCGCTGCCGCTGCTGGCCCCGATGTCGGAGGTCGCCGGGCGGCTCGCCCCGCAGGTCGGCGCCTACAACCTCATGCGCTCCAACGGCGGGCGCGGCGTGCTGCCCGGCGGCGTGCCGGGCGTGGCCCCGGCCAAGGTGCTGGTGATCGGCGGCGGCGTGTCCGGGCTGAACGCCGCGCAGATCGCCGTCGGCATGGGCGCGGAGGTCACGATCCTGGACGTCAGCGTCGACCGGCTGCGCCAGATCGACGCCGTCTACCAGGGCCGGCTGAAGACCCTGGTGTCCACCTCCTACACCGTCGCGCAGGAGGCCCGCGCCGCCGACCTGGTGATCGGCGCGGTGCTGATCCCCGGCGCCAAGGCCCCCAAGCTGATCTCCAACGACCTGGTGGCGCACATGAAGGCCGGCTCGGTGCTGGTGGACATCGCCATCGACCAGGGCGGTTGCTTCGAGGACTCGCGGCCCACCACGCACGCCGACCCCACCTACCGGGTGCACGAGTCGATCTTCTACTGCGTCGCCAACATGCCCGGCTCGGTGCCCAACACCTCCACCTACGCGCTGACCAACGTCACCCTCCCCTACGCGGTGCAGATCGCCGACCTGGGCTGGCGGGACGCGCTGCGCGCCGACCCGGCGCTGGCGCTCGGCCTGAACACCCACGACGGGCAGGTCGTCTACGGGCCGGTGGCCGACGCGCACGGCCTGGAGCACACCGCTCTGGAGAAGGTGCTCGCCCGACCCGTACAGTGACCCCATGGGGGAACTGATCGTCCTGCGGCACGGCGAGACCGAATGGAGCCGTGCCCGCCGGCACACCGGACGCACCGACCTGCCGCTCACCGAGCACGGTGAGCGGCAGGCCCGCTCGCTGGAGCCCGCCCTCGCCGGGCGCGAGTTCGTGCGGGTGGTCGCCAGCCCCGCCGAGCGCGCGCGGCGCACCGCCGAGCTGGCCGGGCTGCGGGTGGACGAGACCGACGCCGACCTGTGGGAGTGGGACTACGGCGGCTACGAGGGCATCACCAGCGCCGACATCCGCACCGAGCGGCCCGGCTGGTACCTGTGGGCCGACGGGGTCGTTCCCGGTGACGCCGACCATCCCGGCGAGAGCGTCGAGCAGGTCGGGGCGCGGGTGGACGCGGTGCTCAAGCGGGTCCGGCCGCTGCTGGAGGAGGGCGACGTCGCGCTGGTCGCGCACGGGCACGTGCTGCGCGTGCTGACCGCGCGCTGGCTCGACCTGGAACCGGCCGCCGGACGGCTGTTCGCGCTGGACACCGGCACGGTGTCGACGCTCGGGACCGAGCACGACCGTCCGGTGATCACATCCTGGAACGTCCCGCCGACCTGAGCGGCCTGCGTCAGGGCGGCCCACATACCTGAGCTACCCATCCGCTCTAGGCTGTCCGCCTGCCTGAGCCGCCCACACGTCTGAGCCGCCCGCTTGCCCGAGCCGCCCGCTTGCCCGAGCCGCCACTAGCCTGAGCAGCCCGTGCGAGCCGCCGCCGCCTGCGCGTCAGGGTGCGGTGGGGCCGGTGCGCAGCCGTCCGAGCAGCGCGCCCAGCTCCGCCTCGCCCGACGGGTCGTCCCATCCCCAGAACGGCACGTTGCGCAGCCGCCGCCCCTCCGGGTCCAGCAGGTGCCCGGCCATCTTCATCGGCCACAACGTCACCGCCCGGTCGGAGACGGTGAACTGCGGGAAGCGCCGCGCCAGCGCCGTCTCGAACGCCTGGACCTGGCCCACCGAGCGCAGCCACACCGTGCACAGCACGTTGTCGGCCCCCGACAACGAGGCGCACAGCCGCGTCTCGCGCAGCCCCGCCAGCAGCGCCGCGACCCGCGCCGCCTCGCCCGGCGGCGCGCTGCCCCACAGGTGCACCGCGACCGGCCAGCCCGAGCGCTGGCGGGCGACCTCGCAGCGGTACAGCAGCGCCCCGGCGGCGTCCAGCCGGGCCAGGCGGCGGCGCACGGCCGTCGCGCTGAGGCCGGTGCGCTCGGCCAGCGCGGCGACCGGCAGGCGGCAGTCCTCGCTGAGGTGGCGGAGCAGCTCGCGGTCGTCCTCGGTCACCGGCCGCCCGCCCCCGGCGGCGGGCCGGTCGCCCGCCAGCAGCCCGCGCTGGCGCTCGTCCAGCCGCTCCAGCCGCCACCGGCTGCCCTCGGCGTGCAGGGCGGTGGCGATCTGGGTGCGGGTCGCGGCCACGCCCGGCAGCCGCCCCAGCCGGAAGCCGACGTAGCGCGCCAGCTCGGCCTGGTCGCGGAAACCGGCCGTCAGCAGCAGGTCGCGGCCGCCGGTGAGGTGCTCCAGGTTGAACACGTGCGCGTCCTCCACCAGCGCCGCCGCCACCTCGTGCAGGTGCCCGGACGCGCAGTCCACCTCGATGAACGCCACCACCGGGTCGACGCCCTCGAACACCAGCGGCACGCAGGACTGCCAGGCGAGGCCCGCGCCGGTCAGGCGGGCCCAGCGGCGCGCGGCGGTGGAGGCGTCCACGCCCAGCGCCGCCCCGACGCGCCGCCAGTCGGCGCGCGGCGCGGTCTGCAACGCGGTGACGAGCAGGTGGTCCAGCTCGTCCAGGGTGGTGGATTCGTGCATGGTGCGGCGCTCTTCCGGCTGATCACGGCATTTGCCCGGATGGCGGGGCCGGGACCTGCACCCTACCCCTATGTCGCTCTACCAGAACGCCTCTGACCTGCGCGAAGAGCTGTCGGAGCTGCGCCGCGCCCTGCACCGCGAGCCCGAACTCGGGCTCGACCTCCCCCGCACCCAGGAGAAGGTGCTCGCCGCCCTGGAGGGCCTGCCGCTGGAGATCTCCACCGGCAAGGGGCTGACGTCGGTCACCGCCGTGCTGCGCGGTGGCCGCCGGAGCGAGGGGAAGGCCTCGGCCGTGCTGCTGCGCGGCGACATGGACGCGCTGCCGGTGCACGAGGACACCGGGCTGGACTACGCCTCGCGGGTCCCCGGCGCGATGCACGCCTGCGGCCACGACCTGCACGTGGCGGGCCTGGTCGGTGCGGCGAGGCTGCTGGCCGACCGCCGCGCCGACCTGCCCGGCGACGTGGTGTTCATGTTCCAGCCCGGCGAGGAGGGCATGGGCGGCGCCAAGATCATGATCGACGAAGGGGTGCTGGACGCCGCCGGGGAGCGGGTCGTGGCCGCCTACGGCCTGCACGTGTTCTCCACCGTGCTGCCGCAGGGCATGGTCGCCACCCGGCCCGGGACGGTGCTGGCCGCCTCCGACGCGGTCCGGGTGACCGTGCGCGGCGCGGGCGGGCACGGCTCCTCCCCGCACGCCGCCAACGACCCGGTCCCGGCGGTGGCCGCCATGGTCGGCGCGCTCCAGACGATGATCACCCGGAACCTGGACGTGCTGGACGCCGCCGTGCTGACCATCGGCTCCCTTCACGCCGGGTCGGCGGGCAACGTGATCCCCGAGACCGCCACCTTCGACGCCACGGTCCGCTCCTTCTCCGAGGACGCGCACCGCCGGGTGCGCGCGGGCGTCGAGCGCGTGGTGCACGGCATCGCCGCCGCCTACGGCGTCGAGGTCGATCTCGACTACCAGGAGCAGTACCCGGTGACGGTCAACGACGCCACCGAGGCCGACTTCGCGCTCCGCACCGCCCAGGAGATCTTCGGCGGGGCCCGCGCCATCGAGGCGCCGCGCCCGATGGCGGGCTCGGAGGACTTCTCGTTCGTGCTCCAGCACGTGCCCGGCGCCTTCCTCGGCGTCGGCGCCTGCCCCGCCGACCGCGACCCGGCCACTGCCCCCATGAACCACTCGCCCCAGGCCGCCTTCGACGACGCCGTGCTGCCCGACTCCGCCGCGCTGCTCGCCGAGCTGGCCGTCCGCCGCCTGGACCGCGCCGAGGCCGCCGCCGGGGACGCCCGGTGACCGGCCTGCGGCCCGCGCCGGGCCCCGAGGCCGCTCCCCCGCCGGTCGCCTCCGTCACCGCCGTGGTCGGGCTGCTGGTGCTGTTCGAGATCGTCAGCGGCTTCCTCCAGGCCGGGATCGCGCCGCTGCTGCCGGGCATCGGAGACCTGCTGGACGTCTCCGACTCCGCCCTGACCTGGGTGGTGTCGGTGCAGCTGCTGGCCGCCGCGGTGTGCGTGCCCGCCTTCGGGCGGCTGGGCGACCTGTACGGGCACCGGCGGATGTTGCGGATCGCGCTGGTCAGCGTCGCGGTGGGCTCGGTGCTGGTGGCGGTCGCGCCCTCGTTCCCGGTGCTGCTTCTCGGGCGGCTGCTCCAGGGCCCGCTGGCCGCGCTGCTGCCGCTGGAGATCGCGCTCGTGCGCGACCGGCTGCCGGTGGCCCTGGCACGCCGCGCGATCGCCCGGCTGGTCGGCGCGCTGACGCTCGGCGGCCTGCTCGGCGGCCTCGGCATGGGCCTGGCCGACCACGCGCTGGGCGACGTGCGGCTCGTCCTGTGGGTCCCGGCGGTGCTGGCGCTGATCTGCGTGCCGGTCTCGTTCCTGGCCGTCCCCGAGTCGGCGCGGCGGGCCTCCGGCCGGGTGGACTGGCCCGGCGTCACGCTGCTGAGCCTCGCCATGGTGGCCCTGCTCGGCGGGGTGTCGGGGGCGGCGAAGTCAGGCTGGCTCTCCGCCGGGACGCTCGGTCCGCTGGCGCTCGGCGCGCTGCTGCTGGCGGTGTGGACGGCGGTGGAGCTGCGCTCGAAGGACCCCCTGGTGGACCTGCGGGCCATGGCGGGACGGCACGTGGCGCCCTTCTACCTGACCTCGTTCGTCTTCGGCGTGCTGTACTTCGGCAGCCAGTCGCCCAACTCCACGTTCATGGCGGCCGACCCGGACGCCGACGGCTACGGGTTCGGGCTGTCGGCGCTGGCGATCGCGCTGGCGATGCTGCCCGGGATGCTCGCCGCCGTGGTGTGCTCGGCCCTGACGCCGCGCATCGCCGAGCGCATCGGCTACCGGATCACCCTGGCGGGGGCGTTCGCGCTGGTCGCGGCCGGGTCGGCCGGGTTCGCGCTGTTCCACGGGGCGGCCTGGCAGCTCGCGGCCTGCCTGCTGGTGGCCGGGGCCGGGATGGGGGCGGCGCTCAGCGCGATGCCCACCGTGATCGTCGAGGCGAGCGACCCGTCCCGCACCGGCATCGCCACCGCGCTCTACAACAACGTGAAGACGCTGGGCGGCGCGGTCGCGGGCGGGGTGTTCGGCACGCTGCTCGGCGGCATCGGCGGCGCGGCGGGCTACGTCGCGGTGTGGCTGGTCAGCGGGGCGTGCTCGGTGCTGGCGGCGGGCTGCGCGCTGATCGCCACCCGGCGGGAGGCGGAGCGGACCGTATAGGATACCCCTAGGGGGGTTTCCCCCCAGGGGTATCCCCGGGACGACGCCCCCGGCAGCGATTGCGAGGAACAGATGGCGACCAGCGAGACCCCCACCCGCGGTTACACCGCGACCAAGGACCAGCTCGGCACCCGGCTGCGCCGGATCGAGGGCCAGGTCCGCGGGATCGAGCGGATGGTCGAGGACGACCGGTACTGCATCGACATCCTCACCCAGATCAGCGCCATCCAGGCCGCCCTGGACAAGGTCGCGCTCGGCCTGCTGGACGGGCACGTGCGGCACTGCGTCGCCGAGGGCGCGGAGGAGGGCAAGAGCGAGGCCATGTCCACCGAGCTGATGGCGGCCGTCGGACGGCTGATGCGGCGCGGCTGACCCCGGGTTCCGAGCCCCGGGGTCCCCGGGTCAGGGCGCGATCGCCCAGGTGGCCACGTCGTCCTCGTGCTCGCGGGCGAGCCGCAGGGCGCGCTTGGCGTCGGGGCTGTAGCGGTACTGCTCGGGGATCACGTGGGTGGTGCGGTAGAGCCCCTTGAGCGCCAGCGTCGCGGCCAGGTCGGAGGTCGGCAGGCCGGGCAGCCCGTACATGCGGCGGGCCCAGCGCGGCAGCGTCGAGACCACCAGCAGCCCGATGCCGGGCGCGGCCAGCTTCAGCGGGACCATCTGCCGGGGCACGTTCGGGTTGAACATGCGGCGCAGCCCGTCCTTGGCCTCCTGGCAGGCCCAGATGCGGGTGCGCATGTCGGCGTAGTAGTCCTTCATGTCCGCCACCGAGGCGGGGACGGTCGCCGGGTCGAGGCCGACGACCTCGGCGGCGCGGCGCTGCTCGTCCACGAACCGGTCGGCGTCGGCGGCGCTGAGCGGCACGCCCGCGCGGCGCGCGACGTCGAGGTAGGAGTCCACCTCCCCCAGGTGCACCCACAGCAGGTTCTCGGGGTCGTCCACCGGGAACGTCTCGCCGGTGCGCAGGTCGACGCCCGACAGCTTGGAGTGCAGCTTGCGGATGCGGCGGCCCACCCGGTCGACCTCGGCGCGGCTGCCGTAGGTGCGCACCCGCACGAACTCGACCGTCCGGCCCAGCCGCGCCCAGGCGGCCGACGGGTCCATCAGCTCGGAGTTCTGCGCGGTGCCCCACATCGAGCGCGGGTGCAGGGCCTGCAACAGCAGGGCCCGGACGCCGCCGACGACCAGCACCGGCTCGCCCATCACCCGCCAGGTCACCGAACCCGGCCCGAACAGGCCGTAGTCCTCCGCCGCGCCTTCCCCCACGGCCTCCACCACGGTCTCCGCCGCGCCCTCGCCGCCGTCCGCGCGTCCGTCCGCACGCATGGCCGCCCCCTCTCGCCGGGTCCTCACGGGTGCTCGCGCACCGGCGCCGTGGCCGGCACGGTCGCACCGACCACAGTAATCAAGGACTTATTTTCCCTGATATGACCCAGGTCACACCGGGTCGCCGGTGGTCTCGGGGTCGGCGGGGTCGTCGGCGGGCTCGGTCTGCTCGGCCACCCAGGCCAGGTAGTCCATGCTCCCGGCCACCACGGGGGTCGCGATGATCTCGGGGGTGTCGTAGGAGTGCTCGTCGGTGATCAGGCTGGCCAGCTCGTCGAAGCGGTCCACGGTGGTCTTGAACACCACCATCCACTCCTCGGCCGACTCGATCGCGCCCTCCCACCAGTAGGTGCTGGCCACCGGGCCGACGAGCTGGGCGCAGGCGGCCAGCCGGTCGGCGACCGCGGCCTTGGCCAGCGCCGCGGCCTCGGCCCGCGAGTCGGTGGTGGTGGTCACCTGTACGTACGCCTCCGCCATGGCAACGATCCTTCCCCTTCCGGCGGAACGTAGACCTGTCCCCGGGGCCCGGGGACAGGTCCACGACGGACCGTTACCGGCGCGGCCGCACCACTTGCGCGCTCCCGCCGCCCCGCCGGACCGGTTCGGCGACGGCCTGGACCAGGCCGGGCGCCAGGAACTCCAGGCCCGTGGCCGCGCCGATCGTCCCGGCGGGCGGGCCGGGGAACAGCTCCAGCCGGTGGCCGCGCGCCGCCAGCGCCCGCCCGTACCGGTCGAGGAACGCCTGCTCGGCGAAGACCTGCGGGGTGTTGCGCTGGGTGGCGCGCGGGGCGGCCAGCGCGTCGGGCAGCCTCATGCCGAGGTCGATCCGGTTGACCAGGATCTGGAGCACGGTCGTGATGATCGTCGAGCCGCCGGGGCTGCCGAGCGCCATCCGGGGCCGCCCGTCCTGGAGCACGATCGTGGGGGCCATGCTGCTGCGCGGCCGCTTGCCGGGGCCGGGCAGGTTCGGGTCGGGCGGCGAGCCGGGCGCCGGGGGCTGGAGGGTGAAGTCGGTCAGCTCGTTGTTGAGGATGAAGCCGCGGCCGGGGACGGTGATGCCGCTGCCGCCGAACTGCTCCAGCGTGACGTTGTAGGCGACGACGTTGCCCCACTTGTCGGCCGTCACCAGGTGCGTGGTCTGCGGGCCCTCGTAGGCCAGGGCGCGGGTCGCGCCGCCGGGCGGCACGCAGGGCGAGTAGCGGCCGTCCGGGGAGCCGGGCGGGACCGGCGCGGCGGCGGCCCGGTCGGGCTGGATCAGGCAGGCGCGCTCGCGGGCGAAGCCGCGCGACAGCAACTCCTCCAGCGGGACCTTCACCTGGGCGGGGTCGCCCACGTAGCGGCCCCGGTCGGCGAAGGCGAGCTTGGACGCCTCCAGGTAGTAGTGCAGGGTGCGCGCGGGGTCGCGGGCGTCCAGCCGGAAGTTGCCCAGGATGTTGAGCGCCTCGCCGACGGTGGAGCCGCCCGAGGACGACGGCGGCATCCCGTACACGTCCAGCCCCCGGTAGGAGACGCTGGTGGGGCGCGGGTTCAGCGCCTTGTAGGCGTCCAGGTCGCGGCGTTCCATCAGGCCGGGTCGGACCTTGCGGGTGGCGGCCGGGTCCACCGGCGGCTTCTGCACGGCGCGCACGACCTCGCGGCCCAGCTCGCCTTCGTAGAACCAGTCGGTGCCGCGTTTGGCCAGCTCGCGGTAGGTGCGCGCCAGGTCGGGGTTGCGGAAGGTGGAGCCGACGACCGGGAGCTTCCCGCCGGGCAGGAAGAGCTGACGGGTCGGCACGATGTCGCGGAACCGGGCCTCGTTGACGGCCGTCTGGTCGCGGAACTCCTGGTCCACGACGAAGCCCTTCTCGGCCACGCGGATCGCGGGCTGGAGGAGGGTGCCGAGGCTGCGGGTGCCGTGGCGGCGCAGCGCGTTCTCCCACTGCGCCAGGGTGCCGGGGACGCCGACGCTGAGGCCGCTGGTGACGGCCTCCTCGAACGGCAGCGCCTTGCCGGTGGCCGGGTCGACGAAGGAGTCGGCGCGCATCCTGCGGGGCGCGGCCTCCCGGCCGTCCACGGTGTAGACGCGGCGCTTCCTCGCGTCGTAGTAGGTCATGTAGCCGCCCCCGCCGATCGCGGCGACGTACGGCTCGGTGACGCCGAGGGTGGCGGCGGCCGCGACGGCGGCGTCCATGGCGTTGCCGCCGCGCTTGAGCACCTCGATGGCGGCGGCGCTGGCGTCGGGGTCGACGGTGGAGACCGCGCCGCCGTACCCGGTGGCCACCGGCGTCTTGCCGGGCGGGCCCGGGGGCGCGCCCGCGAGGGCCTGGCCGGGGGCGGCCAGGCACGACGCGGCCACGATCGCGGCGGCGGCCAGGGCCGTGCGGCGGCGGGCCGGACCCCGTCTCGGGGAGCGTGCGGGAGAGGGCTGCGGGAGGGACGGGGCGGGGAACGTCGCGCTGCGTGACACAGAGCCTCCTGGGATTCCGGCGTCACTACCGTGCCACCGATCCCGGCACCGCGCCAGCGCCCCGGCCGACCCCGGCCGACCCGGCTCGGGCAAGATCGTTCATCCGGCGGCCATGGCGCCGGGCAGCGCCGTTTGAGACCATGGTCCCCCGCAGCGCGCGTTCGGTTCCGTCCCCCCTGACCGGTGCTCCCGGCGCCTGGAGTGATCTTGCTGCTGTTCGCCGATGGCCTGTTCGTCCCCCACCGGGTCGCCGACCCCCGCACCGCCGACGTGCTGCACGCCGCGGCCGACCGCGCCGCCGGGCCGGTCCGGCCCGGCGACCTGCTGCACGCCGCCGTCGGGGCCGCCGCCGGTGACGCCGCGCTGC
This sequence comes from Actinomadura hibisca NBRC 15177, assembly GCF_001552635.1. Lineage (GTDB taxonomy): Bacteria > Actinomycetota > Actinomycetes > Streptosporangiales > Streptosporangiaceae > Spirillospora > Spirillospora hibisca. Next base: position 32,811 of record NZ_BCRO01000104.1, on the reverse strand, counting down.
TGCCGGTGTTGTCGCGCACGCTGCCCGAGGGGGTGCGGCCGGGGCACCTGCTGGCGGGGATCGAGGTCTACAACCCCGGGCGCGCGGCCGGTGACCTGGGCGTCCCGGCGTTCGACGGCCGCCGCGAGCGGTTCTCCGCCGAGGCGCTGGCCGCGCTGGACGCGTTCGGCGACGAGTACGCCAAGCGCCTGGAGGACGACCCCGAGACGGCCCGGCGCACCGCGCTGGAACTGCTGCTGGCCTGCGTCCTGGAGAACCTGGACGAGCAGGACCGCGAGTACCTGACCGTCCTGGACGCCCCCGCGACCGCCGCCGCGCTGCGCGCCCGCGTCGAGGCCGCCGCCGGGCCGCCCGCGCCGCTGCTGGACGAGGACTCCGGGCGGCTGCGCTCGGAGGAGTTCGCCGAGGACGCCTGGGCCGTCCTGGAGCAGGCCGCCCTGCACGCCGCCGCGCTCGGCTACGACCGGGTGCTGCCGCCGCACCTGCTGCTCGGCCTGCTCGGCGAGACCGAGGGCCTGACCGAGCACCTGGTGCGGCTCCAGGTGCCGCCGCACCTCGGCCCGGTGCGCGTCGCCGAGATCGTGGGCGACGCGTTCCGGCTGACCGACCGCGCCCGCGACACCGGCCCGCTGCCGCTGGACCGCGAGGGGCTGGGCGACCCGCTGCTGGAGCTGCTGCGCTCGGCGCGGTCGCAGGCGGCGGGCGGCGCCGACGACCGGATCGCCGCGCCGCACCTGCTGGGCGCGCTGCTGGAGCGTCCCCCGGCCCGGCTGGCGGCGGTGCTCCAGGCCCCGCCGCTCGCCCTCGACCTGGACCTGATGCGCGTGCATCTCGGCCAGGAGCTGCGCGAGGTCGCCCGGCCGCGCGACACCGCGTTCCGGCTGCCGCCCGGCCTGCCGCCGTCGCAGGACCTCACCTGGCAGGCGCAGACCGAGCAGCCGCCCCCGGCGCTGCACGTCGACCACTACTTCGACCCGCTGAACCGCGCCCTGCACCGCACCACCGCGCACCACGTGCTGATCACCGCCCCGCCCGGGGCGGGCAGCACCACGCTGCTGCGCGAGCTGGCGCGGCGCGCGGCGGCCGGGGAGATCCCGTTCCTGCGCCGCAAGCGGTTCCTGTACGTGGACTGCCGCGACGTCGCGCCCGCCGACGGCGGCGCGGCGCTGTCGGGGATCATCGCGCACGTCGCGGGCCGCACCGACGTGATCGTGTGCGTGGACGGGCTGGGCGCGCTGCTGCGCGGGCGCACCGACGAGGACCACCGGCTGGTGCTGCGCGGCGCGCTGAAGGAGCGCCGCCTCCACCTGATCGGGGTGCTGCCCGCGCAGGACTTCGAGGACCTGCTCGCCCGCGACCACGCGCTGCTGGAGCTGGCCGCCCGCGTCGAGCTGGCCGAGCCGGGCCGGGCCGAGGCCCGCGACATGGTCGCGCAGGCCGCCGGGGGGCTGGCCGAGCGGTTCGGCGTGACGGTGGACGAGCGCGCGGTGGACCGGGCGGTGGTGTTGTCGGCCGACTTCATCATGAACGAGCGGCTGCCCGCCAAGGCCGTCCGCGTGCTGCACCGCGCCTGCGAGGACCTGCACTACCGGCGCACGCAGGGCGGGTCCGAGCAGGAGGCGGTCGGGGCCGGGGACGTGTTGCGGGTGGTCGCGGAGATCTCCGGCGTCCCGGCCGCGCAGATCTCCGGCGGCGGCGAGCGCACCGACTTCGCGAAGGTGCTGGCCGAGTCGGTGGTGGGCCAGCCCGCCGCGATCGCGACGGTGGCGGCCGAGCTGCGCCGCGTCAAGGCGGGCCTCGCCGGGCCGGGCCGCCCGGCGTCGGTGATGTTGTTCGCCGGGCTGACCGGCGTCGGCAAGACCGAGCTGGCCAAGACGCTGGCCCGGTTCTACTCGGCGTCCAAGCGGCTGCAGACCTACCCGATGGAGAACTTCACCGAGCCGCACAGCGTGGCGGGCATCATCGGGTCGCCGCCCGGCTACGTCGGCCACGACCAGGGCGGCCGGCTGATCAACGACCTGAACGCCGACCCCTACTGCGTGTTCCTGCTGGACGAGGCGGAGAAGGCGCACCCGGAGGTGTGGCGGCCCTTCCTCAACCTGTTCGACGAGGGCTGGATCATCGACCAGCGCGGGGTGAAGGCGTTCGCCGACCGGGCGATGTTCATCCTCACCACCAACGCCGGGCACGACGTCATCGCCGACCTGTCGGCGGCGGGCGCGCCGCCCGACCGGATCGCGGCGGCGGTGCGCGACCGGTTGCGCCGCGAGCGGCACCCGCGCACCGGGCAGGCCACCTTCCCGCCGGAGTTCCTGGCCCGGCTGGGGCAGATCATCGTGTTCCGGCCGCTGGACCGCGCGGCGATGGGCGGGATCTGCCGCAAGATGCTGGGCGAGCAGCGCGCGTTGTGGGCCACCCGGTTCGGCAAGGACCTGGTGGTGCCCGACGCGCTGGCCGAGCACATCGCCGACCTCGCCTACGGCGCCGACCGCGCGGCCGAGGGCACCGAGGGCGGCCGGGTGGTGTCGCGGCTGATCGGGACGCTGGTGGTCGACCCGATCACGCTGGCGGCCGACCGCGACCCCGACGCCTTCCACGCCGCCGCGCGCGTCACGCTGTCGTTCGACCCGTCCGCCGAACCGCAGGTCGAAGCGGTGCCGGGATGAGCGGCGGCGCGGACGGCCAGACCGTCGAGCTGAGCGCGCTGCGGGGCCGCACGCTGGGCGGCCGCTACGAGCTGGGCGAGCTGCTGGGCGAGGGCGGGTTCGGCGCGGTGTTCCGCAGCGACCAGCGGCTGCTGGGCGCGCCGGTGCGGCGGGTCGCGGTGAAGGTGTCGCGGCGCACCGGGCTGACCGAGCAGACCGTGCGCGAGCTGTTCGGCGACGCGCTGCTGCTGGCCGAGGCCATGGACGACATGACCGACCTGGAGGCCCGCGCGCACCTGGTGCACCTGTACGACGCGGGCCTGGCCGACGACCTCGGCGGCCGCGGCTACCTGGTGATGGAGTACGTCCAGGGCACCACGTTGCAGGCGCAGTTCGCCCAGTACCGGCGGGGCGTCCCGGCGCGGCTGATGACGGCGTGGGCGAAGCAGATCGCGGTGGCGCTGCGCGGCCTGCACTCGCTGGTGCCGCCGCTGCTGCACCGCGACCTGAAACCCGACAACGTGCTGCTGGGGCTGGACAAGCGGGTCCGGGTGGTGGACTTCGGGCTGGCGGCGCGCATGTTATCGGCCGGGCACGTGGAGGGCGTCGCGGGGACGGTGTCCTACATGGCGCCGGAGACCGCGCAGGGCGCGAGCGTGCGCGCGTCGGACCTGTACTCGCTGGGGCTGCTGGTCTATCAGGGCCTGACCGGACGGCACCCGTTCGGGCACCTGCACCCGCCCGACGGCATGCCCACCGCGCTGCACTCGCAGTGGACCTACCACGCGCGGGCCGACTGCCGGGTCGATCCGCCGTCGCTGCTGAACAACACCGTGCCCGCCGCGCTGGACGACCTGGTGCTGCGCTGCCTGGCGCACGATCCGCAGGACCGGTTCCGCACCGCCGACGAGCTGCTGGAGGCGATCGGCGAGTACGAGGCCGCGCGGACGCCGCTGCCACCGCCCCCGCCGACGCCCGCGCCGTCCGTCCCGCAGGAGTTGCGCGAGCACATCGAGGCCGCCGAGAAGCTGGCGGCGCGCGGCGAGCACGGCACGGCCGCCCGCCACCGCGAGCTGGCCTGGCGGCTGGTGCAGGACAATCCCGCGCTGGTGCGCAGCAAGGCGGAACGAGCGGAACTTCTCCACCAGATCAGTGCGTCGTATCGGGCGGACGGCAACGTCTACCAAGCCGACCGCTACGCCGACCTGGCCCGCCGGGAGAGGAGGCCCGACCGCTGATGGTGCCGGAGCGCACGTTCGGGGGGCTGTTCAACCGCGGCGGACGGCTGCGCCGCAGGTGGGCGGCGGCCATCGCCGAGCCCGATCCGGCTCAGGCGGTGGCGCGGCTGCGCGAGGTGCTGGCCGAGATCGCCGAACATCCCGACGCCTACGCCCGGCAATGGGCCGAGGTGCAGGGCTCGCTGCTGGAGGACCGGCTGCTGCCGCTGCTGGCCGACGAGGACTTCCGCACGCTGGAGACGCTCGGCGCGCAGACCGGCGCGCCACTGCCGTGGCCGCTGGTCGCCGCCCGCGCCGCGCGGGGCGAGGACACCGAGGCGCGCGCGCTGGCCGGACGCGTCACCGACCCGCCGCCGTCGGAGAGCGTCCCGCTACTGGCGCGCCTGCTGGCCACCGGGTTCGACTCGGGCACCGTGCGGATCGCCGAGGCAAGCACGCTGGCGCGACGCTTCCCCGACGTGCCCGGCGCGGAACGCACGCTCGGCCTGCACGCGCTGCTGGTAGACGGCGACGCCGCCGAGGCCGCGTCCCACTTCTCGCGCGCGCCCGAGGACGAGACGACCTTCGTCGGCCTGCTGGCGGCCCGCCTACGCCTAGGCGACCACGACGGCGTCACCGCACCGGCCGCCCGCCGCACCGTCCCTTCCGCCACCCGCGCAGATCACCCCGCCGCCCCTTCCACCGCCCACCCGAACCACCCCGCCAATCCCTCCGCCCACGCAGAGCACCGCGCCGATCCCTCCGCCACCCGCACAGACCACCGCGCCGCCCCTCTCGTCCGCGCGTCAACCGAACTGGCCACGTTGAGCGCACTGCTGGCGTGGCTGGACGATCCGGCCGCCACCGGCCCCGCGCCCGCCGACACCGCGCGCCTCACCCGCTTCACCATCGCCGCGCACGCGGGCGAGTGGCTCGACTACGCCATCGGCCGCATGTACTTGCTGGAAGGCGACGCCCAGCGCGCGGCGCAACTGCTGCCGCCGCTGGCTGAGGCGTTCCCCGGGCGGCCGGACTGGGACTACCACGCCGCCTGGGCGCTCCTGCTTCGCGACGATCCCGAAGCCGTCGCGCAGCGATACGCGCGCTCCCCCACCTGGCCGTTGGGCTGCCTGCTCCAGGACGCCGACCCCGCCCGCAAGTTCGCCAAGAACGTCAAGGAAGCCCCGCCGCCCGCCGCCTACGCCGAACTCGCCGCCGCCCGAGCCTCCCTCGCGCGAGGCGAGCACCCGCCCGCCGAGGCCCAGAACTGGCAACACCCCACCGGCACCCTCGCCGACCACCTCGAAGCGCTGCGCACCGTCCTGGGCCTGCGGTTCGCCCGGCACAACCAGTGGGCGCTGGCGCAGGCCATGGAAATACCGCTGTTCCGGCGGTTGCCCGCCGCCGAACGCCTGCGCTGGTCCGGCCTCGCCGCGTTGCGCACCCACCCCGACCGGGGCCGCGCGCTGCTCACCGAAGCCGCCGACGCGCTCGGCTACGGCCGGGCCGCGCTGGCGCTGGCCACCCACGAAGCGCAAGAGGGTCACTTCGACGCGGCGCTCCGCCTGCTGGACGGCCCAGCGCGCCCGTCCGGCCCCAAAGCGGACCTGTTGCGTACCTGGTTGCAGACCCGCGCCGACCCAGACGCCGAGAACGTCCCCGCCGCGCAGGCGCTCCCCCAGGCCCGCTACGCGCTCGGCCATCTCCGCCTACGCCAGGCGGCCCGGCGGCAGGCCGACGGCGACGCCGAGCAGGCCATGCAACTGGCCCTGACCGCCGCGACGGCGTTCGACGAGGCGGCCGCCGACGCGCCCCGCACCATCCCCCGCGACGCCCGCGCGCTGGCCCGCGCCGCCGAACTGTTCGCCGGAAGGGCGCCCGGCGGCCTCCCCGACGACACGGCCGCCAAGCTGCGCCGCGCCGCCGCCGACCACCCATGGGCGACCTGGGTCCTGGGCCTCGCCGAGCTGACCGGCCCCACCATCCCCGACCCCGGCCTGTGCGACCGTCTCGTCCACCTGCTGGACGGGGCCGCCGACGCCCCACCCCAGGCGGTGACGGCGCTGGCGGGCGCGCTGACCGGCGCGTACCTGCGCGCGGACGGCGACGCCCGCGCCGCGCCGCTGCCCCGGCTGCTGGCCGGGCTCACCGAGCGGCACGGCCTGCCCGAGGTGCACCGGCTCAACGGCATCGTCCGCGCCGCCGCGCTGCGCCGCCCCGGTTCGGGCGCCGGACCCGCCGGGCCCGCCGACCTGCCCGTCGCGCTGGCCGCCGCGCGCCGTGAACTGGCCGCCGGGGACGGCGACGCCGCGCTCCGGCTGCTGCGCGCCGCCCCCGTCCAGGACGCCACCGGCCGCCACATCCGCGACCTGCTCGCCGCCGCCCTGTCCGGCGACCCCGGCGAGTTCGACCCGCCCGAGGGGGTGCCCGGCCGACTGACCGCCGCGCTGCTGGCCGCGCAGGCGGCGGCGCTCGCCGAGTCCGCGCCGGACGAGTGCCGCGCGCTGCTGGTGCGCACCCTGCCCGAGCACGACGTGAGCGGGCTGGTCGACCTGCACCGGGTGCTGCCCGCCCTGTGCGCCGCGCCCGGCCGGGGCGGCGGGGCGCGGCCCCGCGAGCTGGCCGCCGTCCTGCGCAAGGTCGCCGCCGACGGCGGTTTCGACCCGCTCACCCTGGCCCGCTGCGCCACCGCCGCGAACGATCACGAGACCGCCGAGCGCGCCTGGCGGGAGGCGCTGCGCGCGGGCACCGACGAGGAGACGGTGCGCGAGGAGTACGGGCGCTACCTGTGCCACCGGGCGACCACGGCGCGCCGCCGCAACGAACCCCTGGAAGCGGCGCGGCTGCTGCGCCGGGCCGCCGGGATCCTGGACGGGCAGGAGCCCGACCAGTTCCTGCCCGAGGAGGACGAGGTCGCCGAGGTCCGCCGCGTCTACCAGGACCGCCTGCGCGGCCTGAACCAGACCCGCCGCACGATCCTGGCCGCCGAGTGGGACCGCGCCGCCAAGCGTTACGCCGCCGCGGCCGCCGCCGGGCTGGTCGCCAAGGCGCTGGGCCACTTCGAGGAGATGCGCGCGCTGGCCAACACCGGATCGCTGCGCGGAAGGTGGGAGGGCTGATGGCGGCGTCCCCGTCCCGGCAGGCGCTGGACGAGCTGGCGCGCGGCCTCGAACTGGAGGTGTGCGTGGCCCGGCTGCTGGCGTGCCTGTTCCCGGGCGCACCGGCCACCGGCGAGGATGACGAGGCCATGCCCGAACGCGCCGGACGGCACCGCCCGCTGGAGGCGGTCATCGAGACCGACGACGCACTGCGCGGCGCGCTGCTCGCCGACGACCCGCCCGCCGTCTCCACTGCGTGGGAACGCTGCCTGGTGGCGCGCGCCCACGACCTGGACCTGATGCACGACCTGGCCGTCCTGTACCGGGAACGCGCCCTGCGCGAGGGCGGCCGCGACGACGAGCACCTCGCCGCCGCGACCCTGCTGTGGGCGCTGGTGCTGGCCACCCGCGACGTCCCCGGCCCGCCGCGCGAGCGGATCGCCGGAGAGCTGCTCGACCTGCACGCCGCCCAGGGCGCGCGGGCGCTGGCCACCGGCCGCACCGCCACCGCCCGCCTGCACCTGCGCTGCCTGGACGCCTGCCGGACCGGTCCCGACGCCGCCGCCGCGCTGCTGGCCGATCTGCCGAGCGGCCTCGGCGTGCGGTACGGCCCGGCCGCCGACCCCGTCCGCTTCGCCGGGATCGCTCGGCTGGCCGACGCCGCCCTCGACCACTGGAGCGCCAACCTGGTGGAGGACGCCGAGCGCGCCGTCAACGACCCCGACGCCATCGACCGCCTGCCGCAGGGCATCCGCGCCGACTACGAGTCCGGGATCGCCGCGCTGACGCCCATGGTGCGGCTCGGCGTGCCCACCCGCCCGGTGCTGGTGGCGGGGATCGGCTGGCACAACGACTGGTGCTACTGCCTGTACTCGCTGAAGGACTTCGAGGCCCTGCGCCGCGTGCTGGACTCGGGCGGCGACTTCGCGTCGCGGCTGGCCGGGTTCTGCGTCCCCGGCGAGGGGCACCGGCACGAGAACCAGGCGCTGTCGATCCACCACATGTTCCGCGGGGTCGTCGCGCCCACCGACACCGAGGCCGTCGGCGACCTGGAGGAGGCGCTGCGCTGGAACCCCGCCAACCACAACGCCGTGGACCTGCTGGCGCAGAGCCTGCTCAAGGAGGGCGACGTGCTGGCCGGGCAGGGCCGCTTCGCCGCCGCCCTGCGGAAGGGCGAACGCGCGCGCGAGTTGGCGCCCCACAACGAGCAGGCCGCCTCGTTCGTCCGCGAGATGAGCGGCTACTCGGCCGAGGAGGGCACCTACGCCGCCATCCGCGCCGCGCGCGAGCACCTCACCGCGCGCTCGCACGACCGGGCGTTGCAGGCCCTGGCGGCGGTGCCGGACACCTCCCGGTTCGCGACGATGGTCCGGCAGTTGCGGATGGAGGCGCACCTCGGCAAGGGCGTGACGCTCGCCAACGAGGGCCCGCGCGACTCCAGGCGGCTCGGCCAGGCCGCCGCCGAGCTGCGGCGCGCCCTGACACTGACCGACCGCGACGACGACCTCGACTTCGTCCGCAGGCAGCTGTCCACCGTCCTCAGCGGGCAGGCGGTGAGCCTGGTCGAGGAGGCCGCGCCCCCGCGCGGCCCGGCCGGCGGGATGCCCGACGTCGCGGCGCACGCGCTGCGGCTGCTGGACGAGGCGCTGGAGCTGGACCCGTCCAACGCCTCCGCCCGCCGCAACCACGACGACGTCCGGCGACTCCTGGGGGCACGATGAGCGGAACCGTCCGGCCCAACCCCTTCCACGTCCTCGGCCTGCCCCCCGACGCCGACCGCGAGGAGATCGTGCGGCGCGGCCGGGAACTGACCGACCTCGCCGCGACCGAGGCCGAGCGCGACCTGTGCGGCTGGGCCATGCGGGAGCTGATCGGCGACCCCGAGACCCGGCGGCTGCACGAGCTGCTGGAGGCCCCCGGCGCGCGCTACCGCGACGAGGAGTGGGCCGACTTCGCGCTGCGGCACCGCCGCAACCCCGCCAACGTCAAAGCCCTGAAACAGGCCGCGGGCGAGCCGCGCGCCACCGACTTCGACCTGCCCGCCATCTTCGACCTGGTGCTGGACGGGCTGCTGGAGCCCCCCGAGGTGGACCTGGCGGCCGGTGCGCGCCACGCGCCCCAGCCGCCCGGCCCCGGCGCCCCTCCCCTGGAGGTGACCGATGTCCTCTTCGGCTGACCCGCCCCCGGCGGAACCGCCCGCCGAAACCCCCGACGCGCCGCCCGCTGCGCCGCCCGTCGAGCCGCCCGCCGACACGCCCTACGACTGGGACGCCTTCGCCGAACGCCCCGCCCCGCCGGAGCTGGAGATCGACTCCCCCGCCCGGGAGGTGCGCGCCGTCCTGCGCCGCTACCAGGCCGACCTGAGCGCCGAGCGCGGCCGCGCCCGCGACGCCACCGGCGACGCGCTGGCGGTCGCCGTCGACCAGGGCGCGCTGGTCGCCCGGCTCGAATCCGCGCTGGAGCGGCACCGCGAGGCGCTGCGCGCGGCGGGCCTCGGCCGGGTGCATCTGGAGTTGCGGGTGCTGAAGGACCAGATGGTGGAGGCGCTGCGCGGCGGCGGCGTCACCTTCGAGGACCCCGCCGGACGGCCGCTGGCCGAGGTCGCCGACCGCGTCGAGGTGATCGGCTGGCGGCACGCGGCCGGCTACCCCGCCGAGGTCGTCGCCGAGACCCACGACGCGGTCGTGCTGCACCGCGGCACGGTGGTGCGCCCCGGCCAGGTCACCATGGGCGCCCCGCCCCCGCCCGCAGCCGTGCCCGCGCCTGCGGAAGAGCAGCCCGAGCAGACCCCCGCACAGCCCTCAGACCAGTCCCCCGACGAGACGGCCGGCGGATCCACCGAGCACGCCGGCCAGGAGCAGTGATGACGCAGATCGTGAGCAAGGCGGTCGGGATCGACCTCGGCACCACCAACAGCGCGGTCGCCGTGATGGACCCCGCCGACACCGAGATCATCCTTCACCGGGACCGGGTGTCGAAGTCCCCGACCACGCCCAGCTGCGTGTGGCGCGACCCGGCGAGCGGCGACCTCGTCGTGGGCCGCAAGGCGCTGATCCGGGTCGGCAACCCGCCCGAGCCGGTGCGGTCGGTCAAGCGGCTGATGGGCGGCACCTCCACGGTGGACCTGTCGGGCGCGCCGATGCGGCCCGAGGAGGTGTCGGCGGCGATCCTCGGCGAGATGCGGCGGCAGATCGAGGAGGACGTGGCGGGCCTCGCCACCCCCGACACGACCTGGGCGGTGGACCGCGCCATCGTCACCGTCCCGGCCTACTTCGACCAGCCGCAGATCGACGCGACCCGCCGCGCCGCCGAGATGGCCGGGATCCAGGTGCTGGACCTGCTGCACGAGCCGACCGCCGCGGCCTGCTACCACTGCTGGCAGACCAAGACCCGCGACGGCGTGTTCCTCGTCTACGACCTCGGCGGCGGCACCTTCGACGTCAGCGTGGTGCGCGCGACGTCCGGGGTGTACGAGGTGCTGGGCATCAGCGGCAACAACCGGCTCGGCGGCGACGACATCGACATCGCGCTGGCCCGGCGGCTCCAGGAGATCCTGGTGCACGAGGGCTGGGCGCTGGAGCTGGACCCGGCGAACGACCCCGAGGACGCGCTGCGGTTCAGCCAGCTCCGGATGCTGGCGGAGGGCGTCAAGAAGGGCCTGTCGCAGTCCACCGAGTACGTGCTGCGCGACACCGGGCGGCTGCGCGACAAGCTGGGCAACCAGGTCATCATCGAGGCGATGTTCGAGCGCTCCGACCTGGACGAGGTGGCCCGCCCGCTCGTCGAGCGCACCATCCCCTACTGCCACGAGGCGCTGGAGCGCGCCGGGCGCAAGGCCGGGATCACCCTGGCCGACGTGGACCAGGTCATCCTGGCCGGGGGCTCCACGCACATGCCGCTGGTGCGCGAGACCGTCGCCGCCGAGTTGTGCGCGGGCGCGCGCTGCGAGGAGCCGCTGTACGACAAGGTCGACACGATCGTGGCGCTGGGCGCGGCGATCCGCGCGGCCGTCGTCGGCGGCGTGACGATCCAGGACGCGGGCGGCGCGGTGCGGGTGTCGTTCCGGGGCGCGTCGGCGACCGGCTCGACCCGCACCCATATCGGCGGCACCGTGGAGTCGCTGACCGGCGCCGACCTCACCGGCGGCCGGGTGCGGCTGGTCACCCCCGACGGCGACGAGGACGAGGCCGACATCGGCAAGTCCGGCGCGTTCGCCTTCACGCGGGTGCCGCTGGAGCCCGGCGGCGAGTCGCACTTCTCGTTCGAGATCCTGGACGCCGACGACGAGCTGGTGGCGACGGTCGGCCGCCCCATCACCCACAGCGACGACGCCGAGCGGCGGCTGCCCGGCCCCAGCAACACCGCGATCTCCACCAAGGCGGTGCTGCTGGAGGTGTCGCGCGGCGGCAAGGCGTTCCGCCGCGAGCTGGTCCCGGCGCTCCAGGAGTTGCCGACCACCGCCGAGTTCTCCTTCTCCCACCCCGGCGACACCGAGACCGTGCTGTTCCCGCTCTACCAGCAGAGCAAGCAGATCCAGGTCATCAAGGTGCCGGTGCCGGGCACCACCCCGCGCGGCACCCCGATCCGGTTCGACCTGCACATGGACCGGCACTCGTTCATCACCGTGCGCGGCAGCGTCGGCGACCACGCCTTCGAGGCGGCGGTGGAGCTGCCGCCCGAGCGCGAGCTGCCGAGCGCCGCCGAGGTCGCCGAGCTGGACCGGAAGCTGGAGGAGTCGGCGGGGTTCCTGCCGCCGGGCGAGCGCGCCACCTTCGACATCAAGCGCCGCATGGCGCGCAAGGCGCTGTCGGAGGCGCTGGCGGCCGGGGACCGCGAGCAGGCGGTGCACGAGTTCGAGGAGCTGGAGGAGCTGCTCGGCCGCACCGACGCCAGCGCGGGCGCGCTGGAGCCGCCCAAGCCGGAGTTCGACTCGCTGGTGGCCGACTGCCTGGAGCTGAACGCCTGGCTCGGCGACAACTCCGCCGACCTCGGCCGCCCCTACGACGCGACCGAGATGGGGCGGGCGATCGAGGCGCAGCGCGTGCAGGGCGAGAAGGCCCACCGCGCCGCCGACCAGCGCTCCTACGGCGAGGCCATCCGGCAGCTCCAGGGCTACCTGGAGCACATGGTGGGGCTGTACCGGCGCGCGATGCCGCCCTCGGAGCAGAGCGACACCCAGCGCGCGGCCGCGTCGGTGGGCGTCGGGCTGCGCGAGGCGGCCGAGGTGGCGCGGCTGGCCTCCGGCGTCGGCCGGGCCGACCTGCGCGCCGAGGCCGAGCGCATCGCGGCGCGCTTCCAGGAGCTGGGCACCCGGCTGGAGCACGACCCGCGCGGGGTGTCGGACAAGGCGGCGGGCCTGCACCACCGGCTGGCGCAGATCAAGAACATCCTGATCGGCAAGCCCGGCGCGGGCGGCTCGGGCCAGCTGGCGGTGGACACCTCCGGCCGCGACGAGCCCCAGCGATGATCGCCCCCGTGGAGGTTCTCACAGTGCGGTGCCCCGACCCGCGCTGCGGCACCGGCAACCCCTACGACGCCGAGGACTGCGCCGGATGCGGGACGCCGGTCCGGGCCTACGGCCGCCTCACGGCGTACGCGGCGCACCTGTTCAACCGGGGCCTGGCGGCGGCGCGGGAGGGCCGCACCGCCGAGGCGCGCGACCTGTTCGCCGCCGTGGTGCACTGGTGCCCGGCCGACGTCGAGGCGCGCAACGCGCTGGCGCTGGCCGGGCTCCGGCTCGGCGACGCCGACGGCGCGCGCCGCCAGTGGGAGCTGGTGCTCGCGCGCCGCCCCGGCGACCCGCTGGCGGGGAGGGGGCTCAGTCAGCTCGGCGCAGCGCCTCGATGAGGGCCTCGCCGTCCACGCCGAGCTTGGTCAGCAACTCGCGGGCGGCCGAGGAGGGGTCGGCGAGTAGCGCCCGCAACACGGCGGCCTCGCCGATCCTGCCGTCGGCGCTCTCGGTGCGGGCCCGCTCCAGCGCCGTCAGCGTGCGCTTGGAGAAGGCCGAGCGGCGCGGCTCGGCGGACGGGCCGAGCCCGCGCAGCGCCGTCTCGCCCGTCTCGCCCTGCTCGGCGAGCGCGTCGCGCAGCACCGCGCTGCCGGTCATCGCGAAGCCCAGCAGGACGCTGTAGCTGGCGATGACGGTGCCCTGCGAACGGGACACCAGCAGCGCGGTGCGCAGCGCGTTCAGCGCGCCGGTCTCGAACAGGTCGGCGCGCAGGCGGCCGTCGCCGTTGAACAGCTCGGAGAACAGCTCGGCGGGGACGGCCCCGTTCCCGGTGCCGCCGTTGGTGAGGGCCCGGTTCGCCGAGGAGGCGGGCTCGACGGCGTCGCCGGCCACGGCGTCGGCGCCCTGGCCGAGCAGCAGCCGCAACGACACGCCGCCGGAGGTGACCGAGCGGGTGGCGGTGCCGCCGCCGACCTCGACGAACGCCGCCGCCACGTCCTGGAGGCCCACCATGTCGCGGCCCCCGGCGGTGGCGCGGTCCTCGGCGGCGTAGAGCACCCGGGTCACGGTGTCGGACAGGATCGGGTACATGTCGGCGTCCTCCGGCTCGGGCGGCGGGTCCATCACCGGGATCTCCGCCACCACGCGCCGCAGCTCGCGCGTGATCGCCGCCAGCCGTCCCGGACCCACCCGGGCCGCCATGCCCTCCTGCACCTCGTCCATGGTGACCAGGCCGAGCAGCAGGTGCTGGGAGGTGAGCAGCCGCCGGTCGGCGGCCAGGTTCAGCGCCAGGCCCAGCATCGTGACCACCGAGGTGTCGAACTTGGGCCGGTGCTCGCCCGGCACGTCGGGCGGGGCCCCGCCGATCCGCACCGCCGGGTTGGCGTACAGCAGGAACGACGCCCAGGCGGCGTCGGTGCCGTCCATCAGCTCGGCGCGGGCCTCGCGCACGGCCCGGCCGACGGTGCTGTCGCTCAGCAGCCGCTGGTAGAACTCCTCGGCGAACCGGCGCGCGCCGTCCTCGGCGACCTCGGCGCGGGTGCCGACGACGGCCTTGGCGCCGCTCGCCATGAACGCCACGCACAGGTTGGCGACCCGCCCGGCCGAGTCGCAGCCGTTGATGAACACCACCGGCGGCACCCCGGTGGACGGGATGACCTGGAGCATCGCCTTGTCCAGCAACGACCGGCCGTGCAGCATCAGCCCCGCGCCGGACTCGTTGTCGCGCGCGACGTGCCCGCAGAAGTGGAACAGGTCGTAGGAGGCGTTGGCCAGCTCGCGCTGCACGTCGACCAGGTTGGCGCGCTCGCGCAGCAGCAGCGTGCAGTCGGTGCCGCGCTCGGACAACCAGGCCGCCAGGTGCTCGGCCTCCTGGGCGGAGGCGGCCAGGTCGCCCAGCGGGTCGCCGACGATGAGGGCGCGCCGGATGCCGTTGATGGCGCGGCCCTTGACGACGCGCCGCTGCACCACCGAGAAGCGGCCGAGGTCGCGGGTGAGGCCGAGGAAGCCGGTGCCGTCGTGGACCAGCTCCCACGGCACGGTCATCTCGTTGGTGCGCACCAGCAGCGGGCCGGTGGCCTCGTTCAGCCGCGCCACCAGGTCGGGGACGCTGCCGTGCACGCGCGGGAACAGCGCCCGGTAGAGCGCGCCGCCGTGCTCGGCCAGCTCGGCGTGGTGCTCGGCGCCGCGGTCGTCGCCGTTGCCCAGCGCGGCCTGGAGGACCTGGTCGATGCGGTCGCTGAGCTGGCGGACGAAGTGTTGCGGCACCTCGACCGAGTACTCCTGCTCCAGCGGGCCGCCCTCCGCGCCGCCGGGGGTCAGCAGGCGGTAGGCGTACTGGGCCCGGTCGGCGCCCAGGGCGGTGACGCGGACGTCGAGGGTGGTCACCTCGCCGGTGGCGCTCATGCGCCCGTCCCCGCGCCGCCGCCGCCGTTCGTGTTGCCGTTGCCGTTGTGGCGCAGGATGAAGTCGCGGACCATGCGGTCCTCGCGGCCGGTGGCGGGATAGGTGATCTCGACCGGGTCGCCGTCGATCACCACCTTGATGGTGACCATGCCGCCGCCGGCGTCGTCGCGCCGCTCGGCCAGCCAGCCGCGCAGCACGTCCACCACGGCGGCGACGGTGCCGACGAACGCCACCGCCAGGCCCGCGATGTCGACGATCTCGCCGGGCCGGGTGCGGCTGGAGCACGGCTGCCGCACCCGCAGCGGCTCGGCCGCGTCCGCGCCCGCCTTCAGCAGCGCCTCGCGCAGCTCCAGGGCGGTGCCCAGTTCGGTGGCCGGCGGGAACTCGATCTCGAACCGGACAAGACCTTGCTGGTGTCTCATGGACGCGGCTCCGGGGGACGGGCGGTCGGCGAGCGGGGACCTGCTGCCAGTCTGCCGCACCGGACGGCCCCGCGCCCGGCCGTACCGGACCGAACATGCGGCACCGAACGCGTCGCGCCGGACACCTCGAACGAGGGAAACCGTCGCCGGGAACGGGAAGTCGGCCAAAATCGGGGAACTCGTTGCGATTTTACCCTTTCATGGGGAAGTCTTAGGGACTTCAAGCAGCCACTTCTCGCGAACAGCGGCGCGGGTTCAGGCCAGGGGACACCTATGACCTGGGGACATCCGCATGCGTAACACCATGTTCCGCCGCCTGCCGGTCCAGCGCGCCACCGGGGAGCTGTACGGCGGCCGCCACCGGCTCCGCGTGCTCTACCGCACGCGCGACCTGGTGGTGCTCGGCCTGGGCGTGATGATCGGTTCGGGCATCTTCAAGATCTCCGGCGAGCAGGCGGCCGGCAACGCCGGTCCCGCGGTGATCCTGTCCTTCCTGGTGGCGGGCGTGGTGTGCCTGCTGGCCGCGCTCGCCTACGCCGAGCTGTCGTCGATCATCCCGGTGGCGGGCAGCGCCTACTCCTTCAGCTACGTCGCCTTCGGCGAGATCTGGGCGTGGGTGGTCGGCTGGGCGATGGTCCTGGAACTGCTGCTGGCGGCCTCGGTGGTCGCGCGGGTCTGGTCGATGTACGCCGCCCAGACGCTCGGCGACTTCGGCGTCCCGGTACCGGACTGGCTGGCCGAGGTGATCGGCCAGCCCAAGGGCTTCGACGTGCTCGCGCTCGGCATCCTGGTGCTGCTGGTGGTGATGCTGGCGGTCGGCGGCCGGATGAGCCTGCGCACGTTGTGGTTCATGGTGCTGGCCAAGCTGATCGTGGTCGGGCTGGTCATCGCCGCCGGGCTGAAGTTCTTCGAGCCGGGCAACCTCACCCCGTTCGTCCCGCCCGCGCGGCCCGCCCCCGACAGCGGCCCCACGGTGCTGGACACACTGCTGGGCCTGGCCGGAGGCGGCCAGCCCGAGGCGTTCGGGCTGTGGGGCATCCTCGCCGCCGCGCCCGCCATCGCCTTCGCCTACATCGGCTTCGACCTGATCTCCACCGCCGCCGAGGAGACCGACGACGCGCCGCGCAAGGTGCCGCGCGGCATCCTGATCAGCCTGCTGGTGGCGATCGTGCTGTACGTGGCGGTCGCGGTGGCGATGCTGGGCATGGTCTCCTACGCCGACCTGGACGCCTCGGCCCCGGCGCTCGCCAACGCCTTCGACGAGGTGGGCGCCGAGTCGATGGGCAAGTTCATCGACATCGGCGCGGTGCTCGCGCTGACCACCGTGATCCTGGTGGTGCTGATCAGCCTGACCCGCGTGGTGTTCTCGATGTCGCGCGACGGGCTGCTGCCGCGCGGCATCGCCGGGATGAGCCGCTACCGGGTGCCCTCGCGCGCCACGCTGGTGTCGGGCGGCGCGGCGGTGGTGATGTCGCAGACCGTGGACGTCATCACGCTGGAGCAGCTGGTGGTGATGGGGACGCTGTTCGCGTTCCTGTTCGTGTCGGCCGCGATGCTGATGCTCCGCCGCGACCAGCCCGACCTGCACCGCCCGTTCCGCGTCCCGGCCGCGCCGGTGGTGGGCGTGCTGACGATCGCGGCGGTCGGCTGGCTGATGCTCAGCCTGAAGGTGCAGACCTGGGGCTGGTTCCTGGTCTGGATGGCGGGCGGCCTGGTGCTGTACTTCGCCTACGGGCACCGGCGCAGCCAGATGCGGCTGCTGCTGGACCATCCCCCGGCCGCGCCCGTCCGCCTGGACGCGCCGCCGCCCGGCAGCGGCCCCTACCCGTACCCGCATCCGCATCCGCGCCGGTCGGGGCCGCAGCAGACGCCGCCCGCCGACCCGTTCGCGGTCGCGCCCCTGCGCCCCGGGCACCCGCACGCCGGGCACGCGCAGGCTCCGCACGGGCAACTCCCGCACGGACAGCTTCCGCACGGACAGCTCCCCCACGCCCCGATCCCGTACGACCAGCTTCCGTACGACCAGCTTCCGTACGACCAGGTCCCGTACGACGAGGTCCCCTACGCACCGGCCCCGCACCCTCAGGCCCCGCACCCGCAGGCCCCGGCGCGCCCCGCTCCCCCGCAGGTCGACGGCACCTACCGGCTCGATCCCCACCCGCCGCCCCCGGCGTACCCCCCGCCGCCCGAGCAGCCCGAACCGCCCTATCCCGGCGGCCGTCACCGCCGCTGATCCCGTCCCCCGCTGGACGCGGGCCGCTTCATGCGTTAAGTTCTTCTCAAGTTGAGTATTTCTCAGAGGGAGAAGAACAGCGTGGCGGACGAGCGGGACTTCCTGGCCGGGTACGACCCCCGGGACTACGACCCGGTGGCGGTCACCGTGGACGTGGTCGCCCTGACCATCCGCGACGGCGCCCTGCACGTGCTGCTGGTGCGGCGCGCCCACCCCCCGTTCGCCGGGATGTGGGCACTGCCGGGCGGGTTCGTGCGCGGCGTCCGCGACGCCGAGGACCTCCCGGACGCCGCCGTCCGCGAGCTGGCCGAGGAGACCGGCCTCGAAGCCGGGGACGGCCCGCTGGAGCGCATGCACCTGGAGCAGCTCGGCACCTACGGGCGGCCCGGCCGCGACCCCCGGATGCGCGTCATCTCCGTCGCCTACCTGGCGTTCGCGCCCGAGCTGCCCGAGCCGAAGGCGGGCGGCGACGCCGACGACGCCGCCTGGACGCCGGTCACCGCGCTCGGCCTCGGCGCATCCGGCGAGCAGCGTCCCGGCACCACGCGCAAGCTGGCCTTCGACCACGCGCGCGTCCTCGCCGACGGCCTGGAGCGCGCCCGCGCCAAGCTGGAGTACACGCCGCTGGCCACCGCGTTCTGCCCGCCCGAGTTCACGATCCCCGAGCTGCGCGCGGTCTACGAGGCGGTGTGGGGCGAGGAACTGCACGCGGGCAACTTCCACCGCAAGGTCCTGTCGGTGCCCGGCTTCGTGGAGGGCACCGGCACCACCTCCGACCGGATCGGCAGGCGCGGCGGGCCGCGTCCCAAGCTCTACCGGGCGGGGGACGCCAGGCTGCTGCACCCGGCGCTGCTGCGGCCCGGACGCGAGGAGGAGATCCGATGAACCTCGACGAGGCGCTGGCCCGGCTCGACGCGGCCCGCACCCCCGCCGACCTGTTCGGCGACGACGACGCCGAGGCCGCGCGCGCCTACCGGGGCCTCGCCCGGCTCGTGCACCCCGACGCCACCGGCGGCCGCACCCGCGCCGCCTTCGACCGGCTGACCGCGTTGTGGGACGCGCGGCGGCACGCCGGGACGATCACGACCGCGCGCGGCTCCTACCACCTGGCGGGCCGGGCCGCGAGCGGCGACCTCGCCGACCTGTTCGGCGCGCGCGACGGCCGGGACCGCGCCGCGCTCGTCAAGCTGCCCCGCGACCCGGCCGACAACGACCTGCTGGAACGCGAGTCGGTCGCGCTGCGCCAGCTCCCCAAGGACGGCGACGGCCGGTTCCTGCCGTACGTGCCGCGCCTGCTGGAGACCTTCCGCCACCGCGACCCCGCCACCGGCGCGCTGCGGCGCGCCAACGCCATCGCCGCGCTCGACGGGTTCCACAACCTGGCCGAGGTGAAAGCCGCCTATCCCCAAGGGCTGGACCCGCGCGACGCGGCCTGGATGTGGCGGCGGCTGCTGGTCGCGCTCGGCTTCGCGCACCGCGCGGGCGTCCTGCACGGCGCGGTGCTGCCCGAGCACGTGCTGATCCACCCCGCCGAGCACGGCCTCGTCCTGGTGGACTGGTGCTACTCGGTCCCCGGCTGCTACGCCCACACCGACCCCAGCGGGCGCGTCCCGGCGATGGTCGACCGGTACGCCGACCGCTACCCGGCCGAGGTCCCCGCACGCCAGGCCGCGAGCCCCGCGACCGACCTCTACATGGCCACCCTCTGCATGACCGAACTGATGGGCGACCGCGCGCCCAAGCCGCTGCGGATGTTCGCCAAGGGCTGCCTGCTGCCGTCGCAGCGGCGGCGGCCCGGCGACGCCTGGCGGCTGCTGGCCGAGTTCGACGAGCTACTCGAACGGCTCTACGGCCCGCGCAGGTTCCGCCCGTTCCACCTGCCCAGTACCTCCTGAGAGGAGACCCCCCATGGGAAGCGGACACTGGTCCACCGACGTCTACTCCGCCGCCGCGAGCTACCGCCGCGCCACCGGCGCGAGCGCGTTCGCGCACAGCGACAGCGGCGCCACCGCCGTCCACCCCGACCTCGACCCGAAGGGCGTCGCGGCGCGGGAGAGCCGCGACTCGGGCGACCATCCCGAGTCGCTGGCGATCTCGGTGCTGTTCGACGTGACCGGCTCGATGTGCCGGGTGCCGCGCCAGCTCCAGACCAGGCTGCCCGACCTGCTCGGGCTGCTGCTGCGCAAGGGCTACGTCGAGCACCCGCACATCATGTTCGGCGCGATCGGCGACGCGACCTGCGACCGCGCGCCGCTCCAGGTCGGCCAGTTCGAGGCCGACAACCGCATGGACGACGACCTCGGCAAGATCCTGCTGGAGGGCGGGGGCGGCGGCCAGATGACCGAGTCCTACGAGCTGGCCATGTACTTCATGGCGCGGCACACCGCGCTGGACTGCCTGGACAGGCGGGGGCGGCGCGGCTACCTGTTCATGATCGGCGACGAACTGGCCTACCCGAAGGTGAAGCGCGCCGAGGTCGCCCGGGTGCTGGGCGAGCGGATCCCCGAGGACATCCCGGTCGCCGAGATCATGCGCGAGCTCCAGCGCCGCTACCAGGTGTACTTCATCATCCCCTCCGGCGCCTACAACGCCGGGAACGCCAGGCTGCGGGAGTTCTGGCAGGACCTGCTCGGCCAGCACGTGCTGTACCTGGACGACCTGGACGCGGTCTGCGAGACGATCGCGCTCACCATCGGCCTCGGCGAGGAGGCCATCGACCTGGAGGAGGGCCTCGCGCACCTGGACGAGGCGGGTTCGGCGGCCGGGCCGTCGGTGTCGCGGGCGCTGGCCCGGCTGGACTCGGCGCGGGCCCCGGTCGCGACCGACTCCCCCGCGCTGGACCTGCGGCCGGGCTCCTCGACCACCACGCGGCTGTAGGGCGGCGGCACCTCCCATGCCACACGCGATCGTGGTCGACCTCGGGTTCGGCGACGCCGGAAAAGGGGCGACCGTGGACCGGCTCTGCGCTCGGGGGCCGGAGCCGGTCCAGGCGGTCGTCCGCTTCAACGGCGGCGCGCAGGCCGCGCACAACGTGGTGGCCGACGACGGGCGGCACCACACGTTCGCGCAGTTCGGGTCGGGCACGTTCACGCCCGGCGTGCGGACGCACCTGTCGCGGTTCGTGCTGGTGGACCCGCTCGCGCTGGCCGCCGAGGCGGCGCACCTGCGGTCGGTCGGCGTCCCGGACGCGCTGGACCGGCTGACCGTGGACGAGGGCGCGCTGCTCACCACGCCCTACCACCGGGCCGCCAACCGCGCGCGGGAGATCGCGCGCGGCGCGGACCGGCACGGCTCGTGCGGGATGGGCGTGGGCGAGACCGCCGCGTACGCGCTGGCGCACGACGACGCGCTCCGGGCGGGCGACTGCCTGTCGCCCGCCCGGCTGCGGCGAGGGCTGGCACGGTTGCGCGACTGGTATCTCAGCGAGTTCCCCGGCGGCGAACCGGTGCCGAGCGTGGCCGACTGCGCCGACGCGTTCAGCGCGTTCGCG
Organism: Actinomadura hibisca NBRC 15177; assembly: GCF_001552635.1. GTDB lineage: Bacteria > Actinomycetota > Actinomycetes > Streptosporangiales > Streptosporangiaceae > Spirillospora > Spirillospora hibisca. The sequence continues at coordinate 11,854 of NZ_BCRO01000104.1, read as the reverse complement.
GAGCGGGTGCGGATCGTGCCGGGCGAGCACCTGCACGGGCTGCTGCGCGCGGGGAACGTGGTGTTCGAGGGCGCGCAGGGAGTGCTGCTGGACGAGTGGCACGGCTTCCACCCGTACACGACCTGGTCAACGACCACCTTCGCCAACGCCGAAACGCTGCTGGCCGAAGCGGGCGAGAGCGCCGTCCGGCTCGGCGTGCTGCGCGCCTACGCGACGCGGCACGGGCCAGGACCGTTCGTCACCGAGGACCCGGTGCTGACGGCCGAGCTGCCCGACCCGCACAACGGCACCGGCCGATGGCAGGGCGTCTTCCGGGTCGGGCACCTGGACGCGGTGGCGCTCGGCTACGCGCTGGAAGTGACGGGCGGGGTGGACGCCGTGTCCGTCACGCACCTGGACGTCGCCGAGGCGCGCGACGACCTGCTGGTATGCCGCGCCTACGACATCGACGGCGAGTGCGTGGAGCGCCTGCCGACCGGGCCGCCGGGCGACCTGGAACGGCAGGCGGCGCTGACGCGGCGGCTGCTGGCGGCGCGCCCCGTCTACGAGCCGTTCACCCGGGTCGAGGACGTCGTGAACGCGCCGGTCACGATGCGCTCCTACGGGCCCAGGCGCTCCGACGCCGTCCAGCTCAGCGACAGCGCGTCCATGCCGAGCAGCCTGTAAGCGCCGAACGTCAGGTGCCGGAAGGCGGCGGACACGGGTGCCCGGCCCCGCCGTCCGCCGCGTGCTCCGTCACGGCTTGCGCCCGACGCCGCACAGGATCCAGGCGGGCAGGTCGTCGCGCTTCCCGCCGCCGTCGGGCCGCCAGTCGTCGAGCGCGGCCAGGCCGGGGTCCAGCAGCTCGAAGCCGTCCATGAACCGCTCGATCGCCGCCCGCTCCCGCAACACCATCGTCGTCCGGGACCGCTGGTACACGTCGGCGGCGGCGCGCGCCGGGTCCACGTGGTCGCTGGCGCAGATGTGCGACAACACCAGGTGGCTGCCCGGCGGCAGCGCGTCGCGCAGCTCCGCGACCGCCGCCCACGGGTCGTCCTCGTCGGCGACGCAGTGCAGCAGCGCCACCATCAGCACCGCGACCGGGCGCGACAAGTCGAGCAACCCGCGCACCGTCGGATCTGCCAGCAGGCCCGGCACGTCGCGCACGTCGCCCGGCACGACCTTGGCGTCCTCCTCGCCCTCCAGCAGCGCCCGGCCGTGCACCAGCACCGTCGGGTCGTTGTCCACGTACACGACGCGGCTGCCGGGCGCGGCCGCCTGGGCGATCTCGTGCACGTTGCCGTGGGTGGGGAGGCCCGCGCCGATGTCGAGGAACTGGTCCACCCCGGCGGCGCACAGGTGCCGCACCGCGCGCCGCAGGAACGCGCGGTTGGCGCGGGCGAGGGCGGGGATGTGCGGCGCGAACTTCAGCACTTCCCGGGCGGCGGCGCGGTCGGCGGCGTAGTTGTCCTTGCCGCCCAGGTAGAAGTCGTACATGCGGGCGACGTTCGGCGTGGTGGTGTCGACACCGGCCACCGCGGTCTCTTCGGTCATCGGCCCTCCGGGCGGGGGGGGGAAGCCAGCCGTTAACTTTTCCCGAGATCCTAGGTCACCGCGCAGGTTCCCACCAGGAATCGGCGTTCTCACGATTTCGCCCGTCTTCTTCGCCGCCGGACCGGGCATAGGGCAGGCGCGGCCGCGTACCCCTGGACATGACGGAGACGGCAATGCACAACGCGCGGCGGTCGTTGACCGCCCTCATCCTCGGCGCCGCGCTCACCCTCAGCGGCGCCTGCGAGATCGAGACCGGGGCCGGAGCGGGGACGGGGACCTCCGGCGCCGAGGCTCCCCCGCCCGCGTCCGCGCCCGCGTCCAGCGGGGAGGCCCCGTGCGCCACCCGGCAGGACACCGGCCGCGCCGGGTCCTTCGACGAGGCCGAGTTCCAGGAGGACCTGCGGACCGCCGAGAACATCGTCAACGGCTACTGGGCCAAGCACTGGCCGCAACTGTTCACCGGCGAGTACCGGCCGCCCCGCGTGGTGGGGCTGTACGAGGGCGGCGACCCCGCGACCAGCCCGGCGTGCGGCGGCAAGCCCCTCGAACGCGACAACGCCGTCTACTGCCCCGCCGGGGACTTCGTCGCCTGGGACGACCACCTCATGCGCTCGGGCTACCCGCGCGGCGACGCGTGGGTGTACCTGGTGATCGCGCACGAGTGGGGGCACGCCGTCCAGAACCGGCTGCGCCGCGAGCTGGTCTCCCCCGCCGCCGAACTCCAGGCCGACTGCCTGGCGGGCGGCGTCCTGTACGGCGCGGCCGACGACGGGACGCTCCAGTTCGAGGCGGGCGACGAGCAGGAGATCGTGGACTCCTTCCGGGTGATCGGCGACGGCGTGCCGTGGACCCGGCCCGGCGACCACGGCTCCGCCGCCGAGCGGCTGCGCAACTTCGCGCGCGGGGGCCAGGGCGGGGTGCGGGCCTGCTTCGGCTGACCCGGGATCGCGAAATGTCGGGCGGCGAGGCTTGGCAACCCTGCGTGCTCGCGCGATGCTGGTGAGTCACCGGCCGGAGGAGTGGGGACGTCATGGCGGACACGCCAGGGGAGATCGACGCCGACATCGTCGTGCTGCCCCGCGAACACCACACGCTGGTGCTGCTGCGCGGCACCCTGGACCGCATGGCGTCCGCGCCGGTCCGGCGGCGCCTACAGGAGATCGCCGACGCCCACCCCGGCCCGCTGGTGGTGGACCTGGCCGAGCTGGCGTTCCTGGACGCCGCCGGGATGCGGGCGCTGTCGGCGGTGGCCCGGCACTGCGCCGAGAACGTCCCCGGGCCGGGCGGCCTCGCCCTGGTGGGGGCGCGGCCGTTCACCGTGCGGATGTTCCGGCTGCTGCGGCTGCACGAGAGCGTGCCGCTGTGCGCCGACGTGCGGGAGGCGTTGTGGTGCCTGATCCCGCCGACCGACGAGGAGATCGCCGCCTGGCTGGACCCGGGCTGGCCCGGACCGGCCCGCGCCCTTGATCACTGATTACGGCTGCACCACCTGCCGCACCACGATCTCGTCCAGCCGCCGCTCCACGATCGCCCCCACCGGCCAGTCGCGCACCAGGATGCGCAGCTCGGCCGCCTCGTGCTCGGCGTAGGAGGCGTCGTAGCCCTGCTGCTCCAGGCTGCTGCGGATCGCCTCGACGTAGTCGGCCTCGGTGAAGCCCTCGATCTCCCGCACCATGGCGGTGGTGGTGGCGCGGTGCGAGTTCAGGCCCGCGAACGCCCGGCCGCAGCCGCAGCCGCCGTCGGGATCGTCGCGGTCGCGGGCGCACACCACGCCGATGTGCACCAGCTCTCCTTCCACGCACCAGTCGAAGTCGTTGTCGCGGTAGCCCTGGGTGGCATCGGTGGCGGTGAGCAGCTTCAAGGCCGGACCCCTTCCCCTAACGCGCTTACCGTACGCCGGGGGTACGACAGGCCACGGCCGAACCGTGACGTCCGGCCCGGACCTGGCATAGCGTCGCGGCATGAGCGATGTCCTGATCGAGCGCGACGGCCCGTTCACCACGATCACCATGAACCGGCCACGGCGGCGGAACTCGTTGTCGCGGGCGTTCCTGGAAGAACTGACGGCGGCGTTCGCCGAGGTCGCCGCGACCGACGCGCGCGGGGTGGTCCTGGCGGCCGAGGGCCCGGTCTTCTCCGCCGGGCACGACTTCGGCGACGTGGCCGGGGCCTCCCACGCCGACGTGCGATCGCTGCTCCAGACGTGCACCGAGCTGATGCGCACGATCCAGTCCGCGCCCCAGGTGGTGATCGCGCGGGTGCACGCCCTGGCCACCGCAGCGGGCTGCCAGCTCGTGGCGAGCTGCGATCTGGCGGTGGCCGCCGAGAGCGCCGCGTTCGCGGCCCCGGGCGGCAAGGGCGGCTGGTTCTGCCACACGCCGATGGTGCCGATCTCCCGCAGCGTGGGCCGCAAGCGGGCCATGGAGCTGGCCCTGACCGGCGACCGGGTGGACGCGCGCACCGCCGCCGAGTGGGGCCTGATCAACTACGCGGTGCCGGACGACGAGCTGGACAAGGCCGTGCTGGACCTGCTCCAGCGCGCCACGCGGGGCGGTCCGCGCAGCAAGGCCCTCGGCAAGCAGGCGATGTACGGCCAACTGGACCGGCCCGAGGCGGACGCCTACGCCTACGCGATCGAGGTGATGGCCGCCGCGAGCCAGACCCCGGAGGCCCGGGAGGGCATGGCCGCGTTCCTGGAGAAGCGCCCGCCGGAGTGGCCCGCCTGACCACGGCCTCGCGCGCAGGGCGGCGCGGGGCCGTCGCGGAGTAGGGCGGGCGGGACTCGAACCCGCGACTGGCGGATTATGAGTCCGCTGCTCTGACCAACTGAGCTACCGCCCCAGGCTGCCCGGGTGACCTGAACCGTCACCGCCGGGGCGCGCCGTGGGCCATCCTAGCGGCGGGGTCCGCCGGGCGGCCACCGGGAAAGCGGCCCCCTCATACCGTGGAGGGGGCCGGGTCATACCCGGTACCGATTCACTTGCATGGTGACCGGTCGGTAGGGTCCGCCTATGCGTAGAGCCCCAGGTCGTCTCATTCTGCTCGCACAGGCGCTGCTGGCGCTCGTGGTCGTCACCGCCTGCCAGGGGGACGGCGGCGAGAAGGCCGGGCCGCCGCAGCCCGATCCGGCGCAGACCCTCAAGCAGTCCGCGCAGGCCATGGCGGCGCTGAAGAGCATCGCGTTCACGCTGACGACCGAGGACAAGCCGCCCATCCCCGTCTCCGGCGGGGACATGAAGCTGCTCAAGAGCGGGGACGCGCAGGGCGCGCTCAAGCTGGAGCAGTCCGGGCAGACGGTGCAGATGGACATCGTCGCGGTGGGCGACAGCATCTACATCAAGGGCGTGACCGGCGGCTGGCGCAAGGTCTCCAAGATGGTCGCGGCCACGCTGTACGACCCGTCGGCCGTGCTCGACCCCAACCGGGGCATCAGCCGCCTGCTCAACTCGGTCCAGTCGCCCAAGGCCGAGACCACCGAGAAGGTCAACGGCAAGGACGCCTACCGCGTGGCGGTCAAGCTGCCGCAGGCGGCCCTCGGTGGGCTGGTCCCGGGCATCACCAGCGACCTGGACGGGCAGGTCTGGGTGAGCACCGCCGACCACCGGCTGCTCAAGGTCAGGGGCGACGTGCCCGGCGAGGGCGGCAAGGGCTCGGTGATCATCAACTTCACCGAGTTCGACGCCCCCTACAAGATCAGCGCGCCGGCGTGAGCGCGGCCGGGGCGCGCCGCCGGGTCGCCATCGGGGTCGGCGGCGGCGTGGTGCTGCTGGCCGCCCTAGACGCCTATGTGATCACCACGATCGTCGTCACGGTGGTGAAGGACCTCGGCATCCCGGTCAACCGGCTGGAGCGGCTCACCCCGGTGCTCACCGGGTTCCTGCTCGGCTACGTCGCGGCGATGCCGCTGCTCGGCCAGCTGTCGGACCGGTTCGGGCGGCGGCCCCTGCTCCAGGCGTGCCTGCTGGTCTTCGCGGCCGGGTCGGTCCTCACCGCCCTGGAGCACCAGGAGCACGCGGTGGCGTGGCTGACGGCCGGGCGCGTCGTGCAGGGCCTGGCGGGCGGCGCGCTGCTGCCGGTCACCATGGCGCTGGCCGGGGACCTCTGGGACGCGCACCGCCGCCCGGTGGTGCTGGGCGCGGTCGGCGCGGCCCAGGAGCTCGGCAGCGTGCTCGGGCCGCTGTACGGGGTCGCGGTGCTGGAGATCGCGGGCGACTGGCGGTGGATCTTCTGGATCAACGTGCCGGTCGCGTTGCTGGCAATGGTCGCGGTGCACCTCACCGTCCCCGGCGGGCGGCCCGCAGGCCTGGAGAAGCAGGGCGTGGACTGGCTGGGCGGGTTGCTGCTCGCGCTGGGGCTCGGCCTGCTCGTCGGCGGCCTCTACAACCCCGATCCGGAGAAGTCGGCGCTGCCGTCGTGGGGGCTGCCCGTCGTGGCCGCCGGGCTCGTGGCGCTGGCGGCCTTCGTGCTCTGGGAGATCAAGGCCCGGACCCGGCTGTTCGACCTGGCCGGGGTGCGGCGCGGGCCGCTGCTCGCGACGCTGGGCGTCAGCCTGCTGTCGGGCGCGGCGCTGATGGTCACGCTCGTGGACGTCGTCCTGGTCGCCCAGACGCTGCTGAAGAAGGACACCGTCGACGGCGCGCTGCTGCTGACGCGCTTCCTCGTCGCGCTGCCGGTCGCGGCCCTGGCCGGCGGCCTGGTGGCGCGCCGGGTCGGCGAGCGGTGGCCCATGGTCGCCGGGATGGCGCTCTCGGCGGTCGGGTACCTGCTGATCGCCGCGTGGCCCGCCGACCTCGCCGGCGCCTCCTACGGGCCGCTGCCCCGGCTGGACACCGACCTGGTGCTCACCGGGTTCGGGCTGGGCCTGGTGATCGCGCCGGTGTCGTCGGCGGTGTTGCGGCTGGTCCCGGCCGCCCGGCACGGCGTCGCGTCGGCGGCCGTGGTGGTCGCCCGCATGATGGGGATGTTGCTCGGCATCGCGGCGCTGTCGGGGTGGGGCTTCCACCGCTTCCACGCCCTGACGGCCGACCTCCAGATGCCGCTGCCCTTCATGATGTCCAAGGCCGAATTCACCAAAGAGCTCGCCCGATACCAGGCGGCCGTCCAGGACGCGTTGCGCACCGAGTACCAGGAAATCTTCTGGATCACGGCGGGACTGTGCGTCGTCGGAGCACTTCTCGCGCTGGCCGCCCCAAGCGGGCGAAACGATGCGGAAACGTCACATTCATCACCCGGCCATCTCTTGACACGGTGATCACCGTCACAGCACGCTGACCAGGTCGGACAACTGACCGCTTGGTCACCAGGCGGTCACGACGGAAGGCCGCCGATGCAACCGCTGATCGAGATGCGCCCCGGCACCACGGTGCGGGCCCGGTTGACCGCGCGCGGACTGCGGATGACCGTGGGCCCGCTGCTGTCGTTGTGGCCGCTCAGCCCCGTCGGCCTGCGCCCGGCGCTGGCGATCGACCTGGCCGCCCCCGTCGCGCTGCCCGCCCCGCGCTGGGCGCGGACCGAGCGGGTGCCGTTCGCCGACTTCCAGGCCGAGTGGGTGCGCGCGCCCCGCTCGGACGGGGACCGCGTGGTGCTGTACTTCCACGGCGGCGGCTTCTTCTCGTGCGGGCTGCGCACCCACCGCCGGATGCTCGCGCGGCTGTCGGCGGCGTCCGGCGCGCCGGTGTTGTCGGTGGCCTACCGGCAACTGCCCGCCGCGCCGCTGGCGGTGTCGGTCGCCGACTGCGCGCACGCCTACCGGTGGCTCCTGGACCAGGGGTACGCGCCCGAGCGCATCGTGGTCGCGGGCGACTCGGCCGGCGGGTTCCTGGCGTTCGCCGCCACCCTCCAGGCCATGGCCGAGGGACTGCCCTCCCCCGCCGCGCTGGTGGCGCTGGCCCCGCTGACCGACCTGGACCACACCGCCAAGATCGCGCACGCCAACGCCAAGCTGGACGCCTACCTGCCCGCCCGCCGGGTGGAGCGGCTCGCGCACCTGCTCACCGAGGGCAGCGTGCCGCTGGACCCGACCGTGTCGCCGGTCAACGGCGAGTTGTCGGCGCTGCCGCCGGTGCTGATCCAGGTGGGCTCGACCGAGATGTTGCTGCCCGACGCCGAGCTGATGGCCGAGCGCCTCGCCGCCGCCGGGGTGCCGTGCCGCCTCCAGGTCTGGGAGGGGCAGGTGCACGTGTTCCAGGTCTTCGCCGACCTGGTGCCCGAGGGGCTGGCCGCCATCCACGAGGTGGGCGCGTTCGTGCGCGAGCACACCGTCGAGCGCGCCGTCCCGGCCCCGCGCCGCCGCCCGCGCCGCCGCGCCAAGTCGATCGCCGCCTGAGCCGGGCGCCGCCCGAGCCGAGCAGCGTCCGAGCGATCATCGCCTGACCTGCGCGCTGAGCGGCGCGGCCGAGATTCGTCGCACTAATTGGCATTTCGTCCGATTGGACGGAGCCATGTCGGGAAGCCCTTACAGATCCCTGGACGGCTACCCCACGGACGGTGCGTCATGGCGCAGACCGACACCACCCCGACGACCACCAGCCCCGAGGCCGCTCCCCTGGCGGGTCCTCCGCGCGTGCACGCCGAGCGCATGGGCCCCCTGGACTCGGGCTTCTTCTTCGCCGAATCCGAGAACACCCCACTGCACATCGCCTCGGTGACCATCTTCGAGGGCCCCGCGCCGGCCTACGGCGAGGTGGTCCGGGCGGTGCTGGCCAAGCTGCCGGACATCCCCCGCTACCGGCAGCGGGTCCGCACCGTCCCGCTGCATCTGGGCCGGCCGGTGTGGGTGGACGACCCGCACTTCAACATCCTGTACCACGTCCGCCATACCGCCGTCCCCAAGCCCGGCGGCCCCGACGAGCTGCGCAACCTCGCCGGACGGGTGCTCTCGCAGCGCCTGGACACCGCCAAGCCGCTGTGGGAGATCTGGCTGGTGGAGGGCCTGGCCGACGGCCGGTGGGCGGCCATCACCAAGGTGCACCACGCCGTGGTGGACGGCGTCGGCGGCGTGGACCTGCTGACCTCGCTGTTCGACCTGTCCCCCGACGAGACGCGGCCCGACCCGGGCGAGCTGCCCCGGCCCGCGCGCCAGCCGTCCGGGGTGTCGCTGCTGGCCGGGTCGGTGCGCGAGCGCGTCACCGGGCCGCTGCGCGGCGCGGCCGGGGCCCCCGGCACCGCCCGCGACCTCGCCCGCGGCCTGCTCAGCACCGGCACCCTGCGGCGGATCGGCGTGGACGTGCCGCGCACGGTCGGGCGGCTCGCGCGCCCGTCGGCCGGGTCGCTGAACGGCCCGACCGGCCCGCACCGCCGCTGGATGTGGACGCACGCCGACCTGGACGAGATCCGGAGCGTGCGCAAGGCGTTCGGCGGCACCGTCAACGACGTGATCCTGACCGCCGTGTCCAACGGCTTCCGCGAGGTGCTGGACGGGCGCGGCGAGCTGGACGAGACCACCGTCGTCCGCGCGCTCGTCCCGGTGTCGGTGCGCGCCGAGACCGAGCGCGGCGAGGTGGCCAACAAGGTGTCGGGCGTGCTGGTGAACCTGCCCGCCGGGGAGCCGGACCCGCGCCGCCGCCTGTTCGAGGTCCGCGCGCAGATGGACGACGTCAAGCGCACCAAGGAGGCGGCGGGCGGCGAGGCCCTGACCAAGCTCGCCGGGTTCGCGCCGACGCTGATGGCCCTCGGCTCCCGGTACGCGCTGAGCGCCAGCCAGCCGCTGGTGCAGACCGTGGTCACCAACGTGCCGGGCCCCGACTTCCCGCTGTACGTGCTCGGCCGCGAGCTGGTCGGCCTCTACCCCTACGTGCCGCTGGCGCTGGGCATGCAGGTCGGCGTCGCGATCTTCTCCTACCGGGGCCGGCTCACCTTCGGGCTGACCGGCGACTTCGACGGCATGCCCGACCTGGAGACGCTGGCCGCGGGCATCCGGACCGGCTTCGACGACCTGGTGGAGCTGGCCGCCCAGCACTGATCACCGAGCGCCGACCGGCCCGTGACCGGTTGTGGTCGCCTGACATATGGCCACACCGAGTCAGGACGTTTGTCAGAGACCTTCCCGTGATGTTGGCTTATATCGGTCGCCCCCCGCGGGAATTCCGAGCGACCCCTACTCCCCCCGTGACAAGACCAGAAAGACGGTGAGGCCGTGCATCGGATGAGCGGACTGGACGCCAGCTTCTACCTCCTGGAGGACGAGAACACCCCCCTGCACGTGGCGTCGGTGGTCGTGTTCGAGGGGCCCGCCCCCTCCTACGGCGACCTCGTCCGGCAGGTGATCGCCAAACTGCCCCGGGTGCCCCGCTACCGGCAGCGGGTCCGCACGGTGCCGCTGCACCTGAGCCGCCCGGTCTGGGCCGACGACCCGCACTTCAACATCCTCTACCACGTCCGGCACACCGCGCTGCCGACGCCGGGCACCGACGAGCAGCTGCGCAACCTCGCCGGCCGCGTGCTCGCCCAGCGGCTGGACCCCGGCAAGCCGCTGTGGGAGATCTGGCTGGTGGAGGGCCTGGCCGAGGACCGCTGGGCGATGATCGCCAAGGTGCACCACTGCATGGTGGACGGCGTCGCGGGCATGGACCTGGCCACCATCATGTTCGACCTGACCCCCGACTACGAGCCGCCCTCGCGCGCCCCCGGCGCGCTCCCGGAGTGGACGCCCGAACCCGAGCCGTCCACCTTCGACCTGCTGCGCGACACCGCGCAGCGCACCGTGACGCAGCCGGTGCGGCAGGCCGGGGACGTCGTGCGCGGCCTCGGCACGGTGCGCGAGGCGCGGCAGCTGCGCGACTTCGCGCTCGGCCTGTCGCGCACCACCGCGCGGTTCACCAGCCGCTCGGCCGGGTCGTTGAACGGCCCGATCGGCCCGCACCGCCGCTGGTGCTGGCAGAACGTGCCGCTGGAGGAGGCCAAGCGCGTCCGCAAGGCGCTCGGCGGCACCGTCAACGACGTCGTCCTCACCGCCGTCACCGCCGGGTACCGGGACCTGCTCAACGCGCGCGGCGGCCTGACCCCCGACACGGTGGTGCGGTCGGCGGTGCCGGTGTCGGTGCGCGCCACCGACCAGCGCGGCGCGCTCGACAACCGGGTCGCGGCGGTGTTCGTGAACCTGCCGGTCGGCGTGGCCGACCCGCTGGAACGGTTGCGCCGCGTCCGCGAGCAGACCGACGACGTCAAGCGCAGCAACCAGGCGGCCGGGACCAAGACGCTGACCCGGCTGACCGATACCGCCGTCGCGCCCGCGCTGCTGTCGCTGGGCGCGCGCATCCCGGTGCGGCTGCGCCAGGACCTGGTGCAGACGGTCACCACCAACGTGCCGGGCCCGGACTTCCCGCTGTACGTGATGGGCCGCCGGGTGCTGGAGCTGCACCCGTACGTGCCGCTGACCGGCGGCATCCGGGTGGCGACGGCGATCGTGTCGTACTGCGGGACGTTGTACTTCGGCCTCACCGGCGACTTCGACGGGATGCCCGACCTGGACGTGCTCGGCAAGGGCATCCAGGCGGGGTTCGGCGAGCTGCTGGCGGCGGCCGGGGACTGAGCAGGGACGTCGGGCGCGGCACCGATCGGGCGCCGCGCCTGACGTCCATCAACCGGCTTCCAGCACTGGCAGGCCACCGATCTCGGGAATATTCTGGACAAAGATGGCAAAAAAGCCTCTTACCGGTGGCCCTCTCCCGGGGAGGTGACGGCGATGCACCACGGATCGGGCACCGGACGGCGCGGACGCCTGCGACGGCGGACGTTGCGCCGCCGCCTCGGCCTGGAGCGCAGCGTGCTGCGCCGCCGGATCGACCGCGCGCAGCGCCTGGTCGCGCTCGGCCTGCTGCTGCTCTTCCTCCTGTCCGCGCCGCCCGTGGGCCTGTGGACGTGGCACGTCGCGTACGACTCAGGCACGCGCGCCGAGCGGATCGAGCGCATCACCCGGCACCAGGTCACCGCGACCGTCACCGCCGCCGACGGGTTCGGCTCGGCGGGCGACCGGTACGTGCACGAGACCGTGCAGGTCGCCTGGCCCGGCCCCGACGGCAAACCGCGCTCCGGCTCGCTGCCCGCCTGGAAGGACGCCAAGGTCGGCGCGAAGACGCGGATCTGGGCGGACCGCGACGGCCGCCTGTCGGTGCGCCCGCGCCCGCACAGCCGGACCGTCACCGACGCGGCGTACGCGGGCGGCGCGGCGGCCGTGGCGGCGGGCCTCCCGCTGCTGCTGGCCTACCTGCTGCTGCGCCACCGCTGCGACCGGCGGCGCGACGCGATGTGGGACGCGGCGTGGGAGCGGATGGACACCGACGCGGACCACAACCGTCCATCCTGAGTGCTGTGTTTCTTTGGG
>NZ_BCRO01000103.1 GCF_001552635.1 Actinomadura hibisca NBRC 15177 | reverse complement strand
CTGTGATCGTTCGGGCACGGGGCTGGGGTTGTTGATCGGGTGCGGGGCGCGGGCTGAGGTTCTTGGTCACGCGCGGGGCGCGGGGTTGGGGCTGTTGGTTGTGTGCGGGGCACGGGGCTGGCGTCGTTGGGCACGCGCGGAGCGCGGGCTGAGGTAGTGACGCGGAGCGTGCTTCTAGCGCGGAGCGTGCCCTTTAGCGCGGAGCGCGGGGTTTGGCACGGAGCGTGCTTCTGCCTCAAAGCGTGCCTCTAGCATGCAGCGTGCCTCTGGCGTGCACCACGAAGCTAGACGTGCAGCACGAACCTAAGCGCGCAGCACGAAGCTAAACACGCACCACCAAGCCCAAATCGCCAGTCAAGCGCATCCCCCTACTCCTCCCTCTCCCCCTCCCCCTCACCCGTCACAGCACCAATCGCCTCCCGCAACATCCCCGCCACATCCCCCACCAGCAAATGCCGCCCCTCCCTCACGACCTCCCGCCCCGACACCACCACATTCCGCACATCCGCGTTCGTCGCCGCGAACACCGCCGCCTCCGCCGTGTACCCCGGAGCCGCCCCCGCCGTCCGCGCCGAATCCATCGCCACCGTCACCAAATCCGCGTAAGCCCCCGGCTCCAGCCGTCCCGCCTCCGGCCACCCCAGCGCGAAGTGCCCGTTGGACGTCGCGGTCGCCAGCAAGCCCCCCGCCGTCCAGTGGCCCCGCTCCCGCGTCCGCAGCCGTTCGTTCAGTTCGACCGCCCGCGCCTCCTCGAACAGGTCGATCACCGCGTGCTGGTCCGACCCCAAGCAGATCGGCGCGCCCGCATCCCGCAGGTCCCGGGCCGGGCCTATGCCGTCCGCCAGGTCCCGTTCCGTCGTCGGGCACATGCACACGCCCGTCAGCGTCGCCCCCAGCAGGCCGATGTCCTCCTCGGTCAGGTGCGTCGCGTGGACCGCCACCGTCAGCGCTCCCAGCGCCCCCGCCTCCGCCAGCAGCCGGGTCGGTGTCATCCCGTACGCGGCTTCGCACGCCTCGTTCTCCGCCGGTTGCTCCGACAGGTGGATGTGCAGCGGGGCCTGGCGTTCCTTCGCCCACGACGCCACGGCCGCTATCTGCTCGCGTGGCACCGCCCGCACCGAGTGGATCGCCGCCCCTACGCGCGCGTGCAGGCGGCCCGCCTTGCCCGTGTGCTCGTAGATGCTGTCCACGCGGCGCGCCCAGTTCCCCGCCGTGCCATCCCCGAAGCGCAGCTGCGGGCCCTTCAGCGGTGTCCCGATGCCACCCGCCAGATAGCACGTGTCCAGCAGCGTGATCCGGATGCCCGCGTCAGCAGCGGCCGCGATCAGGGCCTCGCCCATCGCGTTCGGGTCGTCGTAGGGCGCGCCCCCGGGACGGTGGTGCAGGTAGTGGAACTCCCCCACGCAGCTGATCCCCGCCAACGCCATCTCCGCGTAGACGGCCGTGGCCAGCGCCCGGTACGAGTCGGGGTCCAGGCGATCCGCCACCTTGTACATCTGTTCGCGCCACGTCCAGAACGTGCCGTGATCAGCCTGCACCCGCGAGCGCAGCGCCCGGTGGAAGGCGTGCGAGTGGGCGTTCGCCAGGCCCGGCAGCGTCAGGCCGGGCAGGCGGTGGGCGTCCGGTGGGGCGGGGACGTCGGGGATGATGGTGGTGAAGCGTTCGCCGTCGGCCTCGATGAGCACATCGGTGGCCACTCCGTCTCCGAGCCAGGCGAACTCGGCATGCCAGCGCATATCGGTTCCCTACCCGCCTGCCAGGTCTTTGAGCACCGTCGCCAACGCCTCAACACCGGCCAGGCAGTCGGCGGGTTCCGCGTACTCGGCGGGGGCGTGTGAGACGCCGGTCGGGTTGCGCACGAACAGCATCGCCGTGGGCAGCAGCGCCGACAGAATGCCTGCGTCGTGGCCCGCGCCGGTCGGCAGGACCGGGACGCCGCCCAGGGTTGTCACCAGGCGGTCGCGCAACGACTTGTTGAAGTCCACTACCTCGGTGTAGGACTCCTCAGCCAGCTCGACGGCCACACGGTGCTCGGCGGCTGCGCGCCGTGCGGCCTCGTGCACGTCGGCTACGGTCGCGCGCACCGCGTCGTCGTCGGGGCCTCGGCTGTCCAGCCAGGCCGTCACCTGCGACGGGATCGCGTTCACCCCGCCGGGCACCACGTTCACCTTGCCCACCGTCGCCACGCTGTCATGCCGCTCGGCGGCCTCGCGGGCTGCCAGGACGGCGTGTGCGAACGGCAGCATCGGGTCGCGGCGGTCCGTCAGCAGTGTCGTTCCCGCGTGGTTGCCTTCGCCGGTGAAGTCCAGTCGCCAGCGGCCGTGCGGGATGATCGCGCTGGCCACGCCGACTGGTTCCTGAAGGGCTCGGCCCTGTTCTACGTGCAGTTCTACGTAGCAGGCGACGCGGTTCAGGAGGTCGGCGTCCGGGCCGATTCGGGTCGGGTCCAGGTTGTGGGCGGCGATTACCTCGGCGAAAGTCTGGCCGTTGCCGTCGCGTAGGGTGCGGGCTCGTTCGGGTGTGATTGCTCCTGCCAGCAAGCGGGAGCCTAGGCAGGCTACGCCGAAGCGTGCGCCCTCCTCTTCCGCGAACGCTGCTACGCCGATCGGCTTGGTTGGGGTGAAGTTCTCGGCCCGTAGCTTGTCCAAGGCCGCGAATGCCGACACCACTCCTAGGGGGCCGTCGAACGCGCCGCCGCCTGGCACCGAGTCCAGGTGGCTCCCGGTCAGCACGGCCCCGGTGCGAGTGCCGTCGGCCGGGAGCCACCATGCGAACAGGTTCCCGTTCGCGTCGCGCTCGATCTCTAGGCCGCGCCCAGCCGCCTCGTCGAGGAACCAGGCGCGGCACTCCAGCTCAGGCGCCGTCCACGCGAAGCGGTGGTAGCCGCCGGTCGCGTCGTCCCGCCCTACGGGCAGCAGTGCCGCCCACATCTCCGCGAAGGTCATAGGGCCGCTACTCCGACATCGGGACGCGCACGCCGCGCTCCGCCGCGACCTCCGCGGCGCGGTCGTAGCCCGCGTCCACGTGCCGCATCACGCCGGTCCCCGGGTCGTTGGTCAGCACCCGCTCCAGCTTCTGCGCCGACAGCTCCGTCCCGTCCACCAGGCACACCTGTCCCGCGTGGATCGAGCGGCCGATGCCGACGCCGCCGCCGTGGTGGATCGACACCCACGTCGCGCCCGACGCCGTGTTCAGCATCGCGTTCAGCAGCGGCCAGTCGGCGATCGCGTCCGAGCCGTCGGCCATGCCCTCGGTCTCGCGGTACGGCGAGGCCACCGAGCCCGAGTCCAGGTGGTCGCGGCCCAGCACGAGCGGCGCGCTGATCTCGCCGCGCGCCACCAGGTCGTTGAAGACGGCCCCGGCCTTGTCGCGCTCGCCGTAGCCCAGCCAGCAGATCCGCGACGGCAGGCCCTGGAAGTGCACCTTCTCCCCCGCCATCCTGATCCAGCGGGTCAGCGGCTCGTTGTCGGGGAACAGGTCGAGGATCGCCTTGTCGGTGCGGGCGATGTCCTTGGGGTCGCCCGACAGCGCCGCCCAGCGGAACGGGCCCTTGCCTTCGCAGAACAGCGGCCGGATGTAGGCGGGCACGAAGCCGGGGAACGCGAACGCCCGGTCGTACCCGGCGAGCTGGGCCTCGCCGCGGATCGAGTTGCCGTAGTCGAAGACCTCGGCCCCGGCGTCCATGAAGCCGACCATGGCCTCCACGTGCGCGGCCATCGACTCGCGGGCGCGGGTGATGAAGCCCTGGCGGTCCTTGTCGCGCTCGGCGGCCATGTCCTCGAACGCCACGCCGCGCGGCAGGTACATCGTCGGGTCGTGCGCGCTGGTCTGGTCGGTGACGATGTCGATGGGCGCGCCCCGGCGCAGCAGCTCGGGCACGAGGTCGGCCGCGTTGCCCAGCAGGCCGATGGACAGCGGCGCGCGCTTGGCCTTGGCCTCCTCCGCCAGGCGCAGCGCCTCGTCCAGGGAGTCGGCGCGCACGTCGCAGTAGCGGTGCGCCACGCGGCGGTCGATGCGCGACGGGTCGCACTCGACGCAGATCGCGACGCCGCCGTTCATCGTGACGGCCAGCGGCTGCGCGCCGCCCATGCCGCCGAGCCCGGCGGTCAGCGTGATCGTCCCGGCCAGCGTGCCGCCGAACTTCTTGGCGGCCACGGCGGCGAAGGTCTCGTAGGTGCCCTGGAGGATGCCCTGGGTGCCGATGTAGATCCACGACCCGGCCGTCATCTGCCCGTACATCGTGAGGCCCTCGGCCTCCAGGCGGCGGAACTCCTCCCAGTTCGCCCACTGGGGCACCAGGTTGGAGTTGGCGATCAGCACGCGCGGCGCCCACTCGTGGGTGCGGAAGATCCCGACCGGCTTGCCGGACTGCACGAGCAGCGTCTCGTCGCCCTCCAGGTCGGTCAGCGAGCGCACGATCGCGTCGTAGGACGCCCAGTTGCGCGCGGCCTTGCCGGTGCCGCCGTAGACGACCAGTTCGTCGGGGTGCTCAGCGACCTCGGGGTCCAGGTTGTTCATGAGCATGCGCAGGGCGGCCTCCTGGCCCCAGCCCTTGGCGGTGAGGTCGGTGCCGCGCGGCGCGCGGACGGGACGTGGTCCGGACATGCGGTGCTCCTTCGGGGAAGACGGGGTCAGGAGAGGCGGCCGGTGACCGTCTCGGCGGCGGCGACCAGCGAGCCGTCGCGCACCAGCGCGGTGGTGGCGGCGATCTCGGGCGCCAGGTGGCGGTCCGGGCCGGGCCCGGGGACGTGCTCGCGCAGCGCGGCGACGACCGCGGCGGTGGCGGGGCCGGGCCGCAGCGGGGCGCGCAGGTCCAGCGCCCGCGCGGCCGCCATGATCTCGATGGCGACGACCTGGGCCAGCCCCTCGACGGACCGGCGCAGCTTGCGGGCCGCGTTCCAGCCCATGGACACGTGGTCCTCCTGCATCGCCGAGCTCGGGATGGAGTCGGCCGAGGCGGGCGCGGCCCGGCGCTTGAGGTCGGACACGATCGCGGCCTGGGTGTACTGGGCGATCATCAGGCCGGAGTCCACGCCCGCGTCGTCGGCCAGGAACGGCGGCAGCCCGGCCGAGCGCGCCCGGTCCAGCAGCCGGTCGGTGCGGCGCTCGGACATGGAGGCGACGTCGGCGGTGGGGATGGCGAGGAAGTCCAGCACGTAGGCGACGGGCGCGCCGTGGAAGTTGCCGTTGGACTCCACCCGGCCGTCGGGCAGCACGACGGGGTTGTCGACCGCCGAGGCCAGCTCGCGGGAGGCGACCAGCTCGGCGTGCGCGAGGGTGTCGCGGGCCGCGCCGTTGACCTGCGGGGTGCAGCGCAGCGAGTAGGCGTCCTGGACGCGGGTGCAGTCGGGGCCGCGGTGCGATTCCATGATCGGCGAGTCGGCGAGCAGGGCGCGCAGGTTGGCGGCGGAGATGGACTGGCCGGGGTGCGGGCGCAGGTCCTGGAGGTCGGCGGCGAACACGCGGTCGGTGCCGAGCAGCGCCTCGACGGACATGGCGGCGGCGAGGTCGGCGGCCTTGTACAGCTCGTGCAGGTCGCGGATGGCCAGCACCAGCATGCCGAGCATGCCGTCGGTGCCGTTCAGCAGCGCCAGGCCCTCCTTCTCGGCCAGCGCGACCGGCGCGATCCCGGCCTCGGCGAGGGCGTCGGCGGTCTCGCGCAGCTCGCCCTTGGCGTCGCGGACCTGGCCTTCGCCGATCAGCGCCAGCGCGACGTGCGCGAGCGGGGCGAGGTCGCCGGAGCAGCCGAGGCTGCCGTGCTCGTGGACGATGGGGGTGATCCCGGCGTTCAGCAGGGCGGCGAGGGCCTGCGCGGTGGCGGGCTGGACGCCGGTGCGGCCGGTGGCCAGGGTGTGCAGGCGCAGCAACATCAGGCCGCGCACCACCTCCCGCTCGACCTCCGGGCCGGACCCGGCGGCGTGCGAGCGGACGATGTTGAGCTGGAGCTTGGCGCGCAGCTCGGGCGCGATGTGCCGGGTGGCGAGCGCGCCGAACCCGGTCGATACGCCGTAGACGGGCGTGGAGCGGCCGGCCAGCTCCTCGATGTGGGCCCGCGCGGCGGTCATCGCGGCCATCGCCTCGTCGGTCAGCTCGACCCGCGCGCCGTGCCGCGTCACCGCCACGACCTGGTCCAGGGTCAGCGGTTCCGGGCCGACCTGGATGTTCTTGTCCCCCATGCCGAAACTCATACCCACCATTCCAGCGGGCGGATCGGCCCTGGTGGAGGGCCCCGGCGGGCGTTGTGTCTCGCATGTGAGACATTGGGGCCATGAGCCAGGTCCCCGCCGCGCGGCGCACGCTGGCGGTGTTGCGGTTGCTGGCGGGGTCGGCCGGGCCGCTGCCCGCCTCGGCGATCGCGCGCTCGCTCGACCTGCCGCGCTCCAGCACCTACCACCTGCTGGCGGCGATGGCGGAGGACGGGTTCGTGTCCTACCTGCCCGAGGAGCGCCGCTGGGGGCTGGGCGTGGCGGCGTTCGAGATCGGCTCGGCCTACCTGCGGCACGGGCCGCTGGAGCGGCTGGCCCGGCCGCTGCTGCGCCGCCTGGTGGACCGGACCGGCGAGATCGCCCAGCTCGGCATCCTGCACGGCGCCGAGACCCTCTACCTGCTGAAGGAGCAGCCCCGGCGGCACGCGACGCTGGTGACCGACGTGGGCGTGCGGATGCCCGCCCAGCTCACCGCGAGCGGCCGGTCGATGCTGGCGCACCTGCCCGCCGCGCAGGTGCGGGCGCTGTTCCCCGGCCCGTTCGTGGACCGCACCGGGTACGGCCCGGCGTCGCTGCGCGAGTTGCGGCGCGAGCTGGCCGCCGAGGCGCGGCGCGGCTGGTCCACCGAGGACGGCCTGGTCACCGAGGGGCTGGCCAGCATCGCGGCCTGCTCGTTCGACCACACCCGGCACCCGACGGCCGCGATCACCGTCACCTTCCGGCGGGAGAGCCGCCCGGAGGAGGGCTGGCCCGCGCTGGCCGAGAGCGTGCGGGCCACGGCCGCCGACCTGACGGCGCGGCTGGGCGGGCGGGTGCCCTGACGCCGGGCATGGAAAAGGCCGCGCCCGTGCGGGCGCGGCCTTTCTCAGGTTCCGGCGGTCAGACCAGGCCGGCCTTCTTCAGCCAGTCCTTGGCGACGTCCTCGGGGTCGGACTTGTCGATGTCCATCTTCCCGTTCATGTCGATCAGGTCCTGGGTGGTGAGCTTGGCCGACACCGCGTTCAGCACGGCGCGGGCGTTGGCGTCCACCTTCGCCTTGTTGACCAGCGGCAGCACGTTCTGGGCGCCGAAGACGTTCTTCGGGTCCTCCAGCGCGACCAGCTTGTTCTTGGCGATGGCCGGGTTGGTGGTGAAGAGGTTGCCCGCCTGGATCTGGCCCTTGGTCAGGTTCGACAGGGTGATGGGGCCGGTGTCCAGCGACTTGAACTGCTTGAACTTCAGGCCGTAGACCTTCTCCAGGCCGACGATGCCCTGCTGGCGGGTCTTGAACTCCGGCGGGCCGCCGACCACGAACGTCCCGGCGACCTTCTTCAGGTCCTCCAGGGTCTTGAGGCCGTTCTTGGTCGCGGTGTCCTGGGTGACGACCAGGGCGTCCTTGTCCTCGGCCTTGGAGGCGTCGAGCACCTCCAGGGACGCGGGCAGCTTGGCCTTGAGGGCGGCGTTCACCTCGTCGGTGGTCGCGGCCTTGTTCTCCTTGTCCAGCAGCGACAGCAGCGCCCCGTTGTACTCGGGGAACACCTGGATCGCGCCGCTCTCGGCCTGCTTGTAGTAGACCTCGCGCGCGCCGATCTTGAACTTGCGCTCGACCTTGACGCCCTTGGCCTCCAGGGCCTGCGCGTAGATCTCGGCGATGACCTCGCTCTCGGCGAAGTCGGCCGAGCCGATGGCGAGCGTCGCGCCGCCGCCGGAGGCGCCCTTGTCGCCGCCCTTCAGCGGGTCGCCGCCGTCGTCGCCGCCGCCGCACGCCGTCAACGCCAGGGCGGCGGCCAGTACGAGGCCCGCGCCTCGCATCATCCGGGACATATGAGTTCCTTCCTGGTGTTCACGGTAGGGAGGTGCGCCTCAGGAGCCGGTCTGGAGCCGGACCCCGGGCGAGACGACGAAGCGGCGCAGCAGCGCGAACAGCAGCTGGACGAGGACGGCCAGCACGGCGACGAGGATCGCCCCGCCCGCCATCTGGTCGTACTCCTGCCGGGCGTAGCCGTCCATGATGTAGCGGCCGAACCCGCCGAGGCCCACGTAGGCCGCCAGCGTCGCCGTCGAGATGATCTGGATCGCGGCGGTGCGCAGGCCGAGCAGGATCAGCGGGAGCGCCACCGGGGCCTCCAGCCGCAGCGCGACCTGCACACCGGTCATGCCCATGCCCTCGGCCGCGTCGCGCAGGCCGGGCTCGACCTGCTGGACGCCCGCGTAGGTGTTCACCAGCACGGGCGGGACCGCCAGGATCACCAGCGGGATCAGGATCGGGACCAGGTCGCCCGCCGAGGTCAGCACCACCGCGAGGATGAGCAGGCCGAGGGTGGGCAGGGCGCGGGCCGCGTTGGCGGAGGCCATCACGACGAAGCCGACCACGCCCGCGAGGCGGCCGTGCCGCACGTGCCCGAGCAGCAGCCCGAGCGGCAGCGCGATCGCCACGGTGATCAGGAAGGCCAGCAGCGAGTACCACAGGTGCTCGGCCAGGCGGCTGGGGATGCCGTCGGGGCCGCTCCACTGGCCGGACTCGCCGAACCAGGAGAGCGCGTCGAAAATGGCGTTCACGCGGCACCTCCGCCGGGCAGCGCGGCCTGGTCGGCGGTCTTGCGGCGGCGCGTGCCCCCGGCGCGCTCCCACGGGGTGAACGCGCGCTGGATCCCCAGCAGGATCAGGTCCGACAGCAGGGCCAGCAGGATCACCAGGACGACGCCGACGACGATCGGCGTCGGGAAGTCGCGTTGCAGGCCGGTGGTGAACAGCTGGCCGAGCCCGCCCAGCCCCATGATCGCGCCGACGCTGACCAGGCTGATGTTGGAGACGGTCGCCACCCGCAGCCCGGCCATGACGACCGGCAGCGCGATCGGCAGCTCGACCTGGAGCAGGCGGCGCAGCGGGCCGAAGCCCATCGCGGTCGCGGCCTGCCGCACGTGGTCGGGCACCGCGGCCAGGCCGTCCACGACGCCGGGCACCAGCACCGACAACGTGTAGAGGGTGAGCGGGACGACGACGGTGGTGTAGGTCAGCCCGGTGAAGGCGATCAGGATGACGAACAGCGCGATGGCGGGCAGCGCGTACAGGATGCTCGTGATCGCCAGCGTCGGCTGGTAGAGGCGCTTCCAGCGGGCGCAGGCGAGGCCCAGCGGCAGCGAGACGAGGAAGCCCAGCAGGACGGGCGTGAACGACAGGATGAGGTGCTCGCGCAGCGCCTCGGCGATGTCGTCGGTGAGGTTGTTGCTGATCCACTCCCAGCGGATCAGCGGCTCCCCGTCGTCCCCGGCGGCGAGCGGGCTCACCGGTCGGCCGCCTTGTCGGCGACCGTGTCGGCGGTCTGGCCGGACGCGTCGTCCTCGGCCTCCAGCTCCTGCGTGAAGCGCAGCCGCCGGATGCCCTTGTCGCCGCCGAGGAAGTCGCGCACGAACGCGTTGGCGGGCGCCGCCAGCAGCTCGTCCGGGCTGGCGTACTGCGCCAGCTTCCCGCCGACCTGGAACACCGCGATGCGGTGGCCGAGCTTGACGGCCTCGTCGATGTCGTGGGTGACGAACACGATGGTCTTCTCGACCTCGTCCTGGAGGCGCAGGAACTCGTCCTGGAGGCCGGTGCGCACGACCGGGTCGACGGCGCTGAACGGCTCGTCCATCAGCAGGATCGGCGGATCGGCCGCCAGCGCGCGGGCGACGCCGACGCGCTGCTGCTGGCCGCCCGACAGCTGCACCGGGTAGCGCTTGGCGAGGGCGGCGTCGAGGCCGACGCGCTCCATCAGCTCCAGCGCGTGCGTCCGGGCCTCCTTCTTGTTGCGGCCGAGCAGGAGCGGCACGGTGGCGATGTTGTCCACGATCGTGCGGTGCGGGAACAGGCCCGCCTGCTGGATGACGTAGCCGATGCCGCGCCGCAACGTCGGCGGGTCGACGTCGCGCACGTTCCGGCCGTCCACCGTGATGGTGCCGTCGGTGGCGTCCACCATGCGGTTGATCATGCGCAGCGTGGTGGTCTTGCCGCAGCCGGACGGGCCCACCAGCACGGTGATGCGGCCGGCGGGGATCTCCAGGTCCAGGTGGTCGACGGCCACGGTGCCGTCGGGATAGCGCTTGCTCACGCCCTCGAAGGTGATCAAACGGGTCACGTCCTCATCAGGGCGTTGCCGCAACGCCGTCGTTCCGTGCACTGACAGGTGATGATCGGTTCGGCTCTACCCAACAGTAGCCAGGGGACACCTTCGTGCGCGGCCCCCGGCAGGTCAAGCGACTTCTTCTTAAGCTTAACTACCTGAATTAAGGAGAAAGTAGCGTAAGCCCGTGGACAACAGCCGAATCGTTATCGGGGACGGCGCGCTGGACTGCGCGTCGATCGCCCGTGCGGCGCGTGCGGACGTGACGATCGCCATAGCCCCCAAGGGCGTCGTCCGAGCCCGCGCCGCCTGGGAGACCGCCCGCGCCATCGCCGCCGAGCGGCCGGTGTACGGCCGCACGACGGGGGTGGGCGCCAACCGCGTGGTGGACGTGGAGTGGGCCGACGCCGACGCGCACGGCCTGCGCCTGCTGCGCAGCCACGCGGCCGGGGCCGGGCCGCTGGCCGCGCCCGAGATCGCGCGGGCGATGCTGACCGTGCGCGCCAACCAGATCGCGGCGGGCGGCTCGGGCGTCGATCCGGGCGTGCTGGCCGCGCTCGCCGACGTGCTGAACCTGGGCCTGGTGCCGCCGGTGCCGGTGTACGGGGCGATCGGCACCGGCGACCTGACCGCGCTCGCCTCCACCGCCCTGTGCCTGCTGGGCGAGCGGTCCTGGCTGGGCGGCCCGGACCTGGGGCTGGCGCGCGGGCCGGGCTTCCGGCTGCGGTCGGCCGACGCGCTGGCGTTCATCAGCTCCAACGCCGCCACGCTCGGCGAGGCGGCGCTGGCGATCGCCGACCTGCGCATGTTGCTGGCCGCCTCGACGGTGGTGGCGGCGCTGTCGTTGTTCGCGGTGCGCGGTTCGGAGGAGCCGTACGCGCCCGCGGTGCACGACGCGTGCCCGCATCCGGGGCAGCGGGAGACGGCCGCGACGGTGCGGACGTTGCTGGCCTTCGACCGCGCCGAGCCGGTGCGCATCCAGGACCCCTACGGCTACCGCGCGTTCCCGCAGGTGCACGGCCCGGCGCTGGAGGCGGCGCGGTACGCCGAGGAGGTCGTGACGCGGGAGGTGAACGCGGCCTCGGAGAACCCGCTGATCGACGTGGCGGGCGGCGCGGTCTGGCACAACGGCAACTTCCACACCGCCTACGTCGGGCTCGCGCTGGACGCGGCGCGGGCGGCGCTGTTCCAGACGATGGCGCTGTCGGCGGCGCGGCTCGGCACGCTCGCCGAGCCGGGCTTCACCGGGCTGTACCCGTTCCTGGCGGCGACCGAGGCGTCGTCGGGGATCATGATCCTGGAGTACGTGGCGCACTCGGCGCTGGCCGACGTGCGGCGGCTGGCGACGCCCGCCGGGCTCGGCAACGCGGTGTTGTCGCGCGGGGTGGAGGAGCACGCCGGGTTCTCCACGCAGGCGGCGCGGGCCACCACCGACGCGCTCGCCGCCTACCGGATCGGGCTGGGCTGCGAGCTGCTGGCGGCGGTGCGGGCGTTGCGGATGCAGGGCCGGGCACCCGGCGGCGGGGCGCTGCGGGCCGCCTACGACACCACCGACGCGGTGCTCGACCCGGGCGTGGAGGACCGGCCGCTGGACGGCGACATCGCGGCCGCCGCCGACGCCCTGCCCCGGCTGGCGCGGCTGCTCCCGTGACCCCGAACCTTCCGGCCTCTCCAGCTCCTCCGGCCTCTCCGGCCCCTCCGGTCTCACGGCAGGACGCCCCCGGTGGAGGCGCGGACCAGCAGCGTCGGCTCGCGGACGACGCGGCGCTCGCGCGGCTCGCCGTCGATGACGTCGACCACCAGCCGCACCGCCGAGCGCACGATGCCGTCGATGTCCCAGTCGACGGTGGTGAGCGGCGGGGTGAGCAGCGCCGACATCGGGTGGTTGTCGTAGCCGCAGACCGCCACGTCGCCCGGCACGTCGAGGCCGAGCGCGCGCGTGGCGGCGTAGACGCCGTAGGCGATGACGTCGGAGAAGCAGAACACCGCCGAGGGCCGCCCCGCCGCCGACAACACCTCGGTGGCCACGGCCGTCGCCTCGGCGAGCGACTGCGGCGCGACCACCGCCTCGGCGCGCAGGCCGAGGCGCTCGGCCTCGGCGTTGACGTGCACGTCGGCGGGCCGGTCGGGGGTGCTGGCGCGGGTCGGGGTGAACACCGCCACGCGCCGGTGCCCGAGCGCGGCCAGGTGCTCCAGCGCGAGGGTGACGCCGCGCCGGTTGTCGAACACGACCTCGCCCTGGGCGCGGTCGCCGTGCAGCGCGTCGCCGATCGACACCACCGGCAGGGCCTCGGCGAGCTCGGACCACAACGCGGCGGCCGGGTCGAGCGGCTGCACGATCAGGCCGTCGACCCGCTGGTCGCGCAGCCGCCGGGCGAGCGCCAGCTCGCGGTCGGGGTCGCCGCCGGCGTCGACCAGCAGCGCGTAGCGGTCGCGGGCCAGCAGGGCGCGGCCGATGCCGACCGCCAGCGACTGCTGCCAGTAGTCCTCCAGCGAGCCGCACAGCAGCCCGACCATGCCGGTGCGGCCGCTGGCCAGCGCGCGGGCGATCGGGTGGGCCTCGTAGCCCAGCTCGGCGGCGGCCGCGCGCACCCGCTCCTGGGTCTCCTCGGAGGTCTGGATGCCGCGCAGCGCGTAGGAGACGGCGGCCGGGGACAGCCCGGTCGCCTGCGCCACCTCCCGGATGGTCGCGCGCTTGCGCCTGTCCGCCGCCACGCGGCCACCCTACGGGGTGGGACCGACAAATCCACGGCGGCGGCTTGACGCGCCGCCTACTGAACCGCTTCACTGAAGCGGTTAACTGATGCGGTTCAGTACATGTCGGGAGGGTGCACGCCGTGACCGTCGCCGACGTGCACCAGCACCTCTGGGGCGCGCCGCTGCTGGCCGCCCTGCGCGCCCGCCGCACTCCCCCGTACCTCGACGGCTGGACCCTCCACCTGGACGGCGAGCCCCCGTACGAGGTCGATCCCGCCGCCCACGACACCGCCCGCCGCGCCGATCTCGCCCGCGCCGACGGCCTGGACCTCGCGCTGGTGTCGCTGTCCACGCCGCTGGGGATCGAGTGGCTGCCGCCCGGCGAGGCGCGGCCACTGCTGGACGCCTACCACGAGGGCGCGGCCACGCTGCCCGAGCCGTTCGGCGCGTGGGCGGCGGCGAACCTCGGCGAGATCGACGCGGCGGCGACCGCCAAGGCGCTGGACGCGGGTTTCGTCGGCCTCCAGCTCCCCGCGACCGCCCTAGCCGACCCCGCCGGGTTCGAGCGCTGCGCCCCGCTGCTCGACCTGCTCGAAGAGCGCAGCCTGCCGCTGTTCGTCCATCCCGGACCCGCGCCCGCCGCCGGTGACGTCCCGGCCTGGTGGGCGGCGCTGGTGCCGTACGTCCAGCAGATGCAGGCCTCCTGGTTCGCCTTCCGCGCCTTCGGCCGCCCCCGCCACCCGCGCCTGCGCGTCTGCTTCGCGATGCTCGCGGGCCTCGCGCCGCTGCACGGCGAGCGCCTGGCCGCGCGCGGCGGCGGGCGCGGCGAGGTCGACCCCGCCGCGTTCGTCGAGACGTCCTCCTACGGGCCCCGCGCCGCCGACGCGACCGTCCGCGCCCTGGGCGTGGACGTGGTCGTGCACGGCACCGACCGCCCGTACGCCGAGCCCCGCGACCTCGCCCTGGGCGAGGCCGCGACCCACGCGTTCCGCGTGGCCAACCCGCACCGTCTACTGCACGGAGAGGAGCGAGACAATGCCCGCTGACGTCATCACCCCTGGTGCCGCCGCCTGTCTGGAAGACCTGCCGGCCCGGCCGCTGGACAAGCGCGAACTGCGCGACCTGGTGAACGCGCTGGCCGCCGACCCCGGCCTGTGGCGGCAGCACGTCGCCTTCTCCGCCGACGAGCGGCACTACGCCTCGCTCTACCGCGACGAGTACGTGGACGTGTGGCTGCTGTGCTGGACGCCGGAGAACGACACCGGCTGGCACGACCACGACGTGTCGTCCGGCGCGGTCCGCGTGGTGTCGGGCGAGCTGGAGGAGTGCAACCCGCGCATCGGCGGCGACCACGTGCAGACCCGCGTCGGCGAGGGCACCTCGTTCGCCTTCGGTCCCGAGCACATCCACCGCCTGGTCGGGGCGGCCGACGCCAGCGTGTCGATCCACGCCTACTCGCCGCCGCTGTGGCGGCTGGGCCAGTACTCGATCGCCGACGACGGCGTGATGCGCCGCGTGTCGGTCAGCTACGCCGACGAGCTGCGCCCGCTGGACTCGCCCGCCTGACGCCGTCTAGCGCTTGTGCACCGCACCGAGCAGGGCCGCTCGGGACTCCCAGTCCCGGGCGGCCTCTTCGTTGCCACGGCCGCGTTCCAGGGCGGCCAGCCGGAGGGCGGCTTCCGCTAGGCCGTTGTCGGCCGCGCGTCGCCACCACAGCTCAGCCCCGGCCATGTCGCCGCGCAGCTCCAGCATCACGCCGAGGTTGAACAGGCCGACGGACATGCCGGTGTCGGCACCGCGCCGCGCCCATTCCATGGCCCCGTCGTGGTCGCCCTGCTCCTGCAACGCGGCCGTCAGGCCGGTGATGCCGCCGATGTTGCCGACCTCTGCGGCCAGGCGGTACCAGGCTTCGGCGGCGCGAGCGTCGCCGCGTTCCAGCAGCTCACGGCTGCCGAGGGTGATCGCGGCGTCCAGGTCGCCCGCCTCGGCGCGGGCGCGCAGTTCGCGTTCCGCCCGCTTGCCCTTGCGCCATCCGGCCACCATGGCAGCACATCATGCCCTGCCGGATGTCAGCGCGGGAGTAGCTCGCTTTCGGCGGGACGGGGCGGCGGCACCACCGGTGGGGCGGGTGGGCGCATCGGGATCAGCGATTCCCGCAGGCGGGCTTGCAGCCAGCGTTGGGCCGGTTTCTCCACCAGGCGGTGCACCGCGTACGCGACCAGCAGCGCGGTCGCGGTGGCCAGGGCCAGCGCCGTCCAGCGGTTCAAGGCCGGGTAGGCGTGGTCCAGCAGCGGTAGCGCGACCTGCGAGTGCGTCAGGTAGAGGGGGTAGGTGAGCGCGCCCAAGGTGGCGAGCGGAGTGGCGAGGCCGGGGCTGCGCAGGCGGCGCAGGCGTCCGGTCGCCACGCCGATCATCACCGCGAAGATGACGGTCACGGCGGCGGCGACCACCCGCTCGCCGCCGCCCCGGAACACGTGCTCGGCCCGGTAGGCGGCCCAGTGCAGCGCCAGCAGCCAGCACGCGCCGACGTACCCCCACAGCAGCAGCGTCGGGCCGTGCCGGTGGATCAGGTACAGCGCCATGCCCGCGACGAAGTAGGGACTCCATGTCGGCACCAGCATGACCTGGAGCAGTTTGTGCCCGGCCTCGTCGGCGAACACCCCGCCGAGCAGCCAGGCCGCCATGAACACCAGGCAGGCGCGGTAGGTCACTCCGACGGCGGCGAGCCCGGCGGCCAGCACGTAGAAGTGCAGCTCGATCCAGAGGGTCCAGTAGACGGCGTCCACGTTCCGCACGCCGAGGCCGCCCTGGAGCATGGTCAGGTTCGGCACGACCAGGCCGGGCGCGCCGGAACCCCGGCCGGTCAGCCCGAACACCGCCGCGCCCAGTAGCACGCTCGCCCAGTAGGCGGGCATCAGCCGCACCACGCGGGAGACCCCGAACTCCCCGGGCCCGCGCCCCCACAGGCTCTTGAGGATGACGAAGCCGCTGATCAGGAAGAACAGGTCCACGCCGAGGTAGCCGTACCGGGTGATCGCGCCGAGCGCGGGGAACACCTCGCGGGACGGCTCCGGCCACGCCCCCGCGCCGCCGAACCCGGTGAAGTGGTACGCCACCACCACGAGCGCCGCGACGAAGCGGAGCAGGTCCAGCTCGCCGAGCCGCTCGCGCCGCCCGGTCACCGGAGGGAGCGCGGTGGGAGGGGCGAAAACGGCTGGGTGAGGGCGTTTCGTCACCCGCGGAACCCTGGTGGCGCGGGATGGCGCTCGGGGGGCCGCCGGGCGAGTCTCCGGTGAACTCCGCGTGGCTGTGGCGAACGGTGCCCGCGACGGAGAACGATCAGTAAAATCGGCCGGACGTTCCCCCCGAATTGGTGGTCATTCATGAGCTATCGCCGCGCACGCCGCGGCGCGGCGGTTCTCGCGCTGTGCCTGGGCGTCCTGCCGACGGGCGGCTGCTCGGCGGTGGACGGGCCGGTGCGGCGCCCGGCGTCGGCCGCCTCGGTGCGCCCGGCGTCCGCCGCCGTCGAGCCGCCGGTCGTGATGTTCCTGGGCGACAGCTACACCGTGGGCGAGCGCGGCACCCAGCCGGAGAACGCCTACTCCGCGGCGGTCGCGCGGCTGCTGGGCTGGCAGGTGATCGTCGGGGGCCGGGGCGGCACCGGGTTCGTGGCGAACGGGGGCCGGCAGCCGTTCGGGGTGATGTTCGAGAGCCAGCTCGGCTGGCGGCCCCCGCCGGACCTGCTGATCGTGTCCGGCGGGCACAACGACTGGGTGCATCCCGCGCCGCGGGTCGGCGCCGCCGCGCGCGAGCTGCTGGCCCGCGCGCGGCAGCGCTGGCCGAAGACCCGGCTGGCGCTGATCGGGCCGATCTGGGGCAACGAGGCCCCGCCGCCCAACGCCGTCGCCGTGCGGGACGCGCTGCGCGGGGTGGCCGGGGAGCTGGGCGTCCCGTTCGTCGACCCGATCGGTGAGCAGTGGATCACCGGCAACCGGGCGACCGGCACCGGCAACGCGACCGGGTTCATCCGGTCCGACGGGGTGCACCCGACCGTGGAGGGCCACCGCTACCTGGCCGCCCGGCTGGCCGAGGACCTGCGGAGACTCGGCTTGGCACACCCCGTCCGCAACCGCTAGGCGGGCCGGGCCAGGCAGAGCGAGAAGTCGCCCGCCGCGTCGGTCCACATCTCGGCGAGCGCGAGCCCGGCGGCGGCCATCTCGCGTTCCAGGCGCTCGCGGCGGAACTTGGCGGAGATCTCGGTGCGCGTCTCCTCACCCGCCGCGAACTCCACCGCCAGGTCGAGGCCGCCGATCCGCACCGTCTGGTCGCGCGTGGAGCGCAGCCGCATCTCGATCCACTCCTCGGCGGCGTTCCACGCGGCCACGTGCTCGAACGCGCCGGGGTCGAAGTCGGCGGCCAGCTCCCGGTTGACGACGTGCAGCACGTTGCGGTTGAACTCGGCGGTCACCCCGGCGGCGTCGTCGTAGGCGCGCACCAGGCGGGCGGGGTCCTTGACGAGGTCGGCGCCCAGCAGCAGCGCGTCGCCCTCGCCCATCGTGGCGCGCAGCCCGCCGAGGAACCCGGCGCGCTCGGCGGGCGCCATGTTGCCGATCGTGCCGCCGAGGAAGGCGACCAGCCGCCGGTCCCCGGTGGGCAGCAGGTGCAGGTGCTGCTCGTAGTCGGCGACGACCGGGCGCACGGTGATGCCGGGGTGGTCGGCGGCGATGGCGGCGGCCGCGCCGGACAGGAAGTCGCCGCTGACGTCCACCGGGACGTAGGAGCGCAGCGTGCCGCCCAGCGCGTCCAGCAGCAGGCGCGTCTTCTCGCCCGAGCCCGCGCCCAGCTCCAGCAGGGTGCGCGCGCCGGTCAGGGCGGCGATCTCGGCGGCGCGGGCGGTGAGGATCTCGCGCTCGCGGCGGGTCGGGTAGTACTCCTCCAGCGCGGTGATCTCCTCGAAGAGCACGCTGCCGCGCTCGTCGTAGAACCACTTGGGCGGCAACGTCTTGGGGTCGGCGGTCAGCCCGTCGCGGACGTCCCGCCGGAGGGTCTTGGCGAGGTCGTCGGCGGTCAGGAACCGGTCCACGTGATGTCCTGCTTTCGTCGGTGGTCAGAGCGGGGTGATCCGGACGCCGGACGCCGGGTCGGCGGTGACCAGCGAGCGGTCCGGGACGGGCCGCCAGCCGGGATCGTCGTCCAGGGGTTCGGAGGCGATGCGCACCTCGTCCGCCGTGGTGCGGGTGAACAGCGAGTCGCCCCAGGTGGTGGCCGCCAGGGTGGTGCCGTCGGCGGCCAGCAGGTTGTAGCGGCCGGGGGCGAGCCCGGCGACGGTGCGGACGGTGACGGCGAGGCCCTCGGCCAGGTCGCCGGCCCGGTGCCAGTGCCGGGCGGCGAGCGCGAACAGCAGCGCCGAGTCCACGGGCGCGCGGGCGTCGGGCACCTCGGACAGGTCCCCGGCCAGCTCGCGCAGCTTGGCCTCGACGCCCGCGAAGCCCTCGACCTTGCCGTTGTGGCTGAACAGCCGCGTCCCGGCGCGGAACGGTTGCGCGCACGACTCGTCCACCGGGAACTGGGTGGTGGCCGAGCGGATCGCGGCGACCGCGCACGTGCTGTCCACGGCGCGCGCGATCTCGCGGAACGACTGGTCGGTCCAGATGGGCTGGGCGCGACGGAACCGCATCGCCGCGCCGTCGCGGTACCAGCCCACGCCGAAACCGTCGGCGTTGAGCAGGTTCCCCTGCGTCATGCGCGGCGCGTACGACTGGTGCTCCAGCGAGTGGTCGCCGTCGTAGACGAGGGAGTGCAGCGAGATCCCCGGGCCGAGGTAGCCCACGTGACGGCACATCAGCGCACGTCCCGCGCGCAGCGGAAGCCGGTGAAGATCTGCCGCCGGATCGGGTAGTCCCAGTTCCGGAAGGTGTTGCGCACGGCCAGCGGGTGGGTCGCCCACGATCCGCCGCGCAGCACCTTGTAGTCGGGGCCGAAGAACGCCTCCGAGTACTCCTTGTAGGGGAAGGACCGGAAACCCTCGTAGCCGTGGAAGTCGGAGGAGGTCCACTCCCACACGTCGCCCACCATCCGCCGCACGCCGTAGGCGGACGCGCCCGACGCGTACGCGCCTTCCTCGGACGGCCGCAACGCGCGCTGGCCCAGGTTGGCGCGGCCCGGTTCGTAGTGGTCGCCCCACGGGTAGCGGCGCGCACGGTTCGCGTCGGGGTCCCAGGCGGCGGCCTTCTCCCACTCGGCCTCGGTGGGCAGCCGCTTGCCCGCCCATCGCGCGTACGCGTCGGCCTCGTACCAGCACACGTGCTGGACGGCCTCGGCAGGCGGAACCGGCTCGACGCGCCCGAACCGCCGCCGCAGCCACTGACCGCCCTCGCGCGTCCAGAACGCGGGCGCGCGCTTGCCGCTGCCGTTGCGCCACTCCCATCCCTTGGTGGTCCACCAGCGCGGCTCGTCGTAGCCGCCCGCCTCCATGAACGCGAGGTAGTCGGCGTTGCTGACCGGTTCGGCGTCGATGTAGTAGGCGGGCAGGTCCACCATGTGGCCCGGCCGCTCGTTGTCGTAGGCCCACGGGTCGTCGGAGGTGCCCATCACGAACGGCCCGGCCACCACCAGCACCTCGCGCGCGGCGGACGGTTCCACCGGGGACGCGGGGAGCACCGGGTCGAGCAGCGCGGGCGCGCCCCGGCGGAGCTGGTGGGTGGCGAGCATGGTCTCGTCATGCATGTGCTCGTGCTGCACGACCATCCCGTAGACGAACCCGCCCGAGGTGAGCGGGTCGTCGCCGTCGAAGCGGGCCTTGCCCAGGGTGTCGAGCACCCTGGCGCGCACCGTTTCGAGGTAGGCGCGGGCCTCGTCCGGCGGCAGGAGCGGCAGCGTGGGGCGTTCGGCGCGGGGGTGCTCGAACGCGTCGTACAGGCCGTCGATCTCGGGCCGCAACGGCTCGGTCCCGGCGGCGGCGCGCAGCAGCCACAGTTCCTCGTAGTTGCCGACGTGCGCCAGGTCCCACACCAGCGGGGACATCAGCGGGGAGACCTGCGCGGTCAGCCCGTCCTCGTCCAGCACGCCGGTGGTGAGGCCGAGGCTGCGGTCGCGGACCGCGCCCAGTTCCCCGGCGATGAGTTCCTTCAGCGCATGGTCGTCCAGCGCGTAGGGCGCGGTCATGCGGTCCTTCCTTCCAGCAGGACGTCGTCGGCCGGGCAGCGGCCCCGGTCGACGTAGCGGTCGGCGTACTCCGCCACCAGCGGCACCAGCTCCGCCGCGCCGAGCCGGGGCAGCGCCTCCAGCGCGGCGGCGAAGCAGCCCCGGGCCGCGACCGCCAGCGCCGGGTCGGTCAGGCCGTCGCGGGCGGCGGCCGTCCAGCGGCCCGCGACCGGCTCGGTGGCGGCCTCGGCGGCGGAGGCGGCGCGCGGGTCGTCCAGCAGCGCGGCGGCGACCGCGACGGGGACGGGCCAGTACGGGCCGGGCAGCGCGTCGATCATGCGCAGCTCCAGCCAGCCGCGCGGCCGCACCGGCGGGAACAGCGTGGACAGGTGGTACACCAGGTCGTCATGCCCCGGCTCGCCCTTGGCCAGCCACTCGCCGAAGGTCAGCCCCGGATCGGCCCGCCAGTCCCCGCCGGGGGTGCGGATCACCATCATCCGGGCGTCCAGCGCGTACCGGGCCCACTCGTCGGCGGGGTTCGCGCCGGGCGAGCGGTGCACCGGCAGGGTGCGGCAGGGGTCGAGGTCGGTCCAGATGGCCTGGCGGGTGGAGCGCAGCCCGGTGCGCGAGCCCGCCCGCACCGGCGAGTTGGCGAACGCGGCGACCAGCACGGGGCCGAGCGCGTGCGCCAGCCGCCAGCGGCGCGCCGCGTCGGCGGCGTCCGCGCCGATGTCCACGCACACCTGCACCGAGGCGGTCGAGCACATCATGTCGGTGCCGGAATCGGTGTAGCCGCCCGCCCGGTAGTAGTCGCGCATGGCCAGGTAGCGGGGGTGCTCGGCCTGGAAGCGGGGCGGCCGGAACGGGTCCACGCCGTATCCGGCCAGGTCGAGCCCGGCGGGCGCGAGGGCGTCGCGGACGTGCGCGATGTCGGCGGTGAGGGCGGCGTGCAGGGGCGCGAGGCCCGGGAAGGGGGCGGAGCTGAGCTCCAGTTGGCCGCCCGGCTCGTAGGTGAGGCGGGAACCGTTGGGGGGCGGGTCGGCGGCGGTCATCAGGTCGCGCACGCGCGCGGCGGGGACGGGGGCGGCGGGGTCGGCGGGGGAGGTCACGAACCACTCGGTCTCCGCGCCGACGACGCCGGGCGGGCCGTTCTTGAAGCAGACGCCGTGGATGTACTGGTAGACGTCGTCGACGGTCAGTCTGGTCACCCGAAGCCCTCTCTTTTTCGGCAACGGGAACGGACCTTCCCCACTGAAACAGTTCAGTAATCCGACATTCTTCGCAGTTCCCTGAAGAGTCGGTGAACACCGGCGGTCACCCGCCCGCCACCCCCGGCTTCTCAACGGTCCCCGGGTGCACTAGAGTCCCCTTTCCCACCGTTTTGTCCGAGCGGTCGGGACCCAGACGCACGGAGGTCACATGCGCGGGGACCCGGGTTCCCTCTTCGACGCGCACGCCGCCCGCCTGCACGCCTACTGCTGGTCGTTGCTGGGCGACGCCGCGGCGGCCTCGGCGGTCGCCGACACCTTCGTCGCCGCGGTGCGCCATCCCCCGCGCGGCGACAACGTGTTGTGGCTGTACGCGCTGGCCCGCTCGGCGTGCGGCGAGCGCGGCGCGTTCGCCGTGCCCGCCGTGCCGCCGTTCGGCACCGCCGACCCGCTGCTGCGCGCGGCCGGGTCGCTGCGCGCCGACCACCGCGAGGCGCTGCTGCTGGAGGCGGGCGAGTGGCTGGAGGTGCCCGACATCGCGCGGGTGCTCGGCATCGCGCCCGACACCGCCCGGCAGATCCTCAACGCCGCCCGCGCCCGGCTGGAGCGCTCGGTGCTGGAGACGCTGATGCGCGGCGCGGGCGACACCGACCTCATCACCGCCTTCGAGAAGGGCCGGCTGCCCCGCCTGCTGGCCGACCGCGCGCCCGCCACCGCGCCCGACTGGCTGCGCGAGCGCGTGCTCGCCGCGTGCGACGCCCCGCTCGCCGCCGGGGCCACCGGCCCGCTGTCGGTGGTGTCGGCCCCCAACCCGCTGGTGGTCATCGGCACCGGGCCGGAGGCCCGCCGCCGTCCCCGGCGCGGGATCGGCAAGGGCATCGGCGCGGTCGCCGGACTCGCCGCCTCGATCGCCGCCGCGGTGAGCGTGCTGGTGT
Source organism: Actinomadura hibisca NBRC 15177 (assembly GCF_001552635.1). Classification (GTDB taxonomy): domain Bacteria; phylum Actinomycetota; class Actinomycetes; order Streptosporangiales; family Streptosporangiaceae; genus Spirillospora; species Spirillospora hibisca. Next base: position 21,233 of record NZ_BCRO01000103.1, on the reverse strand, counting down.
CGTGGCCGACGGCCAAGGGCGTCGGCGTCAGCGCCGCCACCCCGACCTCCGACGGCGGCCGGAGCAGCGTCCCGCTGAGCGAACCCGCCGCCGACTCCACCAGCAAGCCCGCCACGACGCCCACGCGCGACGGCGGCCCGGCGAAGAGCACGACGCCCGGCCACGACGGCGTGCCGACCAGCGACGAGGCCCCGGAGGGCACGGCGCCCCCGGCGTCCCCGGCCGACCCGGGCCTCAAGCCGCCGCCCGCGCCGTCCGACGACGGCGGCGAGCGCGGCAGGCCCGCCAAGCCGCCCAAGGACGACGAGCCGAGCAGGCCCCCGACGTCCCCGGCCAAGCCGCCGGAGACCGAGGAGCCGACCGAGCCCGCCCCCACGACGCCGCCGGAGACCGAGGAGCCCACCACTCCCCCGCCCCCGACGACGCCGGAGGAGCCGACCGAGCCGCCCGTCGACGAGCCCGCGCCGTCCCCCACCAACAACCCCGACCCCACCCCGCAGAGCTAGTCAAAGTCCCGGCCCAGCGGGCTCGCCTGGCGGCTCGCCCCCTGACCGTGCCTTGGCGAGTGCCACATCGCTTCGCGATCTGTCCCGGCGGGACTCGCCTCCGGCATCGCCCCACCAGGACAGCTAGTCACTCGCGCGACACCTGAGGTCTTTGAGACAGACCTTAGGCGCAGGGGCTAGAGACCAGCGCCCGGCTCTACCGGGCTCTGGCCGCGCCGGACCAGCAGCGCTGCGGCGATCGCGATCACCGCGACGGCTCCCGCGACGGTCAGCGACGTCTGGAACCCGTCCATGAACGCCAGGTGGCTGCCGCTCGTGATCGCTTCGGCGGCCCGGCCGGTGGTGCCCGGCGGGACCGGCGCGACGCCCTGCGAGACCAGGCCCGCCTGCCCCGCCAGCTGACCTGCGGCGGCTTCCGGGACGCCCGCCTCCGCGAGGCGCTGCGGCAGCACGTCGCCGACGCGGCCCGCCAGCAGCGTGCCGAGCACCGACGTCCCGAGCACGCCGCCGACCTGCGCGGCGGTCTGCTGGAGGCCGCCCGCCACGCCCGCCAGGTGCGCCGGGGCGTTGCCGACGATGGCCTCGGTCCCGGCGACCAGCACCAGCCCGAACGCCAGCCCGATCAGCACGAACCACGGCCACATGTGGGAGTAGGGCGCGTCCACGCCGATCCGCGCCAGGCCGAACAGCGCGGCGGCGGTGGCGACCATGCCGAGCACCAGCGGCACCCGGGGCCCGAACCGCTGGGTGAGCGCCCCCGCGACCGGCGAGGCCACGATGAACACCGCCGTCATCGGGAGCATCCGCACCCCGGCGTCCACCGGGCTCATGCCGTGCACCTGCTGGAGGTACAGGGTGATGAAGAAGATCGTGCCGAACATGCCGAAGAAGCCCAGCACGATCAGCCCGGTCGCGGCCGACAACGACACCGACCGGAACAGCCCGAGCGGCAGCAGCGGGTGCGCGGCGCGCGCCTCGTTGGCCACGAACGCCGCGCCCAGCACGGCCGCGGCGGCGAACGACACCAGCGGCACCGCCGCCGTGAAGCTGTCCTCCCCGGCCTTGATCAGGCCCCACACCAGCGCGAACAGCGCCGCCGACAGCAGCGCGACGCCCGGCAGGTCGAACGAGCCGCGCGCCTGCTCGCCGCGCGACTCGCGGATCACCCACAACCCGGCCAGCAGCGCGACCACGCCGAGCGGGGCGTTGAGGAAGAACACCGACTCCCAGTTGACGTTCTCCACCAGCAGGCCGCCGACGATCGGGCCGCCCGCGATGGAGACGCCGACGGTGGCGCCCCAGATGCCGATCGCGGCGTTGAGCCGTTCGGCGGGGAAGGTGGCGCGCAGGATGGCGAGGCCCGCCGGTTGCAGCAGGGCGCCCGCGAAGCCCTGCACGACGCGCCAGAACACCACCGCGCCGAGGCCGCCGGACAGGCCGATCATCACCGAGGCGACGGCGAAGCCCGCCACCCCGGCCAGGAAGGTGCGGCGGCGGCCGAACCGGTCGGCGATCTTGCCGGCCGGGATCAGCGTGACCGCCAGGGCCAGCAGGTAGGCGTTGGTGACCCACTGCAACCCGGCGAGGTCGGCGTGCAGGTCGCGGGCGATGGCGGGGTTGGCGATGGAGACCACGGTGGCGTCCAGGCCGACCATCATCACGCCGAGCGCGACGGCCACCAGGGTCAGCCAGGGATGCCCCTGGCCGGGCCGGGCGCGTGCGGGGGCCTTGGCCACGGGGCGGCCCGGCGGCGGCAGGACTCCGGCGTTCGGGGACTGCGACATGTGCGTCCTCCAGAGGGGAAGGGGAGACCTCAAAATGTCATGGCATGACATTTGTCGTCAAGAGACGAACTTCACGCGATGACATCGGACTTGGCGTGCCCGGAACCGGCCGTTACACTGCGCACATGACCGCGACCGCCCCCGAGGCCCGCTCGACGGGCCCCGGAACCCCGCCCCCGGGCCGGCGCGAACGCAAGAAGCAGCGCACCCGCGAAGCCCTGATCGACGCCGCGTTCCGGCTGTTCGCCGAGAAGGGCTTCGACGCCACCACCGTCGAGGAGATCGCCGACGCGGTGGACGTGTCGGCGCGCACGTTCTTCCGCTACTTCGCCTCCAAGGAGGACGTGGCGCTGACCTTCCAGGAGGAGCAGCAGGAGGCCGTCCTCGCGGCGCTGGCCGAGCGCCCGGCCGGTGAGCCGGTGATGACGGCGCTGCGCCGCACCGTGGTGGCGATCGCGCGCGCCGCCGAGCGCGGCGACCTCGGCTTCGACCCCGACCGTTTCCGCTGCATGATGACGCTGACCGCCGACAGCCCGACGCTGCTGGCGGGCAGCCTGGAGCACGCGCAGAAGAAGCAGCATCTGACGACGCTGGCGGTGGCCGCGCGGATGGGCGTCGACCCCGAGACCGACCTGCGCCCGCACGTCGCGGCGGCCACGGTGGTCTGCGTGTTCCGCGCCGCCGCCGACGCGATGCGCTGCGGGAGCATGGGCTTCACCTCGATGGCCGAGGCGGTGGACGCGGCGTTCGCGCTGCTGGAGGAGGGCGTCAACTTCCCGGCGGGCCCGGCGTCCCCCGAGTCCGGCTGACGCCCCCGCCCGGCCTCAGCCCGTCCCGGTGAGGATCAGGCCGCTGGTCGGCACGCCGGTCCCGGCGGTCACCAGGACGTTGCGCACGTCGGCGACCTGGTTGACCGAGGTGCCGCGGATCTGCCGCACGCCCTCGGCGATGCCGTTCATGCCGTGGATGTACGCCTCGCCCAGCTGACCCCCGTGCGGGTTGAGCGGTAGCGCGCCGTCGAGCCCGATGCCCTGCTCCCTGATGTAGTCCTTGGCCTCGCCGCGCCCGCAGAAGCCCAGCTCCTCCAGCTGGATCAGCACGAACGGCGTGAAGTGGTCGTAGAGGACGGCGGTCTGCACGTCGGCGGCGGTCAGCCCCGACTGCCGCCACAACGCCTCGCCCACGGTGCCCATCGCGGGCAGCGCCGCGATGTCGCCGCTGTAGTAGCTGAACATCATCATCTGGTCGGGGCCGGTGCCCTGCGCGGCGGCGGCGATGACGGCGGGCGGGTGCGGCAGGTCGCGGGCGCGCTCGGCGCTGGTCACCACGATCGCCACGCCGCCGTCGGACTCCTGGCAGCAGTCCAGCAGGTGCAGCGGGTCCACGATCCAGCGCGACGCCTGGTGCTCCTCCAGCGTGATGGGCCGCCCGTGGAACCACGCCTTGGGGTTGGTGGCCGCGTGCCGCCGCATCGTGACCGCGACGCGGCCGAAGTCCTCGCTGGTCGCGCCGTACTCGTGCATGTAGCGGCGGGCCTGCATCGCCACCCACGCGGCCGGGGTCGCGAACCCGTAGGGCAGGTGCCAGGAGAACTCCATGGCGTTGGAGCCGGTACCGCCGCTCTTGTTGGCCTGCCCGAAGCGGTGGCCGCTGCGCTCGTTGAACGCGCGGTAGCACACCACCACGTCGGCCTGGCCGGTCGCGACGGCCATCGCGGCGTGCGCGACGGTCCCGGCCGCCGCGCCGCCGCCGTAGTCCACGCGGGAGAAGAACCGCAGCGCCGGGATGCCCAGCTCGCGCTGCACGGCGATCTCGGCGCTGGCGTCGGCGGTGAAGGTGACCAGGCCGTCCACGTCGGACGGCGACAACCCGGCGTCCTTGATCGCGGCCAGGCACGCCTCGGCGGCGAGCTGGAGTTCCGACCGGCCCGACTCCTTGGAGAACTCGGTGGCGCCGATCCCGGCGATGGCCGCCTTGCCCGACAGGCTCACGCGTCCTCCTTGAACGTGACGGTGGCGGTGACGTGGTCGCCGAGGCTCACCGCGCCGCGCACCTTGAGGGTGTGGTCGCCCGCGCGCTCGGTGCGGACGCGCAGCGTGTCGCCCGCGTAGGCGGGGACGCCGAGGCGGACGGCGATGGTCGCCAGCTTCCCACCGGGCACCGCCTGGAGCGCGGCGCGCTGCACCACGCCCATGGTGGTCAGGATGTTGAGGAAGATGTCCTTGGTGCCCTGCGCGCGGGCGAGCGCGGTGTCGTGGTGGACGGGTGTGAAGTCGCGCGTGGCCAGGGCCGTCGCGATGACGAACGTGGGCGTCAGCGGGATCTCCAGCTCGGCGGGCTCGGGCTCGGGGGTCGCTTCCGCGACGGGCTCGGGCGCGCCGGCCGGGGTCCACTGCGGCAGCGTCAGCTCGTCGTCCATCCGCTCGAAGACCAGGCGGACGGGCATGCCCACGTGCACGTCCTCGGGCGGACAGCCGTTGACGTTGCCGACCACGCGCACGCCCTCCGCCAGCTCCACGACCGCCACCACGTACGGCGGCGTGCGGCCGGGCACCGGCGGGTGGTGGTGCACGACGTAGGAGTAGACGGTGCCGCGCCCGCTCGCCACGACGTGCTCGCGGTTGGTGGAGTTGCAGCTCGGGCACATCGGGCCGGGCGGGTGGCGCAACGTCCCGCAGTCGGCGCAGCGCTGGATGCGCAGCTCGCCTTCGTTGACGCCGTCCCAGAAGAACCGGGTGTCCAGGCCGATCGCGGGCTGGAGCGGGTACTTGCCGCCCTTTTTCGGAGCGTTCCCAGCGCGCTTGCGCGGCTGGAACTTCAGCACGCGGAACAACATCTCCGCCACGCGCTGGTCGTCGGCGTCGTACCAGCTCTGGTACCAGGTGACGAAGTAGCCCTCGCCCATGCCGGTCTTCTTGGGGCCGGTGACGCCGCCGAAGCGCATGGTGGAGCGCAGGTGCTCGCCGACCTTCACGTAGCGGTCGTAGGTCTGCTCGCAGTTGGTGGCGACGACGCCGGTGTAGCCGTGCTCGTTGAGCAGCCGCAGCGGCTCGTCGGCGACGCCGCCGCCCTTGTGCTCCACCAGGCCCGGCATCGACCAGACCTGGATCATGGCGGGCGGCGCGGCGTCGGCCCAGTCCCCGGGGTCGCCGAGGGCCTGCGTCCAGTTGCGGATCATCGCCGCGTTCACCGGGTCGAGGCAGGGCAGGGCGGGCTGCTCGCCCAGGGCCGTGAGCCGTTCGGCGAGCGCGGTCAACTCCTCGTGCACTCTTCGGTCTCCTTAACGGGGTGCGCGGGGCAGGCCGAGGCCGATCATCGCGATCAGCTCGCGCTGGATCTCGTTGACGCCGCCGCCGAAGGTCAGCACGATCGCGCCCTTGACGCCGTGGTCGAGCCGCGCGACGAACTCGGCGGTGGCCGGGTCGCCGGGGTCGCCGAAACGGGCCAGCACGTCGCCGACGATCCGGCCGACCTCCTGCATGCGCTCCGAGCCGTAGATCTTGGTGGCGGACGCGTCGGCCGCGCCCAGCCAGCCGAGGTCCTGGTTGGCGGCGACCTGCCAGTTGAGGAACTCGTTGACGCGCAGGTAGGCGTACACCTGCGCGACCGCGCGCCGCACGTCCGGCTCCTCGATCAGCGGCGCGCCGGAGGGCCCGGTCGCGGTCTTGGCCCACGCCTCGAAGCGGTCGTAGGTGTGGCCGATGTTGCCCGCCGGGCCGAGCGTCACGCGCTCGTGGTTGAGCTGGTTGACGATGAGGTCCCAGCCCTTGTTCTCCTCGCCGATCAGCATGTCCACCGGCACGCGGACGTCCTGGTAGTAGGTCGAGTTGGTGTGGTGGCGGCCGTCCATGGTGACGATCGGCGTCCACGAGAAGCCCGGGTCCTCGCAGCCCAGGATGAGCATCGAGATGCCCTTGTGCTTCTTGGCGTCGGGATCGGTGCGCGCGGCCATCCAGATGTAGTCGGAATAGTGCGCGCCCGAGGTGAAGATCTTCTGCCCGTTCACCACGTAGTGGTCGCCGTCGCGGACGGCGGTGGTGCGCAGCGACGCCAGGTCGGTGCCCGCCTCCGGCTCGCTGTAGCCGATCGCGAAGTGGCACTCCCCCGCCAGGATCTTCGGCAGGAACCGCTGCTTCTGCGCGTCGGTGCCGTACTGGAGGATCGTCGGCGCGACCGAGTTCAGCGTGATGATCGGGTACGGGACCTCGGCGCGGGCGATCTCGTTGGCGAAGATCTGCTGCTCCATCGGGCCGTAGCCGCGCCCGCCGTACTCCTTGGGCAGCGCGACGCCGAGCATGCCGTCGCGGCCGAGCCGCTTGCAGTGCTCCATGTAGTGCTCGCCGAACGGGTCGTCGGCGATCTGGGCGCGCTGCTCGGGTGTCAGGCAGTTGCGGAAGTACTCGCGCAGCTCGGCGCGCAGCTTCTTCTGCTCGTCGGTCAGGTCGATGAACATTCACGCCTCCTGAGCGACGAGCGCGCCGAGGTTGTCGAGCTGGTCTTCGGGGCCGCCCAGCAGGTGCCCGAGGTGCTTGCCCCAGGCGAAGTAGCGGTGCAGCGGGTAGGTGACGTCCAGGCCGATGCCGCCGTGCAGGTGCTGGCAGGTGTAGAGCGCCTTCACCACCGGGTCGGTGGCGTTGAAGGCGGCGATGGCGAGGGTCTCGTCCACGTCGTCGTAGCCTTCGGCGAGCCGCCACGCGCCCGCCCACACCGCGACGTCCAGGGCGCGCTTGGCGATGTAGACGTCACCGATGTTCATGGTGACGGCCTGGAACTGCGCCAGCGCGCGGCCGAACTGCTCGCGGCCCTTGACGTACTCGGCGGTCAGGGTGAGCGCGCCGTCGATCACGCCGGACGCCAGCGCGACCGCGCCGAGCACGGCGGAGCGGCGCAGGGTCGTCCAGGCCGCGCCGTCGGCGACGCCGCCGAGCAGCGCGTCCGCGCCCACGCGCACGCCGTCCAGCTCGACGCGGGACAGCGGGTCGGTGGTGGCCGACGGGTGCGGGGTGATCCGCGTCGCGCCCGGCTCGACGAGAAAGACGCCGATCCCGCCGCCGCCCTCACCGCCGTCGATGACGGCGGGGATCAGGATGCGCTCGGACTCGGCCGCGAACGGCACGAACGTCTTGACGCCGTCCAGCACGTACCCGTCGCCGTCGCCGCGCGCGGTGGTGCGGACCCGCCCGGCCGGGCCGACCTCGCGGTAGGCCCCGGTGAGGATCGCGCCGCCCTCGGCGAGCGGGGCCAGCAGCGCCCGTTGCTCGGCGGTGCCGTGCGCGGCGATCGGGGCGGCGGCCAGCGCCAGCGACGCGTAGGCGGGCACCGGCGCGACGTGCGCGCCGATCTGCCGCAGGATGACCGTCAGCTCGACCGGGCCGAGGCCCGCGCCTCCGGCGTCCTCGGGCAGCACCACGCCGAGCAGCCCGGCCTGCGCGAGCGCCTTCCAGATCGCCGCGTCGTAGGGCGCGCCGGTCTTCTCGAACGCCTCAAGCCGCTGCGGTCCGGCCTCTCGCTTGAGCAGGTCGGCGGCGAGGCCCTCCAGCTCGCGCCGGTCCTCGTCCAGGTTGAAGTCCACTCATCGGCTCCCTTCCAGGAGGTGCAGTCGGCCCCGGCGCGCGAACTCCTCGCGCAGCGCGGCCGCGTCTTGGGGGGTCAGGGGGCGGTAGACCAGGTCCCGGCCGGGCCGCCACCACACCGGGTCGGCGGTGCGCCAGCCCTCCCGCGCCAGGCCGCGCTTGAGGATCTTGTTGGAGGCGGTGGCGGGCAGCTCGGCGGCGAGCCGCACGTAGCGGGGCGGCCACTTGGGGCCGAGGTCGGGACGGCCGCGCAGGTAGGCGGCGAACGCCTCGGGGTCGAAGGAGTCGGCGGCCAGCGCGACCATCACCTGGTCGCCGGAGGCGGCGTCGGGCACCCCGTAGACGGCGAGCCGCCGCACGCCGGGCAGGTCGGCGAGGACACGTTCCACCTGGACGGCCCCGAAGTTCTCGCCGTCCACGCGCAGCCGCTCGGCGGTGCGCCCGGCGAAGAAGGCGTAGCCCTGCCCGTCGGCGTAGGCGAGGTCGCCGCTCCAGAACATGCCGTCGCGCAGGCGGTCGGGGGCGTCCTCGTTGTAGTAGCCGTCGAACAGGCCGTGGCCCTGGGTGTTGACGAGTTCGCCGATCGCCTCGTCGGGGTTGAGGGGGCGTCCGGCCTCGTCCAGGCGCGCGGGCGGGCACTCGCGGCCGGTGGCGGGGTCGAGGATCTTGACGCCGTCGCCGAGCCTGCCGAGCGCGCCGGGCGGGCCGAACGGGTCGGGCGAGAAGGCGATGGCGGTCTCGGTGGAGCCGTAGGCGTCGATGACGAAGCAGCCGAAACGGTCGGCGAACGCCTTCTGCTCGGCGGGCGCGGCCTCGTTCCCGAATGCGATCTTGAGGGGGTTGTCGGCGTCGTCCGCGCGTGCCGGGACCTCCAGCGCGTACGACAGCGCCTTGCCGACGTAGTGCAGGTAGGTGCAGCCGTGCTCGCGGACGTCGGGCAGCAGCCCCGACGCCGAGAACCGCGACCGGACCACCAGCTCGGCCCCGGCGAACAGCGCGGGCGCGTAGGCGGCCATGATCGCGCCGGAGTGGAACAGCGGCATCGGGCAGTAGACGGTGTCGTCGGGCTTGAGCAGCCGCCCGCCGAGGCTCTCGCCGGGCACGTGCACCTTGCGGTGGGTGACGCGGACGGCGCGGGGGCGGCCGGAGGTGCCCGAGGTGAAGATGAGCATCAGCAACGTCTCGGGCGTGATGTCCGAGACGTCCGGGAGCGGCGCGCCCGCGTGCGGGGCGAGCAGCGCGCCGTATTCGGCGCCGTCGATGTCGAGGACGGGCAGCGGGTCGAGGCCGCGCGCGAGGTCGGCGTAGCGCTCGTTGGTGAGGATCAGGTCGCAGTCGGCGCGGCGGGCGTCGTCGGCCAGCTCGGCGGCGCTGCGGGTGGGGTTGAGGGCGACCACCACCGCCCCGGACAGGGCGGCCCCGCCCAGCAGGAACACCAGCTCGGGGACGTTGTCGAGCAGGACGCCCACGTGCACCGGGGCCCCTGCTTTCAGCCCCGTCTTGAGCCACGCGGCGCGGGCCGCGCATTCGGCGACGGTCTCCCGCCACGTCCAGGCGCGGCCGTCGTCGGCGCAGCGCAGGCCCGGGGCGTCCGCGGAGGCCCGGTCCGCCAGCAGTCGTGCCACGGTCGTCATCGCCACCTCCCGGCGGCAAAACTAGAACAGATTCTAGTCAGTGTCCAGAGGTGTGATCATCGCCGGGAGCACCCGGCTGAACACCGGTGTGAGCGAGGCCAGCGCGGCTCGGAAGGTGTGGTGGCGGCACCGCCTTGACGCAATCAGATAACACGTTCTCACAAGCCCTGTACCCTAGGGCGGGGGCCGACACAGCATGGGGCGGCCGTGCCCGCATCCGAAGGGGGAACGACCGTGACCGCAGAGCCGGCGACGACCGACGAGCAGACGCCGGAGCGTCCCGCCGGCGCGCGCTCGCGCAGCCAGCACGAGCGCCGCAAGCGCATCATCCAGGTGGGCGCGGCGCTGGCCTCGCGCGGCGGCGTCGAGACCATGAAGATGCGCGACGTGGCCGAGCGCGCCGGGGTCGCGCTCGGCACCCTGTACCGCTACTTCCCCTCCAAGATGGACCTGGTCGTCGCGGTGGTCAGCGAGGAGCTGGACCTGCTGGAGGGCAGCATCGAGCGCCGCCCGCCGCGCACCGACGACGCGCCGCACCGGGCGGTGGAGGTGCTGATGCGCGCCACGCGCGGGCTGATGCGCGAGCCGGAACTCGCCGAGGCGCTGATCCGCTCGCTGCTGCTGTCGGACGTCAAGACCGACTTCGGCGACCGCATGACCGGGCTGCTGCTGCGCGCGGCGGTCGGGCCGGACGCGCGGGTCGCCGCCGACGACCCGCGCCGCACCGTGGCCAAGGCGCTGTCCAGCGTGTGGACGATGGAGATGATCGAGATCCTGCGCGGGCACTCCACGGTCGAGGAGGCCCAGGCGCGCCTGGAGGTGTCGGCCGCCCGCCTGCTCACCGGCTTCTAGCGGGTGAGCAGGCGGGCCGCCGCCGGTCAGGGCCGCTGCCCCGCCTTGTCCACGACGCCGACCGACACGACGCGCATGTTGCCGCCGCTGTTACTGAGCACGCGGCACCGCTCCAGGATCTCCCGCGGGTCGCGGTAGGCGGTGGTGCGCTCCCCCGCGTAGCGGTAGGTGCGGGCGTCGAACAGGACCTCGTAGAGCTGCCAGCCGTGCTGGCGGCGGCCGAGCGCGATCCCGGGCCGTCCGCCGTCCAGCTTCAGCGTCCGCATGGCGGCGGCTCCGGGCACCCTGCTCATGGCGCGGTAGACGGCGGCCTCCAGCTTGGGCGGCGGCAGCTGGGTGCCCAGGACGGCGGCCAGGTTGTCGAACGCCGCGTTGTCGCGTTCGGTCTTCGGGTCGGCCGTGCAGCCGGACGGCGGCGGGGGCGTGGGCTTCGGCTCGCCGCCCACCTCCGTGGACTCGACGTAGCGCTCCTCCACCACCCCCGTGCCCGCACGGCTCCCCTTCGCGCCCTCGGACCGGCCGTGCTCGTAGGCCAGTGCCAGCAGCTTGCCGGGGTCGGTCGGGAGTTCGGCGAGCCCGGCGTAGTCCTGCGGCGGCCAGGCGGCCTTCGGCACCTCCGTCCCGTTCTCGACCTCCAGCTTGCCGTCCTCAAGGAACGCCGACGCGCCGCCGTCGGCCCGCGTCCACTGCTCCTCGTAGTACCGGATCTCGCCGGGGTCGTTCTCGTCGTGCATCGGCCAGCGCTGCGGCTCCTTCACGTTCCGGTAGTGCGTGTAGATCCACTGGTCCGGGCGCGGCGGCGTGAACTCGCGGTGCTCGGCGGCGGCGGCGGCCCTGCCGAGGAGCTGCAACGCGTCCACCGGCGACGAGCCCGGGGCGCGGCCGCCCGACTCGTCGTCGAACGGGGCGATGACGACCGCACCGGCGGTGATGGCGGCGGCGGCCAGGCCCACCACGGCGAACCGCGTCCGGAGGCGGGGCCGCCGGGCCGTGCGCTTCTTGGCGGGCCTGCCGTGCGCGGGCTCGGTGCGCAGGGGCTCGGTGTGCGCGGCCTTCGCCCGCTCCATGAGCGCGGCGCGGGCGGCGGTGCGGGCGGTGTCGGCCGGGGGCCCGGGGGCCTCCCAGGAGTCGTGCAGGATCTCCAGGTCGTTCATGCCGGGTCCTCTCCGAGGGTCGTGGGGTCGCTGTCGCCGAGCGCGGCGCGGATCTTCTTGCGCGCCCGGTGCATCCGGGAGCGGGCCGTCCCGGCGGGGACGGCGAGCGCCTGCGCCGCCTCGGCCAGGGACAACCCGCCCCAGGCCACCAGCAGCAGCACGTCGCGGTCGCCGGGCGCGAGGTCCGCCAGCGCCGCCGCCAGCGGGCCGCGCACGGCCTGCGCGTCCACCCGTCCGGCGACGCGGTCGGCGTGGCTGTCGGCGGGGGCGTCCGGGCCGGTGCGGGTCAGCGCCCGGTACAGGCGGACCTCGGCGCGGCCGTGCCGGGCGATGAGGTTGGAGGCGATGCCGTACAACCAGGGCCGCGCGTCCGGCCGGTCGAGGTCGTAGCTGGCGCGCCGGTCGAAGGCGACCAGGAACGTCTCGGCGGCCACGTCGTCGGCGAGGCTCGCGCCCAGCCGCCGCGCCGCGTACCCGTGGATCATCGTGTAGTAGCGGTCGAACAGCGCGGCGAAGTCCTCCGGCTCGCGCAGGGCGGCCCGGATGATCGCGGCGTCGGACGCCCGCTGCGAGGTCGCCGCCGTCAACTCCGGCTCCGTGGCGTCATGGGGTGCCTTCCGTGTGGGGGGATCACTCCTGCTTCGCCGATGCCGCGCGGAGCGTTCGAGGACAACGCAAATCCGGGTGAAAAATCCCCTTCCGTCGATTCGTTGTCGGCCCTGTGCCCCGTCCGTACAGTCCCGGCCAAGGGCGCCCCGAACCTCTCTCCCCATCCCCGCACGACCCAGGAGAGCACATGTCCCGCACACCCCTGCTGCTGGGAGTCGCCGCCGCGACCGCACTGGTCGCGGCCACGGCGAGCCCGGTGCACGCGAGCGGCGCGGCCACCCCTGCCGCGCCCGCCCGCGTCCAGGCAGCCGCCCCGGCCGCTCCGGCACCCCCGGACGACCGCGCGGCACGCGTCCAGAAGAACCTCCGCGTCAAGCTCGGCGCCTCGTTCGGCGGCGCCTACGTCACCGGGTCGAAGGTCGTCGTCGCCACCACCGACGAGGCCGAGACCGCCGCCATCCGCGCCGCCGGGGCCGAGCCCCGGGTGGTGCGCCGCAGCGAGCGCGCCCTCGGCTCGGTCCAGGACGCGCTGAACGCCCACTCCCGGTCGGCCGCCAAGTCGGTGACCTCCTGGTACGTGGACGCCGCCACCAACACCGTCGTGGTCAACGCCCGTTCCGCCGCCGACGGCGCGAAGTTCGTGAAGGCCGCCGGGGTGGACGCCGCCGCCGTCCGCGTCGAGCGCAGCAGCGAGCGGCCGCGCCCGCTGTACGACCTGGTCGGCGGCGAGCGCTACTGGACGCCGTCGGCGGGCTGCTCCATCGCGTTCTCGGTGACCGGCGGGTTCGTCACCGCCGGTCACTGCGGCGACACCGGCGAGACCACCAGCGGCGCCAACCAGGTCGCGCAGGGTTCCTTCGGCGGCTCCTCGTTCCCCGGCAACGACTACGCCTGGGTGAACACCAACAGCCAGTGGACGCCGACGCCGAAGGTGAACCGCTGGAACGGCACCTACGAGACGGTGCGGGGCGCGACGGCCGCGCCGGTCGGCACCGCCGTCTGCCGGTCGGGCTCCACGACCAACACCCAGCTGTGGTGCGGCACGATCCAGCAGCTCAACGCGACCGTCAACTACGCCGAGGGCACCGTCACCGGGCTGATCCGCACCAACATCTGCGCCGACCCCGGCGACTCGGGCGGCGCGCTGATCACCCAGACCGGCGGGCAGGCGCAGGGCATCACCTCCGGTGGCTCGGGCACCTGCCGCGACGGCCAGGGCTCGGGCGACTCGACCTACTTCCAGCCGGTCACCGAGGTGTTGTCCATCCTGGCCGGGCAGGGCCGCCAGCTCATCACCGACGGCGGCGGTCCGGGCGAGCCCCCGACCGGATGCAGCGGCTACACCACGCGGGTCAACGGCACGCTGAGCAGCGGCGCGAACCAGTACCAGCCGAGCGCGGGCTTCAGCTCCGGCGCGGGCGCGCACGCGGGCTGTCTGGACGGCCCGGCGGGTGTGGACTTCGACCTGTACCTCCAGAAGTTGTCCGGCTCGACCTGGACGACGGTCGCCCAGTCCACCAGCCCCGGCCCGGACGAGACGATCAACTACAACGGGACCGCCGGGACCTACCGCTACCGGGTGCACGCCTACAGCGGCTCCGGCTCCTACACCGTCGGCTACAACCGGCCGTAACCCTCCCCCGAACCGGAGCCCCGGCCGCAGCTCCCAGAAGGCGGCCGGGGCTCCCCCGCGCCCGCGAGAACGGGCTCGCGCGCCCGCGCGTCCGGCTCCGGCCGCACGACACCGCCCGTCACCGGGCCACCACGGCGCGGCCCTTCGCACTACGCTGTGGGCGACCAACACCGGACGAAGAAGGTGTGCGTGTGACCGAGCAGGAACCGTTCATCAGCGACGGCGTCATCATCGAGTTCATCGACGGCAAGGACGTGCCGGTGAACCACAAGGACTTCGGCGAGCGCGCCGTCGTCATGCGGGACGCCAAGAACGAGGAAGGCCCCATCCTCTACTTCACCGAGGCCGAGTGGGACGCCTTCGTCGCGGGCGTGAAGGACGGCGAGTTCGACGACCTCCTGGAGGAGGAGCCCCCCGCCGAAGCCTGACCGCGCGGACCGGGAGGGCCCGCCCTCCCGGTCGCCGCCGTCCGTGGCAGACTCGACCGGTCCGGACGGCGAGGGTTGAGGCAGGTGGGATGGGCGAGGCACTGCGGATCACGCGGCGCAACGCGCGCTTCCAGCAGTGGCAGGCGCTGCTGGGCAACCGCAACAAGCGGCAGCGCGCGGGCGAGTTCCTGGTGCAGGGGGTCCGGCCGATCACGCTGGCGGTCGAGCACGGCTGGCCGGTGCGCGCCCTGATCTACAACGCCGAACGTTCCCTGTCGCGGTGGGCGTCGGAGCTGCTCGACGCGGCGGGCGGCGAGCACGTCGCGATGACGCCGGAGCTGATCGGCGAGCTGAGCGACAAGGACGAGGACGTGCCGGAGCTGCTGGCCGTCGTCGGGCTGCCGGAGGACGATCCGGCCCGCGTCACCGCAGGTCCCGACTTCCTGGGGCTGGTGTTCGACCGGCCGACCACGCCCGGCAACATCGGCTCGATGGTCCGGTCGGCCGACGCGTTCGGCGGGGCGGGCGTGTTCGTGACCGGGCACGCGGCCGACCCGTACGACCCGAAGTCGGTGCGCGCGTCCACCGGCTCGTTGTTCGCCGTGCCGGTGGTGCGGTCCCGCTCGCACCGCGAGGTGCTCCAGTGGGCGGCCGACGTGCGCGCGCAGGGCGTGCCGCTCACGATCGTCGGCACCGACGAGCACGGCACGGCCGACATCGCCGACCTGGACCTCACGGGCCCGGTCCTGCTGGCCATCGGCAACGAGACGGCCGGGCTCAGCGCGGGGTGGCGCGAGGAGTGCGACGTGATGGCGCGCATCCCGATCACCGGCGCGGCCAGCTCCCTGAACGCGGCCAACGCCGCGACCGTGGTGCTCTACGAGGCCGCCCGCCAGCGCGCGAACCTGCTCAGGGGTTCGTGACCTTCCCGGCCTCACCGAGCAGGTCGAGTTCGCCGTCGCGGGCCCGGTAGGCGTAGACGGCGCCGTCGATGATCTCGCCCTTGTCGGTGAACCGGACGCGCGGGGTGACGCCGCCGGTGTAGTTGACCTCGCGCAGCGCGTTGTTGATCGCCTTGGCGGTGTCCTTGCGGTCGGCGAGCGTCGCCATGAGGACGCCCGCCGCGTCGTAGCCGTCGGCGGCGTAGGCGGGCGGGCGCTCCCGGCTGACCTTGGCGAACGCGTCGGTGAACTTCGCGTACCCGGGCACGGCGGAGTCCGGCGCGCGCTGCCCGGCGAGCAGGCAGGAGCAGGTGAAGACGGTGCCCTCGGCGGCCTGCCGCCCGGCCCGCTCGATGTAGACCTTGTCCAGGGCGGCGTCGGACAGGAAGAAGCGGGCCGTCACCCCGGCGGCGCGGGCCTGCTTCACCAGCCGCGCCGCTTCGGGGTAGTTCCCGCCGTAGACGACGCTGTCGGCGCCGGACTTCTTCATCTCCGCGACGGCCGCGCCGAAGTCGGTGTCCTCGGTCCTGACCGAGATCCGCTTGGGGACCACCCCGGCCAGGCCGAGCCGCGCGAACACCTGGTTGGCGACGGTCTGGGAGTAGACCTGCTCGTCCTCGACCAGCAGCGCCTTCTTCCCCTTGCCCTGCTTGGCGGCCAGGTCGCCGAGCGCGGCGGCGGCGACCTTGGCGTCGGGGACGACGGCGTGCCAGGTCTTCCAGCCCCGTTCGACCAGCGTGGGGTTGGAGGCGGCGGGCGAGACGCTGGGAATCCCGGCCTGCTCCAGGACGGGAACGGCGGCGTTGGTCTCGGCGCTGAGGGAGGGCCCGACGACGGCGACCACACCGGAGTCCACGGCCCGGCGGGCCGCCATCTGCGCCACGTCCGCGTTGCCCCGGGTGTCGAACTCCACGAGCTGGGCGCGGACGGCGGGGTTCTTGTCGTTGTGGGCCTGGACCGCCGCTCGGGCCCCGTCGCGCATGGGGACGCCGAGGTGGGCCGTGTCACCCGTCAACGGGCCCATGAACGCGACCTTGACGGTCTTGGTGGCACCCTTGGCCCCTGCCGTCCCCTTGCCGCCGCCTGAATTCAGCAGCACGACCGGCACGACGATCACAGCGGCGACGGCCCCGACCGCCAGCACCGCCGCACGCACTCTGCGCCGCTGCGGTTGCACGGACGGCTGGGTGAGCTGCGAGGGGAACAGCCCCTTGTCAGAGGCGGACAAGACGAGCGTGGCACCGGGCGCAAGAGCGGTTTCGACGTCCTGCGCGCCGACCAGGCCGAGCAGCCGCGTCACGACCTGCGCGCTCGTCGGCCGCCGCGCGGAATCCTTGGCCAGGCAGGACCCGACCAGCGCGGCGAGGGGGCCGGGCAACGCACGCACGTCGGCCTCGGCGTTCAGCACGGCGTGGAGCACAGCCGGGATGGAGTCGCCGCCGAACGGGACGCGCCCGGTGGCGGCGAACAACATCGTCCCGCCCCAGGCGAAGACGTCGGCGGCGGGCCCGATCGCACCGCCCGCGATCTGCTCGGGCGCCATGTAGGCGGGGGTGCCGACGACCTGGCTGGTGGCGGTGAGGGCGGCGGAGTCCAGCGCCCGCGCGATCCCGAAGTCGATGACGCGCGCGCCGTCCCGCCCGATCAGGACGTTGGGCGGCTTGAAGTCGCGGTGCACGATCCCGGCGCGGTGGATGGCGGCGAGGGCGGTGGCGGTGCCGATGGCGAGCCGGAGCAGCGCCCCGGCGTCCATGGGCCCGCGCTCGCGCACGAGATCGGTGAGCGAGGGACCGTCCACGAATTCGCTGACGATGTAGGGCCGATCACCGTCGATGTCGGCGTCCAGCACTTGCGCGGTGCAGAACCCGGAGACGCGCTCGGCGACTTCCAGTTCACGCACGAACCGCGACCGGGCTTGGGGGTCGCGGCTGAGCCGGGCGTGCAGCAACTTGACGGCGACCTGCTGCCCGCCGGGGCTTTGGCCGAGATAGACCGACCCTTGCCCACCGTCACCGAGACGGCCGAGCAGCTCGTAGCTCCCGACGCGGGTGGGATCGTCGGGCAGCAGGGGTTCGGCCATTCGGTGTCCCTCCGGGGGGGGCGTCGAGGCAGCCCTAAGATCATGCCGCCCCACCCGCTTGGACGCACCCCACCCCGAAATTGTTGCCCGCCGCCTGCAACTCCCCCTTGACGGTCCGGGCGAGACGTTCGACCATCACGGTCACTGTGCAACTTCGTTCAACGCACGTGGAGAGGACCGATCATGCGCCTGGTGTTCCTGGGCAAGGAAACGACCAGCGGCCAGAGCCCCACGTTGTACGCGACCGCTCGCGACTCGTACATCGTCCAGGGCTGGATCGTCACGGACTCCGAACTGATCAGCCGTCTCGACCTGTCCGACGACGAGACCCTCGTGGAGGTGCCCCCGCGCCTGATGACCCATCTCGCCAAGGACGGCATGAGCGGGGAGGTCGTGAACCTGGCACCGCCCATCGTCCACGTCAACGACAAGGGCAACTACATCATCAAGGGCGTCCGCGTACCGGACGACGACATTCTTCAACAGATGGACATCCCGGACCACGAAACCTGCGTGGAGATCCCCAGGAAGGCCATGGCCCTGCTGGTGTGAGGAGTTACATGGAGCCAATCGAATACCACCAGTTCCAAACCATGCTTCGTTCAGCCAGACGAGCATGGCATCTGGAGTTGCGCGACACCTACAACGTGGAGTTCGAAGAGGCTCCGCTAGCCCGGTGGCGGAACGGCGAGGCCGACGACTTCGCCTGGCTGGAAGACTGGCTCAAGTTCATTCGCGAGCTGACCGAAAGTGGTGTCGAGGTCCAACGCGTCCGCTTGGTGACCGAGCCCCATACGGAATACACGCGATGGAGCATCAGCGTCACACCGCTCAACGTCTCAGCCGGGGAGGATGTTCGGTATCTACCGCGCGACCTGGCGGCGGACATTCCGTTGCCGGACGAAGATTGCTGGCTGCTGGATGACGATCGACTCGTTCTCAGCCTTTTCAAAGCAGATGGCCGTTCGGCGGGGTTCGCGGTGGAGCAGGACCCAGAAGCCCTGGCCCGTTACCGGGCCGTGCGCGATGTCGCTTGGCCCAGGGCTGTGCCCTTCGCTCAGTACGTGAGCCGGTAGCCTCTCCACGTGTCCACCCCTGCTCGTCAAGCCCGAGAAGCCCTTGGAGCCCGCCTGCGAGACATTCGCAAGGACGTCGGCCTGACGGGCAGGGCGCTGGCCGCTCAGGCCGGCTGGCATTACACCCTCGTCTCCAAGATCGAACATGGCACGATCAACATTTCCGAAGAGCATGTTCGCAAGTGGTGCACCGCCTGCGACGCCGAGCACGAACTTGAGGATCTGATAGCCACCGTCCGCTCCATCGACACGATGTTCGTGGAGTGGCGCAGGCAACTTCGTTCAGGAACGCGACGACGCCAGAACGCCAGCGTTCAACTGGAGGCGAAGACAAAGTTCTTTCGCGTCTTCGAGCCCATGTTCGTGCCCGGCCTGCTCCAGACGGCCGAGTACGCCCATGCGATGCTGTCCATGACCGTCGACTTCCATCGCCTGCCCGATGATGTCGAGGCGGGCGTACAGGCTCGCATGGAACGGCAGGGAATCCTCTATCAGGGCGACAGGAAATTCCACATGGTGGTCACCCAAACGGCACTGACCATCGGAGTCGTTCCCGTCGACGTCATCCGAGGGCAGCTGGATCGACTCCTTGCACTCTCCTCCCTTCCTCGCCTGCATTTGGGAATCATCCCCACCCGCGCGGAACACGGGTTCTTTCCGCTGCACGGATTCTGGATCATGGACGACCGCGAGGTCATCTTCGAGACGGTGTCGGCGGAGGTCCGGCTCACGCAACCCCGCGAGATAGCCGTGTACCGCAGGGCCTTCGATCGGCTGGCCTCATCCGCCGTATACGGCCGGGCCGCTCGGGGCCTCATCACTCAGGCGATGACCGAACTGGCCACCACCGACTGATTCAACATCGTTCAACTTCCTGGATCGGCTCGATCGAACGCTCCTAGCGTCCAAGCCATGGGCTTCGACAGACCACGCCACGCGGCGGGCACGACCGGTCGGAGCTTCCAGGTACGGCGACCAGCCGTGCCCTAAGGCTCATGGAGGAGTCCGTGACCGTCA
Organism: Actinomadura hibisca NBRC 15177; assembly: GCF_001552635.1. Classification (GTDB taxonomy): domain Bacteria; phylum Actinomycetota; class Actinomycetes; order Streptosporangiales; family Streptosporangiaceae; genus Spirillospora; species Spirillospora hibisca. The sequence continues at coordinate 1,946 of NZ_BCRO01000103.1, read as the reverse complement.
CCGCGCAACGACCGACCAAGGCCGCGCACAGCGAGGACCCCGCGTCCCTGATCCCTGCGGAGTTGATGGCTCGCCTGGTAGGCCGGATCTGCGGGGAACGCAACGTGTCCGAGCACTTCGCCGAACGCATCATGGTCCAGGCCCTGGGCTTCCTCCAGGCGTGCGCGCTCAATCCCGGCACCGGTCTGTCGCCCTCGGAGACCGTGGACATCGGCTGGCACGCCTTCATCCTGCACACCCGCGAGTACGCGGCGTTCTGCGAGCGCGTGGCGGACAGGTTCATCCACCACGCCCCCACCGACCCCGCCACGATCGGCGCGACCACACGCGAGGCCGAGGCGATCGGCGCCACGGTCGCCGCCATGCGGGCGGCCGGGATCGAGGTGGACCCCGAGCTGTGGGTTCCTTCCAGCAAGTGCAGCCAGTGCTACGCCGGTTGCTTCGACGACCCGAAGGAAGTCTGACGATGCCCGCTCTGCGCTGGGACGCCGTTCCCGAGTCGCACCGTGCCGCGATCGAAGTCCGGTGCGGTCAGATCGTCAAGGCCGAGCCGATCACCGGCGGGCTGATGCCGGGGTTGACGGCGCGTCTGCACACCGCCGACTGCCTGCTCTTCTTCAAGGCGATCCCGGCCGACCACCCCGCCGTCCGGCTGTACCGACGCGAGCGCACCGCCAACCAGACGCTCAGCGAGACCACGCCCGCACCCCGGCTGCTGTGGTCGATCGAGTCCGAGGGCTGGGTGTCGCTGCTGCTGGAGCACCTGGACGGCCGCGACGCCGATCTGTCGCCCGGCTCACCCGACCTTCCCGGCGTCCTGGCTGCCCTGCGGCGGCTCAACTCCTTGCGCACCGGGGAGAAGAGCATGCCCCCGGTGGCCGACAACCTGGCAGCGCTCCAGGACAAGGCCGCCGCCCTGGCGGACAAGCAGCTCCCCGGTGCGCACTGGGCGATGTACGCCGAGGCCGTGGCCGGGTTCGTCCCGGAGACGGCGGCCGGACCGTTCCTGGTGCACTACGACCCGCACCCCGGCAACTTCCAGGTCACCACCGGTGGCGTGAAGGTGGTCGACTGGGCGTTCGCCTGCGCGGGCGCGTCCTGGATCGACGCGGCGTTCCTGGTACCCCGCCTCATCGAGGCCGGACACACTCCCGCCCAGGCCGAGGCTCTGGTGAACACCCATCCCGGCTGGACCACCGCACCCGCTGACGCCGTCACCGGACTCGCGGCACTGTGGAGCCTGTTCCGCGAGTACAAGGCGCTCTACGGCCCCGACGAAGCAAGGGGTTTCCGTGCCCAAGCCGCCGAAGCGGGACGGGCCTGGGTGAACTACCGGACCCGCTGACACCCCGCTACCGGCTCCATCGCACCGATGCGGTGGGGCCGGTCGGTTCGGAGGAGGGGGGTTCCCCTTGCTTACCGGTTCCTCAAGGAAACGATCTGAGCGGCGGGACGGGCACGCGCGGGGCGTCTCACCGCGTCACTGCGTCACTGCGTCACCGCGCCTCGCGGGTGAGGGCGGGACGCCTGCCCGAACTGCCCCGGCCGTCCTGCGATGGCCTGTGGTGCGGAATCAGAGATCGGGTGACGCCGTTGCTCTGATCATCGCGGGGCCGCACGGCCCGGCACCGCAGCGGAGGGACGCTCCCGATGGTCAGTGTCGGGTGCGGAAAACTCGCGCGGGCTGGGGGTGCTGGATATCTGCACCAACCTGCGCGGGGCGGGGGTTGTTGATCGGGCGCGGGGCGCGGGGTTGGGGTTGCTGGTCAGGTGGAGAAACCCGCGCGGGCTGGGGTCGTTGGGCACGTGGCCTTAACCCTGCGCGGGCTGGGGTTGTTGGTCGGGTGCGGGGCGCGGGTTGAGGTTGTTGGTCTCGTGTACACCCCCACAGATTGAGTCGGTGGGTCGCCTGCGGCGAAAGCGGCTGTGTTTCCTGGGGGGACGTC